>JBBASJ010000001.1:0-85032 GCA_040399325.1 Prochlorococcaceae cyanobacterium
AGAGACCCCGCTCCATGAGCCGGCCCATCAGATCGGCGCTGCGCTGTTGGAAGCCGGCCAGCTCATTGGGCTCGATGCCGCCGACCGCCAGGCGGGCCATCTCATAGAGATGGCGGCCCAGATCGTCTGCGAGTTGCTGGCTGGGCGAAGCGCTGGCGCCGGCGCCGGGTGTGGTGATCACCGAGCCGGCCGAGAGCTTCAGCAGCCCTTCGACCAGGCGATGGCGGCGGTTCACCAGCAGCACGTGGTGTTCGGGCAGGCCGGGAAGGCGTTGCTCCATCAGCGCTCCCATGTCGTTGATGCGGCGCATTTGCTCGGGCAGCAGGATCAGGGCTGCCGGCGCCGTGTCGCCCTTGAGCGATTGCACCTGGATCGTCACCTTGTCGTTGGCCAGTGCCGCCTTGAACAGCTCGCGCAGTTTTTCGCTGGCGTCTTTGCCGTCGGCATCAGAAAGCTCGCTGTCTTTCTCCTGCAGGGAGTCGTCAAGCTCAGCATCGACACGCTGAAACTTCAGTTCCTCGTGGCGGTATTCGAGCCAGGGGATGAACTGCGAATCAATGAACGTGTCGGCCAGTAGCACCTCGGCCCCCTGGCTCTTCCACAGGGCGAGGGCTCCGGCCTGGGCGGCCTCGTCGGTGCAGTACAGGATCCGCTTGTCATTCGCGGCTTCCAGTCGTGAGCGGTAGCCAGCCAGGGTGGTGTAGGCCTTGCCACCGCCACCCGGGATCGGATCGATGATCTTGCTGGCATCAGACCAGGCATCGCCGCTTGGCTCCCCGGAGTCAGTGGCGGCAGGCTGTTCATGCGCTGTTGCGGTCGTGCCGAACAGCACGAGTTCGGCCACCTGTTCGGCGAATTTCTCGTCTTCCATGGCCCCGATCTTGATGAAGGGTGCGAGCGACTCCCAGATCTCGGCATAGCGCTTGGGATCATCGCGGTGCAGCTCCTTGAGCCGATCGCCCACCTTCTTGGCCACAAAGCCCCCGATGGAGCGCACCCGACGGTCGGTCTGCAGGGCCGAACGGCTCACATTGAGTGGAATATCTGGGGAATCGATCACGCCGCGCAGGGGCAGCAGGTAACGGGGGACCACCTCCTTGATCGAATCGCTCACGAACACCTGGTTGCAGTACAGGCGGATCTCACCTTTTTCCCAGTCGGCCCGACCGCTGAATCGGGGGAAGTAGAGGATGCCTTGCAGGTTGTAGGGATAATCGGTGTTGAGGTGAACCCACAACAGTGGGTCCCCCTGGAAGGGATAGAGGTACCGGTAGAGCTCGATGTAGTCGTTGTCGCTCAGATCTCGCTGACTCTTGCGCCAGGGCGCCTCCCGCTTGTTGACGGTCTCGCCCTCGAGCTGCACATCCACCGGCATGAAATCGCAGTAGGTGGTGATCAGCGTCTTGATGCGCGCTGGCTCGATGTACTCGAGCTCCTCGTCCATCAAATGCAGGATTACATCGGTGCCGGGCTCGCTGCGTTCGGCCGCCTCGAGGTTGAAGCTGGGGGAGCCGTCACAGCTCCAACGCACGGCCTCACTGCCCTCCCGGGCGCTGAGGGTCACCAGTTCGACCTGCTTGGCCACCATGAAGCTCGAATAGAAGCCCAGGCCGAAATGGCCGATGATGGCATCGCTTTCGCTTTTGTACTTCTCGAGGAAGTCTTCGGCGCTCGAGAAGGCCACCTGGTTGATGTAGCGCTTCACCTCATCGGCGCTCATGCCGATGCCGTTGTCGCTGATCGTGAGGGTCTTGGCCTCGCGGTCGATGCGGATCTCGATCCTGCCGTCACTCCCTTCGCTGCAGTCACCCGCCATGGCCGCCATGCGGCGCTTGCTGATGGCATCAACGCCGTTGCTCACCAGCTCACGCAGGAACACCTCGTGGCCGCTGTAGACGGCTTTCTTGATGATCGGGAAGATGTTTTCGGTATGGATCTGAATCTGACCCTGTTCGGCTTGCAGCACCACAGATCAACAGGCGGAATGACCCCCAGCGTCTCCTGAGCCAGGGTCAGGCGCCAAGGGGCCGGGATGGGTGGACAACCGTCCTCTGGCATCCGCAGACCCTCAGGCCCAGGGGTGCTGAAAGAGCTCTCCCTGAATCACCGAGCACCAACCAGCCCGGCTGGGTCGCTTCGTTACCAGGGCTGCAGAGGACTGGACCTGAGCCAGGGGAGCGCGCCCAGCGGGCCGAGCTGATGGCACGAGCTGAGGCCAGTGGTCATCCGCGGCCCTGAACAGCGCATAGGGGGAAGAGACGGCCATCGCGATGTGATCAGTACGCCTGTACTAAGTCATCTGTTTCGGGATGTCAAGCACTGCCTCTGGCTGGCTCCCTGCGGCCCCTGTGGCGCTGATGGGCTCCGGTGCGGCGGTAGTCGTGCTAGCAACGGCAGGATGCAGTCCTGTCGGGTCTCCGTTCGGTGTCTCCAACCAAGCCCCCCGCCGATGCTGATGACCAGGACGAGCCGTTGGTTGACCCAGGGCGCAGCCTCGGTCTGCGACTGCTGGCGATGCTGGGTGCGGTGTCGTTTCTGATGCTGGGAGTCAGCACCGTCGTGATGCCGTTGCTGCAGCCGACCGAACCACCGCCCAGGCACGAGGTTCAGGCGGTTGGTTGAACGCTGCGGTGAAGCGGCACCGCTCAGGCAGCCAAAAAGGACTCCAGGAAGCGAAGGGGGCGATCCATCGTCGCCGAGAAGCCCAGAATGCCGCGGTCGCGGTAGCTGTAGAGCACTGAATCGTCGACCTCGAGCAGGTAGGTGCCCCCCCGTTGGGTGATGTAGTCGTCACGGGGCACATAAGTGCGCCAGTGGCCGAGCACTTCGACCATGTTGGACAGACGCACCGTGGCCAGTTCAAACGGCCGTTGGTATCCAGACCCCAACCGGCCAAACAGGGATCCACGGATCCTTAGCCACCGACCCAGCTGCACGACCTGATCAGCGCCGATGCGCTCGGCTGCCGTGCGATCACCGCTGTACCCCCGCAGCACTTCTGCCAGGGTTCCCGGTGAGCCGATGCCGGCACACATCAGCAACAGGCCCGGCCATGGTCCACCCGGTGGTTGCAGTCCGCCGTAGAGATCGAGGGCGCGATGCAGGATCGGTTCGTCGTCGACGATCAGTCGGTTCCTCGGAAGACCGGTGAAGGCGCAGAACCGATCCGCGCCCGCGTCGTCGCCGATGCCGATGGCCTGCAGAGCGATGCCCGACGCCTCAAGTCTGGGCAGCACACCGACCAGAGCCTGGGCGTACTCGAGGCTGTCGAAATCACCGAGCTGGCTCAGCAGCACCACCAGGCGGCGTTGCCCCGGTGCCATGCCTGGGATCTCAGCCAGACGGCTGAGCAGTGCTGCGGGTGCCTGCATCCCTTGAAGCTACCGGGTGCGGTGATGGGGTCGCGCCGCCCTGTTTGGGTGGCCACAATGGCGATTCTCGAGGCAGCGGTGCTCAGTCGTGGGCTCTGTGCAGGTCGTCTGGTTCAAGCGGGATCTGCGGATCGTTGACCATGCACCCCTGCTTGAGGCGTCTCGCCGCGGACCGGTTCTGCCTCTGTATGTGGTGGAGCCTGAGCTCTGGCAGCAGCAGGATGCCTCGGCCCGGCAGTGGGCCTTCTGCCGCGAGGCTCTGGTTGAGTTGCGCCAGGCGCTTGCCGCATTGGGGATGCCTCTGGTCGTCCGCCGGGGTGAGGTGGTCGCCCTGCTGGCGCGTGCCCATCGCCACGTCGGGATCGCCCACCTCTGGAGTCACGAGGAAACCGGAAACGGCTGGACCTATGCCCGTGACCGCAGGGTCGCAGCCTGGGCGCGCAGCCAGGGCATTCCCTGGAGCGAACGTCCCCAGTTCGGCGTGGTTAGGCCCCTGCCCAGTCGTGAGGGCTGGGCAGGCCGTTGGGAAGCACGCATGGCCAGCCCGGTGCTGCCCTCCCCGGAGGCACTGGAACCGCTGGCCGGCGTGGATCCCGGTTCCATCCCCTCGGTTGCCGAGCTGGGCCTCGCTGACGACGGCTGTGCCGCACGTCAACCATCAGGTCGCAGCAACGGCCTCGAGCTATGGCATGGTTTTTTGACGCAGCGCAGCCAGCGCTATCAGCGTGATCTGTCCAATCCGGCGCGAGCCGTGAGCAGCTGCTCCCGACTGTCAGCCCATCTCAGTTGGGGCACCCTGTCGATGAAGGAGGTGATCCAGGACTCGCGAGGCCGTCGCGACCAGTTGCTGGCTCAGGGGTGTCGCGGCTGGGCGTTGGCGTTGCACCGCTTTGAGGAGCGTCTCCATTGGCATTGCCACTTCATGCAGAAGCTCGAGGACCAGCCCTCGCTTGAGTTCAGCGCGTTGCATCCGCACACGGCGGGCCTGCGCGAACCCTCGGCCGAGAGGTTGGCGGCCTGGAGCCTGGGACGCACCGGCCTGCCCTTTGTCGATGCCTGCATGCGGTCACTGATTGCCACCGGGTGGCTCAACTTCCGCATGCGCGCCATGTTGCTGTCGGTGGCCAGCTACCAGCTCTGGCTGCCGTGGCGCGACTCCGGATTGCATCTGGCTCGCCTGTTCGTGGACTACGAGCCCGGCATTCACTGGAGTCAGTGCCAGATGCAGTCGGGTACGACCGGCATCAACACCATTCGTATTTACAACCCGCTCAAGCAGGCCCTGGATCACGATCCCCATGGGGTGTTCGTGCGTCGTTGGTTACCTGAGCTGGCCAAGGTTCCGGCCGTGCACCTGCAGCAGCCCTGGACCATGGATGGGGAGACCCAACGGCGGTGCGGCTGTGTACTCGGTCGCGACTATCCCAGCCCGATCGTCGATTGGTCGGCGGCGGCGGCCCTGGCGCGTGATCGTCTCTGGGCGTTGCGTCGAGCGGCAGGCTTTGGCACGATTGCCGATGCCATTCAGCGCCGCCATGGCTCACGGCGGGCCGGTCTACCCAAGACAGGGTCGGCACGGGGGCGCGGGGGCCGCCTGGTTGTAGATGGGGGTGTTGAGCAGCTCCGCCTCGACCTCAGTTAGCCCTCGTTGGGCCCCTCGGTCTTAACTGATCTGACTGAGGAACTGCCTGCTGCGCGGATGCTGCGGGGCGGTGAAGAATTGCTCGGGCGGGGCAATTTCGACCACTTCGCCATCGGCCATCAGCACCACCCGGTCGGCCACCTGCCGAGCAAAACGCACCTCGTGGGTGACGACCACCATGGTCATGCCCTCTTTGGCCAGCTCCTGCATGACCATCAGCACCTCCTGCACCATCTCGGGATCCAGGGCGCTGGTGGGTTCGTCAAACAGCAGGAGGCGCGGTTCCATGCACAGCGAGCGGGCGATCGCCACCCGTTGCTGCTGGCCACCGGAGAGCTGACCGGGAAACTTATGCGCCTGTTCGTGGATGCCGACGCGCGCCAGCAACTCCAGGGCCTGTCGCTGCACATCGGCCTTGGTGCGGTGGCGCACCAGCGTGGGTGCCAGGGTCAGGTTGTCGAGCACGCTCAGGTGCGGAAACAGGTTGAACTGCTGGAACACCATCCCCACCTCGCGGCGGATGGCGTCGATGCGTCGCACGTCATCACAGAGTTCAATGCCATCGACCACAATCGAACCCTTCTGAAAGTCTTCAAGGGCGTTGAAGGTGCGCAGGAAGGTGCTCTTGCCCGAGCCCGAGGGCCCCATGATCACCACGACTTCACCTTGATGCACGGTGAGGTCGACCCCACGCAGGGCATGGAAGCCGTTGGGGTACCACTTCTGGACCGCGCGGGCTTCGATCATCACGGTCCGCGGGTCGTCTGCCTTGGGATGGCTGGTCATGGTTTCGGTCATGGCTGAGATCGCAGGCTTTGGCGGTTCAGGCGACGTTCCAGGGAGCGGCTGCCCAGCCCCAGGGCGGCGCAACAGCACCAGAACAGAATGGCCAGCACCAGATAAACCTCGGCATTGCGGCCCAGGAATTCTGGGTTGGCCATCACGGCGCGGGCGACGCCGAGCAGATCGAGCAGTCCGATCAACGACAGCAGCGTCGTGTCCTGCAGCAGGGTGATGAACTGGCCCACGGTCGCGGGCAGCGCCACACGCAGGGCCTGGGGGAGCACCACGTGCAGCAGGGTCTGGACCGTGTTCAGCCCCAGCGAGCGGGCGGCTTCCCATTGGCCCCGGGGCAGGGCGGCCAGACCGGCACGCACGGCCTCAGCCACATAGGCGGCGGCAAAGAAGGTGAGGATCCAGGCGGCCCGCCAGACGCGATCGGGAGCCAGACCCCCGGGCAACAGAAAACCGAGGATGTTCTGACCCAGAAACAGCAGGGTGATCAGCGGCGCCCCGCGGATGAACTCGATGTAGAGCGTCGAACACCAGCGCAACAGGGGCAGCTCACTGCGCCGCCCCAGGGCCAGCGCGATCCCCAGGGGAAAACACACCAGAATCGCGAAACTGGCCTCGATCAGGGTGAGCAGCAGACCGCCCCACTGGGACGGTCTGACGCTCATCAGGCCAAGCCCACCGCCGATCAGCCCCAGGCCCAGCAGATACAGCATCGGCCAGGCCAGGGGCAGCAGACGCCGCCAGCGCGATGGCAGCTCTCCACCCCAGCGACCGGCTGCCCAGCGACCGGCAATCAGCAAGGCGGTGATCCACCACCAGCGCTGCTGCACCGTTGCCGTCAGCCCCAGAATTGCAGGCAGCACGAGGCCGAGCACGACCAGCACCGCTGCGGCGAGGCGATCGCTGTGCGGCCAGCCACGACCACGCAGCAGCCCCCAGCTGCTGCCTGCCGCTCCGCTCAGCAGTGCGGTCAACAGCCACAGGCGCCACTGTTGTTCGAGGGGGTAGCGACCGACGGCCAGCAGGGTGCTGTTGGCCTGGATCACGGCCCAGTCAGCCTGGGTCAGGGTCCAGTGCAGCAGGGCCTTGAGACCGGCGCCCAGGCCGAGGAGCAGGGCCACGGTGATCAAACCGTCGAGCGGGGTCGCGAACAGTTCGCGGCGCAGTCGGTTGGTGAGTGCCTGTGGTCTGTGCATCAGCGTTCCTGAATCTGAACCAGCTGGTTGAGTCGGTTCATCAGCAGTGAGATCACCAGGTCCATGGCCAGATAGGTGCCCAGCAGGATCAGCACCACTTCGACCGCGCGACCTGTCTGGTTGAGGGTGGTTTCGGCGACTGAATAGAGGTCGCTGTAGCCACAGGCCACGGCCAGCGACGAGTTCTTGGCCAGGGAGATGTACTGGCTGTTGAGGGCGGGCACGATCACCCGCAGGGCCTGGGGCAGCACAACGCGCGAGAGCGTCTGGCCCGCGCTCAGGCCGAGGGAGCGGGCCGCTTCCCACTGGCCTGCGGGCACCGCCGTCACCCCACCCCGCACCACCTCGGCGATGAAGGCCCCGCTGTGGATGATCAGACCGGTCAGCAGGGCGGCAAATTCGAGTGTGATGCGCAGACTGCCCTGCCAGACCCCATCAATGAGCTGGGTTGATCCCAGGTAGAGCCCCGATTTGGCCAGCACGACCCAGGGCAGCTGGATGGCGGCAGGGCCGTTGGGGAGGCTGAGAAACACCACGAAATACCAGAACAGCAGCTGCAACAGCAGCGGCACATTGCGGACCAATTCCACATAGGTGCGCGACAGACGTCGCAGCAGCCCGTTGCTGCTGAACGCAGCGGTGCCCGCCAATGTGCCGAGCAGGGTGGCCCCCACCAGACCGATCAGCACAACGCGCACGGTGTTGACCAGCCCCGCCAGCAGCGCACGCCAGTAGGGCAATTCGGCGTTGAACGGCAGCAGCGTCTCAGAGATGTCGAAACCCGCCGGCAGGTTCAGCCAGCGCCAGCTCAGCAGCAGACCTGCCGCGCTGAGATTGCGCACCAGGTTGCCCAGCAGAAAAGCGATCGTCACCAGCACCATCAAACCCACTGCCGCCTGCACGAGCAGGGGCAGAAGACGCCGGTTTCGCCACCAGGGTGTCTGCATCAGCGGAACGGCGGTGCATAGATCAGACCGCCGCTCTTCCAGGAGCGGTTCAGACCCCGTTCGAGTCGGAGCAGCGAACCAGAGCCCACGTTGCGCTCGAAGATCTCTCCGTAATTGCCGACAGCCTTGAGTGCCTTGACCACAAAATCGGGGCTTAGGCCAAGCTGCTTGCCAAAATCACCCTCGACGCCCAGGAACCGCCGCAGATCGGCCAGGTTGGGGTTGGCCTTGGCTTCGGCGACCTTGGCCTCGACGTTGGCCTGGGTGATGCCGAGTTCCTCGGCCTGCATCAGCGCATAGATCGTCCAGCGCACCGCATCGCTCCAGAGGGGATCGCCGTTGACGGTGGCGGGGGCCAACGGTTCCTTGCTGATCACATCCGGCAGCAGGGTGTGGGCGTCGGGATTGGGGAACCCGGTGCGTTTGGCCGCCAGCTGGGAGCGATCGGTGGTCACCGCAGCGCAACGTCCCTGCAGATAGGCGGCATAGGTCTGATCGGAGGTTTGGAACTTGAGGGGGGTGTAGGCCTGCTTTAACTCACGCATGCGGTCGGCCAGGTTGAGCTCGCTTGTCGTACCGGTCTCGACACAGATCGGTTTGCCGCTCAGCCCCTTGATGCCGGTGATGCCGCTGGCCTTGGGCACCATCAACCCCTGGCCGTCATAGAAGACGACGGGAGCAAAGCTCAGCCCGTTGCCACCGGCGGCGTCGCGGCTCAGGGTGTAGGTGGTGTTGCGCGACAGCAGATCAACCTCTCCGCTGGCCAGCGCTGCAAACCGCTCGCTCGGGTTCAGATCCCGGTACTGAACCTTGTCGGGGTCCCCCAGGACCGCAGCCGCTGCGGCACGGCAGATGTCCACATCAAGGCCCACATAGGACCCATCGCGTTCAACGCTGCTGAAGCCCGGCAATGTTCCCTGCACCCCGCAGATGAGTTCGCCGCGCCCTTTGATCAGCGCCAGTTTCTGGCTCTGCAGGGTGCCCTCATCATTGGCACAGCCCACCAGGGCGAGACCACACAGGCCTGCCAGGGTGATCAGAAGCCGCTGTCGACGGGCCATCAGAAGTGGATCGATCGCCGCAGTTTGTCAGCAGATCATCCAAGGCCGCCGTTCATGCAGTGATCAGCCTGGGCGCCAGTGGGCACGACGCCCACGGCCCTGGACTCAAGTCATACTCACTATGAGTAAGCTCCCGCTGATGTCCGTGGTGGCGGTCGTTCGCCAGCCTTCAGCTCTCATGGCCTCTGATCTCTGCACTCTTGGTGCTGGTTCCCATTGGCCGTGTTCCCAGCGTGATCTTCAAGACACGGGTTCGGGATGAATCTGTCCCCGGTCCCAATCCTTACCGCTGGCAGGACCTCAGCAGTGACGAGCTCTTTGCAGGCAGGAAGGTTGTTGTGTTTTCACTCCCCGGCGCGTTCACGCCGACCTGCTCCTCCAACCATTTGCCTCGGTATGAGGAGCTTCATGGCGAGTTCAGGGCTCAAGGCGTGGACAAGATCGTGTGTGTCGGTCAATGATGCCTTTGTGATGTTCCAGTGGGGACGCCATGTCGGAGCTGGAAATGTCTTCCTCTTGCTCGACGGCAATGGTGAATTCACCCGCAAGATGGGCATGCTGGTTGACAAGTCTAATGTTGGCTTTGTTTTGCGTTCATGGCGCTATGTGATGGTTGTCAATGATGGCTTGATCGAAAAAAATCTTCATCGAGCCAGGCTTCGAAGACCAATGTCAAGTTGACCCTTTCGAGGTCTCTGATGCCGACACGATGCTGGCCTGTCTCAAGGGTCAGCAGTCGACTGGTGTCACTGCACCCTTGTTCTGTTTGAGGGTTGACGCCGACATCAGCCTGTCTTGAGGCTTGCAGTCTGCGCAAGGTTGTTCCATGACTGCAGCCTCTTTTCTACGCATCTGCAGCATCGAATAATGGTGCTTGCTGGATTGCCGTGACCAGACTGACAAAGCTATTCGAGACATGTTGATCGAATGATGGTTGACCATGGCCTGCGTCTGGCTGGCCTGTGGATGGCCTGGCTTCTGGTGATGCTGTATCACGTGGAGCTGGGCTTGATGCCCCTGTTCCATGGGGTGTCGGTGGAGATCAAATCCCATGTTCCGCCGGGAAAGCTCCCGGCGGTGTTCATGGCGATGCTGGCCTATTTCCTGTTGCCGTTGCTGGCGCTGCTGTTGACGATCCATGCCATCTCAGCACCGCTGAGCTGGAGCAACGGTATCGGTTGGCGTAGCGCACAGTTCTGGTTCAGCGTTGGTTATACCGTCAGCAATGTCCTGCATCTGATTGCCGACATCCGGATTCCTGACTCCAGGAGTGATCAGGTTCTGTTGATGTTCGTTTTGACTGCCATCGGCCTCCTGATCAACCGTGAGGCCTGGTTGTGGTGGCGGGGCTGAATGCCCTGGTGATCATTGCGGCTGGTGGGCTGCTGATGAACCTGATCACGCTGGTCGGCGGGCTGACAATGGTGCTCTCGCCACAGAGCCAGGAGCGATTGCTGCTTCCATTGATTGCGCTGGCGGCAGGATCCCTGCTGGGTGGAGCCCTGTTTCACATGCTTCCTCAGGGATTGGTGGCCCTCTCACCGCTGGCGGCCGGCAGCGCTCTGGCTGCTGGATTCAGTGTGTTTCTGGCGCTTGAACAACTGCTCCATTGGCACCACTCCCACCGCCGCCAGCCCAGTGCTGTGAAACCCGTGGTGCTGCTGGTGCTGCTCGGCGATGCTCTGCACAACTTC
Source organism: Prochlorococcaceae cyanobacterium (assembly GCA_040399325.1). Classification (GTDB taxonomy): domain Bacteria; phylum Cyanobacteriota; class Cyanobacteriia; order PCC-6307; family Cyanobiaceae; genus RGUW01. The sequence goes on from JBBASJ010000001.1 coordinate 10,707, forward strand.
GTGGGTGGACTGGGAATCGCCAGCACCTTTCTGATCAATCCGGCTGCGGGTGCCGCCGCCTGGCTGGCTGCTGCAGCCCATGAGCTGCCCCAGGAGCTGGGTGATTTCGGCGTGCTGGTGCACAGCGGCTGGCGTCCTGCCGTGGCCCTGCGCTGGAATGCCATCGCGGGTCTCAGTTTCCCGTTGGGTGGTCTGCTGGCCTGGTTGCTGGCTGGTTCCCTGCCCTTACCGGTTCTGGTGGTGTTTGCAGCGGGCAATTTTCTTTACATCGCCGCCTCAGATCTGGTGCCCGAGATCAAGGGGCAGGCGACGGCAAGCCGCTCGGCCCAGTGTTTGGCTTGGTTTGCGGCTGGATTGCTGGTGTTGTGGCTGCTGGCTGTGGCCGAATCCTGATCAATCAGCCACTCGGTAGCGGTTGGTTCTTCAACAGTTGCTGTACTGCGCGAGGACTGGATCAGCCAAGTCAAAGCTGGTGCCTGTTGCGCACAAGAGCACTGCCGCAGTCCTCGAGTCGCGCTTGAAACGCGCCGGCATCACCCTGACCATGGGCGGTGAGCCCACCTATGTACCGCTCGAGCCCCAGGGGCCTGAGTGGAGTGTGGCTGCTGATGGTCCCACCAAGCTGGGCTATGCCAGAGCGCTGGCGGCCCAGCTGCAGCAGCGGGCCTGGCCTGGCAGCACCCTCATCTACTGCCCCGGCAAGCGGTACGACGGTGAGGTCAACCCTCGCTGGGCCCTGCGGTTGATCACCGGAACCGATGGCACCCCGCTGGTGACCTGGCCTGAGCCATCGGCGTCGGCACCGACCAGCCCGCTGTTGCCTGACGCCGCTCGTATCGCAGCGGTGCTGTCTGGGCTGGAGCTGGCCCTGGGTGTAGCGCTGCAGGCCGTGGAGCTCAGCGACCCCAACGATCCAGACCGCCAGACCTGGGCGTTGCCCCTGAGCTGGGATCAGACGGGTTGGCACAGCTTTGCCTGGATGTTGCCCCCAGAGCAGCGGTGTCTGAGCAGCGCCAGCGGTCCGGCGGGTCTGCGGCTCCCGTTGGAGCACTTTCCGGCTGAGGAGCTGCGTCAGGTGCTCACCATCGAGCGATGGCCAGGCGGCTGGGGGCTGTTTCTGCCACCGGTGGAGCGCGCCCCCTTCGAGCAGTTGCTGGCGGCCCTGGCCAACGCCTGCCAGGGGCTTTGTCTGCCCGAGCTGAGCGGTGTGCTGCCGCTCGACATCGAGGGCCACTGGCAGGTGCTGGGGCTGGCTTCAGACCCCGGCGTGCTCGAAATCAATCTTCCGGTCTGCCGCACCTGGGCCGACTATGCCCGCTGGCTTGAGGTGCTCGAGCAAGGTGGTGGCGCCGTTGGCCTGCGCGCCTTCAAACAGCAGGGCAGCCGCACGCTGGGAACGGGTGGTGGCAACCATCTGTTGCTGGGTGGGCCCAGCCTCGAGCAGCATCCTTTCTTCAGTCGCCCCGCCTGGTTGGTGGCGATCCTGCGTTACTGGCAGTGGCATCCCGCACTGGCCTATCTCTTCAGTGGTGCCAGTGTCGGGCCAGCGTCCCAGGCGCCCCGGCCCGATGAAGGCAGCGCCAGCCTGCTCGATCTGGAGCTGGCCCACCGTCTGCTCGAGCACCTCCCAGCCGGGGATCACCGCGTTGCGATCGGAGAGACCCTGCGCCACCTCCATGCCGACCGCAGCGGCAACACCCATCGCAGCGAGATCAGTCTCGACAAGTTCTGGAACCCCGCCTGGACCGCCGGTTGCCAGGGATTGCTCGAGTTCAGAGCTCTTGAGACCATGCCCCATCACCACTGGAGCTCAGCGGTGGCACTGCTCTGGCGCGCCCTCGTGGTGATGCTGCTTGAGCCCGAGCGCCGTCCTGTTGGTCTGCGGAACTGGGGCGCTGACCTGCACGATCGCGCCCTGCTGCCCACTGCACTCTGGGCTGACCTTGAGCAGGTCCTGGGCGATCTTGCTGCCGCAGGGCTGCCGCTTGACCCCGAGCCGCTGCGCGCCATCTGGCGGTGGCGGTTTCCGAAACTGCTGCACTGGCAGTCAGGCGAGGCCACACTGACGATTCGTCAGGCACTCGAACCCTGGCCCTTGCTGTGCGATGTGCCAGTTGAAGGCGGCAGCACCAGCCGATTTGTCGATAGCTCACTGCGCCGTTTCGAGCTGATCGTCAACCCGGCGTTTCGCCGGGAGTACCGCCTGCTGTTGCAGGGGCGCGAACTGCGCTTGGCTACCGAAGGGCGTCAACCGTTGGCTGTTCGCTACCGCCAGGAGGCGTTGTTTCCCTGTCTCCATCCCTTTGAACCTCTGCATGTGCCCCTGCGGCTGGCCCTGATCGGCCATGGCTCGCAGCAGCCCATCGAAGCCTGGATCCTTCACAGTGAGTGCAACGGTTTTGCTGCGATCGATCCAGTTGTCATCTGGCACGAGGGGCCTTCCGGTCCACCGTGGCTGCCCGTGGCGCCGGGCCTCTGCACCGTGGATCTACGTCTTGATGGCCAGGCGCCCATTCATCCATGAACGGCTGACGCTGTGAATCCGGGGCGATGTTGGGGGTTACGGAGCGCCGTTGCTATGCCGTGGGTTCATGCATCGATTGGGCTCCATGTCGCTCACCGCCATTGAATGTCCTGACGGCGTCTGTCACAGCCACCACGGTGGCCATGCCGTCTCTCGCGACGTTCTGCAAAGCAGCCTCAGGCGCCATGGCGTCAGTTGGTGCGAGCGCCTTGCCGAGCGCGTCTATGAGATTTCTCTCGACAGCTTCAGCCAGAGCGTCACGCCGCACCTCCAGGGTCAGGGGTGGCAGCGGCGTCATCTCGACTGGGAATTCAGGCTCGCCGATGACGCGGCCGAACCTGAACGCGCCCTGGTCGATGGGGCCCTCAACGCCGTTGAAAGCTTTCTGCGCAGCCATGAGGTGCAGCGCCTGTTTGTTGCTGAGCTGGTGCACGGCACCCTGGCTGAGGCGGGGGTGCACTCCAACCTGCGCAGCCGGGCCCTGCAGCAGCTGATCGAAGCCGAGCTGCTGGCGCTGATGCGCGAGCAGCGTGAGGCCCTGCTTGATCGCGTGGCTGAAGCCCTGCTCAACGAGGCCCAGGGCGAGTTCAGCCGCAGCCGTCAGGAGGCCGAGGCCGCCATGAACGAGGTGGAGCACCTGTTGCTGCACCATGCCGAAGCCAGCCGTTGAGGCAGGAGTGATGGGGGTGGAGGACTAACCTCCCCCCCATGCGAGCCCTGTCACTTCATCTCGAACCCGGCAGCGATGTGCGCCGCAGCCTCGAGCAACTCGCCCGCGAGCAGGGCGCTTCGGGTTTTGTTTTGGGCGTTGTCGGCAATCTGTCGCAGGCGGCATTCCAGTGCCCGGGCCGGCGGCAGCCCACGGTGCTCAACGGCGAGCTTGAGATCATCACCCTGCAGGGCACCCTGGCTCCCGAGGGTGTGCATCTCCATCTGAGCTTCTCCGATCCCCAGTGTCAGGTCTGGGGCGGTCATCTCGAGCACGGCACCCTGGTGCTCAAAGGCGCCGATCTGTTGGTGGGTTTTCTTGATGACCCGGCACCCTCGGTGATCGACCAATCAGCGGTTGACCATGCTGCGATCAAGCAGGCCGTGTTGGGTCGGGCAGAGCCACGCGTTGCGCTGGCGGTTTCGCCCGATTGCCCGTTCTCGCGCAGGGCCCTGCGGTTGCTGCGAACCCTGGGCATCCCCCATCGGATCGTCGACCCGCAGCCGGGGCTACCGCTGCCCCAGATCAGCATCGATGGCGATTGGATCGGTGGCTATGACGCCCTGGCCGAGCTGCATGGCAACGGGCAACTCGAAGCCTTGCGGCAGGCCTGAGTTAGTTCGCCATCGTGACGAACTCCTCGGCCACCGAGGGATGCAGCGCCATGGTGCGATCAAAGTCGGCTTTGGTGGCCCCCATGCCGATCGCGATGGCCGCCATCTGAATGATTTCGGCGGCATGGTCACCCACCATGTGCGCGCCGAGCACCTTGCCGCTCTCTGCCGCCACGATCAGTTTCAGCAGAACCTTGGGACCGCGTGCCGGCAGGGCCTGGCTCATGGGCCTGAAGCTGCAACGGTGCACCTTGATGGCATCGACGCCGAAGCGGGCGATCGCCCGCTCTTCGCTCAGGCCGACGCCCGCCAGTTCGGGCTGGCTGAACACGGCGCAGGCGACAAGGGTGTGGTCGACCTGTCTGGGCTTGTTGCCATAGACCGTGTCGGCAAAGGCACGACCCTCATCGATGGCCACCGGCGTGAGGTTGACGCGATCGGTGACATCCCCAACCGCATAGATGTGCGGCACGTTGGTGCGCTGCTCGGCATCCACAGGCACTCGGGCGCCTTCGACTGCGACACCGGCCGCTTCAAGGTTGAGACCCTCCAGAGATGGAGTCCGCCCGGTGGCCAGGATCACACCGCCGCAGGCAAGACGTTCGCCGCTCTCGGTGACCACGGAGAGTTCCCCGGGACGGCCTTCGATCGACGCGGGGCTGTGGGTGAGGCGGATGGCGATCCCGTTGGCTTCCATGGCCTCCTGCACGGCCTTGCTGGCTTCACGATCAAAGCCACGCAGCAGGTGATCACCGCGCACCAACTGGGTCACCTTCACACCCAACCCATTGAGGATGCAGGCGAACTCGCAGGCGATGAAGCCGGCACCGACCACCACAACATGGTGGGGCAGCTCCCCCAGTTCAAACAGGTCGTCGCTGACCCAGCCCAGCTCAGCCCCGGGGATCCCAGGGCGCCGGGGGCGCCCCCCGACGGCGATCAAGATGCGGTCACCGTTCAATGGATGGCGGCTGCCATCGCTGCTCTCGACCTCGATGCTGTGGGGACCTGTGAACCGGCCCCAACCCTGCACCAGCTCAACACCGGCTTTCTCCAGAAATCCGAGATGCAGCCGGTTGAGCCGATCCACTTCGGCGCGCACGTTGGCCAGCAGGGTGCCCGGATCGTGACGCACGTCCCCAAGGCTCCAGCCATAGCTGGCGGCATCTGCCAGAAGGTGACGATAGGCCGATCCGTACACCAACAGCTTCTTGGGCACACAGCCGCGGATCACGCAGGTGCCGCCGACCCGGTCCCCCTCAACGATCACCACCTTGGCCCCATGGGAGGCCGCGCGCTTGGCTGCTGCCAATCCCCCGGACCCTGCCCCGAGGACGATCAGGTCGTAGCTGGTGTCCATCGGTGTCGGGTCCATCGGTTCAGGCTGGATCGCCGGGAGTGGCGGCGGTGTCGATGATCGCCCGGGTGGTGGCTTCCACCTCGGCGGCAACGGTCTGAAGCTCGGGTTCGCTGCTCAGGCTGGCCAGCATCGCGACCGGGCTGATCATCCCGATTCTGGTCGCTCCGGCTTCGGTATAGACCGAGAGCCGGCATGGCAGGGCCATGTTCAGGCTGAGGTCGGCAGCCAGCACCCGGGCAGCCTGCCGGGGCTGGCACACCTCAAAAATGCGGCATTGCTCGTCAAAGGTCACGCCTTTGCGGCGCAGTGTGTCCCCGAGATCATGGATGCCCAGCAAGCCGAAGCCGTGGGCGGGGATTGCCGCCTCAAGAGCTCTGCAGGCCGCTTCAAAGGACTGGGTGGTGTTGACCACCACCAGGGGAGTGGTTCCAGACGGGTTGGCCATGGTCTCCATGGGATCGAAAGGGTTGTGTTGGGGCGCTGGATGGGGCGCTTGCTGTTGCAGCCCGCTGGCGTTGCCATGCCTCGCCTGCCGTCAGCACTGCTGAGCCGATCAGCAGCGCCGCAAAGCCAAGACGCAGTTGACGCTCCCTGAGCCGGGGGGCCAGGCGTTGTCCGAGTGCCGCACCGACCAGGCCTCCGGCCAGCAGCGGTGTCACCAGGGGCAATTGCGCAGCAGGCCAATGGCCCTGGGCCATGAGCGCCACCAGGCTGTTGAGGGCGATCAACAGCAGGCTGGTGCCGCTGGCCAGCTGCATCGGCAGCCCCGCCAGCAGCACCAGGGCCGGAACGATCGCAAATCCACCGCCCACCCCGGCGATGCCGGTGAGCAGACCCACCACCACCCCCTGGCACGCCAGGGGGATCGGTGAGGTTCCAGGCTGCAGGGCCGCCTTCAGCGGCAAGGCGGCGCTCCTGCCTCCGCTGGCCCTGCGCAGCATCAGCCAGGAGGCGATCAGGGCAGCCGCAGCGAAGATGGCCAACTGGGCCACCTCAGGCACGACTCCCGCCTTGACCAGGGTGCCCCCGATCCAGCTGCCCGCCAGGGCCGGGATGCCGAGGATCAGGGCTGGCCTGGGCGCCACCTGCCGCCGTTTCAGGTAGGGGATGGCGTTGCCGATCGCCAACACCATCACGATGATCAGAGAGAGCGGTACCGCGTTGCGTGTCGGCAGTGCCGCCCCTGTGACCAGCAGTGGCAACAACAGGATTGACCCACCAGCACCAAGGACCGCCAATAGAAAGCCGATCAATCCACCACCTGCGGCCAGCAGCAGCAGGATCGGTGTGGCCATCACACCGTCACCCGGTTCCAGGGCAAAGCCGCCAGCAGCCTGGCCATGCCACAGAAGCCGCTGATGCCGGCAAAGATCAGACCCGCTCCCACAACGCCGCTCAGCCACAGCCAGCCCGGTGCCACAACCTGGCTCAGCACCACACCCAACAGCACCAGACCACCGGCAACAATCTGAACCTGACGCATCAACGGCAGGGGGGCGCCCTTGCGCCGCTCCAGGGGTAGCTGGGCCGCCTGCCAGGCAATCAACCCCCCTTCAAGGTCGGCAAGGCCACCACCCGAGGACGGCACGCCGCGGCGGCTCAGGGCCGCGACACCCCGTTCACTGCGGGCGCCGCTCTGGCACACCAGCACCAGGGGGCCATCCGGAAGGGGAGCTTCGGCCAGTCGGGCCAGGGGGATGTTGCGGCTACCGGGAATGTGGCCTCCCACAAATTCCATCGGTTCGCGCACGTCGATGATCGTGACCCGACCATGCGGGCGCTGGGCGTTGAGCTCGTGGGGGCTGAGGCGAAGGCAGGGAGCGTGTGTCATGGATCGATCAGAGAAAGCGTCAGAAACTGTGCAGGCGTGGTGTTGTTGGTCACAGCCATGGCTGATCAAGGCATCCGTTCGCCCTCCATCGGGTAGCCCTCGTCGCTCCAGCGGCGCAGGCCACCCCGCAGATTCGCGACCTGATGCAGCCCCGCCTTCTGCAATTGCTGCGTGGCCAGTGCCGAGCGGCTGCCCGAGTGGCACAGCACGATCACTGGCCTGTCTGTCGGTAGTTCATGCCGACGCAGTTCCAGTTCCGGAAGCGGGATCAACAGGCTTCCCGGAGCGCGTCCGTCGGGCCCGTTGAACTCGTCTTCAGATCGCACATCCAGCAGGGTCAGGGCCTGACGGTGTTCGGCGACCCAGTCAGGCGACAACTCCGGAAGCCCTGCATAGCTGCGCTGCAGGGGTGCCCAGGCCGGGCTGTCGTCACCGGCATCACTCGGTCGTCCGGAGCGCAGGTTGGCCGGCAGGGCCTGGGCGATGCGGTGGGGGTGGGGCAGCCTCATGTTCTGCATGAAGCCGACAAAGTCACGTTCGTTGGCTTCACCGCCAAGCCGGGCGTTGTAGTGGCGCTCTTCGGCCACACTGCTCACGCTGCGCCCGGTGTAGTCGTGGCCGGGGTAGAGCAGGCAGGACTCCGGCAGCGTCAGGATCTGCTCCCTGATCGAGCGGTACAGGGTTGCGGCATCGCCCTGTTGAAAGTCACAGCGGCCGCAGCCCCGGATCAGCAGTGCGTCTCCGGTGAAGGCAAGGCTCAGGTCATCGAGCACATAAGTGAGGCAGCCATCGGTGTGACCAGGGGTCGCCCGCACCTCCAGGTGTCGTGCGCCAAAGCTCACCCGGTCGCCATGCTCGAGCGGCAGGTTCACGTTGGCAGCCCGTGCCTTGCTGGCCAGCCCGATGGCGCTGCCTGTCGCCTGGTGCATCAACCAGCTGCCGGTGACGTGGTCGGCGTGGGCGTGGGTGTCCAGAGAGGCCACCAGATCAAGGCCCAGCTCATGGATCAGGGCCAGATCGCGATGGTGCTGCTCGAACACCGCATCGATCAGCACGCCGGCGCGTGAACTCACATCGGCCAGCAGATAGCTGAAGGTGCCGGTGTCGGCATCGAACAACTGGCGGAAGAGCAATCCAGTGCCCCCGGCGGCGGCGGCAAGGACCTGCGAGGAGTTGGCGCCCATGGCACCTCGTGTCCAACTGTTATGACTTTACCCGCATAAGGGCCTTTAAAGCAAGATTCTCAGGGTTTGCGGCCCACGACCTGGACCACGGCGCTCTCGCCTTGGTGATAGGGCCCCTCGTCGATGTGGCGGCGGCAGACGTTGAACAGTGCCAGCTGGAGGCCGGACAACTCCTGGCGCAGATCAACAGGATCGACCAGCAGCGCCAGCGACGGCGGCCCCCCCGTGCCCAGTCCCAGCTGGTCCCGGGTGTAGGCCTCAAGAATCAGCAGACCTCCCGGTCTCAGCGCCGCAATCGCCTGCTCATGAACCTGGGCCCGCAGCGGTGTGGGCAACTGCATCCAGATCGCCACCACCAGATCAACACTGGCGGGTTCAGGCGCGAAGCTGGCGAGGTCGCTGCAGTCTGTGGTCAGGTTGACGTGATGCCGTCGGGCCAGTTCCTGGGCGCAGCGCAGGCCAACGGGGCTCAGATCCTGGGCTGTGACCCGATGACCCAGGCGAGCCAGGAACACGGCATTGCGTCCCTGCCCATCGGCCAGGCAGAGTGCATCCCCAGGGGGAAGGGTCTCGGCTTGCTGGCGTAGAAAGTCGTTGGGGTTGTCGCCGTAGGCCAACTCGGGCTCGTTGTAACGCCGGTTCCAGAACGCAGCGGCATCGGTGGCTGGATCGTTCACGTTGCGAACGCCTGGCAAGGGGACTGTTCAAGGTAGACGGTTAGTCCATAATTCTCATGGCGTCATAACCATGGCTGTGTCTGCGTTCGTTCCCAGTCCTCAACTGCTCGAGGAGTTCAGCCAGTTCTTTCGCCTGCTGAGCGAGCCGGCTCGGCTTCAGTTGCTCTGTGAGCTCAAGCAGGGGCCCCGTGACGTGGCGTCATTGATCGCATCGACCGGGTTCAGCCAGTCGCACATCAGCCGGCAGCTTGGGCAGTTGCAGCGGGCGGGTCTGGTCAGCTGCGACCGTGATGGCGTACGTCTCATCTACAGGGCGGATGACCGGCTCGTCGACGATCTCTGTGCGCTGGTGCAGAACCGTCTGCGCCAGCGCCTGCAGAGCCAGCTCGCGCAGCTTCAGTCGGCCTGAGGCGTGGCGCAGTCAAGGCTGGCTGCCGCCGGCAGAAACAGCACGACCTGGGGGCTGATGTGGTGGGTCCGGCCGTCCATGGCGCAGACTCCGCCGCTCACCATGTCGATCAGCCGCTGAGCCAGCCGCGGACCCAGGTGTTCGCATCGCAGCACAACGGTGCTGTTGTGTCGTACTGCCGTGATCGCCACCTCGGCGTCATCCAGACCCCTCGCCTGGACCAGCACCAGCCCACCAGCCGCCAGGCCAGGGAGCTGACCCAGTCGTTGCGTGACGTCCGAAGGTTGCAGCTGCTGAAGAGGCATGGCGTGGCTGTCAGACCGAAGGATGCCGCCGCGGTCGACGGGTCTGGAGTTCTATCTGCGCACATCCTGTCGATCGCGTCAAAGCAGCAGTTTCAGGGCTTTGCTTGCCTGGACTCACCTCAAGACTTCAGTGGAGGCATGGGCTTCGTCGACACGCTGGTTGCTGGCTGCCGGCAGGGATGCCCAGGTGCCGTGACGTCAAGCCTGAACCTGTTTTCCCCAGGTACGCATCAGTTGCCTCTCGGGCTCATCAGGCTGGGGTGCGCGCGCTGGGGAAAAGTGAGGGCCGGTATGGGGGAAACGGGGCGATCCTGAGGAAATCGCCCACCACTTTGGATCTTTGATCAATCTCGCGGCTGCTGATCAGACGCACTGATGACGACAACCGTCGAAGTCCTGCCTTAATCGTCTTCCATTTCGGCGTGGATCGACCAGAGCGACGCCTGAATGCAGCGAATCTGCTGATTCAGCAGGTTTTCAAGCTCTTCCGAGAGGCCGCGGCACAGGCACTGCTGCCGCAGGAGCTTGAGTTGGTCACGCAACTCACACAGTCGTTCCGCATAACACGTGGTTGTCACGGGCAGAGCTGCCATGTCGGGTGCTGGGAGCTGCATCCATCCCACCACTCTTCAGGAAACAGCCAAGGCATCACGGCCCATACGCGCCACATGTGCGGCAGCCGGTTCAGGTCTGTCCAGAACGGATGTCGGGCGTCGCCGAGGCTCAGAGCGGGTTCGATTGGTGCATGTGGCGCATCAGATCGATGCACTTGCACGAGTAGCCCCACTCGTTGTCGTACCAGGAGACCAGTTTCACAAAGGTGTCGCTCAGTGCGAGTCCGGCTCTTGCATCAAACACCGACGTGCAGCTCTCGCCAAGGAAATCGGTGGAGACGACCTCGTCTTCGGTGTAACCGAGGATTCCGGCCATGGGACCTTCTGCTGCTGCGCGTATGGCGCTCTTGATGGCGTCGTAGCTGGCGGGACGCGCCAGATTGACTGTCAGGTCAACCACCGACACGTCGGGTGTGGGCACGCGGAAGGCCATGCCGGTCAGCTTGCCGTTGAGCTCAGGAATGACCCGACCCACGGCCTTGGCCGCCCCGGTTGAGCTTGGAATGATGTTCTGGGCTGCACCGCGACCACCGCGCCAGTCTTTGATCGAAGGGCCATCCACGGTCTTTTGGGTTGCCGTGGTGGCATGCACCGTGGTCATCAGCCCGCTGACGATGCCGAAGTTGTCATGAACCACCTTGGCCAGTGGGGCCAGGCAGTTGGTGGTGCAGCTGGCGTTGGAGACGATGGCCTGGCCTGCGTAGCTGGTGTGGTTGACCCCCATGACGAACATCGGTGTGTCGTCCTTGGAGGGGGCCGACATCACAACCCGCCTGGCGCCGGCACTCAGGTGGGCACGGGCCGATTCATCGGTCAGGAAGAAGCCCGTGCTCTCGAGCACGTAATCGGCACCGACGGCGTTCCAGGCCAGATTGGCGGGATCACGCTCGGCCGTGATGCGAATGCGCTCGCCATTGACCACCAGGGCACCATCGGTCACGGCGACTTCACCATCGAAGCGTCCATGGGTGGAGTCGTAGCGCAGCATGTAGGCCAGGTACTCCACATCGATCAGGTCATTGATCGCCACGACCTGAACATCGCTGAGGGCCATGGCCCGACGAAAGGCGAGTCGTCCGATCCGGCCGAAACCGTTGATTCCGATGCGGAGGCTCATGGCAGCTGGCAGCAGTGTCCCCAGCCTACGGATCGGTGCCACCCATGAGCCGTTGCGGGCAGATGGTGCTGCGGCTGTCGGCAAACGCCATGCCAATGCGGGTGTTGCGGCGATCGGTGTCGCTGTCGCCCCGCTCTGCCAACAGGCTGTCAAGGTCGCGGATCCAGCGCAGACGGGTGGCCTGATCGATCACCCCCTGGCGTTGCAGGGCGCAGAGCACACGCATGGCGCCATTGCCCTTGCCGAACATCAACAGAAAGGACTCCTTATGGCTGAGCTCTGCCGCCCATGCCGACCCCGTCGACATCGCCACTGAGAGGGCAAACGCACCCAGCTCCAGCATGGTGGGGTGGCGCATCAGAGGGCTTCGTCCTCCAGCAGCATCTGCTCAAATTCCACATAGCGGGGATCGGTCGCTTCAGCCGGGCTCGTCGGTCTGCTCCTCGACCTGACCGCTGCCGGCTCGGACACAGCTTGTCTGGGACGCTGTTCCAGTTGCCTGAGGCGATCGAGCAGGTGCGGGGGCACGCTCCCATCGGGGCTGGCGCGCATCAACGCGCCGAACAGCTGTTCGGGGTCGGTCTCGGTCTCGATGCGATGGCGCTTGCTGGCCGTTGGCCGATCTTCCGTTGCCTCTTCGGGAGAGGGCAACGGCTGCGGGAGGCGCCGTCCCAGTTCCTCGAGACGTTGGCGACTGCGTGGGTCGAAGGCCATCTCAGCTGCAGCCAAGGGTGTCGCGGGTGAGCCTGCCGGTTACCTGATTGGTGCCCTGGGCCACCGCACAGAGGGCCTTGAGGGCATCACCCCGCAGGGGCACGTTGGTGAAATCGGCCCCGTCGATGGTCACATTGCGGAACTTGGTGTTGAAGGCAAAGGCGTCTTCGAGTACGGCACCGCTCAGGTCGGTGCCGTCAAAGACGGCCGAATCCAGCGTCGCCTCCCGCAGATTCGTGTCGCTTAGATCGGCATCCTGAAGCTTGGCGCCGAACAGGCTGGCTCCCTGCAGGTCAGAACCGCTGAAATCGGCGTCCCGAAGGTTGGTGAGGTTGAAGGTGGCACCGCGCAGGTCCTGATGGCTGTAGTCAGCACCGATCAGCACCTGTTTGGCCACATCCACGGCTGCCCATGCCGGCGTCGCCATGGCCAGCAGGCCGAGGCTGCAGACGAGCAGCGCCGACAAGGCCCGACCGCGCAGCAAGCGCGAACGCAGGATGTTGAGAACATCGATGGGCCAAGGGTTCATGCTCAGCACGCTGCTGTGGGAACCCTAGGCAGGCGCCCTGCCATGTCATGCCTCACCCGGCGATCAGCGGCCACTGGGCCGAACAGCGAACCCTGCGGCTGCTGCGACTGAACGGTTGGCACCTGCTCAGCCGCAACTGGCACTGCCGTTGGGGTGAGCTCGATCTGGTCCTGGCGAAGCCCCAGCGCCTGTTGGTGGTGGAGGTCAAGGGACGTGCCTCCAGGACCCATGACGGCGGTGGCGTGGCAGCCCTGCGATCAGCGAAGCGTCGCCGCCTGGAACGCAGCATCCGCTGCTGGCTGCGGGACCATCCCGACCACGGCGATGCGGCCATTGAACTCATCGCCGCCCTGGTGCCGCTGCCTCCGCGACGGCAGCCCGTGCGCTGGATCCGCCTGTCTGACTGGTGAGGCCTGCGGCGCTAGACAGGACGGGATCTCACCCTGCACTTCCGCGGTTGACCTCAGGATCCAGGCCCTTGGATGCCCACAGGGCTCGCAAGCGGTTCGGCCAGCACTGGCTCAAGGACCAGCGGGTGCTGGAACGAATCCTCGAGGCCGCTGAGCTTGGCGCCGACGACACGGTGCTCGAGGTTGGCCCTGGCCAGGGCGCCCTGACCGAGGGGCTGCTGGCCTCCCCTGTCGCCGCCCTGCATGCGGTCGAGCTCGACCGTGACCTGGTGGCAGGCCTGGCCCTGCGCTTCGCTCAGGATCCCCGTTTCACGCTTCACAGCGGGGATGTGCTGAAGCTGGATCTGCCACCCACCAGCAAGGTGGTGGCGAACATCCCTTACAACATCACCGGTCCGCTGCTGGAGCGACTGGTGGGCCGCCTCGATCGGCCCTTGAGCACTCCCTATCGGCGTCTGGTGCTGCTGGTGCAGCGTGAGGTCGGCGAGCGCATCCGGGCCGCGCCGGGCAGCAGCAACTATTCGGCCCTGAGTGTGCGCATGCAGCTGTTGGGCTCCTGCAACACGGTCTGTGCCGTGCCGCCACGTTGCTTTGTGCCACCCCCGAAGGTCGATTCCGAAGTGATCTGCATCGATCCGCTGGCGCTCGAGGCACAGCTGGCGCCGCCTTTGGCCCGGTCTGTCGAGATGCTGCTGCGGCGCTGTTTTCTGGCCCGTCGCAAGATGCTGCGCAACAGCCTGGCCGGGTTGCTGCCGAGGCCCCAGCTGGAGGAGTTGGCTCGGGCGACCGGCTTCAGTCTTGAACAGCGTCCCCAGGAGCTGGCCCCCGCAACCTGGGTGCAGATGGCGGCGGGCTTGAATCAGACCCGCTCACGTGCCGATGACGGGGTTGTCGATGGCTGAACTCACGGTGGTGGCCCCCGCCAAGATCAATCTGCATCTCGAGGTGCTGGGGCTCCGCCAGGACGGTTTCCATGAACTGGCGATGCTGATGCAGACCATTGATCTGGCCGACCGACTTGTGCTCGAGCCCACGGCCGATGCCCGGCTCGAACTGGTCTGCGATCGCGTCGATCTGCCCACCGACGGCTCCAACCTGATCGTCAGGGCGGCCCAGCTGCTGCGCCAGCGCTCCGGCTATCCGGAGTTGGGGGTACGGATGCAGCTGCACAAGCGGATTCCGATCGGCGCCGGTCTGGCCGGTGGCTCCAGCAACGGCGCTGCCGCACTTGTCGGTCTCAATGCGCTGTGGGGTCTGGGCCTCGGCGACGAGGCACTACGGGGGTTGGCCGCAGAGCTGGGCTCCGACATGCCCTTCTGCCTTGCCGGTGGAGCCCAGTTGTGCTTCGGCCGTGGCGAGCAGCTTGAACGGCTCAACCCCCAGCCTGATGAACCGCTGGGTGTGCTGTTGATCAAACATGCCGCCAGCAGCGTCAGCACCCCCTGGGCCTATGGCCGCTGCCGTGCTCTGCGGAGCGACTTCTACCTGTCGACCGAGGCCGAGTTTGAGCAGCGGCGTCAGGCGCTGCGTCAGTCGCCCCTGCTCGATGCGTTGCGGCGACAAGCCCCCTTTGCCCCTCTTCGCAATGATCTTCAGTCGGTGGTGGCGCCAGAACTGACGCCGGTTCGTGATGGACTGGAGCTGCTGCAGCGCTGCCAGGCCGCCCATGCCGTTGCCATGAGTGGCTCCGGTCCGACGCTGTTTGCCCTGTTTGGCAGCCGCGACGATGCCGACGCTGCGGCTGCCCAGCTGGCACCTGCGCTGGAGCAGGGTGGCTTTGATGTCTGGGTCTGCAGCACCACCGCGACAGGGGCCCAGCTCGAACCGTGATGACCACCCCCAGCCCAGAACCGACTGCCCAGGATCGGCCTCGCAAGGGACCACTCAGTTTTCTATCAGGAGCCCTGACGGCGGGTCTGCTGGCCTGGCTCAGCCTCAGGCTGAGCCGCACCCTGGTGGCGTACTACGCCCTGCACCCGCCCCACTACAGCGCCCGCATCGCCCAGAGCATCGCCACGGCTCTCAAGACCCTGATCGTGGGAATGTCCTTTCTGGCGACATTCACCTTTGCCTTCATCGCCCTTGGTCTCACGCTCGTGCTGCTGCGCAGCCTCGTGACCGGAACGCCATCACAGGCCCTTGCGTCTGGGGCCCCTGATCCGGCGGGATCGGGTTCTGACTCGGGGGCTGATTCTGCCTAGGGTCTGGCCATGACACTTCACGACCTGGGATTGCTGGTCACCCTGCTGCTGCCGGGCATGCTGCTGTCGGTCCTGCTGCTCAGCACCTTCGCCGCTGGCGGCTGAGATAGGTTGGCACCTCCGGGCCTGGCCTGGAACCGCCACCGGCCCGGGCCGGACTGACTGCTTCCCTGTGGCAGAAACCCTGCTGTTCAACGCCCTGCGTGAAGCCATCGACGAGGAGATGGCCCGCGATCCCCACGTCTGTGTCATGGGCGAAGACGTGGGTCATTACGGCGGCTCCTACAAGGTCACCAAGGATCTCTGCGAGAAATACGGCGAACTGCGGGTGCTTGACACACCGATCGCCGAAAACGGCTTCACGGGCATGGCCGTGGGTGCGGCGATGACCGGTCTGCGCCCGATCGTTGAAGGCATGAACATGGGCTTCCTGCTGCTGGCGTTCAACCAGATCTCCAACAACATGGGGATGCTGCGCTACACCAGCGGCGGCAATTTCACGATCCCGGCTGTGGTTAGGGGACCCGGGGGTGTCGGTCGTCAGCTCGGTGCTGAACACAGCCAGCGTCTTGAGGCCTATTTCCATGCTGTCCCAGGCATCAAGATCGTGGCCGTCAGCACCCCGACCAATGCCAAGGGCCTGATGAAGGCAGCGATCCGGGATAACAATCCCGTGCTGTTCTTTGAACACGTCCTCCTTTACAACCTCAGCGAGGAGATCCCTGAGGGCGATTACATCTGCGCCCTCGACAAGGCCGAGATCGTTCAGAGCGGCAGCGACGTCACGATCCTCACCTACTCCCGCATGCGTCACCACTGTCTCAAGGCCGTTGAGCAGCTCAACAACGACGGTGTCAGCGTTGAACTGATCGACCTGATCAGCCTCAAACCCTTTGACATGGCCACGATCGCCGCTTCGATCCGCAAGACCCACAAGGTGATCGTGGTCGAGGAGTGCATGAAGACCGGGGGGATCGGTGCCGAGTTGCTGGCCCTGATCACCGAGCAGTGCTTCGACGATCTCGACGCCCGCCCGGTGCGGCTGTCGTCGCAGGACATCCCCACCCCCTACAACGGCACGCTCGAGAATCTGACCATCATTCAGCCCCATCAGATTGTCGAGGCGGCCAAGGCCATCACCGCCGGTCAGCTCTGAGATGGCACGCCAACAGGGGTGGATCGCCCTGATCCTGGCTCTGGCAATCGCCGCTGGAGCGCTGCTGGCTTCCTTTCCCCTGCAGCTGGGGCTTGACCTGCGGGGCGGCAGCCAGCTGATGCTCCAGGTCATGCCAGCCGGTTCGATCAGTCGGGTTGGGGGTGAGCAGCTCGAGGCGGTCAAGGAGGTGCTCGAGCGCCGCATCAACGGGCTCGGCGTCGCCGAATCCACCCTCCAGACCGTTGGTGATGATCAGCTGGTGCTGCAGCTGCCGGGCGAACAGGACCCCAGCCGTGCCGCCAAGGTCCTCGGCACCACGGCATTGCTCGAATTCAGGGCTCAGAAGAGCGGCACCGAGCAGGAGATGCAGACCCTGCTGCGGCTGAAGCGCCAGGCCACGGCCGTGCTCAACCGGCGCCAGGCCAGGTCAGACGCGGCCCAGACCGGTGGTTCTTCAACTGTCCCCGCAAGGCCTGATGCCGACTTCCCCGACGCCGAACTCTCGAAGACGTTGAACCAGCTCGGTGTGACAGTGCCCCCTGGCAGCACTGAGACCGATCAGCTTGAGCTGCTGCTCGCCGCGGTCAACAGCAAGATCGTGGCCCTCTACGAGCCGGCCCAGCTCACTGGCAAGGATCTGGTGGGTGCCGGTCGTCAGCAGCAGCAGGCCGGCAATGCCTGGGATGTGACCCTCTCGTTCAACCGTGAGGGGGGGGAGCAGTTTGCCCGGCTGACCCAGTCGATTGCAGGCACCGGACGCCTGCTGGGGATCGTGCTCGACGGTCGCTCGATCAGTGAGGCCACTGTGGGGCCAGAGTTCAAGGCTGCCGGCATCTCTGGCGGCGGTGCCAGCATCACCGGCAACTTCACGGCCGATGAGGCCCGTGATCTCGAGGTGCAGCTACGCGGCGGCTCCCTGCCCTTGCCGGTCAGGATCATTGAAGTGCGCACCGTTGGCCCTTCGCTGGGTGCCGAAAACATCCGCACCTCCCTGGTGGCCGGTCTTGCCGGCCTGGCCTTGGTGGCTGTGTTCATGGTCGTGGTCTATCGGCTGCCGGGCGTCGTGGCTGTGGTCTCCCTCAGCCTCTATGCCCTGTTCAACCTTGCCGTTTATGCCTTGATCCCGGTCACGCTCACCCTGCCGGGGATCGCCGGCTTCATTCTTTCGATCGGCATGGCGGTTGATGCCAACGTGCTGATCTTTGAACGGGTCAAGGAGGAGCTCAGGGATGGCACCACCCTGATGCGCTCGGTTGACACCGGCTTCTCGTTGGCGTTCTCCTCGATCCTTGATGGGCACGTCACGGGCCTGATCAGCTGTGTGGCCCTCTTCGCACTCGGCACGGGCCTGGTCAAGGGCTTTGCCGTGACCCTGGCCATCGGCCTGGTGCTCAGCCTGTTCACGGCCCTGACCTGCACGCGCAGCATTTTGCGGTTGCTGCTGGGCTACCCGGCATTGCGCCGCACCGGCTATTTCCTCGCCGCGTCTGCCTCGGCTTCTGGGGCTTCCTCGTGATGACGACTCCTGTGGCACTCCCACCGATTCGTTTCTTTCGGGTGAGTCGCTACCGGCGACTGGCCTGGTGGGGTTCGGGTCTGGCCTGTCTGCTGAGTGTGGTGGGTATGGTGCTGTGCTGGATGACCCCATCGATCGGACTGCCCCTGCGTCCGGGCCTCGATTTCACCGGTGGCACCCAGATCCAGCTTGAGCGCGCCTGCCAATCCGACTGCGCAGCGATCACGGTCGATCGACTGCAGCAACAGCTTCAGAACCTGCGTCTCAGCCCCGGCCCCGAGGGTGCTGCCGCTCCGAATCTGGCAGCAGCCCAGGTGCAGGTGCTTGATGGTGGCCGCTCGCTGATGCTGCGCCTCCCCGAACTGAGCCCTGACCAGGCGGCCCAGCTCACCGATCAGATCACCGCAGTGACCGGCCCTTTGTCGCCGGCGGGTACTTCGATCAACACGATCGGGCCGACCCTTGGCGATCAGTTGTTGCGCGGCAGCGTGATTTCGCTGCTGGTCAGTTTTGCGGCAATCGCGGCCTACATCACCGTTCGCTACGACCGGCTCTATGCCGCGCTGGCCCTGCTTTGCCTGTTCCACGATGTCTTGGTCACCTGTGGGCTGTTTGCCTGGCTCGGTCTGCTCAGGGGGGTCGAGGTCGATTCCCTGTTCGCCGTGGCATTGATCACGGTGGCGGGCTATTCGGTGACCGACACGGTCGTGGTCTTTGACCGTATCCGCGAGCAGAGCTCGGTGCTGCGCGATCTGCCTGTGGTCGATCAGGTCGACGTCGCCGTCGATGCCACGCTGACCCGCTCGCTTTACACCTCGCTCACGACCCTGCTGCCGTTGTTGTCCTTGATCTTCTTCGGTGGCAGCAGCCTGTTCTGGTTTGCCGTGGCTCTGACCGTCGGCATTGCTGTGGGCAGCTGGTCCAGCATCGGCATTGCACCGACCCTGCTGCCCGTGGTGGGCCGCCGCCGCTGACGGTGCGCCTGGCCACGCTCCACCCCACAGGCCGTCGTGCATGGATTCCAGGGCTCTGAAACTGCTTCTGGGCCTGTTGGCCCTCTGGGATCTGCGCATCGACCTGCAGCTTCTGCTCCAGCACCTCACCTGGACCAGCCTGGTGGCCATGGTCAGCGCCCATCCCCTGGCGGTGGCCGTGCTGCTGCTGCTGCCGTCGATCGGGCGCCGTGGCCGTCGCTAGGCCCAGCGATCCATCACATCACGCACCACGACCTGCTGGCAGACCACTTGCAACACCACCACCAGGGGCAGGGCCAGCAGGACCCCGGGCAGCCCGAGCAGGGCTCCCAGGCTGAGCTGGGCCATCAGCGCCACCGTGGGCAACAGATTGACGGTATGGCTCAGCAGCAACGGTGTGATCACGAACGCCTCCAGGTTCTGGAGGGCCAGGCGCAGGATCAGCACCTGCAGCATTGCCCCGGGCGAGACCAGCAGGGCCACCGACAACGGCAGCAGCGTTGCTGCTGTGGGGCCGAT
Source organism: Prochlorococcaceae cyanobacterium (assembly GCA_040399325.1). GTDB lineage: Bacteria > Cyanobacteriota > Cyanobacteriia > PCC-6307 > Cyanobiaceae > RGUW01. The sequence continues at coordinate 30,070 of JBBASJ010000001.1, forward strand.
CGTGGGTACAAACGTCAGCAACCCGCAGACCAGGGCACTCAGCAATGCCAATGGGATCCCCAGTGCGGCCAGGCCGGCCCAGGTCAGCAGAAACACGGTCACCGCCGCAATGGTCATGCCAGCCAGCCAGCCACCCAGTGCTGAGCGGCAACGGGCCAGCAGGGTCTGCATGTCGGGTCTGTAAAAGCTTGGCGTGATCGCCACTGCCAGGCGTTGGTGGGCCCGCGGATCCAGGGCCAGCAGGATCGCCAGAAGCACCATGAGCAGCAACTGCACCGTGGTGCTGGCTGCTCCTCCAGCCAGACCCAGCAGCTGCCCGCCCAGGGGCTGCAGGCGTTGCAGCAGCGAACCGTTCATCAACGAGCGCTCCAGGTTCGGCAACCAGGCGATGTCGCCTCCCAGCTCGCCCAGCCGTTGCACCAGCCGTGGCAGCAGTTCGCCCAGCTGACGCACCTGATCGACCAGCTCAGGCAGCAGCTGCTGTCCCAGCAGGGCGCCCAGCAGCAGCAGGGACACCAGCACCGCGGCCAGTGCTGCCGGGCGGTTGAGTGGGGTGAGGCGACGCAGCGCCGTGATCGGAACATCGAGTGCCACAGCCAGCACCACGGCCCCGAACAGGACCAGCAGTACCCAGCGGAGCTCCCAGATCAGCAGGGCCAGCACGATCAGGGCCAGAGCCCCCAGGACGGTGCGGGCGTTCATGACGGCAGTCGGGGCCGTTTCCAGCCGTCGAGGATGTCGTGGATCAGCACGTCGCGCAAAATCACCTGCACGCAGACCGCCAGGGGAAGCGCCAGCAGCAGCCCCAGCGGTCCGAACACAACGGTGAACAGCAGCTGGGCGGTGAGGGTGAGTCCAGGTAACAGCCGCAGCTGGTGATGCATCACCGAGGGTGTGATGACATAACTCTCGAGGTTCTGAACGGCGACATAGAGCCCCAGCACTGCCAGCGCTTTCCAGGGACTCTCGAGCAGGGCCACCGACATCGGGAAGATGGTGCTCAGGGTGGGACCCACATTGGGCACCACATTCAGCAGACCGGCCAGCACCGCGTTGGCCGCCACCAGCTTCACGCCCAGCAGCGACAGACCGATTGCCGCCAGGGTGCCCACGCACAGCGAGCTGAGGGCGACACCCACCATCCAGGCACTCAGCGCCTCGCCGCAACGCAGCAGAATCTGCCTGAACCGCCTGCGATAAAACGAGGGGGCCAGCAGGACCACCACCTCGCGGTAGGCCGTTGGCTGACTCGCCACCATGAGGCCGACGGCAAACACGAACAGCGTCTGAATCAGACCGCTGCCGAGATTGCCCGCCAGGCCCAGCAGACGGGCGGCCCCGCCCCCGAGTCCTTCGGGGGCGGTCTGGAGGCTGTCCTTGAGCCAGAGCAGCGCCCCATCGCCGCGTCCGTAGAGCATCTGGCCCACGGAGACCATGGCGCCGCGCAGCAGTTTGATCAGTTCTCCCGCCGCTTCGGGCAGCTTCGCCAGCAGCTGGGAGAACTGACCCACAAAGGGCGGAATCACCGCCGTGGCCACAACGACCAGCACCAGCGCCACCAGGACGAGGCTGATCAGCAGGGCCAGCGGTCGTTGGCAGCCCAGGCGCTGGCGCACCCAGCCCACCAGGGTGCACAGGGCGACCGCCAGCACAATGGCAGCAAACAGATGGATCAGGCTGTCACGCAGGCTCCACAGCAGCACCAGTGCCGCCAACAGGCCGAGCAGACCGAGCCACTGTCCGAACTTCACCGCTGTTGTTCCCCGCTGGCGGATCAGCTTTCGTCGGCGTCGCCGTCGCCGGCCTCGGGCTGGTTGCCGCTGAAGCCCAGCTCATGGCTGTCGGCATAACGCTGGGCAAAGCGCATGAAACGGTCGAAATCTTCGTTGTTCTTCCAGGTGTAGGTGGCCTCGAGGGCACTCGCCTTGCCGTTGACGAAGCGCGCCTTCACCTCTCGGGTCACCAGGGTGCCTTCCTCATCGACCATGAACATGCCTGTGATGTCGCCCATGGTTTCAGGGGCCAGTGCCTCGGGTTCCTCAAACACGAACAGGGCCTGGCCGGTGCGGCCATCGCGCGAGCGGGTCAGACGAATGTCGGGCACCACCGGTTCATCGACGCCGCGAAAGAACTGAATGGCAGCGCCCATGACCGATCCTCAAAGGGCGATGTTAGGGGAGCATCGCAGCCCTGATCTGCTCGGCCTCCTGCCGTTGCCACGCCAGCAGCTGCTCGGCCAGCAGCGTCTCGCTGAGGCCGGCTCCGTTGAGCTGCAGCAAGGGAGAGCGGCGCCGCTGCTGCAGTTCGTGGTCGTAGCAACGGTCGTAGTACTCGAGCATCTGCACGCAGGCGGCAGCCATGTCACCGGCGGCGATCGCCGCCAGCGCCAGGCTGGTGCGCTGGGGTCCCAGGCGGCGGCTGATCCGTTCGGTGGCCAGATGCAGTGCCTCCCGCTCCTGGGCTCCGTACACGGCCACCAGTCGTGCGATCCGCTCGCTGTCGTGGCGCTGCAGTTCAACCACGGGGGCCTGCTGCATCTGTCGCCAGAGGCCTGCAGGGATGCGGCAGCGACCCACCTGGGCGCTTTCGGCCTCCAGCCAGATCGGTTGGCGTTGATCGAGCCGCTCCAGGGCGATGGCCAGCAGGTTCTCAAACTGCTCGCTGCTGGGTTGCGGCTGCTGGCCAAGGCCGCCAAAGCTGCTGCCCCGGTGGTGGGCCAGCCCCTCCAGATCGATGACCGAGGCACCGGCCTGGTGCAGAGCCTGCAGCAGATCGGTCTTGCCACTGCCGGTTCGCCCCCCCAGCAGCAGCAGTGGCAAGGAGGCCTCAAAACGCTCGAGCACCCAGCGACGAAAGCGTTTGTAGCCCCCGTCGAGACGTGTGCTGCGCAAGCCGAGGGTCTCGGCCAGCCAGGCCACGCTGGCCGAGCGCATGCCACCCCGCCAGCAGTACAGGTGCAGAGGCCCGGGCGACGCGTCTGCCAGCTCCTGCAGCCCAGCTGCCATGGTGTGGAGCCTGGGGCCGACCGCAGCCAGGCCATGCAGCACAGCGGCCCGGCTGCCCTGCTGCTTGTAGAGGGTGCCCACCTCGGCCCGTTCGGCGTCGCTGAACAAGGGCAGATTGACGGCTCCAGGGATGTGGCCCTGGGCATATTCGGCAGGGCTGCGCACGTCGATGCGGCATCCACCGGCCAACAGGGCTGCGGCATCAAGACTTTCAACTGACATAGTGGCCCCCATCGGCCTGCCCTGCCCCTCCATGCTCTCCGGTCCACCGGCTGCCAACCTCACCGCTGCGCAGTTACTGGATCGTTTTGTTGCCTCCTCTGATCGACAGCGTCGCACGCTGATCAGCCAGCTTGAGCAACGGATCGCCGAGCTGCTTCCCCTGATCCAGCCCGCTCTGGATGGACTGGATCCGAGCGGCGACGACTGGACTGCGGGCACCCTGATCCAATTGTTGCTGCAGCACGCTGAGCCCGCCCTTCGGGAGGCGTGGTGGCAGCGTCATCCCGATGGCTGGCTGTCGGTGACCAGCGCCATGGACCTCGACCTGGTGGCGCTGCAGCGGGCCCTGGCCGAGCAGCGGTTTGAGCAGGCTGATCGCCTGACCAGCAGCCTGTTGCGCCAGCTTGCCGGTCCCCAGGCCGAGCAGCGCGGCTACGTCTACTACAGCGAAGTGCCACCCATCCCGGCTGTTGATCTGCAGAGCCTGGATCGGCTCTGGGTCGTCTACTCACGCGGTCGTTACGGCTTCACGGTGCAGGCCCGGCTGTTGCGCAGCTGCGATGGGCGCTGGGAGCGACTCTGGCCCCGCATCGGCTGGAAGCAGGCCGGCATCTGGACCCGTTACCCCGGCTCCTTCACCTGGTCCCACGAGGCGCCAGAGGGCCACATGCCACTGGTCAACCAGCTCCGCGGTGTGCGGCTCATGGATGCTCTGCTCAACCATCCCGGTCTGCAACAGCGCGTGTGAGCCTGGGCCCTGCATTCCTCCGGAGGCCTAGGGTCAATCCAGTGGTTGCGGTTGCCTCCCGGTGGGCCTGCGTTGGTCTGACTTCACCACTCCGTCGACCCTGCAGCTGGCGCCGCTGATCGAGCTGCTGCTCGAGCCTGTGGGCTGCCGCATGCTGCAGAGCCGCCTGCAGCTGGGGCTGCAGGAAGCCCTCGTGAATGCGGTGCGCCATGGCAACGGCTGTGATCCCTGCAAATGCGTGCGAGTCCGTCGCATCGAAACGCCGCGCTGGTGGATCTGGCAGGTCCAGGACGAAGGTCCGGGCCTGGCACCGAACGCGCGGTTCACCGCCTTGCCCGACCGGTGCGACGCCACCGCCGGACGGGGGCTGTTTCTGATCCACCACTGCTTTGATGATGTGCGCTGGAGCCGCCGCGGCAATCGGCTGCAGCTGGCGGTGGTCCGCAGCGCCACCGTTCGCGACGGCGCCGAGGGTGAGGCGGTGGTCAGCGCTTCTGGTGGCTTTCGCAGCCAGGGTCGCTGAGCTCACCCCGCAGCCAGCCACTGGCGTTGTCGACCAGGGATAGGGCCCTCTGGCGCGCCTCGCTCACCTGTGGTGCCGTTGGCCGGTCGCCACTGAGCAGCTGCACCAGCGCTGCAGCGAGCTGTTCGGCGGCGCGTCGGGGTCGCTGCCCCTTGAGGGCGTGCCAATCGCGGTCGTTGATGCTCAGCAATTGATGCAGCCTGATGGCGCAGTCGTGGGCCTCGGCTGGCCAGTCAGCTTGCCTGGGGCTGTGATCGGTACCGTTGCCGTCGCTCAAGGGGTGCCCCTGGCTCATCTGCAGGCCATCCTGACGTCAGCCGAACCGCTCTGAGACCATGCACAACCGCCCGGGGCGCCTGAGGGGTCGGGTCCGCGTGCTGCATCACCTGCAGGCGCTGCTGAGTTTGCCGGCCATGGCCCGCGTCTCCAGTGGGGCTGCGGGGCGGCGCCAGCGCCAGCGCCTGGCCATTGCCCAGCGCCTGCTGGATCCCCTGCCCGCAGGGCTGGCGGCTCGCGGCGATGGTGAACGCTTCTGGCGCCTGCTGCGCTGGGGCGGGGCCGGCATGGTGCTGGCCTGGTTGCTGCAGCGCTGAGCTCAGCGGGGCTTGCGACCCTGCCAGACCCGCGTCATGTAATGCGACGCTGCCGACACCGCTTCAAAGCCCGCCGAGCTCAGGCGTGCGTTGATGTCGTCCCTGATGTAGTCGGGGTAGTAGGGCTCGTGGAACGCCCGCCTGAAGTTCTCCATCGCCAGTTCGAACTGGGGGGAATCGGCCAGCTGCACGGAGTCGGCGAGCACGAACACGCCGCCGGGCTCGAGCACGCGGAACGCTTCGTCGAGCACGTTCTGGCGCGCCTGCGGCGGCAGCTCATGCAGCAGAAACACACAGGTCACGGCCTGCACGCTGCCGTCGGCGAAGGGTGTCGCCTCGGCATTGCCCTGCACCAGCTGGGGCAGCTCGCCGGGCACGTCGGCCAGCCAACGGTTGGCCTGGCGCAGGTAGGCCTTTGACAGGTCGAGCCCCACCAGCTGGGCGTTGGGCAAGGCGCCGCGCAGTTGCATCAGCGTGCGTCCGGTGCCGGTGGCCAGATCCAGCACCCGGATCTGGCTTGCCGGTCGGTCGCTGAAGCTGCCCAGGCCCTGCAGCAGCGGTGCGATCACGCGCCGTCGCATGGGGTCGGCGGTGCCGTTGAACAGAATCTCGACCTGCAGGTCGTAGAGCGACGCCGAGGTGTCGCTCAGGTACCCATCGGTCTGGTGATGGAAGTTCTGCAGGTAGTAGTCAGGAAAGGCGTCGGTCTCGACGTCATGTGGCAGATCGCGAACGTTGCGCTCCTGGCGTCGGCTCCAGGTGCGGGGCGTGTCCAGCCACACCAACGGGTATCGGGCCGCCCAGTCAAGCCAGGGGGCGTCAAACAGCAGCGAGCTTGGGTAGAGGCCGCGCTCGGCCTCCTCCAGGTCGAGCTCATGCAGCCTGTCCATGGAACGCTTGAGCTCCTTGAACAGCTCTGGAGGAACCGGCACCGTGTTGGGGGCACCCTCAGGCGCCACCAGACCCATCAGTCGGGTGCTTGCTTCCTTGTGGACCAGACCCAGCAACCCCTTGCCGGTCTGCATCGTCTGGTAGGCCAGTTTGGTCAGCAGATCTGCCATCGCTCTCAGCAGGACCGGGCCAGGCCCGTCACAGGTACAGGTCTCATTTCAACGGATCCAGGTCGATGACCGCGGCTCGGAGGCCGGTCACAAGCGAGAAGCCCCGGGTTGACCGGGGCTCCAAATGACGTCTCAGGGTTGGCGCAGCCGCTGATCAGGCGTCGTAGTACATGGTGAACTCGTGGGGGTGCGGCCGCTGGCGCAGCTGCTGCACCTCCTCGTACTTGAGGGCGATCCAGTTGTTGATGAAATCTTCGGTGAAGACCCCACCGGCCAGCAGATAGTCCTTGTCGGCGTCGAGGGCCTCAAGGGCGCCGTTGAGCGAAGCGGGTACGGTCGAAATCTTGGCCAGTTCCTCGGCCGACAGCTCGAACAGGTCGACATCGGTGCCATCGCCGGGGTCGATCTGATTCTTGATGCCGTCGATTCCGGCCATCAGCATGGCGGCAAACCCCAGGTAAGGGTTCGAGAGGGCGTCACCCGAGCGGAACTCGAGGCGCTTGGCCTTGGGGCTGGGACCGGTGAGGGGAATGCGCACGGCGGCCGAGCGGTTGCCCTGGCTGTAGACCAGGTTCACCGGGGCCTCGAAGCCGGGCACCAGGCGCTTGTAGCTGTTGGTGGTGGGGTTGGTGAAGGCCAGGAAGCTGGGGGCGTGCTTGAGCAGGCCGCCGATGTACCAACGGGCTGTCTGCGACAGGTTGGCGTAGGTGCCTTCTCCGAAGAACAGCGGGTTGCCGCCCTTCCAGAGACTCTGGTGCACGTGCATGCCGCTGCCGTTGTCGCCGAAGACCGGCTTGGGCATGAACGTGGCGGTCTTGCCGTACTTGCGCGCAATGTTGCGCACGACGTACTTGTAGATCATCACGTTGTCGGCGGCGCTGATCAGCTCCGCGAACTTGATGCCCAGCTCGTGCTGGGCCGTGGCCACCTCGTGGTGCTGCTTCTCGATGGGGACACCCAGGCTGCCCATGGTGAGCAGCATCTCGCTGCGCATGTCCTGCAGGGTGTCGTTGGGCGCAACCGGGAAGTAACCCTCCTTCAACTGGATTTTGTAGGCCAGGTTTCCGCCTTCCTCAAGACGGGCCGTGTTCCAGGGCGCTTCGATCGAGTCGACGCTGTAAAAGCTGCTGCCGTTGGCGCTGTTGTAGCGCACATCGTCGAACACGAAGAATTCTGGTTCGGGGCCGAAATAGGCGGTGTCGGCGATCCCGGTGGTGCCGAGATAATCGAGGGCCTTCTGGGCCAGGGCGCGGGGGCAGCGGGCGTAGGGCTTGCCGCTGCGGGGCTCCTGGATCGAGCAGATCAGGCTGAGGGTCTTATGGCTGTAAAACGGATCGATCCAGGCGGTATTGGGGTCGGGCACCATCGCCATGTCGGACTCGTTGATGGCTTTCCACCCGCGGATCGAAGAGCCGTCAAAGGCCACGCCGCTGACGAAGGCTTCGGCATCGATCAGGTCTTCACAGACCGTCAGGTGCTGCCACTTGCCGTGCAGATCGACGAACTTGAGATCGATCAGTTCGATCCCTTCGTCTTTGATCATGCGAAGGACGTCTTGGGCTGATTTGGCCATGACAAGGGAAGAGAGAATGCCGCGCTCGCGTCGGCGTGCAGCGAAGGTACGGATCGCCCCGGGGAGTGTTTTGTATCAGCCGTAACGGTTTTTTCGGTTCAGGCGCGCAGCTCGGGCAGGCGTCGGTTGCGTAACCGTTTCTGTCAATCGGCCCAGAACGGCCCGCCCGCCTGGGTTCTGTCGGTTCAGCGGTGCTACTTTCGCGATGCTGCAGCGACTTGATCGTTCCGCCATGCGCGATGCCATCACCGGTCTGATCGGCCGATACGACCAGCTCGGTCGCTACCTGGATCGCGACGCCGTCGATCGCATGAACGGCTACTACGCCGAGGCTGCCGAGCGTCTGGCTGTCGTCGAGCTGATCAACCGGGAGGCGGCCGAGATCGTGCGCGAAGCAGCCCAGCGGCTCTGGCTCGAAGATCCCGAGCTGATCCTGCCTGGTGGCAATGCCTACACCACGCGCCGGCTCTCGGCCTGTCTGCGTGACATGGACTACTTCCTGCGATACGCCAGCTATGCCCTGGTGGCTGATGACGTCACCATGCTCAACGAGCGGGTGCTGAACGGGCTCGACGACACCTATAAAAGTCTTGGCGTGCCGACGGGCCCCACGGTGCGCAGCATCGCCCTGCTGGCTGAAGTGGTCTGTGAAAAGGCCTCTGCTGCCGCTGTGATCAGCTCCGAAGACTGGGTTCGGGCTCCCTTCAATCACCTGTGCCAGGGTCTGGCCGCCACCAACGTGAGAGCGCGCTGAGTGGCCTTTTAGGCTCCAACGATCGCCCCAGTTCGCCCTCCTTGCCCCCATCCGTGCTGCCCCCCATCAACACCAGTCACCGCAAGGTGCTGGATCCCATCAACACCCCGTCACGGTTGCTGTTGGGCCCTGGTCCATCCAACGCCCACCCCACGGTGCTGGAGGCGCTGAGCCGCACCCCCATCGGTCACCTTGACCCGCTCTATGTCCATCTCATGGGTGAGGTGCAGGAGCTGCTGCGCTACGCCTGGCAGACCGACAACCGCCTGACGATTCCGATGAGCGGTACCGGCAGTGCGGCCATGGAGGCGACGCTCGCCAACACGATTGAGCCCGGCGACACGGTGTTGGTGGCGATCAAGGGATATTTCGGCCTGCGCCTGGCTGACATGGCCTCCCGTTACCGGGCCAAGGTGGTCACCATCGAGAAGCCCTGGGGTGAGGCCTTCTCAGCTGCCGAGATCGAGCATGCGCTCAGCACCCACAAACCGGCCATCCTGGCCATGGTGCATGCAGAGACCTCCAGTGGTGTCTGCCAGCCCATGGAGGGCATCGGCGACCTGTGCCGCGCCCACGACTGCCTGCTGCTGCTCGACACCGTCACCTCCCTGGGTGGGGTGCCACTGTTTCTCGATGCTTGGAAGGTTGATCTGGCCTACAGCTGCAGCCAGAAAGGGCTGAGCTGCCCGCCCGGTCTGGGTCCCTTCACCATGGGGCCCCGGGCCGAAGCCAAGATGACCGCCCGCAGCAGCAAGGTCCCCAACTGGTACCTCGATGTGACCCTGCTCAACCAGTACTGGGGCAGCGACCGCGTCTACCACCACACAGCGCCGGTCAACATGAACTTCGGCATGCGCGAGGCGCTGCGCCTGCTGGCCGAAGAGGGTCTTGACGCGGCCTGGGCCCGCCACCGCAGCAACGCAGAACGGCTGTGGGCCGGCCTTGAGCGACTTGGTCTGCAGCTGCATGTGCCAGAACCCCTGCGACTGCCGACCCTGACGACCGTGCGCATTCCCGAGGGGGTTGATGGCAAGGCGTTCAGCCTGCACTTGCTCAACAAGCACGGCATCGAAATGGGTGGTGGCCTCGGTGAGCTGGCCGGCAAGGTCTGGCGCATCGGACTCATGGGCTACAACAGCCAGCCGGCCAACGTCGATCGCCTGCTCAACCTGATCGAAACCGAATTGCCGGCCTTTGCGCCCGCCGGCCTCAGCGCTGCCGTCGCAGCCTGAACCAGTCGCTCAGTTGCTGGCTCGCCTGCAGGGCCAGCACCCCGCCAGTGACCTGCATGGTGTGATGGGCGCTCGGATCGGTCGCCAGATCGAGACAACCGCCCAGGGCTCCCCGCTTGGGATCGTCAGCCCCAAAAACCACACGCCCCACCCGCGCCTGGATCAGGGCGCCGGCGCACATGGGACAGGGTTCGAGCGTCACCAGCAGGGTGCAGTCGTTGAAGCGCCAGTCGCCCAGCAACCGGGCCGCCTGGCCCAGAGCCACCAGCTCGGCATGGCCTAGGGGATCGGCATGCTGCTCACGGCGGTTGCTGCCCCAGCCGATGCAGCGCCCGCGGCCATCCAGCACGACCGCCGCCACGGGAATCTCCCCGCAGCGGCCGGTTCTGGCTGCACACCGCAGCAGGCGGGCCATCCATGATTCCAGTACGGGGTCGTAGGACCCGGGCCGTTCCATGACGCCGTTGTAGCCGAGCGCGACAGGTGACAATGGGCCCACTGCGATCCAGTGCCGTTGGCCGTTGCGCCCCCAGCCCCACAGGCGAGTGCCGCCCTCCCCTTCGCCAGTGCAGAGCAGCTGGATCCGCGCCTGCAGGAGCTGCTCGAGGCCGCTTCGGCGCAGTTGTGTCATTGGCTGGGGTCGGCGGCCCAGCGTTCCCCCCTGCCTGGATTGTCGGTGCTGCCCGAGGTGGCACCCAGGCCCGCCGGACTGGCGACCCCGGCCTTGATGGCCGAGCTGCAGCTGGTGATGGAGGGGTCCTACAACGTCAACCATCCAGGCGCCCTGGCCCACCTGGACCCACCGCCGCTGATGGCGTCGATTGCGGCCGAGCTGGTCTGCGCGGGCCTCAACAACAACCTTCTGGCTGAAGAACTGTCCCCGAGCCTCAGCCGCCTGGAACGCAGTCTCTGTGGCTGGCTGGCCGAGGCCATCGGGCTGCCGCAGGGCAGTGGTGGAGTGCCTGCCAGCGGTGGGACCCTCTCCAACCTGATGGCTCTGGTCACCGCCCGGGTGAGTCGCGGGCTTCAGCACTGCAGCGAGGCGGTGGTGCTGGCCAGCAGTGCGGCCCATGTCTCACTGAGCAAGGCGCTGCTGGTCATGGGGCTGCCGCCATCGGCCCTGCGCCCGCTGCCGGTCGATGCGCAGGGGCGGCTGGAACCCGACGCCCTGGCCCTCGAGCTCGAGGCTTGTGCGGCCGCCGGCATTCCGGTGCTGGCGGTGGTTGCCACGGCAGGGACAACGGTCTGCGGGGCCGTTGATCCACTGCCGGCCATGGCCTCACTGTGCCGGCTGCACGGCGTCTGGCTCCATGTGGATGGGGCGATCGGTGCGGTCTATGCCCTTGATCCTGCGCATGCACCCAGGGTCGAGGGACTCGCCCTGGCCGATTCGGTCACCATGAATCCCCAGAAGCTGCTGGGCATCACCAAGACCTCGTCACTGCTGCTTCTGGCCCAACCCGCCCAGTTGGCTGCCACGTTTGCCACAGGGCTTCCTTACATGGAGCCGAGCTGGGGCGGCAGCCATGGCGGTGACTGCGGCCTGCAGGGCACCCGGTCGGCCGAGGTGCTCAAGCTCTGGCTGGGGCTGCGCCAGTTGGGCTGCGAGGGCATCACGGCGATCCTGGATGGGGCCATCGCCCGGCGCCGTTGCCTGCAGGCCTTGCTCGAGCCCTGCCCGCGCCTGCTGCTGCGCCAGGGGGGGCTGCATCTGCTGGCCTTCACGCCCGATGCACTGAGCGCAGCTGAGGCCGACAGCTGGAGCCGTTCGACACGGCAGGAGCTCTTGGAGGCTCAACTGATGCTGTCGCGGCCCATGCATCTGGGCCGCCACCACCTCAAGGCGGTGCTCGGCAATCCCCACACCCGCCAGGAGCACCTGCAGCAGCTGGCGACGATCGTCGGGCGCAGCGTCGAGGTCCAGCCATGAGTCAGACCCGTGGACGCTGGGTGGCCCTGGTGACCGGCGCGTTGTCGGTGTTGATCGGTGTGGCCTACCTGGTCCTGATCACGCTGCTTGACAGTCGTGGGCCCCTGTTGCCGCCGCCACCGGAAGCCCTGGGTTTCAGCGTGAATCAGGACGCGGCGGCAGCTGTTTCTCCCGTTGGCGTTTCAACGGCTCCACCACTCGGCTGAACGCCTTTTCGAGGAAACGGCGCAGATCGGCATCGCGCCGGCTCAGATCAAACTGTTGCTGCACCACCTCCTGGATGCCGCCGTCGCCCCAGTCCTGGTTCTGGGCGAAATAGGTGATGAAGCTGAGCCCGGCGACCCGGGTCAGCCAGGCGGCGCTGACAGCCTGCAGGGCCCGTCCGACCAGCAGGGTCGGCAGGCTCAGGCTCAGGCTGGTGCTCACCAGACTGACCCCACCTTTGACCAGCCCCAGCGCTGCCAGGGTCTTGCCCACGGAGACGGCAAGGTCCTGGGCGGTGTCGCGGCTCAGCTGGATGCCGTAGACCCTGGCGATCTCGACCACCATCTGGGCATTGACCGCCGCGGCGGCCAGCAGGTCGAGCCCTGGCAACGGCGTCACGGCCAGGGCCCCAGCGCCGATCCACATCGTCCGCTCGACGATCGACTCGGCATCCTGGCGTCGCTGCTGGGCCAGCAGGGCCTGGCTGGCTTCGCTGAGGCGACGGCTCTGCAGCAGCAGGTTGTCGGCGATCAGTTCCTCACCGTCGCGATGCAGCACCGCGGCGATGCGTTGCACCAGGATGTCGACCTCGGGCAGGGGTTGCAGCGGCGTTCCTCCAGGCCTGGGAACGCTCTGCGGTGAAGCACTGGCGGTGACGACATCGTCAGGAGCGAGCAGCCCGCGGCAACGCTGGCGCAGCAGGCCGAGCAGCCTGGCCTCCTCCTGTTCACCGCGCAGATCGCACTTGTTGAGGACCAGCACCAGCCGTTTGCCAAGCGAGGCCAGGGTCTCAAACACGTGCATCTCAGCGGCCCGCAGATCACCATCGACAACCAGCAGCAGCAGATCGGCGCGGGCGGCCAGTTCCCGGGCTTGCCGCTCGCGACTGTCACCGGCATCGCCCGACTCCAGGATTCCGGGCGTGTCGATCAACCAGATGGCGCGCTGCAGCCCCCGGAGCCGCAGGCGATAGCGCTGGCTGGCGCCGGTGGTGCCCATCGGGGCCCCCACCGAGCCCACCAGCTCGCCCAGCAGGGCCCGGATCAGCGATGTCTTGCCACTGGAGCCGGCCCCGAGCACCACGATCATCAGATCGCCCCGTTCAAGCTCGTGGGCCATGCGTTGCCGTTCCTGCTCGAGCAGAGTCCGCTCGACGGCATCGCGCACGCGCTCCAGGGTCTGGTCGATCGCTTCGAGGTTCTGCCGGGCAGCGTCGCGTCGGCTTGACGGAGCCGGCAGGGGCGTGCGCGAGCCGTTGTCGCGTTGCAGACCGCGCAGTGCCCGCAGCCAGGGCCAGAGCAACTGGCCCAAGACCAATGCCGCCGCCAGCAGCAGCAGCCACAGCACCGGGGCGACCAGGCCATAGGGCAGAACGGCGCTGAGTTGCCAGATCAGGCTGTTGATGGCCTGCAGCAGCAGCCCGACCACCACAAGCGCCGCCAGCAGCAGGGCGAGTGCAAGCCAGAGCCGTTGGCGCAGGTTCACCCGCCGCTCCCCGCTGCGGCGATGATCTCGTTCCACAGAGCCGCTGCAAGCCCGCTGCCGGCGCGGGTCGGTCGGTTGTCATCGTTGCCGAGCCACACCCCCACCACCCAGTGGCGGGCTGGATCAAAGCCGATGAACCAGAGGTCGCGGCTGTCGTTGGTGGTGCCGGTCTTCCCCCCTTCGCCGCCGCCGCGGTAGGCGGCTCTGCCGGTGCCCTGGCGCACCACGGCCTGCAACATCGTTCGCAGGGTGTCGCTCACCCGCGGCGTGGTGGCCCGGCGTCCGGGGTTCGCCAGTGGGGCCGCCTGATCGGCAGCTCGGCGACAGCGTTGATCAGCCAGTCCCTGGCACCGCTCGGCGTCGACCAGGCGCCGGATCGTGCGTGGTGCATGCCAGATTCCGCCGTTGGCGATGGCGGCATAGAGACTGCTCATCTCGAGCAGGGTGGCTTCGCTCTGACCCAGCACCAGGCCCGGAACCGCGCGCATCGGTGAATCGATGCCCAGATCCCTGGCTTTCTGAACGACCGACTCCAGCCCGACGCGACGGCTCAGCCGCAGGGCTGCGGTGTTGCTGCTGCTGGCCAGTGCTGTGGTCAGACTGAGCCCCCCGCGGCAGGGGGAGCTGTAATGAATGCCGCCCCAGTTGAGGGGATCGCAGGGCACCACCGACCCCGCTGCCAGGCCGCGCTCGAGCGCCAGGGTGAAGGGCACAACCTTGAAGGTGCTGCCCGGTTGCCGCATCGCCATCGAGGCACGGTTGAACTGACTGCTGCTGTAGTCGCGGCCGCCGGCAATGGCGACGATGCCGCCGGTGCGGTAATCGAGCACCACCACGGCTCCCTGGCTCACCTGCTGGTCGCGGTGCGTGTCGATCCAGCGACGCAGCAGGGATTCGATGCGTTGTTGCAGGACCGGATCCAGGTGGGTGTCGATCAGGTAGTTCCCCTGCTGGGCGGCATCAGGACCGACCAGCTGCTGGAGATCGCGGCGAACCTGATCGGTGTAGTAAGGCGCTCCACGCAGGGCGGGGTTGCTGCGACAGGCCTGGGGAGCGATCACCACAGGAGCTCGCGTGGCCCGTCGCGCCCGGTCGTCGCTGATGCGACCGGTGGCGGCCATTTTGTTGAGCACCTGGTTGCGTGAGGCCAGGGATGCGGCAGGGTCGACGCAGGGGTCATAGCCATTCGGCGAGGGCAGCAGCCCGACCAGCAGAGCCGCTTCCTCGAGGCTCAGCTCTCGGGCCGAGCGGCCGAAATAGTGGCGTGCAGCATCCTCAAACCCCCAGCCCACGCCGAGATAAACGCGGTTGAGGTAGCTCAACAGCAGATCACGCTTGCTGTAACGCGCTTCGAGCTGCAGAGCGACCAGCAGTTCCCGCCATTTGCGTTGCAAGGTTTCGCCATTGCCCACCTCATCGGGATAGAGGCTGCGGGCCAGCTGCTGGGTCAGGGTGCTGCCCCCCTGCAGCACGCGCCCACCCAGCAGGTTGGTGAACAGGGCCCGGGCCGTGCCGATCGGATCGACTCCTGGATGCCACCAGAAGCGGCTGTCTTCACTGGCCAGCAGGGCATCGACAAGGACTCCCGGATACTCGCTGAGACCGCCCAGTTCGCGGTGTTTGATCGTGTCCAGACTGCTGATCGGCCTGCCGTTGCGGTCGTAGAGAGCCAGCGGCCCACGCACGGTGGCCAGACTGCCCCTGATCGGCATCAGGGCAGCCGAGAGCAACAGCAGCGTCGCCCCGCAGCCGAGGCCGCCACAAATCATCCAGCCGATGGTGGCGCGCAGCCGTTGCAGCTCCGGCAGCGGCGGCAGGCTGAACTGCAGGGTTGGCAGATCGGCCTGGCTGGGTGGACCCAGCTGCACCCGGTCACCATCGTTGAGCAGCAGCTCGCGGATGCGCCGTCCCTGCCACCAGAGCCCATTGGTGGATCCAGCATCCCGCAGGACCCACGTCCTGCCGCGACCTTCAAGCAGGGCATGCTCCCGGCTGACCGCACCGTTGTCGATCACCACGTCGAGGTTGCTGTCACGGCCGATGCGGTACTGGCCCGGCAGCAGGTCAACGGTCTGCGGCTGGGTGAGCCCTTGGTGCACCAGCAGCTGTGGCCTGGCGGGCTGACGCAGCCGTTGCCACAGGTCCTGCAGTGAGCCGATCAGCCGATCAGCGGGCATCGGTTTGCCTGCGGCTGAGCAGGTCGATGATGAAGCAGACGACCGCCAGATTGATCGCCACATCGGCCACGTTGAACACCGGGAACTCGAACGGAACCAACCGCAGAAAGTCGACCACCGCGCCCATGCGCCAGCGGTCGATTCCGTTCCCCACCGTGCCACCCAGCAACAGTCCAAGCGCTGCCCTCTGAGCAGGATGCAGCCGCGGTTGCCCCAACACCCACACCACCAGCACCACCGCGACCGTGGCGCTGATCAGGGCCAGCAGCGTCTGGGCCTGGGTGAACAGGCTGAAGGCTGCACCCCGGTTGAACACCAACTGCAGATCCACCAGCCCTGGCAGCCAGCGCCGCGTGACGCCCACAGGAAGGGTTGTGAGGATCCAGGTTTTGCTGAACTGGTCCAGCAGCACGACCAGCAGGGCCAGCACCAGGGTGCTCAGGCGTCCAGAGCGGCGCATGGTCATGGCGCCAGTCTCAGCCCCCGGCGCAGCGCCAGGGCGGCCACGGCGACCGCGCAGCACAGCAAGACCTGGGCGGGCAGTGGGGCCAGGCTGTAGCTGACCGTGAGCTGGAGCAGCCCGGCGCTCCAGCGTCCAGACAGGGCGCCCAGCATCAGATTGAGCAGCCCACACACTTGCAGCACCGCCAGCCCCAGCAGGCTCACACCAAACAGGCTGAGCAGGTCGTCCATGCCGCCCTGGCGCGCGAGCCTACCGCTCAGCCAGGCCGCCGGCACAAAGCCCACCAGATATCCGAATCCCGGTTCGAGCAGGTAGCCGGGTCCACCGCCCCCCTGAAACACGGGCAACTGAAACAGGCCGATGCTGAGGTAGGCCACGGCCGCGAGCATCGCGCTGCGCGGCCCGCAGACCAGAGCCGTCAGCAGCAGTGCCGGTACCTGCAGTGTCATCGGCAGGGTCACCAGCTGCAGGGATCCGTTGCCGCCAGGCAGCGGCACAGCGGCACTGACCAGCCCGCCGGCCAGGATCAGCATCAGCCCCGCCAGGGCTCCGGTCCAGATGGCGATCGCACGCAACGGTCGAGACGGTTCAGCGGACTGATGGCCATCCTGCTGCAGTTAGGGTCCGACGTCATCCGGCCCCACTGGTGCGATGCCTGATCCGAGCCCTGTTGCCCTCGGCGATGCTGTCAGGTTGGCGATCCAGCGCCCCTACCTGAAGACCGCTGACCCCATGCCGATGCTGCGGCCAGGCGATCTGGTCTCTCCCGACGAGGTCGGGCAGGTTGTGGGGCTGCGGGCTGCCGACCAGGTGGCTGTCAGGTTTCGCCGCGGTACTTTTCTGCTCGAGGCGAGCTGGCTCAGCCGCGCCTGAGTGGGTGCCGCTCCCAGGCCCGCTGGGCCGCCTGCAGGCCACGGCTGGGGCCGCAGAGACTGAGCCGGGGGTTGATCAGGCAGCGCCTGGCCACGTTCAACAGGTCCTCGGAACTGATCTGTTCGGCCCGTTCCAGACAGCTGTCGATGTAATCAGCACCGAGCCCGAACGAGAGCAACAGGGCATGCCGATCGGCCTGCTGTCCGCAGGTCTGGCGTCCCATGGCCTCCTGACCTCTGTACTTCGCCACGGCCAGCTGCAGGGCAGCGTCTGTGATGGGGGCCTGCAGCAGTGCTTCCCATTCATCGAGCAGCGCCGTGCAGGCGTCTTCGGCCCGCTCAGCCGATGTCGACAGATGCCAGACGAACGGCGTGGGTCCTCGCCGTGCCGGCATGTGCACACCGACGTCGTAGGCGAGGCCCCGCTCCTCCCGCAGCGCGATGAACAGCCGGCTCGACATCCCCAGGCCCAGGTGGGCCTGCAGCAGCCGCAGGGGCAGGCTGTCCGGATGGCTTAGGGGCGGAATGCGGCAGCCAAGCATCAGCACGACCTGACCGGTGTCGTCGTCGACCAGCTCCAGCGCGTCGGCATCGGGCTCGGGGTGAGCGACCGGAATCTCCAGGCCGGGAGAAGCTGGATTCCAGCCATGGCGCCCGGCCACCAGGGCCAGCTGCTCCTCCAGACCCGCTGGCAGGGTGCCGGCGATGACCAGAGCAGCACCACAGCGGCCCAGCGCGGCCTGCAGCCGGGCCAGGTCGTCGCGTTTCAGCGCGACGAGATCCGTGTCTACGCCGAGGGGATCATGGCCATAGGGCCCGTTCCCATACAACTGGTGGCGCAGCGCTTCATGGCAGAGGTGAAAGGGATCTTCCCGTTGCCGCTGCAGCGTCTGCAGGTTGAGCTGGCGTTCGATGGCGATCTGCTCCGGCTCCAGCCTGGGTTCGAGCACCATCTGCAACAGCAGGGGGAGGAGCCTTGCCGCATCGCCACTGGCGCATTTGAGGTGGAGCCCCAGGTGATCTTCACTCGCCTCGCAGCGCAGCGCCGCGCCGCATCCTTCGACCAGGTCGGCCAGGGCCTCGGCATCGAGAGTTCCACAGCCGCGGGTGAGCAGACCGGCCAGCAGTTGATGGGCCCCCCGTTGACCTGCCGGATCAGCGCTGCTGCCTCCGGCGATCCACAACCGGGCTGCCACCAGATCGGGCGACGGACTGGCACTGCAGGCCAGAAGCAATCCCCCGGGCAGCGTCTGCTCATGCCATGGGCTTCTGCTCATGCGGGCACGGCCTCGAGCACGCAGGCGCGGCCGGGCTCCAGCAGCAACAGGCTCGCGTGCAGGGCACGCTGGTCGATCCGGTTGATGCTGTTCAACGGTTCAGCCAGATCGAGGGGGCGGTCCCACAGGCCGTTGTTGCCGATCACGGCGGCAATGCCTGCGGCAGCTTCGAGGCTGAAGCGGTAACCGTTGCGCACCAGGGCCAGGCCCCTGGCCAGTTCGGGACCCTCGGGCAGATGCTGGGGGCCTTCCTGCAACACCGTGGTGATTTCCTGCCGCACTGCTGGCAGATCCTCGGCTTCGCAGACAGCCTCCAGCAAGGCCAGGCTGCCGAATTCGAGCACCTGCAGATCGAGGTCAATGCTCTCGACCAGCTGAAGTTGCTCGCGCAGGCGCGCCACCAGTCGGCTGCGTCGACCTTCGGCCATCAGGCTGGTGGCCAGGTCCATCGCGGCCAGGGCATCCCGCTGGGCCGCACCCGGCAGCGACCAGGCCATCAGCAGCCGGGCCGATTCGAGCTGGGCAAACGTCTGCCGATGCACGCCTGGCTGGATCTGCAGCAGTGGCGGTTCGCTGATCGCGCCGCGCCGTGGCAACTGGCCCAGGGGAGAGCAGGCCAGCTGGGTCAGCAACGCCTGCCAGCAGGCCTGGTCGAGGGGACCGCAGACGGCCAGCACACAGCGCTCGCCGCTGTACACCCCCTGCTGGAACTGCCGCATTGCCCCTGGAGTGTGGCTGTTCAAAGCGGTCTCGACGCCCAGGATCGCGCGGCCATAGGGGTGGTTGCCGCAACCCAGCTCCAGCAGGGTCTGGAGGGCCAGTTCGTCGGGCTGGTCCTGGCTCTGGGCGAGTTCTTCGAGAACGACCTGGCGCTCCATGTCGAAATCGCCGGGATCCAACCGCGGCTGCAGGACCAGATCGAGCAACAGCGCCACCGCCTCAGCGAGGGCATCCGGCGGCACCAGAACGTGGTAGTGAACGTCATCAAAGCCGGTGGCGGCATTGCTGCTGCCTCCGAGCGCCTCGATGCGCAGGTCAAAGTCCCCGGCCCCGAGCTGCTCACTGCCCTTGAACACCATGTGCTCAAGGAAATGGGCCATGCCGCTCTCGCTGGGCCCTTCAAAGGCGCTGCCGGCCTGGCACCAGAGATCGATGCACACCAGTGGTGCCTCGGCCATGGGGAGCCACACCACGCGGCTGCCACTGGGAAGTGTGCAGCTGCGCGCCGGATTCAGACCAGCGAACCGTTCGGTGGACTCCGGCAGGGACAAGGCAAGACCCGTGGCAGGATCTGCATTCTGCTGCGCACGACGCGCCCATGAGCCTCCACCCCCTGATGGACGCGCTGGCGAGCTGCATCCGCAGGCGGTGGCACGACCTGCCCGACCGAGGCCCCCTGCCTCTGGCTGAGGACCTGGCAGAGATCAGCGGCAGTCTCGATGGCGAGGCCCTGTTCATCCGCAACGAGCTCGGCACGGCGCGGGGCCTGCGCAAGCTCCATCTCGAGACCGCGCGCCTGGGTGCCGGATTGCAGATCCTGCACTGTGTGTTTTTTCCCGATCCACGCTTCGATCTGCCGATTTTCGGCGCCGATGTGGTGGCCTCACCGGCCGGCGTCTCAGCCGCCATCGCCGACCTCTCACCGGTCGCGGATCAGCTTCCGCTTTGCTTTGCCCAGGACCTGGCTGCCAATCCTGGGCCCGGTTTCCGTGAGCCCCGGGAGCTGCCCCCCTGGGGCTCGATCTTCTCGCCCCATGTCTGTTTCATCCGTCCTCACGGTCCAGAGGAGGAGCAGGCCTTCGTGGAACGGGTCGATCAGTTCCTGGCCTTGATGGCCCGTGGCTGCGCCGAGACGCTCCCCGATGCCGCCGATGCCCCCGCTACGGTTGAACGCTGGCAGTCACAGCTGGGCTATTGCAGGCAGCAGAAACGCAACGACAAGACCCGGCGCGTGCTCGAGAAGGCCTTCAATCCGATCTGGGCGGAGCGGTACATCGAAGACCTGCTGTTCGACGATCCACCGCAGCCATGACACGCCTCCTGGAGCGTTTGCCGCGCCGGGCCTGGATCGCTCTCGGTGCGGTAGGCCTCGTGCTGTTGCTGCTTGCCGTGTTGCGCGGCCCGTCGCGCCGCACGCAACCGATGGTGCCTGCAGCCCCTGCTGCGCTGAACAGGCAGCAGAGCCCCAGGGGCGTGGCCGCCCTCGGACGCCTGGAACCAGCCGGTGATGTGCGTACCCTGGCGGCACCCACGGGCGGGGTCGGCATGAGCCCACGCCTGGCCACCCTGCTGGTGCGCGAGGGCGACCCGGTGCGTCGCGGCCAGGTGCTGGCCAGTTTCGACAACCGAACCGGACTGCTGGCCCAGCGGGAGCTGCTGATCACCCGCGTGAACAGCCTGATGAACCAGCTTGCGATTCTCGAGGCCCAGACCACGCGCTATCGCAACCTGACCCGCTCAGGAGCCAACCCAGCCGGCGACCTCGATGAACGGGAGATTCAGCTCACCGATCGACGGGGCCGGCTCAACGAGGCCCGGGCCGAACTCAAGCGGCTCAAGGCCGATCTCGAACTTTCAGAGCTGCGTTCACCAATCGATGGTGTGGTGTTGCGCGTGTTCACCCAGCCTGGTGAAAGGCCCGACGCCAACGGCATCCTTGAGGTCGGCGCCAACCAGCGGATGGAGGCCATCGCCGAGGTCTACGAAAGTGATGTCGCTCGCATCCGCATCGGCCAGACGGTTCTGCTGGAGAGTGAAAGCGGTGGTTTCAAGGGCACCCTGCGCGCCCGCGTTCTGCGCATCAGCCCCCAGGTGCGGCAGCGGCAGGTGCTCAGCACCGATCCCAGTGCCGACGCTGATGCCCGCATCGTTGAGGTGCGTCTTGGGCTTGACCCAGCCCAGCTGCAGAAGGTCGCTGCCCTGGCCGGTCTGAAGGTGATCGCCCGATTCCAACCCTGAGTGATGCCCTCACCTGCGGCAGGCCGGCTCACGGGCTTTTGGCGCCGCCGGCGCATTCCCTTGGCGTGGCTGTTGTTGACGCGCCAACCCATGCGTCTGGCGGTCGCCCTGGCGGGCATTGCCTTCGCCGGCATTCTGATGTTCATGCAGCTGGGGTTCCGCGATGGCCTGTTCGAAGCCAGCGTCACGATCCACAAGCTGTTTGACACCGACGTGGTGCTGCTCAGTCCACGCACCACAAGCTCGATCGGCATGGCCAGCTTTCCCCGCCGTCGCCTGGTGCAGACCCTGGCGGATCCCGATGTGCTGAGCATCAGTCCGGTCAACTGGAATCTGCTGCTCTGGCGCAACCCCGAGGCGCGCACCACCCGTTCGATCCTGACGCTCGGATTTGAACCCGGTGATCCGATTTTCCTGGACCCCGCCATCAGCCTTCAGGCTCCCCTGTTGCAGGATCGCGGCCGGGTTCTGTTCGACGAGCGCTCCAGACCCGAATTCGGTCCGATCGCCAGCTGGCTCAGTCAGGGGCGCACGGTCGAGACCGAGGTGTCCGGTCAACGCATCCGCGTGGCCGGACTGGTGGCCCTCGGGCCCTCCTTTGGCGCCGACGGCAACATGATCACCAGCCGGGAGACCTACTTCCGGTTGATGCCCAACAGTCCCCCCGGGAGCATCGAGCTTGGCCTGGTCCGGCTGAGGCCCGGCGCCGACCCCGACGCGGCGGTTGCACGGCTCAGGCGCGAACTGCCGGCCGATGTGCGGGTGCTCACCAAAGCCGGCTTTGAGGAGTTGGAGAAGACCTACTGGCGCACCAGCACGGCCATCGGCTTCATCTTCACCCTCGGCGCCGGCATGGGATTTGTGGTGGGCTGCGTGATCGTCTATCAGATCCTGTATTCCGATGTCAGCGATCACCTGCCCGAGTACGCCACGTTGATGGCCATGGGCTATCGCCTGCCCACCCTGCTCGGGGTGGTGGGTCGCGAGGGCCTGTTGCTGGCGGTGCTGGGCTACCTGCCGGCCTATGTGGCTGGACAGGGGCTGTATGCCCTCGTGCGCAGCGGTACCCGGTTGCCGGTGGTCATGGATCCAGGCAGAGCCCTGCTGGTGTTCAGCCTGATTCTGGTGATGTGCCTCGGTTCGGCTGGTCTGGCCATGCGCCGTCTGGGTGATGCCGATCCGGCTGAGATTTTCTGACCATGACCCCGTCTGCAAGCGCCGCGATTCACCTGCAGGGCCTCAGCCACTGGTACGGCGTGGGGTCCACCCGGCGCCAGGTGTTGCAGGGGGTGGATCTGCACGTGGAGGCCGGCGAGGTGGTCCTGCTCACCGGGCCGTCGGGCTGTGGCAAGACCACCCTGCTCACCCTGGTGGGCGCCCTCAGACAGGTGCAGGAAGGCGCGGTCGCGGTGCTCGGCCAGCAGCTGCGCGGTGCCGGTCGCCGCGAACGCCAGCGACTGCGACGTTCGATCGGCATGATCTTTCAGGGTCACAATCTGCTGCGCTGTCTCAGCGCCGAACAGAACGTCCAGATGGGTGCCGATCTGCTGCATGGCCTCAGCTATCGGCAGCGCCGCGACCAGGCCCGCGACTGGTTGCGGGCCGTGGGTCTGGGCGATGAACTCCACAAACTCCCCCACGACCTCTCCGGAGGTCAGAAACAGCGTGTGGCCATCGCCCGCGCCTTGGCGGCGCGTCCGCGCCTGCTGCTTGCCGATGAACCCACGGCTGCCCTCGATTCACGCACGGGACGCGAGGTGGTCGAGCTGCTGCAGAGCCTGGCGCGCGAGCAGGGCTGTGCCGTGTTGATGGTCACCCATGACCCCCGCATTCTCGACATCGCCGATCGCCTCGTGCGCATGGAGGATGGGCGCCTCAGCGACGCCAGCGCCGAAGCTCTGGCTGCCCAGGCCGGTGGGTAAGCTGATCAACAGACCGCACCTGAAGTTGCTCAACGCATGGCCAAGCGCAGAAATCTGAAGAAGGAAAAGCAGGAACGCAACCGGGCCTATGCCCGCAAGTTCAAGAAGCGCAAGCTCCGCAACGACGGCCGCGGTGAAGGTGCCGGCAACGGTGTCACCGGCACGGCCAACAACGGTGGTGCCGCCGACTGATCCGGTCCGGTTCACGGCCTTCAGCACCAGGGGGTGACCGCAGGGCACCCCCTTTTTTTGACTGCGAGTGAGCATGTTCATCAGCGTCGTCATCCCCACCTACAACCGGTTGCCGATCCTGCAGAAGTGTCTGCTGGCACTCGAGCAGCAGCGTGTCGCCGAGCCGATCAGCCGCTATGAGGTGGTGTTGGTGGATGACGGCTCGACCGATGCAACGGTCGCCTGGCTTGCCGAGCAGGCCGAGGCCCTTCCCCATGTGCGGCTGATCCGCCAGGACCACGGTGGGCCGGCACTGGGCCGCAACCGGGGCGTCGAGGCCGCCCGTGGCGATGTGATCGTCTTCATCGACAGCGATCTGATCGTCACCGAGGGCTTTCTGATGGCCCATGCCACTGCCCTGCACCAGGCCTGGCGACGCCAGGGCAACCACCTGTGCTTCACCTACGGAGCCGTCATCAACACGGCCGACTTCGAGAACCCCACAGGCGAGCGGCACAAGCTTCGCGATCTCTCCTGGGCCTACTTCGCAACTGGCAACGTGGCCATCGACCGTGCCTTGCTCGAGCAGGCCGGGCTGTTTGATCCGGCCTTCCGGCTCTATGGCTGGGAAGATCTCGAGCTCGGCGAGCGGCTGCGTCGCCTTGGGGTTCGCCTGATCCGCTGCCCCGAGGCTGTGGGCTACCACTGGCACCCGCCCCTGAGCCTGGAGCAGATTCCGCGACTGATCCAGGTGGAGCGGGAACGAGCCCGCATGGGCCTGGTTTTCTATCGCAAGCACCCCACCCGCCGGGTGCGCCTGATCATCCAGTACACCCTTGTCCACCGGCTGTTGTGGGAGGTGCTGACCCTGGGCGGACTGCTCAACGAACGCAGCCTGCGTCCCCTGCTCGGCTGGTTGATCCGCCATGGTCAGGCCGCCCTGGCCATGGAACTGCTGCGGCTCCCCCTCAACCGCATCGGTGTGCGGAGACTGTTTGAGGAAGCCCGCAACCCTGTTTGATAGGTTGGCCTGGTAACCCAAACTCCGCACACCTGCGCGTTTCGGGTGATCAGCTCCGCTCCGGTCTGCCGGATGCCGTGGCCGATCCCTGGCAGGTGGTGGCCAACCCGAAACTCCCTGCATCCATGGCTGTCGTCACCCTCGCCGAAATGATGGAGGCTGGCGCCCACTTCGGGCACCAGACTCGCCGCTGGAATCCCAAGATGTCGCGCTACATCTACTGCGCGCGCAACGGGGTTCACATCATCGATCTCGTGCAGACCGCGGTCTGCATGAACAACGCCTACAAATGGGTGCGCAGTGCCGCCCGCAGCGGCAAGCGTTTTCTGTTCGTAGGCACCAAGAAGCAGGCCTCCGAGGTCATTGCCCAGGAGGCCAGCCGTTGCGGTGCCGCCTATGTCAACCAGCGCTGGCTGGGGGGCATGCTCACCAACTGGACAACGATGCGGGCTCGCATCGATCGTCTCAAAGACCTGGAGCGCATGGAGTCCTCCGGGGCCATCGCCATGCGTCCCAAGAAGGAAGCCGCGGTGCTGCGCCGTGAACTGGAGCGTCTTCAGAAGTACCTGGGCGGTCTCAAGTCGATGCGCCGCCTGCCCGACGTGGTGATCCTGGTTGACCAGCGTCGTGAGACCAATGCCGTGCTGGAGGCCCGCAAGCTCGACATCCCCCTGGTGTCGATGCTCGACACCAACTGTGATCCCGATCTGTGCGACGTGCCCATTCCCTGCAACGACGACGCCGTGCGTTCGGTGCAGCTGGTGCTCGGACGCCTCGCCGACGCCATCAATGAAGGCCGTCACGGCGCATCCAACCAGGACCCTGACGACGAGGGCTGAGCCCTCACCCTCAGGTCACCTGGTCCAACCGTCATCGATCCGGGGACCGGCTGTCATGGCCGGTCCCCTGCTGCTTTCACCCACCCCCTACTTCAGTCATGGCTGAGATCTCCGCCAAACTCGTCAAGGAACTGCGCGACAAGACCGGCGCAGGAATGATGGATTGCAAGAAGGCACTCGCCGAAACCAACGGCGATTCCGACAAGGCGATCGAGTGGCTGCGTCAGAAAGGCATCGCCAGCGCCGAGAAGAAGTCAGGTCGCACGGCCGCTGAAGGCGCAATCGGCAGCTACATCCACACAGGTGCCAGGGTCGGCGTGCTGGTTGAGGTGAACTGCGAAACTGATTTCGTGGCCCGAGGTGAGCAGTTCCAGGAGCTGCTCCGCAATGTGGCCATGCAGATCGCCGCCTGCCCCAATGTGGAGTACGTCACGGTCGACCAGATCCCTGCTGAAGTGGCCGACAAGGAGAAAGCCATCGAAATGGGTCGAGATGATCTGGCTGGCAAGCCTGAGGCCATGAAGGTCAAGATCGTCGAAGGACGCATCGGCAAGCGCCTCAAGGAACTGTCGCTGCTGGACCAGCCCTTCATCAAGGACAGCACCATGACCGTTTCTGAGATGGTCAAGCAGGTGGCAGGCAAGCTGGGTGAAAACATCCAGGTGCGTCGGTTCACCCGCTACACCCTGGGAGAGGGCATCGAGATCGAGAAGGCTGATTTCGCTGCCGAAGTCGCCGCCATGCAGGCCGCCTGATCCCCTTGGAGCCGTCCTCGCCCGATCGCGAGACAGCTCAGCAGCTTGAACAGTTGCGAGCCCGTGTCGCTGCGGGCAATCCGCAGCTCTATCGCCACTGGGCCCTGTATCTGCAGGTGCTGCGCGAAGGCCTGGGCCAGGTTGTGGACCAGGCCTGTTTCCGACTGGCTGTGGAGGTGTATCCGCAGCGTTACAGAGCGATGACGGTTGCCAGTCGCCACGACCTGCACCGTCGCCTGGCCGCCCTGGTCAGGCGCAGTTGCAGCCTGCTCACCGTCGAGCAGCTGCAGGCCCTGGCCGCGCAGATCCGCCGCCGCCAGCAGCGTCGCATCGCGCGCCAACGCCGCCAATGGCTGAGCAGTCTCCAACAGCAGGGCGACGGGGCTTCAACCCCTGAGGAACCCAGCGGTTCGGTGCGACTCGGCATGGCGCTGCCGATCAGCCTGTCTCCGTTTGGTCTCGGCGAGTCGAAAGGTCCGGTCGCCGATTCAGATGGCCAGATCGGCGATGACCGCGAATCCGAGCCATCCGACGGGTTGCTAGCAGCAATGGCTGCGCTGATGGAGGACGCAGAGGCCCATCTGCAGGCCGAACCAGCCCCAACCGCGACACCCGGCCACGATGGGCTGATGCCGGTGCACCCACTGGCTTTGCTGGCCTGGGTCGATGACCTCGATGCGGCTCTTGCCCGGCGCCTTCGCAACCTGTCCCATGGAATCAATGTGGAACTGGTCAGGCTTGGGCTGGGTCCCAGCCTCGTGCCATTGCAACTGCTCGAAGCGGCCGCAGCCGGCCAGCTCGAGATCCAGAACGCTCCGACCAACCTGATCAAACTGACCCTGCCCCTTCCCGAAGAGCTCGGCACCCACGGCAGCGAGACCCTGGCGGTATGGCTCCGCCCCACCGACATCGAGGTCGACCAGAGCCGTCTGCGAACCTGCCGCAGCCGTCTGCAGCAGGCGCGCCAGGAGGTGCGCAGAATGGCGCAGACGTACCACCGCCTGGAGCGTCGCCTGCAGGCCCTCGAAGCCGAACAGCTGTGGCTGAACGATCACTCCACAGCCCATCGTCTCCCGAACCGGCCGACGGGGTAGATCCTCGCCTGCATGCCTGGATGCTGCCCTTGCAGCAGGGGCTGCAGCTGGAGGCCGACCGGGGTTTCGCCAATCTGCAGGGACGTCGCGACACCTTTTCCGTCTTTCTGCAGCAGCAGCTCAGTCAGGCCCCGATCCCGCTCAACACGGCCGAGCGATCCCGTCAGGATGAACTGCTGGCGGGCTACGGCCGGTACGACACCCTCTCGCTGGCCCAGCGGCAGCGGCTCGTGCGCGTGAGCCGTGAATGGCTTCTGGCCCTGCGGCAGCGCAGTCGGCCCCCGCAACCGATCAAGCCCCCCAGGCTGCGCACAGCGAACCAGGTGTCTGCCGGTTCAGCCGCAACTGTGGGCCTCACCCTCGACACGCCGCTTGCCGAGGTGAAGGGCATCGGCCCCCGCACCGCCACCCGTCTGGCCCAGCTTGGCTTGTTGCTGACCAGAGATCTGCTGCATTACTACCCGCGGGACTACGTCGATTACGCCAACCTGCGACGGATCGTGCAGCTTGAGGCGGGTGAGACCGCCACGATCGTGGCCACCGTGCGGCGCTCCCATGCCTTCGTGAGCCCACGCAACCCCAACCTCGGCATTCTCGAACTGCAGCTCCAGGACCCCACAGGCCGGTTGAAGGTCAGTCGTTTCTACGCCGGCCGACGCTTCAGCTCCCCGGCCTGGCTCGCCTCCCAACAACGGCTCTTCCCCGCTGGGAGCGTCGTTGCGGTGAGCGGCCTGGTCAAGACCACCCCCTACGGGCCGGCGTTTCAGGATCCCCTGATGGAGGTACTCGAACACCCCAATGCCCCGCTGCAGTCGCAGAGCATCGGCCGTTTGCTGCCGGTTTACGGTCTGACCGAAGGTCTCACCGCCGAGCGCCTGCGTCTGGCTGTGGGTGCGGTGTTGCCCGTGATCGAGGGTTGGGCCGATCCCCTGCCCCAGTCCGTGCGGCAAGCCCAGGGACTGATGCTCCGATCCCATGCCCTGCAGGAGATCCACCAACCGTCAGACCAGGAACGGTTGGCAGCGGCGCGGCGCCGCCTGGTCTTCGACGAGTTTCTGGTGCTGCAGCTCGGTTTGGCCCAGCGCCGCCGGCAGTTGCGCAGCGCCCAGGCTCCTGTGCTGGTGACGTCGGATCCCCAGCCATCCCTGGTGGCACGGTTCTTCGCCCTGCTGCCCTTTGGCCTCACCGGCGCTCAGGAGCGAGTGCTGGCCGAGATCCGACAGGATCTGAGCCGGCCGGAGCCCATGGCCCGGTTGGTGCAGGGTGATGTGGGCAGTGGCAAAACGGTGGTGGCCCTGGCGGCGCTGTTGGCTGCGATTGAGGCCGGTTGCCAGGGTGCGCTGATGGCACCCACCGAAGTGCTGGCCCAACAGCATTTTGCCAAAGTGGCTGACTGGTTGACCCAGCTGCACGTCAGCACCGCCCTACTCACCGGCTCGACCCCGGCCCGCCGCCGGCGTGCGCTGCTCGAAGATCTCAGCAACGGACAGGTGCAGTTGCTCGTCGGCACCCATGCCCTGCTGGAAGACCCGGTTGATTTCGCCCGCCTGGGGCTGGTGGTGGTCGATGAACAACACCGTTTCGGCGTCAACCAGCGCAACCGGCTGCTGGCCAAAGGCCTGCAGCCGCACCTGCTGACCATGACGGCCACGCCGATTCCACGCACCCTGGCGCTGTCGCTCCATGGCGATCTCGATGTAAGCCAGATCGACGAGCTGCCACCCGGTCGACAGCCGGTGGTCACCAAGGTGTTGCGCAGCAGCGCCCGGCAGGAGGCCTATGACCTGATTCGGGCCGAAGTGGCCCGCGGACAGCGGGCCTATGTGGTTCTGCCGCTGGTCCAGGAGTCTGAAAAACTCGATTTGCGCTCAGCGGTCGAGGTCCACGAGCAGCTCAGCACCGTTGTGTTTCCTGACCTGTCGGTCGGGCTGCTGCACGGCCGGCTCAGCAGTGAGGCCAAGCAACAGGCCATCGCCGCGTTTGCCGACGGGCGCACCCAGGTTCTGGTCAGCACCACCGTGGTCGAAGTGGGTGTCGATGTGCCGGCCGCCACCGTGATGGTGATCGAGCATGCCGAGCGCTTCGGTCTGGCCCAGCTCCACCAGTTGCGCGGTCGGGTCGGTCGCGGCGCGGCGCGGTCGAGCTGCCTGTTGATCAACGACAGCAGCAACGGCCAGGCGAGGCAACGGTTGGAGTTGCTCGAGCGCTCCTCAGATGGATTCGAAATCGCTGAGATGGATCTGCGATTCCGCGGCCCTGGCCAGGTGCTCGGAACCCGTCAGTCGGGCCTGCCCGATCTGGCACTCGCCAGCCTGGCCAGCGACGGTGCCGTACTGGAGCAGGCGCGTGAGGTGGCCCAGGCGATCACGGCCGCGGATCCAGATCTGAGCCAGCACCGCCAGCTCGCCGCGATGCTGCTGGCGCAACGGCGGCGTCAGTGTGAGGCTGCCGTTCAACTCAACTGAGCCCAACCCCGTGATGGAGCTGCGTCCCTGGCATCCGATCCCGATCGTCGATTGCGGCGAGCCGCTGCTGCCCCTGCCAGCGACCCTATGGCGGCTCGAACCCCATCCTTACGTCGCTGTCGGGGCGCCCTATGGACCGGGTCAATGCCCCTTTCAGCTGCGCCAGGGTGTGGTGCATCGCCTGCTGCAGGCCCAGGACAGGCTGCAACAACAACAGCCCACGTGGCGCCTGGCGATCATGGATGGATGGCGACCGTTAGCGGTCCAACGGCACATGGTGGCCCACGCGATCGCTGAGCAGTGCCAGATCGAAGGAGTGGATCCACGCGTTGCCTCGCCCCAGCGCGCTGCCATTGAGGCCGTGGTCGGACGCTTCTGGGCTCCGCCCAGCGACGATCCAGCCGCTCCGCCCCCCCACAGCACGGGAGCGGCCGTGGACCTCACCCTGGCCACAGCATCGGGCGCGGAGCTTGACATGGGCGGGGCCATCGACGCCATCGGCGCGGTGTCGGAACCCGACCACTACGCCCAGCCTGCCCTCGCCTTGCCCGACGGGCCTGAAGCCCAGTGGCACAACCGGCGCCGACTGCTGCAGCGCACCATGGCTTCGGTGGGGTTCTGCCAGCACCCCAACGAGTGGTGGCATTTCAGCTGGGGGGATCAACTGTGGGCCTGGCGCACCGAGCACCGGCAGGCCTGCTATGGCCGCGTTGACGCCTGAAATGCAGGCTCTGATTCAGGCGGCCGCCGCGAGCATCCGTTCGACGGCATCGCGTCCGGTGGCGGCCACAAAAGCGCCCAGACTGCGACGACCACCGGCCTGTTGCCAGGCCACCAACAGGGGCTCAAGGGTGCTCTCCAGCGCCTCAAGGGGCATCTTCTCAAGGTAGGGCTCAGCCAGACGGCTGAGGTTCGGGGTGCCGCCCAGCCACAGCTGGTACTGCTCAACGCCGCTGCCCACCAGGCCGATCTCGGCCATGTAAGGGCGTGCGCAACCGTTGGGACAGCCGGTCATGCGCACCAGCACCGGCTTGCTGATGCCAAGCCTTGCAAACTGTGCGTCGAGCCGTTCCAGAACGGCCGGCAGAATGCGTTCGGCTTCTGTCACCGCCAGGCCACACAGGGGCAGGGCCGGGCAGGCAATGGCATGCCGGGCAAGCAGGGGCGGCGCTTCAGGGGTGGCAAAACCGATGGCTTCAAGGTCGCGCACCAGGCTCGCCCGTTGGGCCGTGGCGATGTTGCAGAGCAGCAGATCCTGGTTGGGGGTGAGCCGAATCTCGAGCTGATAGGTCTCGACCAGGCGCCTCAGGCCCTGTTTCTGGGTGCCGGAGAGGCGTCCACACAGCAACGGCAGGCCCACGAACCATTTGCCGGCTGCGATGCGATGCCAGCCCAGATAATCCTCGAGCCGTCGGGTCGGTTCCTGTCGCAGGGCCTTGATCGGATGGGCGAAGTAGCGCTGCAACTCCTGCCTGAACCAGGTGATGCCCCTGTCATGGATCAGGTACTTCATGCGCGCATGTCGCCGCTGTTCGCGATCGCCGTGATCCCGTTGCAGGGCGACGATCGCCTGCACGAGCTCAAGCACGTGCTCCTGGGCCACATAACCCAACGGATCTGCGGTGCGGGCAAAGGTTTCGTCCTTGTTGTGGGTGCGGCCCATCCCGCCACCCACATAGACGTTGCAGCCCTGGGCACGGCCGTTGGGATCGGCAAACTGCACCAGGCCGATGTCCTGGGTCAGCAAATCAACCGAATTGTCACCGGGCACCGAAACCGCAACCTTGAATTTGCGTGGCAGGTAGGTGCCGCCGTAAAGCGGTTCGGCCGGATCACCCGAGGCCATGGCCCCTTCGCTCTGCAGAGCCCGCACTTTTTTCACCGCGGTCTGTGGCTTGATCCGGTAGCGCAGATCGCCATCGACCCACAGATCGAGATAGGCGCCTTCGGCCGCCTGGGGAGTCAGCAGGTCGGCCACAGCATCGGCCAGCTCACGGGCAGCGGGATAGGCCCCTTTCACAAAGGGAGCGGCGGGCGCCATCACATTGCGGTTGATGTCGCCGCAGGCAGCCAGGGTGGAGCCGAGGGACCGCACGATCGTGCCGATCACCTCCTTGAGGTTCTCCTTGCGAATGCCGTGCAACTGAAAGGCCTGACGGGTCGTAGCACGCAGGGTCCCGTTGCCAAAGCGGTCAGCCAGGTCGTCCAGGGCAAGAAACAACGCCGCCGGAATGCGTCCTCCCGGGCTGCGCAGGCGCAGCATCATCTGCCAGTCCTTGTCTTTGCCTTTCTGGCGGTTGTCGCGGTTGTCCTGCTGATAGCTCCCGTGAAACTTCAGGATTTGCACGGCCCCTTCCGTGAAGTTGGGCAGTGCATTGGCCAGCTCACTGATCAGCGGTTCACGCAGGTGGTCACTGGTGGCCTTGAGCTGTTCAAACTTGGTGGCAGGGGCACCACTGGCAAGGCTTGGCAGCGGGCCTGAATCAGTGGCGAGGGGTCCTGCGGTCACAGAGGCAGCCAAGGCTTGACGCCTCTCGACCGTAGCGAACAGCCCTGCCGTGCAGGGGCATTCATACAGTGGACGGCTACTGATTGCACCGTCCGTTGGCGACCTTTCTGCTGGAACTCGGGACCGAGGAACTGCCTGCCGATTTCGTGCGCCTGGCCCTGCCCCAGCTCGAAGACCTGGTGTGCCGTGACCTGGCCGAGGCGCGACTCAGCCATGGGGCTGTGCAGTGCAGCGGCACTCCACGGCGTCTTGCGGTGTTGGTTCATGACCTGGCTGGTGCAGCTCCAGACCTTCAGGACGAGCGCAAGGGTCCGCCTGCCGCCCAGGCGTTCAAGGATGGAGAGCCGACCGACGCTGCCATCGGCTTTGCCAGGCGCTGCGGGGTGGACCCCAGCAGTCTCGAGGTGCGCGAGACCGCCAAGGGCCCGTTTGTGTTTGCCAGCGTGCTGGAGCGCGGTCGCACGGCCAGTGACAGTCTCACAACTGCCATTCCTGGCTGGATTTCCAGCCTCCAGGGACGTCGCTTCATGCGTTGGGGCAGCGGTGAGACGCGGTTCTCCAGGCCCTTGCGATGGTTGATCGCGCTGCTGGATACGGCCGTGCTGCCTGTGACCCTTGAGGCTGCCGATCCACCGGTGGTGGCGGGCAATCGCAGTCGCGGGCATCGGTTGCATGGCGAGGTCACGATCAGCGATGCAGCCTCCTACGGGCTTTTGCTTGCGGGGGTCGGCGTGCAGATCGATCGCAGCAAGCGCTCAGCTGCCATCCAGCAGAGCATTGCCGAAGCCTCGACACGGCTGCAGGCCGATCCCGATCTGCCTGATGAGCTCTTGGATGAGCTCATCGATCTGGTCGAGTCACCGCTTCTGGTGGAGGGTTCGGTGGCCGAGCAGTACCTCGATCTCCCGGCTGAGGTGCTGAGCACGGTGATGCGCTCACACCAGCGTTATGTGCCCCTCTACCGGCGTGGAGCCACGGCCGACTCCCTGGCCCTCGATGCCCGCGCCAGTCTGCTGCCGAAATTTCTGTGCATCACCAATGGTCTGCCGGGCGCGGCAGAGACCATTCGCCGCGGCAATGAACGGGTGCTCAAGGCGCGTCTGGCCGATGCGGCCTTCTTTCTTAAGAGTGACCAGACGATGGCCAGCATTGATCGCCGCGACCAGCTGGACCGCGTCACCTTTGCCGAGGGGCTCGGCTCCTTGCGCGACCGTGTCGAGCGGCTCGAATGGTGCACCGATGTGGTGCTCGAGCAGCTCAACCTGCCCGCGGCCTGCGCTGACCACGCCCGTCGCGCGGCCCATCTCTGCAAGCACGACCTGGTCAGTCAGATGGTCGGTGAGTTTCCTGAACTTCAGGGAGTCATGGGGGGGAAGTATCTCCTGGCTGAAGGCGAACCGCGCGAGGTGGCGCTGGCCGTTCAGGAGCACTATCTGCCCAGGGGGGCCGGCGACGAACTCCCCACCACAGCCTCGGGTTCGGTGGTTGCCCTGGCTGAACGGCTTGAACTGCTGCTGAGCATCTTTGCCAAGGGGCAACGACCGACTGGCTCCTCGGATCCCTATGCGCTGCGACGCGCCGGCAATGGCCTGCTGCAGATCCTCTGGCACAACGGCTGGTGTCTCGATCTGAAGGCGCTGCTGGAGCGCGCCTCGGTCCACTGGGCTCGGTTGTTGCCGCATTGCGACGTTGATGCCACGGTTCTGAGTGCAGAACTCGCTGAGTTTTTGCGGCAGCGCATCAGCAGCCTTCTGGATGAGGAGGGCCTCGACCCCGACCTGGTTCAGGCGGTGGCCGGGGAGGGCATCTCCCTCGAGCGACTGCTCGGTGATCCTGCCGATGCACGGTTGCGAGCCGATCTGTTGGCTCAGTTGCGGCGCAGCGGCGAACTGAGCGGCGTTCAGGCCGTGGTCACCCGCGCCGCGCGCCTTGCTGAGAAAGGGGATCTCCCACCTGACCAGCTCTCACCCGATGGGGTGGTCGATCCGGCATTGTTTGAGAAACCCAGTGAGGCAGGCATGTTGGCTGTGCTCAAGGGTCTCGAACCGATCGCCACAGGCCGTGAGGCAGAGCGATACGGCCGGCTTGCCGAGGCGCTGAGCCGTGGAGCCGATGCTCTGGGCGCCTTCTTTGACGGTGACCAGAGTGTCATGGTGATGGCCGACGACCCTGCCGTGCGACGCAACCGACTGTCCCTGCTGGGCGTTTTGCGCAATCAGGCCGCCGTCCTGGCCGACTTCAGCCGCATCAGCGGCTGAGGGCCGGCTCCCGGGTGGTGTCTGACTCGTTGCTGGGCTGCCCGTTGTCGGGCTGCAGTGCCGCGGCGCCGTCAGCGGAACCACGTTTGCCCTTCTGGGCTCCCACACGAATGCCGCCCTTGATGCTGCTCACGGCCAGCATGGCGCTGACCTCGGCTTCATCACGCACGGCGCTGGGCACGGGTTTGTAACCCTGGGGTGCCAGGGCGTTGCCCCGCAGCACAGAACCAAGGGTCAGCAGGGTCAACTTGATCTGCTGCCAGGGGTTCATGGTGACGACGCGCTTGTAGAGGTAGCTGTCGAAGGTGAGCCGCTGTACATCCTTGTCATCGCACATCTCGACAAAGGCTTCTCGCGCAGCATCATTGCGGTAGAAGATGTTCTGCAACAGTTCCAGCACTTTGTAGGTGGCGCCGTATTGGCGGTCCCACTTCTTCAGATACTTCTTGAGATCGGCTTCGCTGGGAATACGCTGACCGCCGTTGCTCGCCGCGACGATTTCTTCGGCGCACATGCGACCGCTCTTGGCAGCGAAATAAATGCCCTCCCCTGAGCTCTTGGTGACATAACCGGCGGCGTCGCCGACCAGGGCCATGCGCCCCACAACACGACGCGGACGCGGATGTTCCGGAATGGGATGGGCTTCCACCTTGATCACCTCACCGTTGACCAGGCGCTTCTTGGCCCGCTCCCGAATCCCCTCCTGCAGGCTCTTGATCAGTCCCTGGTTCTCCTGCATGGTGCCGGTGCCAACCGCCACGTGGTCGTATTTGGGAAACACCCAGGCGTAGAAGTCGGGGGAGACATCAGTGCCCACATACATCTCGGCGAGACTTTCGTAGTACTTCATCTCTTCTGCAGGCAGCTTGATGCGCTCCTGGAAGGCGATCGCCACGTTGTAATCACCGGCATCCATGGCCTTGGCCACCCGGCTGTTGGCACCGTCAGCGCCAACGATCAGATCAACCTCGAGGGTCTTGGTTTCACCGGTCGCTTCGCCACCGCTGTAGTCCGAATAGGTGAGGGTGTAAGGGCCCTGTCGATTGCTGCCGGTGTCGATCTTGGTGACCAGCCCGTTGACGAGGTTGGCACCGAGTTCGGCGGCGCGGTCCCGCAGGAAGGCGTCCATCACTTCGCGGCGACACATGCCGATGTATTCGGCCTCGTTGTCCAGATTGATGTCCACTTCCCGATTGGAAGGGGAGATCATCTTCATGTTGCGAACCTTGCGATCGATGATCGTCTCGGGCAGGTCGAACTCCTCGACCATGCACAGCGGGATTGCCCCACCGCAGGGTTTGGCATTGTCGAGCTTGCGCTCGAACACCCAGGTCGCAATGCCGGCCTTGGCCAGCACTTCAGCTGCACAGGAGCCGCTGGGACCGCCGCCCACCACCGCCACTCGCAACATGAAAACCGCTCCGGCTCAGGGATTTGGGCTGGACGCTAACACTGCAATCGGTCCATCGGCTGGCCTGCCGCAAGACCCGAATTAGGATGACAAGATCGTCCGGGGGCAGGATCCTGGCATCGCTCGGCCGCCGCTCGGCACCCGGAACCCAGCAGCGTCCTGCCGAGCGGCAGACCGTGGCTGATCTGACGGTCGACATCCCCCAAGCCCGCCGCAGTGGGGCGGCACTGAAGCCCGGGGGATCACGGGGTTCGAGAACCACCGTCGGTCTTGGCCTGGGTCTGGGTCTGGCACTCGCACTCACCGCGGTCGCCATCAGTCCGGGCCTTCTCCAGCGCAATGGCACGACGCAGCTGCCCGGGGGCGTTCGCCCCGACCGCGACGGCAGGCTCCTGGGGCATTTTCCCTATCGCGAGCTGCCGCGCAGCGAGCTGATCGCCGTGGCACCGGGCCTCGAGCTTCAGCGTGAAGCCGCCCGAGCCCTGCTGGCGATGCAAGAGGCGGCCCGTGCCGATGGCGTGGCCCTGGTGGTGCTCAGCGGCTTCCGTTCAATCGATCTGCAGAAGCGTCTGTTCTTTGAGGTCAAGTCAGCACGCAACCAGACCGCCCTGGAACGGGCACGCGTCAGCGCTCCACCGGGTTATTCCGAACACAGCACCGGTTACGCCGTCGATCTGGCCGATGGTGCGGCACCGAGCAGCGACCTGTCCACCGATTTTGATCAGACCGCTGCGTTTGCCTGGCTGCAGAACAACGCGCGCAGGTTCCACTTCACCCTGTCGTTTCCGCAGGGCAATGCCCAGGGGGTGAACTACGAGCCCTGGCACTGGCGTTATGAAGGCTCTGCCCAGGCCCTGAGAACCTTTGAGCCGGCCCAACGCCTGAGCCGCTGAACCGCCCGACCCGGGCTTGGGGGTCCAGGGGGGCCTGGGATAGAGTCTCCGCTTGGACTCAAACGTAAACGGAACATCCCCATGGGTGATGAGCATTCGGCCGGTGAGCACAAAGCTGCGGCCATCCGCAACATTGCCATCATTGCCCACGTTGACCACGGCAAGACCACACTGGTGGATGCTCTGCTGAGTCAGTCAGGCATCTTTCGTGATGGCGAAGCCGTACCAACATGCGTGCTTGATTCCAATGATCTCGAACGCGAGCGTGGCATCACGATTCTATCGAAAAATACGGCTGTCGATTACAACGGAATTCGCATCAATATTGTTGACACTCCTGGCCACGCCGATTTCGGAGGTGAGGTCGAGCGCGTTCTCGGCATGGTTGACGGCGCCCTTCTGATTGTCGATGCCAACGAGGGGCCCATGCCCCAGACCCGTTTTGTGCTCAAGAAGGCGCTGGAGAAGGGCCTGAGGCCGATCGTGTTTGTCAACAAGATTGATCGGGCCCGTGTGGATCCTGAGGTCGCAGTTGACAAAGTGCTGGACCTGTTCCTTGAGCTGGGTGCCGACGATGATCAGTGTGACTTTCCCTACCTGTTCGGTAGCGGTATGGGTGGCTACGCCAAGCCCGACATGAAAACAGACAGCGACAACATGAAGCCGCTGTTTGATGCCATTTTGCGCCATGTTCCGCCCCCGGTCGGCGATGCAGGCAAGCCCCTTCAGCTGCAAGTGACTACGCTCGATTACAGCGATTTCCTTGGCCGCATCATGATCGGCCGCATTCACAACGGCACCATCAAGTCGGGCCAGAGTGCGGCACTCATCCGTGATGACGGATCCATCAAACGGGGTCGCATCAGCAAGTTGCTCGGTTTCCAGGGCCTCCAGAGAGTGGAGATTGAGGCGGCCAGTGCAGGCGATCTCGTGGCTGTGGCGGGCTTCGACGAGGTCAACATCGGTGAAACCATCGCCTGCCCTGACAACCCCGAGGCACTTCCACTCATCAAGGTTGACGAACCAACCCTGCAGATGACCTTTGTGGTCAACGACTCCCCCTTTGCGGGCAAAGAGGGCAAGTTCGTCACCAGCCGCCAGCTGCGCGATCGCCTTCAGCGCGAGCTGCTCACCAACGTGGCACTGCGTGTCGAGGACACCGATTCACCGGATCGCTTCTCCGTGAGCGGCAGGGGCGAATTGCATCTCGGCATTCTCATTGAAACCATGCGTCGCGAGGGCTACGAATTTCAGGTCAGTCAGCCTCAGGTGATCTTCCGCACCATCGACGGCACGCCCCATGAGCCGTTCGAAACCCTGGTCATGGATGTGCCCGAAGCGTCTGTCGGTGGTTGCATCGAAAAGCTCGGCGTTCGCAAGGGCGAAATGCAGAACATGGAGACCAGCAATGATGGGCGAACCCAGTTGGAATTCGTCGTTCCATCTCGGGGGCTGATCGGCTTCCGCGGCGAATTCATCCGTGCCACCCGCGGTGAAGGCATCATGAGCCACTCCTTTCTGGACTATCGGCCGATGCAGGGTGATTTCGACACCCGCCGCAATGGCGTGCTGATTGCCTTCGAGGAAGGGACAGCCACGTTCTATGCGCTCAAGAACGCCGAAGACCGTGGTCAGTTCTTCATCAGCCCTGGCACCAAGGTCTACAAGGGCATGATCGTTGGTGAGAACAACCGCCCCCAGGACCTCGAGATCAACGTCTGCAAAGCCAAGCAGCTCACCAACATGCGATCGGCCGGTGCCGAGGAACTCGACACCCTGCAGGCACCGTTGCAGATGACCCTTGAACGGGCACTCGAATACATCGGCCCCGACGAGATGCTCGAAGTCACGCCAGAGTCCATCCGGCTGCGCAAGCTGCCCGCCAAGAAACCAGCGCGCCGCTGAGGCACCCTGAAGTCTTTGCCACAGGCAGAAGCAACGCCAGACGACACAGGCCCGCTTCAATCAGCCGCCGCCGTGGATCCGCTTCTGTCGGATCCACGCTTGGCAGCGGCCGTTGACCTGTTTGATGCGGGCGAGTGGTACGCGTGCCATGACGAATTTGAGTCCCTCTGGCACGACACCACAGGTCCCTGGCGCCCGGCGCTGCAGGGGCTGCTCCAGATTGCGGTTTCACGGCTGCATCTGGAGCGGGGCAACCGTCGCGGAGCCACGATTCTTCTGGGGGAGGGTCTGGGTCGTCTGCGCAACCTTCCCGATGCAGTGCTGGGCCTGGACCTCAGTGAGCTCAAGCTGGTTGCGGCTGCCCAGCTCAAGCTGCTGCAGACCACGGAGGTGGCGACGCCTGGTCCCTTCCCACCCCTCAAACCACCCCTTGAGACAGACGGGTGATCTGTAGATTGCAGCACTTCGCTGCTCGCTGCCGATGCCGCTGAAGCTGCCACGGTCTGGCCCCATCGGCATCGCGGCCCTGCTGGTCATTACCAGTCAGGGTGGTGCCGATGTGCTGTTCAACCGCGCCGGTGCCCAGGGTGATCCCAATCCGACGGCCGCTTCTGCACTGACCAATGCCGGCCTGGTCTCGATCGAGTCAGACATTCAGAAGGCCGACAATGTCACCGGCGTGATCACGGCCAGCGGCAATGTGCGCATCGTCTACCCCGACCAGAGCGTGGTCGCGACGGCGCGCCAGGCCCAGTACTTCTCACGCGAAGCACGCATCGTTCTGCGGGGCGATGTCGATGTGATCCAGCGCGATGGCAAATCGCTCAGGGCCGAGCGGGTTACGGTGTTGCTCGACAGCAAGCGGGTGATTGCAGAGCCACGGGTGGGCGAACAGGTCGTGAGCACCATGCGCCTTGATTCGCCCTCAGCGTCCTCCATGCCATGAGCCTGGTTGTCGCGCAGGCTTCGTTGAGCATCGACGGTCGCCCACTGGTGCAGGGCGTCAGCCTTGAGTTGCAGCCGTCTGAGGTGGTCGGTCTCCTGGGCCCCAACGGTGCTGGCAAGACAACCACGTTTCATCTGATCACCGGCCTGCTCAGGCCAGACGATGGCAGCATTGTGCTCGACGGGATGCCCGTTGAGCAGTTGCCCATGTCCAAGCGAGCCAGGCTTGGCGTCGGCTATCTGCCGCAGGAACCCAGCGTGTTCCGGCAGTTGACGGTGCGCGACAACCTCAAACTCGCACTCGATGTGAGCGGCACACCCGAGCAGCATCGACGTGAACGTCTCGACAGCTTGATCGCCGAATTCAGGCTGGAGGCATTCCAGGCGCGCAAGGGCTACCAGCTCTCGGGTGGGGAACGACGACGCTGTGAGGTGGCCAGAGCCCTGGCAGTTGGTGATCAGGGACCGCGCTACCTGCTGCTGGATGAACCCTTCGCCGGGGTGGATCCGATGGCTGTCGCCGATCTCCAGGAGCTGGTGGCCAACCTGCGCGACCGCGGCATGGGGGTGCTCATCACCGACCACAACGTGCGTGAGACCCTGGCCATCACCGATCGGGCCTACATCCTCACCGACGGCAGGATTCTTGCTTCTGGAACCGCAGAAGCGATGGGCTCCGATCCCATGGTGCGCCGTCACTACCTCGGCGAGGGGTTTCAGCTGTGAGCACCTTGCCACTGGCCTGGCTGCAACGGCGCTGGCGCCGGATCCCCCTGCTCGACCGCTGGCTGGTCGGCGAACTGTTCGGACCACTGCTGTTCGGCATCGCCGCCTTCACCGCCGTCTCGCTGTCGGTGGGTGTGGTCTTCGAACTGGTGCGGCGGGTTGCCGAATCGGGGCTGCCGCTCTGGGCAGCCCTTCAGGTTCTGATGCTCAACCTGCCCGCGTTTCTGGTGCTGGCGTTCCCCATGGCCACGCTGATGGCCACGCTGCTGGCCTACAGCAGGCTGTCGGGCAACAGTGAGCTCACGGCCCTGCGCAGCGTGGGTGTCAGCACATGGCGCATGGTGATGCCCGCACTGGCTCTGGCGCTGTTGATGAGTCTGCTGACCTTTGTCTTCAACGATGTGATCGTGCCGCGGGCCAATCTCGCAGCAGCCAACACCCTGAACCGGGCGCTCGGGCAGGCCATTGCCACAGAAACAGCTGACGACACGCTCTACTCACGCTTTGGTGACCTCTCGGGCCCCGATGGTCGGATCGAACAGGGACTGTCCCAGCTGTTCTATGCCCGCCGTTTCGAGGGCGGTGAGATGAAGGAGGTCACCTTGATCGACTTTTCTCGCATCGGTCAGCGTCAGATGCTGATGGCCAAGACAGGGGTCTGGAACCCAGCAATGGCCATGTGGGAATTTCGCGATGGTCGGCTGATCAGTGTCGACGAGAACGGTGGTCAGACCACCTCGGCAAATTTCGATCGCTACCTCTACCCCCTGGGACAGGGACCGGTGGACGTCGCCAGCCTGCCCACCGATGCCAACCAGATGACCGTGGCCCAGGCTCGACGGGCTGAGCGCCTGCTGAGCGAGGCCAACAATCTCAAAGAGGCACGTCGACTTCGGGTGCGGATTCAGGAAAAGTTCGCCTTTCCGGCAATCTGTCTGGTGTTCGGCCTGCTCGGCAGCAGCCTGGGTGTGAGGCCCAATTCCAGAACAAGCCGCAGCCAGGGCTTTGGCATCAGCGTTCTGTTGATCTTCGGCTATTACCTCATGTCATTCATCTTCAGTTCCCTGGGGGTGAAGGGCACGCTCTGGCCCCTGGTGTCAGCCTGGATGCCGGTGCTGATCGGTCTGGGGGCAGGCGCCTGGCTTCTGCGTCAGGCCAGTCGCTGAGGCGCCGGGATCGCCAGACTGTCCCCTGGCTATGGATCGCTCCCTTTGTTGTCTGTTGCTTGCCCGCTCTGATGGATCCGGTTTTCACTCTTGGTCTGGCTGCCTTTGCACTGCTGTTGCTCGCCCTGCCCGTGGCCTTCTGGGGCCTGAGCGGCGGCCGTCGCAGCTCTTTGGTCACGGTGCTCGTGGCCAGCGCCAATCTCTGCCTGACAGCCCAGCTGCTGCTGCGCTGGCTTGACTCCGGCCATTTTCCAATCAGCAACCTCTACGAGTCGCTGTGCTTTCTGGCCTGGGGCTGCAGTCTTGCCCAGCTGCTCGTGGAGCGCAGCTGGCCCTCGCCACTGGTGAGCGCCGCCTGTTCTCCCATGGCGCTGGGTTGCGTTGCCTTTGCCAGTTTCGCCCTGCCCGATCGGCTCCAGGAAGCATCACCGCTGGTGCCGGCACTGCGTTCGAGCTGGCTGATCATGCACGTCAGCGTGATCATGCTCAGCTACGCGGCATTGCTGATCGGGTCGTTGCTGTCGGTGGCGGTCCTGTTCACCGACCGCGGTCAGGCCCTCGAACTGCGCAGCAGCTCGATCGGCAGCGGTGCCTGGCGGCAGTCGGCACTGGCCGGGCCCGATGGAACATCGCTGCAGCTCCAGAGCGTCTCGATGTCGATCGCCGAACAGCTTGACAGCCTGAGTTACCGCACGATCACGGTTGGTTTTCTGCTGCTTTCGGTCGGTTTGGTGAGCGGAGCCGTCTGGGCCAACGAGGCCTGGGGCAGCTGGTGGAGCTGGGATCCGAAGGAAACCTGGGCTCTGATCACCTGGTTGGTGTATGCGGCCTACCTACACACCCGGCTGATCAGAGGCTGGCAGGGCCGCAAACCTGCCCTCGTGGCTTCAGCCGGACTGGTGGTCATCGCCGTTTGCTACATCGGGGTCAATCTGTTGGGGATTGGCCTGCACAGCTATGGCTGGTTCTTCGACAGCTGAGCGATGCCCTGTGGTCGTGGCCCGCTGCCACCGTCACTGGGAGACGGGGGCAGCAGAGCTGGGTCCGATCAGGCTGCAGTGGCCACAGGCCGGCGGCTGTTGCGGATCCCTGTGATCGCCTCGGCATAGCTGGGCTGGTTGAACACACCGGAACCGCTGACGATCGCGTTGGCCCCGGCTTCGATCACCTTCCAGGCATTTTCAGCCTTGATGCCGCCGTCGACCTCGATCCAGGGATCGACCCCTTTGGCCTCACACATGGCACGCAGATCGCGGATCTTCTGCACCTGGTTCTCGATGAAGCTCTGACCACCGAAGCCCGGGTTGACGCTCATCACCAAAACGAGATCACAAAGCTCCAGGCAGTACTCCAGGGTGTCGATCGGTGTGCTCGGGTTGAGCACGGCGCCGGCCATCTTGCCCAGATCTCGGATCTGAGCCAGGTTGCGATGCAGATGGGGACACGCCTCCACCTGAACACTGATGATGTCGGCGCCGGCCTTGGCAAAATCCGGCACATATTTCTCGGGCTCCACAATCATCAGGTGCACATCCAGCGGTTTGCTGGTCACCGGCCGGAGGGCCTGCACGATCAGTGGACCGATGGTGATGTTCGGCACGAAGCGTCCATCCATGACATCCACATGGATCCAATCGGCACCGGCCTGATCGACGGCGCGCACGTCCTCGCCCAGACGGGAGAAGTCAGCCGAGAGAATCGAAGGCGATACGACCAGGGGCTTGGTGCTCATGGAGCGGCATCGGAAGGGATGCCGGATTGTAGGAAGCGGTCCGTAACCGCACCCCGCAAGGGCTGGCCCTGGAAAGCCTGCCGGACGTTCAGGCCGAGACTGATACAGTTGCGGCCACTTCGAGACCGAGAAACGCTGCAGCGACAAGCCCTGTTGGGTCAATGCGCTTCCCGGCTCTCTCTCTGGAAGTCTTCCTCCCTTGCCGCACCGCTGTGGATCGCACCCTCATCCAGGAAATTCTCGAGGTCGTTGAGCAGGCCG
Source organism: Prochlorococcaceae cyanobacterium (assembly GCA_040399325.1). GTDB lineage: Bacteria > Cyanobacteriota > Cyanobacteriia > PCC-6307 > Cyanobiaceae > RGUW01. Next base: position 73,220 of record JBBASJ010000001.1, read on the forward strand.
GCATCGCCTCGGCGAAGCTCACCGGTCTGGGTCTCAAAAACGAGGCCGACGCCGCTGCCGTCGAGGCCATGCGTGAGCGCATGTACAAGATCCAGATGCAGGGTCGCATCGTCATCGGCGAAGGCGAGCGTGACGAAGCTCCCATGCTCTACATCGGCGAAGAGGTGGGCAGCGGCACCGGCCCCGGCGTCGACTTTGCCGTGGACCCCTGCGAGGGCACCAATCTCTGTGCCAACAGTCAGCGCGGCTCGATGGCCGTGTTGGCAGCCTCTGACCGCGGCGGCCTGTTCAATGCACCTGACTTCTACATGAAGAAGCTGGCTGCGCCGCCGGCTGCCAAAGGCAAGGTCGACATTCGCAAGTCAGCCACCGAGAACATCGCCATCCTGAGCCAGTGCCTCGGCATTCCCGCCGATGAGCTGGTCATCGTGGTGATGGACCGAGCCCGTCACAAGGACCTGATCAAGGAGATCCGCGCCACCGGCGCCCGCGTGCAGCCCATCAGCGACGGCGATGTGCAGGCCGCGATCGCCTGTGGCTTCGCCGGAACGGGAACCCACTGCCTGATGGGGATCGGCGCCGCACCCGAGGGGGTGATTTCGGCCGCCGCCCTGCGCGCCCTGGGCGGCCACTTCCAGGGACAACTCGTCTATGACCCTGCCGTGGCCCAGACTTCCGAGTGGGAAGGTCTCACCAGGGAAGGAAACCTGGCCCGGCTGGCCGAGATGGGGATCACCGATCCCGATCGCGTCTATGAGGCTGAGGAACTCGCCTGTGGCGAGAATGTGGTGTTCGCCGCCACCGGCATCACCGATGGCCTGTTGTTTGACGGTGTGAAGTTTGAAAAGGACTGCACCCGCACCAGTTCACTGGTGATCAGCACACTCGACAACACCGCCCGCTTCACCACCACGGTGCACATCAAGGACGGCGCCCAGAGCATCGCCCTGCGCTGATCCCAGCACCCCAGCATCCATGCACCTCGCCGTCATTGGCCTCAGTCATCGCACGGCTCCGGTGGAGATCCGGGAGAGGCTCAGCATCCCCGAGCAGACCATGGAGGACTCCCTCCAGCAGCTGCGCAGTGACGAGCAGGTGCTTGAGGCCTCAATCCTCAGCACCTGCAACCGACTCGAGATCTACACCCTGCTGCGACATCCCGAGCTGGGGGTATCGGCCGTTGGCTCCTTTCTGAGCCGCCTGTCTGGACTGGGGGTTGAACAGCTCTCCCCGCATCTGTTCACCTACCACCACGAAGAGGCGGTCGACCACCTTCTGCGGGTGGCGGCAGGTCTGGATTCGCTCGTTCTCGGCGAAGGTCAGATCCTGTCGCAGGTCAAGAAAATGGTGCGGCTCGGTCAGGAGCATCGGTCGGTGGGACCGATCCTCAACCGTCTGATGAACCAGGCCGTGAGCACCGGCAAGCGGGTTCGCACCGAAACCAATCTCGGTACCGGTGCCGTCTCGATCAGTTCGGCAGCGGTCGAGCTGGCCCAGCTCAAGGTGGGGCAAGCCCGCGGTCTCGACCAGCTTGTGGGGCTCGATGACGAGCAGGTGGCTGTCGTCGGGGCCGGCCGCATGGCCAGACTGCTGTTGCAGCACCTGCAGGCCAAGGGCTGTCGCGGTGTGGTGCTCCTCAATCGGACCGTCGCACGCGCTGAACTGATGGCGGCTGATTTTCCGACACTGCCGGTGCAGTGCCGACCGATCACCGATCTGGACCACTGTCTCAGCACCTGCTCGCTGGTGTTCACCAGCACAGCCGCTGAGGAGCCCATCATCGATGCCCCGCGACTGAAGCCACTCAACCGACGCTCCAGCCTCATGCTGGTCGACATCGGTGTGCCTCGCAACATCGCCTCCGACGTCGGTGACCTTCCCGGTGTTCAGCGCTTTGATGTCGACGACCTCCAGGAAGTGGTGAACCGCAACCAGGAGGCCAGGCGCGAAATGGCGCAGGAGGCCGAAGCTCTGCTTGCCGAAGAGTCCCGTCTGTTTCTGGAGTGGTGGGATGGACTCGAGGCCGTACCGGTGCTCAACCGCTTGCGGCGCCAGCTCGAGGAGATTCGTGAATCCGAACTGCAGAAAGCACTCAGTCGGATGGGGCCCGATTTTTCAGCCCGGGAGCGCAAGGTCGTTGAGGCGCTCAGCAAGGGGATCATCAACAAAATTCTGCACCCCCCGATCACCCATCTGCGCTCTCCCCAGAGCAGACAGCAACGCCACCAGTCGATGCGCACCCTGTCCGAATTGTTCGGCCTGAACGAGGGCAGCGATGAGGCCTGACCCACGTCCGCTCACCACGACGGCTTCCGCATTCCTTCGCTCTGCAACAGTTCCTGGCACTGTTTCGGAAAACACACGCACCACAGGCGAACGCTCCGGTACCGTCACCTCACCTCAAGGACGGTCGGCACAATGAAACGGGTTCTGGCGATCATTCTTGGTGGTGGAGCGGGTACTCGTCTGTACCCCCTGACCAAGATGCGGGCCAAGCCCGCCGTTCCACTGGCCGGCAAATATCGCTTGATCGACATTCCGATCAGCAACTGCATCAATTCAGAGATCAACAAGATCTATGTCCTGACCCAATTCAACAGTGCCTCGCTCAACAGGCACCTGACCATGACCTACAACCTCTCAGCGGGGTTTGGTCAGGGGTTTGTCGAGGTGTTGGCAGCGCAGCAGACACCGGACAGTCCCAGTTGGTTTGAAGGCACGGCCGATGCGGTTCGTAAGTATCAGTGGCTGTTCCAGGAATGGGATGTCGACTATTACCTGATTCTCTCGGGTGATCAGCTGTACCGCATGGATTACAGCCGCTTCGTTCAGCACCATGTCGATACCGGTGCCGACCTGACGGTTGGGGCCCTCCCCGTTGATGCGGCGCAAGCTGAGGGATTCGGCCTGATGCGCACCAGCAGTGATGGCCGGATCCAAGAATTCCGGGAGAAGCCCAAGGGTGCAGATCTTGAAGCCATGCGCGTCGACACCCAGAGCCTGGGACTGACCGCTGAAGAAGCCCACAAGCGCCCCTACCTGGCCTCGATGGGGATCTATGTGTTCAGCCGTAAGACGCTGTTTGATCTGCTTCACAGCAACCCCACCTCCACCGACTTCGGCAAGGAGATCATTCCAACCTCGCTGGCGCAGGGCGACCGGCTGCAGAGTTTTCTCTTTGATGACTACTGGGAGGACATCGGCACCATCGGTGCGTTCTATGAGGCGAACCTGGCCCTGACCCAGCAACCCAACCCCCCGTTCTCCTTCTACGACGAGCAGTTCCCGATTTACACCCGGCCCCGTTATCTGCCACCCAGCAAGTTGCAGGATGCCCAGGTCACCGAGTCGATCATCGGTGAAGGCTCACTCCTGAAGGCCTGCAGCATTCATCACTGCGTACTGGGTGTGCGCTCCAGGGTCGAAGACGAGGTCGTGCTTCAGGACACCCTGGTCATGGGCGCCGATTACTTCGAATCCTCCGAGGAACGCCTGGTGCTACGTGAACGGGGTGGCATCCCCCTCGGCGTTGGGCGCGGCACCACGGTCAAGGGGGCGATCCTCGACAAGAACGTACGCATCGGCAGCAACGTCACGATCATCAACAAGGACCGCATCGAGGAGGCAGACCGCCCCGAGCTCAACTTCTACATTCGCAATGGCATCGTCGTGGTCGTCAAGAACGGCACCATCGCCGATGGCACCGTGATCTGAAGCGGCGGCGCCGACGCTCCTTGAGGGAATCCTCACGTTGTTGTGACAGGGGTCACCAACACGGTTGGTGACACCGGCCAGGCTGGCCACACTGTGGGGGCGCTACTGCTGACCGCACTCCATGGGCAAGGCACATTTCGGCCTGATCGGCCTCGGTGTGATGGGCGAGAACCTCGTGCTCAACGCTGAGCGCAATGGCTTCTCGTCTGTCGTGTACAACCGCACCCATGCCAAGACCGAGGAGTTCCTGGCTGGCCGTGGGGCAGGGAAGGACATCGTCGGCGCCGCGACCCTCGAGGACTTCGTGGCCACGCTCGAGCGCCCGCGCCGGATCCTCATGATGGTCAAGGCAGGCCAGCCGATCGACGATCTGATCGCCACGCTCTCGCCCCTGCTCGAGGAGGGTGATCTGCTCATCGACGGAGGCAACTCCCTCTATACCGACACCGAACGCCGTGTGGCCGAGCTCGAGAGCAAGAGCTTCGGGTACATCGGCATGGGCGTCTCGGGTGGTGCCAAGGGCGCACTCGAGGGCCCCAGCATGATGCCGGGCGGGACCCGGGCGGCCTACGACGCCATTGAGAGCCTGGTGCGCAAGATGGCGGCCCAGGTCGATGACGGTCCCTGTGTCACTTACATCGGCCCGGGTGGTGCCGGCCACTTCGTCAAGACCGTTCACAACGGCATTGAGTACGGCATCGAGCAGGTGCTGGCCGAGGCCTACGACCTGATGAAACGGGTCGGCGGTCTCGGCGGCAGCCAGATGGCCGATGTGCTCGCCCACTGGAACAGCAGCGAAGAGCTGGCCTCCTTCCTGGTCGAGATCACCGAGGTCTGCCTGCGGACCAAGGACCCCGACAACGGCAGCGACCTGGTCGAGGCAATCGTGGACGCGGCCGGTCAGAAGGGCACCGGTCTGTGGACCGTCGAGAGCGCACTCAACATGGGCATAGCCGTGCCGACCATCTACGCAGCGCTCAATGCGCGGGTGATGAGTTCGCTGCGACCCGAGCGTCTGGCAGCCGAGGCGATCCTGCCGGCCGTGCGGCCCGCCAGCACACCGAGCCATGCCTTCTCCCTCGGGGAGGGGGCCGACCTCAGCGATCTGCGCGACGCCACGATCCTGGCGGCCATGGCCAGCTATGCCCAGGGGATGGCATTGCTGCAGGAAGCCAGCAGCCTTCACGGTTATCACCTCGACTTTGCTGCCATCGGCCAGATCTGGAAGGGGGGCTGCATCATTCGCGCCCGGCTGCTGCAGCGCATCCAGAATGCCTACACCGCCAACCAGCAGCTTCCGAACCTGTTGATCGATCCCTGGTTTGCCGAGCAGGTCAACCGCCGCATCGCCGGGCTGCGCCGCATCGTGGCCGGTGCCGCTGCAAACGGTATTCCCGTGCCCTGTTTCAGCAGCACCCTGGACTACATCACCAGCTACGGCACCGGCCGCCTGCCCCAGAACCTGGTGCAGGCCATGCGTGACTGTTTCGGCAGTCACACCTACCAGCGCGTTGACCGTGATGGCACCTTCCACACCGAGTGGCTGCCATGACCGGCTATCGCCTGCAGATCTGCCCGACGCCGGCAGATCTGGCCCGGCAGTGTGCCGAGCAGATCGCCAGCGTGATCGACCAGGCCCTGGGCGAGCGCGACAGGGTGCAGATCGCCCTGGCTGGCGGTGAGACCCCGCGAGCGGCCTACAGCCTGCTGGCCCGTCAGCACCTGCCCTGGGATCGGGTTGATGTGCTGCTTGGCGATGAGCGCTGGGTTTCGCCCGAGGATCCCAGCAGCAATGCGTTGATGCTGCGGCAGACCCTGCTGGCGGCCGGTGAACCCGGAAGTGAGGCCCGCTTCCATCCGGTGCCGACCCATCTGGCGGATCCCCTCGCCGGTGCCGATGCGGTGGCCGATCTACTCGAGACACTGTGCCCGGGTAGCCCGCCGCAACTGGATCTGGTGGTGCTGGGTCTTGGCGATGACGGCCACACGGCATCGCTGTTCCCCGGCACCCGGGCTCCAGAGGTCAAGGACCGCTGGACCACCATCGGCGAAGGCAAGGGCCTGCCCCGGGTCACCCTCACGGCACCGGTGCTCAGCGCCGCCAGACGGGTCCTGTTTCTGGTCAGTGGCGTCGGCAAACAAACGGCCCTGGGCCGTTTGCTCGATCCCGCTGAAGACCCCAGCCGCACGCCGGCGCGCCTGGTCCAACCCAGCCACGAGATCCTGGTTCTGGCTGATCAGGCGGCAGCGGCCGCTCATGCTCCTGGCTGAGTGGCTCAGCGATCTGCCAGTCTCGACTGCCGTTGACTGCCATGGCCATGCCAGCCGCCGAAGCCAGGGTTCTGTTCAAAGGAGACGACTTCGCCGGTTGGCATGCCCTCAATGACCCGATCATGGGTGGCCGCAGCAGCGGCCAGGTGCGGATCCACAGTCAGCAGGGGCTGCTGTTTGATGGTGAGGTCGTCGAGCAGGGTGGCGGCTTCATCAGCGTCCGTTCTCCACAGTTTTCGCCGCCGCTGGATCTGTCGAGCGACGCAGCCCTTCAACTGGAGATTGCCGGTGAAGGCCGACGATTCAAGCTCGCGCTGGCCTGCAGCGACGGCGTCGGAGGCCTGACCAATCTGATTCCAGGAGGTCTGCGCTGGGTGTGCGAATTCGCTACCGACGGCAGCGGCATCACCGCGGTGAGGATTCCCTTCGAGAGCCTGAGCGCTTCGGTGCGAGCCCAGCCTGTGCAAACGTTGCCGATGGGCTATGTGCCGAGGTTTGATCCAGCCCGCATCACACGGCTGCAAGTGCTGCATTCCAAGTTTGACGATCAAGGCGGGCTGAATCAGGGCTTTCGTGCCGGTCCCATTGCCCTGCAGCTCAGGCAGATCTCTGCCCTGCCAAAGCTGCCTTCGGCGAGCTGAGCCATGAATCTGGCCGAGGAGCCGAACGACGCTCAGGACCTGCTGCAGGCCGTTGCCCAGGCAGCAGATCTGTGCCGCAAGCCCTGGCGGCATGCCGCACGATTTGGCGGTGATGGGCCCAGCTGCATCGGCGAGAGCAGCGACTGCCTCGTGCTGGTCGAAACCCGCGATGCCGATGGTGCCAGGCAGCCCAGCCTCGATCTGGAACTGGAGATCTACCGCAGCGGTGAGGCTCACCACCTGATGGTCGCACTCGCTGCGGATCAGCAGGCCCCGTTGCTGTGGCACGGACACCATTCGGTCTGGATGGAAGCCCAGAGCGGCGAACGGGTCGAACGGCCAGCCTCAGGGGCTGCGCTTGAAGCTCTGTGCAGACGGCTGCAGGCCTGGCTTCAGACCTGATCGGTCACAGCCCCCTTGCTGCTGCTGCTCACCAGACGGGCATATTTGCCCAGCACGCCGGTGCGGTAGCGGGGCTCGGGGCTGACCCAGGCAGCGCGGCGACGCGTTAGCTCGTCGTCGCTCACGTTGAGCTGGATCAGCAACTGATGGGCATCGACCGTGATGCTGTCGCCCTCGTGCACGAGGCCGATGGTGCCGCCCACGGCGGCCTCAGGTGCCACGTGGCCCACCACCATGCCGTAGGTGCCGCCTGAGAAGCGTCCGTCGGTGATCAATGCCACCGTGTCGCCCAGACCCTCACCGATGATCGCGGCGGTCGGAGCCAACATCTCGCGCATGCCCGGGCCCCCGACCGGCCCCTCGTTGCGGATCACGACCACGTCACCGGCGTGGATCCGTTTGGCGAGAATCGCAGCCAGGGCTTCCTCTTCACTTTCAAAGACCCGGGCCGGGCCCGTGACCGAGGGATTCTTGACGCCGCTGATCTTGGCCACGCTGCCCTCGCTGGCCAGGTTTCCCTTGAGAATCGCCAGGTGCCCTTTGGCATAGAGCGGATTGCTCAGCGGGCGAATCACCTCCTGACCGGAAGGGGGCTCACCGGGCACGTCGGCCAGAACCTCGCGCAGGGTCCTGCCTTCCACCGTGCGGCAGTCACCGTGCAGGAGCCCTGCATCGAGCAGCAGCTTCATCACCTGGGGAATCCCCCCGGCGTTGTGCAGATCGACGGTGACAAAGCGGCCGCTGGGCTTGAGATCACAGATCACCGGCACCCGCTGACGGATCGTCTCAAAGTCATCGATGTTGAGCTCGACCCCGGCCGTGCGGGCCACGGCCAACAGGTGCAGCACCGAATTGGTCGAGCCCCCAACGGCCATGATCACGCTGATGGCGTTTTCAAACGCCTCGCGCGTCAACAGGTCGCGCGGGCGAATGTTCTGGGCGATCGCCTGCACAAGCACCTCGGCGCTGCGGGCGGCGCTGTCGGCCTTTTCGGGGTCTTCGGCGGCCATCGTTGAGCTGTAAGGCAGGCTCAGGCCCATCACTTCGAAGGCGGCGCTCATCGTGTTGGCGGTGAACATGCCGCCGCAGCTGCCCGCCCCGGGACAGGCATTCTTTTCGATGGCGGTGAGCTGCTGCTCGTCGATCTTGCCGCCGCTGTATTGGCCTACCGCTTCAAAAGCGCTGACCACCGTCAGGTCGCAGGCACCCAGCTTGCCCGGCTTGATCGTTCCTCCATAAACGAACACAGCCGGAATGTTCATGCGCGCCATGGCCAGCATGGCGCCGGGCATGTTCTTGTCACAGCCACCGATCGCCAGCAACCCGTCCATGCTCTGGGCGTTGCAGGCGGTTTCGATCGAATCGGCGATCACCTCGCGGCTGACGAGCGAGTACTTCATGCCCTCGGTTCCCATCGAGATGCCATCGCTGACGGTGATGGTGCCGAAGGTCTGGGGCATGGAGCCGGCCCTCTGAGCAGCCTGCTCAGCCCTGCGGGTCAGGTCATTGAGCCCGATGTTGCAGGGTGTGATCGTGCTGTATCCGTTGGCGATGCCGATGATCGGCTTGTTGAAATCGCCGTCACCGAAGCCGACCGCCCGCAACATGGCCCGATTGGGCGAACGCTGAATTCCCTGGGTGATGGCGGCAGAACGAAGCATGGGCGGTGAGAGGTGCCGCTCTGCAACCTACCGACTCCCGAGACTCTCGAGCTGGCGGCGCACATCGTCGATCGCCTGGTTGAGTTCGTGGACCTTGTCGTGCAGGTCGCTGTCACGCTGGGGTCCGTGACCATTGCCGCCCGTCAGGATCTGGGACGAGTCCTCGGTGTCGGCTCCCTCGTGGAATCGACTGAGCCGCAGGGCCCGTTGCTGACGAGGTTCGAGTCGCCGGCGCTCCGCTTCGGAGAGGAGCCACCAGGCCAGGCCGGCGGCCCCGAGCACGGCACCTGCCATGGCCGTAAGCACCAGGCTGCCGCCAGAACCACCCTGGTTGTGTGATGCCATCGCCGAGGTCAGATCTGAAGCCTGAGCTCAGGTTAGTTGTCGCTGGCAAATCCGAGCAGGCGTTGCTGCATGTTGCCGATGCCGGGCACGACCCGACCCGTTTCTGTGAGATCGGGATCGATTGCGGCGGTGTAGATCGTCAGCGAGCCATGCCGCTCGCCCACCGCATGCAGGGCCGGTGCGGAGGCGATGGCTGTGATCAGGCGCAGGCGTTCACCGCTCACCCCCTCGGCGGCCAGATGGTCGAGCAGGGTCAGCAGAGGTGCGGGCTCTGCGAGTTCGCCCCAATAAACCAGGACCCCGGCGCGGGCATCGATGGCCCGCGGAAGGACCGAGGGCCCAGAGGCACCAAGGTCTGACCCCACCAGCGCCAGCTGGGCCGCAGGCAGCACGGCCTGCGCCCCTTGCCACAGTCCGAGCGCTGCGGGCAGACACACCGCTGCCAGCAGCGGCACCGAGGCCTCGATGACCTGGCCCTGGCAGATTCCGTGATCGGTTTCGACCTGAAGGTCGCGGTGCGGCAGCCAGTCGCGCAGCGCCTCGTAACTGAGCCACCGCCCCAGCTCAGCCAGAGCTGATCCGTAAAGCGGCTGGGGGGTCTGGCGGTCACGCAAGACGGTCAGCCAGTGCTTGAGCAGGGGGTGGGGCGGGACCACCACCCGCAGAGCCATCGCCATGGCTGCCATAACTTGTTGAGCCACCGTAGATCCCGCCCCATGGCCCGCCTGCTTGCTGCCGCCGTTCTGGTCTGGGCGCTGTTGGTCACAAGCGTCGTCGGAGCACCCCCCGTCTGGGCGATCACGGCGCCTGAACTGCGGGGTCAGCGATCGCTGCAGGATCTGCAACCCGACATGCACGGGCGCGACCTCAAGCAGCAGGAGTTTCTCAAGGCCGAGCTGGCTGGTTTTGATTTCAGTGGTGCAGATCTCCGCGGTGCTGTGTTCAACGGCAGCAACCTGCAGCAGGCGAACCTGCAAGCGGCCGACCTTGAAGATGTGGTCGCCTACGCCAGTCGCTTTGAACGGGCCGATCTGCGCGACGCCGTGCTGCGCAACGCCATGCTCATGCAAAGCCACTTCGCCGGGGCTGAGATCAGCGGTGCCGACTTCAGCGATGCGGTGCTCGATCTGCCCGAGCAGAAGGCTCTCTGCGCCAGAGCCAGCGGCAGCAACTCCCGCACCGGTGTGAGCACCCGTGACAGTCTGGCTTGCCGCTGAGGCTGGCCCATAGATTGGTCATACCGGTTGCGGAGGGGATCAGCCTCCGCACGCAAGGGGGAAAGTCCGGTGTCAATCCGGCGCTGTCCCGCAGCTGTGATGGCCCCAGGGCCCAGTCAGAACGCCCGCCGGTTTCATCTCAGCATCCGGCGCGGACCGACTCCCATGGCTTCTGTTTCATTCAAGGCTGCAGCCCTGCCTGCAGGCGCAGCTGCCACGCTGTGCCTCATGGCGGCTCTGCCGGCCCAGGCCCATCACCTGATGGACCTGGGTGCGATGGCACCCACGCCGCTCAACGGACTGCTGAGCGGTCTGGCGCATCCGGTCGTCGGTCCTGACCATCTGTTGTTTCTGTTGTCTCTGACGCTGGTCGCCCTGCGTCGCCCCCTGACCTGGGTGATCACGCTGCTCGGGGTGGGTCTGCTGGGCAGCGCTGCCGGTTTGCTCTGGCCGGCAGCACCCGGGGCTGAGGTGCTCGTGAGCCTGTCGCTGGTGGTCGAGGCCCTGGTGATCCTGGAGCGCCTGCCTGCGGCCCTTCTGGTGCCGTCCATGGCGTTGCATGGCTACGTGCTGAGCGCGCCCGTGCTGGGTTGGAGCACCATGCCCGTTGCTACCTATCTCATGGGTCTGCTGGTCAGCCAGCTCGTGCTTCTGGTGATGACGCAGACCCTGATCAAGCGGGCGGCCACCGTGCTGCAACCGCCGCTGCGGCGGCTGATCGCTCTGGCCCTGATCGGCCTTGGTGGAGCCTGGGCCCTGGCCCAGGTGATGGCCTGATCCACCATGACGACGATCCAACGACGCCTGCCGGTCACGGTGGTGACCGGTTTTCTCGGTGCTGGAAAAACCACGCTCCTGCGCAGGTTGCTGCTGGACAGCGGCCAGCGACTGGCCGTGGTGGTCAACGAATTCGGCGAGGTCGGCATCGATGGTGCCCTGATCCGCTCCTGCGGCTTCTGCCCGGATGAGGAACTTGACACCCGCCTGATCGAGCTGGCGAATGGATGTCTCTGCTGCACGGTGCAGGACGATTTCCTGCCCACCATGGAGCGGTTGCTGGAGCGGGCTGATCAACTTGACGGCATCGTTGTTGAAACCAGTGGTCTCGCTCTGCCAGAGCCTCTGGTGGCCGCCTTCGGCTGGCCGCAGATCCGTTCGCGCACCCGCGTGCACGCGGTGGTCACCGTCGTCGACGGGGAAGCGCTGGCGGCTGGCCATGTGGTCGCCAATCCCGAAGCCCTCGAAGCCCAGCGGCAGGCTGATCCAAGCCTCGACCACAGCGATGCGATCGACGATCTGTTTGATGAACAGCTCGGGGCTTCAGATCTGGTGCTGATCAGCCGAGCTGATCTGTTGCGGCCAGAGCAGCTCGAGACCGTTGCCGCCTTGCTGCAGGCGCGATGCCGGCCGGGGCTTCCTGTGCTGCCCATGGCCGCCGGTCATGTGGATGCCGATCTGCTGCTCGGCGCCAACGATGAGGCCGCGTTGCCCCGACACGGCCGCAGCCATGGCCGGGACGCGGCGACACACGAGCATCATGAAGACCATGACCATGACCATGA
>JBBASJ010000001.1:85132-159330 GCA_040399325.1 Prochlorococcaceae cyanobacterium
GACCATGACCATGACCATGATCACAGCCATGTGGCGATTGAATCAGTGGCGATCAGCCTGCGAGGGCGCTGGACCCAGGTGCAGCTGGAGACGCAGCTGCGCCAGCTGATCGCCGAGCACCGTCTGATCCGTGCCAAGGGCTGGTTGGCCATGCCAGACAAACAGAGGCTGCTTCAGATCCAGGCCGTCGGGCCGCGTCTGAATTGCTGGTACGAGGGGCAGCCGACCCAGCTCACCCATGCCAGCGAGCCCACCACCAGTGATCTGGGTGAGCTGCAGTTGGTGCTGCTCGGTTTCCAGTTGGACCCAAGCCGTATGGAGCAGCAACTCAGCATCCCGGCTGATTCTGCGGGTACCGTGCCGCGCTCCTGAGATCGCCTCACCAATCTCGGTTCATCAATCCAGGGGAATCGGACCCCTGGCGCAGATCCCATCCCAGCAGAGGCTGGCATCGGCAGACCAACGCGCCTCAACGGCCCGCCAGCCATCGGGAGTGCGGCGCATGGTGATCTGTCCATGGCCGTCATGACGAAACTCAACGGTTTGCGGGCCGATCAGCAGAGTCCAGGCCAGACCGTTGGTTGCCAGCACCATCCGGCAGCGCTGCCAGTCACCTGGTGTCAGGCGACAGCGCAGATCGGCCATGCTCTGGGCCTGAGCGGGGTTTGCTGAAAGCGACAGCACACCCAGCAGGGCGATGCACGCGCGCCGGATGCCAGTCACAGGGCCCAGCCCCCAGGGTGCGGATCCACACCGTGATCACGGCGGCGAGAGCCGAGAACAGGGGCTGGCAAGATTTAACAACTGTCTGGCTGGATCCGGTGCCTCTCTTTCGCGCGCGTGTGCAGGTCTCACTGCGGCCGTCTGTGCTTGACCCAGCCGGGGAGGCCACGCGTGCAGCGGCTGCCAGGCTTGGGGTCGACGGCATCAGCCGGTTGCGCATCGGCAAGGCCATTGAGGTGGAGCTCGAAGCCGTTGACGCCGCGACCGCGCGTGCCCAGCTTGAGCTGCTGAGCGATCGACTGCTCGCCAATCCCGTGATCGAGAACTGGCAGCTGGACCTCGTCCCTGACACCAGCGCTGGAGCCTGAGCGATGACACTGGGCATCGTGGTGTTTCCCGGCTCCAACTGCGACCGTGATGTGCAGTGGGCGGCCGAAGGGTGTCTCGGAATCCCGACCCGCTTTCTCTGGCATGAGGAGCGTGACCTGAGTGGTCTGCAGGCCGTGGTCATTCCGGGTGGCTTCAGCTACGGCGATTACCTGCGCTGCGGTGCCATCGCCCGGTTTGCACCGGTACTGCAGGAGGTGGCTGCATTTGCCCAACGCGGAGGCCCGGTGCTGGGCATCTGCAATGGCTTTCAGGTCTTGACCGAGATGGGGCTGTTACCCGGTGCTCTGACCCGCAACGCCCATCTCCATTTCATCTGTGAATCGGCTGACTTGGAGGTCACGCCTGGCACTTGCCAATGGCTGCGGCACTACCAGAGCGGCGAAGTGATCAGCTTTCCGATCGCCCACGGTGAGGGTCGTTACCAGGTGGAGCCCGATCAGCTCCAGGAGCTCGAAGACAACGGCCAGGTGGTGCTCCGTTACCAGCGCAATCCGAATGGATCTCTGGGTGGGGTTGCCGGAGTCAGCAACACCAACGGCAATGTGCTGGGATTGATGCCGCACCCCGAACGGGCGTGTGATCCTGCCACTGGTGGCAGTGATGGCCGCCGGTTGCTGGCAACGCTGTTGGGCTGAGCACAAAAAAAGGGGGGCAAGCCCCCCTCTCGCAGACTGTTGACGGCAACTCAGTTGACCGCTGCAAAAAAGTCCTTGGACTTTACGGGGTCGGGATTCATGGTCTTGTCACCGGGATTCCAGTTGGCCGGGCAAACTTCATCCGGGTGGGATTGCACATACTGGAAGGCCTGCAGCAGGCGCAGGGTTTCATCGACGCTGCGTCCCACCGGCAGGTTGTTGATCGTGGCCTGCATGATCACGCCCTGCGGGTCAATAATGAACAGACCCCGAAGCGCCACACCGGCGTCTTCGTCGAGCACCTCGTAGGCCCGGGCGATCTCTTTCTTGAGGTCGGCAACCAGTGGGTAGGCGATGTCGCCAAGCCCGCCATTCTTGCGGTCGGTCTGAATCCAGGCCAGGTGGCTGAACTCGCTGTCGACTGACACACCGAGCACCTCGCAGTTACGGCTCGAGAAGTCGCTGTAACGATCTGAAAATGCGGTGATTTCGGTGGGGCAGACGAAGGTGAAGTCCAGCGGGTAGAAGAACAGCACGACGTACTTGCCCCGGTATTGGGAGAGGGACACCGTCTTGAATTCCTGGTCCACCACGGCGGTGGCAGTGAAATCGGGAGCAGGCAGGCCGACGAGCCGGGACATGGGTTGCTGTGCTGCAAGGGGAATGGATGGGCAGACGCCTCGGGATCAAGACATTCGGGTTCCGAAGGTCGGGTCAAACCAGAGCAATCAGGGCGAAGTCGAACCGAGTACGTCTTGCACCATTACAATCTATCACATTTGCCGGGGCTCCCAGTCCTTCTAGGCTGGTCGAAAAGGAGCGATGCCTTGAGCTGGGATCCCACTGTTCTGCGCAAATACAACACCACGGGTCACTTCAGGCTCCTGAATCAGGTCCGTACCGAGCTCAAGGACAACCCGCTGGTCCGTCCCCAGGAAGGGCAGACCGTGGCAGAGGTCAACCGCAGCCGTGCACTGATCCGGGCAACCGAAGGCAGGTCGGCATCAACCCAGCGGGGCTCGCGCCGCGGCGCCGCAGCGCGCGAGGAACGGGGGCATGTTGAGCGCACACCCCACACGAAGCGCAGCGTGAGCTCAGCACCTGCGCCTGAGCTGCAGGAGGAGACCTTCACGGTGGTTCCAGTGATCAGTCTTGAAGATGACGCTGGTGTGAATGGCTTCCGTGACCGACTCAACGCAGTGGACCTGCGCTGAGTCAAGGCACGACGCAATGGCTCGGGGGAGACTTGAACTCCCGACCTTGGGGTTATGAATCCCACGCTCTAACCAGCTGAGCTACCGAGCCGCGGTAGAAAGACTTTAGACGATGGTGTGGCGACTGCCGAACGGCGGTCAGGCGCGCTGGGGAAGCAGGGCCAACGGATTGACGGCGCCACGCCCCGGTGGATGGATCTCGAAATGGAGATGGGGTCCGGTGCTGCGACCGGTGCTGCCCATCTGGGCAATTGGCTGTCCCTGCGCCACCGTTTCACCGACCTGAACCAGCAGGCGGCTGTTGTGCGCATACAGCGAACGACTGCCGTCGGCATGGCTGATGCTGACCAGATAGCCATAACCGCCGCTGTGCCAACCCGAAAAACTCACGACGCCCTCCTTGGCCGCCACGATCGAGGTGCCCACGTTGTTGGCGATGTCGATGCCCTTGTGCATGCGACCCCAGCGCCAACCGAAGCCAGAGCTGAACAACCCGCGGGTCGGCCAGATCCAGCCATCACTGGAGATCGGCAGGTCGTCTCCAGGGTTGTCGCCACCGAGATCGGGGAGTTCCGGCCAGCTCAGACCGCTGGCTGACGGCTTGAGGCCCAACAGAAGCCTCGGCCGCGATGGTGACGACTGCACCACGGTGATCGGGGCACCCACCACCAGCCGAGCGGTCTCAAGACCCGGATTGAGCTTGAGAAGCTCCTGGAGGGTCATGCCATAGCGCCGGGCAATCTGACGCAGGGTGTCGCCGAGGCGCACGACAGCATTGGTCTGCAGCGGAGGCAACTGCTGCAGCGGTGGTGTGCGGCGTGCGTCACTGCTGTCGAGCTGGGGGATCAGACGAGCCAGCCGGCTCGACGACGCCGGCAGCACAAGCCAGTCACCCTTGCTGAACTGGTGGTCAGCGGGGACATCGTTCAGTTGGGCGAGGCGGCTGGGAGGTAGGGCAAGGGAGTCAGCCAGAACGCTGAGTTGGAGCTCCTGACGCAACCTCAGCCAAACCCGTTCAGAACCCGTCGTGACGGGAGGGAGGGCTGCAATCTGGTGGGACTGCTCGGAGCGATCTCGACCACCGGGCCCCATAGCCACGACGACAGCCGGCACGGCAACCGGCAGGAGGCACAACAGTGGTAAACACAATCGCAAAGGCTTCACACATCACCCATCGAACAACACCCTCAGAGAAGCCACTATCTGGGGGCGCGCAGACAGTAGCCCACGGACTCTCTGAAGACAAGCATTCGTGACTACATTCGCAAACGTGAGAATCGGCAGAGCCTTTGTGGCACAGGCGATGTGCGCGCATCCGTCGGCCCGATCCAGGGCGGAAGCACGACAGTTGAGATTCAGACGTGATGGTCAGCGTGTCTGCGGGGCGTCGCCCAGTTGCCGCAGGGCCTCAAACAGCACGACGCCGACAGCCACCGAGAGGTTCAAGGAGCGCACCCCTGGCTGCGCCGCCGTGGCCTTCTGGGGCATTGGAATCGTCAATGCGGCGTCTGCCTGAAGCAGGACCTCCTGCGGGAGACCGTCGGTTTCGCGACCGAACAGCAGCCAGTCATCAGCAGCAAAGCGAAACGACGTGTAGGTGCGGTCGGCATGGCTGCTCAGGGCGATCAGCCGGCCTCTGCCGCGGCGATGGGTTTCGAAGGACTGCCAATGGCCATGACACTGCAGGTCGATCAGGGGCCAGTAGTCGAGCCCGGCACGCTTGAGGGTCCTGTCGTCGATGGAAAATCCGAGGGGTTCGATCAGGTGAAGCGGTGTGGCCGTGGCAGCGCAGGTACGACCGATGTTGCCGGTGTTGGGTGGGATCTGCGGTTGAAACAGAACAACGGCGGGCATCAGGGCGTGCAGCGAGGACGGGCGGCTTCAACAACCGGCTCGCTGTGGCGCAGCAGGTCGATGGCTCGCCCGTGCAACACCAGCCACGCCGCATCGCAGCAGGGCATCAGCCGCTGCGTGAGTGCACCGAGGCGTTCGCGAAACAGGCCGCCGGCAGCGGTGCTGGGGACCACACCCCAACCGGTCTCTTCGGCAACCAGGATCACAGGCCCCTGGACCGCGTGCAATGCAGCTTCCAGATCCTGGCAGTGGTGTTCCCAGGAGGCCACCGCAGCATCAAGGCCACTGGCGACCCAGGTGCCAAGCGAATCGACCAGGGCGAGTTGACCGTGCTCCAGATTCAGCAGAGCCTGCGGCAATGCCAGCGAGACCTCACGGCACAGCCAATGGCTGGGGCGCCGCTGCCGGTGGGCAAGCAGTCGGGCCTGCCAGGCGGCATCCCCCGGCAGCTGTGGCCCCGTGGCGAGATAACAGACCTGCAGGCCGGAGCCGATGGCGAGCCGTTCAGCCCAGAGGCTTTTGCCACTGCTGGCAGGCCCGCTCACCAGGGTGATGCGGGCTGCTTCAGCCACCACCGTTCATGTTGCGCAAGGTGGCCACAGACGAGGGCGAGACCCGATTGAGATAGCGGAAGATCCAGTACTTGAACACCGTGGCCAGAACCACAGGAAAGGTCGCGATGAACAGCATGATGAAGTTCTCCCGTGCCGGGACTCCGAGATGGTGAGCGACACCGTCGAGCAACACCGTCCAGCCTTCAGGGGAGTGGAAACCGACAAAGATATCGGTGAACAGAATGATGGCAAACGCCTTGGCACTGTCACTCAGTCCATAGATCAGTTCATCAATGAATCCTCGTAAAACCTGAAGATCTCTACGGCAGAACACACAGACAAGTACAAAACCGACAAGAGCAAACAGATCAGCAATGACGTTCTTGATGGCCTCTGTGCTTTCATCATCTGCTTGATCCTTCAGAGACTGCGCCTTCTCGGCCAGTTGCAGCTGCAGTTCCTGCCGGGTGGGAAGGGGTTTGCCGTTGAGGAGTGCGTCGAATTCAATCTCCGCCTGAAACACCCGAAGTTTCTCGACTGCACGTTCTTCGAGAGCCGGCTTGGGGTAAGTCAGGAAGCCACTGGTTGGGGCGTACTGATCAACCAGTGGCGAAACGATGAACAGACGCGTGGCCTGCTGCACCAAGACCGGCACAAGAATCAGAAGCAGCAGGACACGCAGCGAGACCAGGGTGGAATCGCGTCGACGGCGAAATCCGGCGACCAAGGAAGCCTCAGCCTCTGGATCCAGTTGCCGTCTGACCTGGTCGACCACACCGATCAGACTGCGGGGCAGCACCTCTGGCGAGCGGCTCAGGGAAGGCAGAGGCTTGCGGTTGGCGTAGCGCATCACCACGTCCTCAAGGAGCTGCAGCTGGCGTAGTTCCTGTCCAGACAGCTCAGAGCGATGCCCGTCGATCGCCTCGTAAGCGTCGCGACAGACCTGAAGGGCGGCTCGAAAACGCCGCAGAATCATCGCCTGGGTCGCGGCAGGCAGACGCAGGTCAATCTCAGGTCTGACGGGGCGGTCGTTGTAATGCTCGAGCTCGATGCTCTGAATCAGCAGGGCCGATTCGTAGCCCCTCTCAAGCTGATTGGTGAGATCGACAGCGCCGGCGCGGCCAAATGTTCCGATCCAGTCGTTGAGTGCCATGGATCAACGGGAGAACACCCACCAGGTCAGCATCGGCACGACGGTGCCGACCACCAGCAGTCCTGCAATCCAGGAGAACGCCTGGCTGGACTGGGTCTCTTCGCGGGTCGGAATGGTCGAGGTCACCGTGGTGGGTGTGGCGATCGCGGGTTCTCCCGGATCGGGTTCACCACTGAGTACAGCGGCGATTCGGGCGACGGCATCGAGGCTGGCCTGGCGATAACGACCGCCTTCGCGCAGGGGCTGGGCCATGGTGGTGCGGCTCGTGCTGCTCAGCAGTGAGGGCTCCAGGCGACTGCTGAGGGCGTCACTGGCAACAATTGCGGTGCCGCTGGTCTGGGCGTCGATCAGAAACAGCAGCTGGGGCGAAGTGGCCTCCTCACCAGATTGCCAGCGCAGCAACAGCGCTTGCCCAAGCTGGCCCAGTGAGAGGCCGTAATCGAGTCGCGGAACGCTGATCCAGCTGGCCTGAACGCCGTAGTCGGTCAATCCGTCGAGGCTCCTCGACAGGTCCGAACGGCCGGCACGACTCAGGACATCGGCCTGATCCAGAACATGGGCAGGCGGCGGATCCAGGGGCAGATCGACAGCACTCAGCGCCAGAACAGGCTCAATGGGCAGCGCCACCAGAACACAGGCCACCAGCACAAGCAACGCGCGCATGAGGGCGTGGCCAACAGCCCGTCGACGATCGGACCAGACAGCAGACAGCCGCAAGCTTGAGAAGACAGCTCACCCCAGTTTGCCGCCTGCGGGCCGACGTGTCTGCCCCTGCGGCAAGAGCTGCTCAGGCCAGGGCATCGCGATGCAGGATGGCAACCACCTCAAGGATCTGGGCGCAGCGCTCGGGAGCCAACGTCAGCAGGGAGGCCAGCTCCTGCAGAAATGTCTCTTCCACCGGACGCACTTCACGGTCAGCCCGCACAAGGTGGGCTGCCAGAGCCAGAGCCGTTTCCTGCTGTGCAGCGTTCAGGCAGGGGGCGGCTGTGGCGATCAGTGCCGACCAGCCCGACTGTCGCAGCTGGGACAGCAGGCGATCGAACAGCAGGCCCATCTCCTGTTCGCTCTGACGGTTGAACGGCGTCAGAAATTCAAGGCGCGAGCGCAGCATCTGGGCTTCCTCCTTGCCCAGCTGTCCGTCACAACCCACAGCAGCAAGGCAGATCGCCGCAAAGGCTTCTGAAGGCGTCATCGACTTGGATCAATCACAGTCATTGCAGCAAAGATTCGGCGATCCGGCATCCTTGGGTCATGTCGCTCCCCGCTCGCCTGTGCACGGCAGTCGGCACAGGTGCCCTGCTGCTGACTGTCGTCAACCAGCTGACCGCCCCTGCGCTTGACCCTGCCCTGGAGCGGGGTTCGGTCCTCGCTGCCCTGCTGGCGGTGGGTCTGCTGTTGATCGGTGTGCTGTGGACTCGCCTGCAACCGGAACCCGCTGCACGGGCCCCCCTGCAGGGCGATGAGGGGATGCTGCTGCGCCGCGACCTCAGCCCGCAGCTCGCCGACGAGTTGAGCTGGGGAACACGCATGCTGCTCACTGCGACTCCGGCCGCTGTGGTGCTCGTGCTGTGGGACGGAGACTGTCTGATCCATCGCGGCCTGATGGATCCCACAGCCCAGCAGAGAGGCTTTGTGCCGGGTCCGGTCTGCCAGATGGCCTGGCAGCGCGATCGCAGCATCCATCTTGTGGATCTGCGGCATTACCCGGGCCGTGATGAGTTCATGCCTCTCCTGGAGGGACTGCCGAGTGTCATCGTTCAGCCCCTGGGTCGGCGCGGCCTGGTGGTGCTGGGGGGCTGGTCACCGCGCTGCTTCAGCACCGCTGACCAGCTGTGGATCGAAGGCTGGGCCCTGAGGCTCAGGGACGCCTGGCTGCCGGCCGGGCAGGCTGTCGCTGAGGCAACACCAGCGTCGAGAGCACCCGGGACCCTGGAGCAGTGAATTCGAGCAGTCCTTCAGACCCGAGCCGTCCGCTGAGCTGACCGGCACGGGTGATCTGACGGTTCGCACGTCGATGGAGCACGACCCGCCCTGTCGCCAGAACGCCATTGGTGGTCCAGTTCCAGATGCAACGATCGGCCCGAAGCCGGCCGTCGGGCTGTTGCAGGCGGCAGTCTTCAGCAATTGCGGCTTCGGTGGTGTTGAGGGCCAGGGTCAGGCCGCGACCCGCGATCTTCAGGGCGCCGTAGGCCGCCGTGAACGGCGCCTCGGTCACCATCACATGGGTGTTGAGATCGATGGTCGTCGTGGCCGTGTTCAACCAGGCCCGCTGCTGCGGGGACGCAAAGCGCACCGGAGCCAGCAACTGCAGACTCCTGCTCAGCGAATTGCCGCGCAAACCGGCGGCCTGCAGGCGTCGACCGGCAGCACCGGGGGCACCACTGGTCGCCACGACTGGTCCCGGCGCCACAAGGGCACCGCTGCCAGGCGACCAGTCGAGCTGGGGGGCCGTCAGTCGGATCTGCTGCAGGCCATCAGCCCCGGCGCCGCTGCTGGCGACGGTGGGTTTCCCCCGCAATTCGAGCAGATCACGGTCAACCCAGAGCGTCGCCTTGCTGGCCCTGAGACGCAGGCGGGTGTCGTAGGCCTCTGGACTCCGGTCCAGTTCGAGGCGTTGCTGCCTCGGGTACCACCGCATGCGTGTGGCCGAAACCCTGAACGGTTCGGGGCCGAGCCGCTGGATCGTCACAATCCCCTCCAGCTGGATCACGTCTCCATCGTTGAGCACGGTTCCGTGGCTGGCGGCAAGCCGATAGAGAGGCTTGCCCTGCTGGCTGATCTCACCGCGCAGGTCGCGCGCCTGGGCCACACGACGGGCGAGGTCATAGCGGGCTTCCGGACTGGTCACCTGCCACAGCGGTCGCCCCGCCGAATCCTGCTGCCGCAGATCCAGGGCCTGAAACACGAATGGTGTGGCGCGGCTGCGCGTGTCGCGACGGGCCGACTGCCCACAGCCACTCAACAGCAGCAGCAGGAACGCCAGCACCAGCGATGCGCCGCTGCGGCACCGGGCAGACCCAGCCATCACAACGGGCCCTCAAGCTCCAGTCGCGCCATCACCGGTGTGGGTTCAGGCAGAGGGGCACCCACCGTCAGCGCACCCCAGCGCAGCTGGTCCGGCCAGGGAGCCGGAGCTGCTGGCAGCTGCGCCAACATGCGATCGCTCATCAGCGGTACCAGCGGCGCCAGCAGCTGGGCGACGAGGCGCGCCGCTTCGAGCACGGCATAGAGATCGGACGACACCTGCTCGCGCTGCCCCTCCTGCTTCATGCGACTCCAGGGAGCCTGCTCGTTCAGGTAGCCATTGGCCGCCACGGCAAGACCGAGGGCGGCTTCGGCGGCGGCTCTGAAATCAAGCCGCTGCCAGGCAACGTGATAGACGCTGCAGGCGTCGCCAGCTGCAACAGCCAACGGATGGGACGGCCCAGCCGCTTCGCCAGGGTCTGGAACAGCCCCATCGAACCAGCGTCGCGCCATGGCAATGGTGCGATTCAGGAGGTTGCCGATGGTATTGGCGAGGTCACTGTTGACCAGGTCGACAAACCGCTGCTGCTGAAAGTCGCCGTCATCGCCGAAGGGAATGTCGCGCAACAGGTACCAACGCACGGCATCGCTACCGCAACGCTCGAGCAGCAGCTGCGGGTCCAGCACATTGCCCAGTGACTTGCCCATCTTCTGGCCCTCACGGGTCAGAAAGCCATGCCCAAACACCCGTTCTGGCAGGGGAAGTCCTGCCGACAGCAACATCGCAGGCCAGTACACGGCATGAAATCGCAGGATGTCCTTGCCGATCACATGCAGTTGGGCGGGCCAGCCCCGCTCGCTCACAGCGTCGAGGTCGACATGGTCGTCGTTGTTGAGTAAAGCGGTGAGATAGCCAAGCAACGCGTCAAACCACACATAGAAGGTGTGACCGCCATGGCCAGGCACGGGGATCCCCCAGGGCAGGTTCACACGCGAAATCGAAAAGTCGCGCAGGCCCTGAGCCACAAAGTTTTCGACCTCACGGCGGCGTGACTCGGGAGCGATGAACCCGGGCCGACGGATCAACTGCTCGATCTGTTCCTGATAGTTCGACAAACGGAAGAACAGATTGACTTCATCGCGCCATTCGAGGGGCTTGTGGTGAATCGCGCAGCTGGGCTCCTGGGCTTCTGCCGGATCGTCCTTGAATTCCTCGCAGGCGACGCAGTACCAGCCCTGTTGGCGACCTTCTCGGATGTCGCCGTTGGCCTCGACCCGCGCAAAGAACTGCTCGACGATGCGGCGATGACGGGGGTCGGTCGTACGGATGAATCGGTCGTTGCTGATCTGCCAGTTCTGCCAGAGTTCTTGATAACTGGCGCTCACCAGGTCGCAATGGGCCTGGGGACTCAGTCCGGCGGCCTCGGCCGTGCGCTGAATCTTCTGCCCATGTTCATCGCAGCCGGTGATGAACACCACGGCATCGCCCATCAACCGGTGGTAGCGGGCGATCGCATCACAAGCCAGCGTGGTGTAGGCACTGCCGAGGTGGGCCCGGTCGTTGACGTAATAGAGCGGAGTGGTGAGGGTGTAGGTCATCGGCCGGATCCTACGCAGAGCTTTTCTCCGGGGCGTTGGGCTGCCAGCCTGGATCGGCCCGGCCCTGATTGCTGATGCCCGTCTCGAGGGAATCCGTCCCCGTGCTGGTCTGGGGTGGGGGTTGTGGCGGCGCGGCGGCGGCGCTCCAGGCGGCCCGCAGCGGTGCCCCCACGCTGTTGCTCACACCAGGGCCCTGGCTCGGGGGCATGGTGAGCGCCGCGGGGGTCTGCGCACCCGACGGCAATGAACTGACTCCCTGGCAGACGGGGCTGTGGGGCGCGTTGCTGCGCGCCCTTGCCGAGGCTGAGCCCACGGGGCTCGACCACAACTGGGTCAGCTGCTTCGGATTCAGGCCCGCCACCGCCGAGGCCGTGCTGCGAACCTGGGTGGGCGCAGAAGCGAGGCTGCGCTGGTGGCCCAACTGCGCGCTGGTAGGGCTGGAGCGCCACAACGAGCGGGTCTGTGCCGTCTGTGTCAGGCAGGGCGACCAGGAGCATGTTCTGAGGCCCGAGCTGCTGATCGACGGCAGTGATCTGGGCGATCTGCTCGGCATGGGGGCCTCAGACTTCAGGCTGGGCTGGGAGAGCCAGGAGACCTGGAGCGAACCCAGCGCGCCCAGCGCCCAGGCGCTGTTCAACGATCCCTTCTTCACCAACCAGCCTGTGCAATCGCCGACCTGGGTGGCCATGGCCCAGCGTGACACCAGGCGCCCGCTGGAGCCGGGGAGCGACGATCTGAAGCCCCCTTTCGCCGGCGCGATCCGCCGTTTCGGCCTGGAGCGCACCCTCAGCTATGGCCGGCTGCCCGGTGACCTGCTGATGCTCAACTGGCCGATCGATGGCAACGACTGGCATCTGGATCTGGCGGGTCTCTTCGCTGGCACGCCGCAGCAGCAACGCGATTACCTGCAGCAGCTGGCTGGCCCCATGCAGGCCCACAGTCTCGCCTTTGCGGACGCACTCACCGAGGCCAGTGGCGGGGTCGTGCAGCCTGCGGCCGTATTCCCGGAGCTGGGCCATCAGGGCGCCGACCTGCAGGGAGACTCAGCACTGGCCCTGATGCCCTACTGGCGCGAAGGACGGCGCCTGCTGGGTCTGGAGACGGTGATCGAACAGGATCTCCTGCCCCTTGCCGGGGGCACCAGCAGGGCCCCACTGCCAAGGCGTGACGGCCACTGCACCAGCATCGCGGTCGGCAACTATGCCAATGACCATCACTATCCGGGAGATGACTGGCCACTGGCACCCAAAAGCTGCCGCTGGGGTGGACGCTGGACCGGCACGCCGTTCTGTGTTCCCTACGGCGCCCTGGTCAGCGCCACAACCAGCAACCTTCTCGCCGCCGACAAGTGTCTCAGTGTCAGCCACATCGCCAACGGTGCGACCCGGCTGCAACCGCTGGTGCTCAACATCGGCCAGGCTGCAGGCATGGCGGCGGCGCTGTGCATCAGGCACCGCTGCCTGCCTGCGGATCTGCCGGTCGGTGCTCTGCAGGAGGCACTGATCGCGGAACCAGTGGCTCCGGCCGGACCCTTCCCGCTCTGGAGCACACCCTGGCACCACCCTGACTGGGCGGAGTGCCAACGCTCCATCCTGCGGGATCCCGGCAGTCTTGACGAGCAGGGCCTGCTCGATACGCCTCGGCAGTACGGCAACGGCACCGTGAGCCATCAGGCACCACCGGAACGCCATGAGCAGTTGGTTGTCGGCACCCTGCGGGGCTCGTTGGAGGCTGGCTACAACCTGGAGTCAGCTTCGCAGTCCTGGCCACTGATCACGCTGGAGCCCGCCATGCATCGGCTGCTGCAGGACACTCCCGCAGGGACACCCCTGCAGCTGATCGGCTGCCCCAACCCCTGGGGACCTTGGCTGCGGGTCAACCGGTTGGCGGCCTGAGCGGGATGCCCAGCGCAGGCTCACCGGTGGGCCCGCAACTGCAGGCAATCCTGCAGGGGGTCGACCCGGTGCACCGAGACGCTGAGGGCATCGCCCGGCGCGCTGCCCGCAGGGCACTGGGCCGGCAGTTCCATGGCCAGGGCCTCGATCCAGATCAGGGCGAGCCGCTCCGATTCGCGCAACCAGCGCAACAGGACTGCAGGCCAGTGGTCCGTGCGGTGCGCCTCAAACCACACCTGCCGCCAATGGCGCTGGTCATCGCGGCTGATCTGGTTGCCCTGCCGCAGCGGATCCTCACAGGCGGCCAGCAGATCCTGCAGCTGGCCGGCCGGTAGCGGTGCTCGCCCTGCCCACAGACACTCCAACTGACGCTGCGCCAGCAGATCGCCATAGCGGCGGATCGGACTGGTCACCTGCACGTAGGCATCAAGACCAAGACTGCTGTGGGGTGCCGGGGTGGTGGTGGTCAACCCGCGGCTGAGGCAGGCCTTGAGTGCGGCATGGCGCACGGGCCCGGCAGGCAGGGCGGCCAGCTCCTGGGGAGCGGGCAGGGGGGCCGGCAGCTGGCTGCGAAAGGGCAGTGCCAGCCCGTGCTCAATGGCCTGGGTCGCAGCCACACTTCCAGCCAGGATCATGGCCTCGGCAACCATGAGCCGCGAGCTGGTGGGCTCGGTGATCGCAATCGTCAGCTCCCCATCGCGGGCTCGAACCCGTCCCTCGGGCTGGTCGAGCAACAGGGCTCCACGCTGTTCCCGCCAGCGCCGCCGCCGCAGCAGCAGCCCATGGATCTCGGCCAGATCAGGCTCCTCCGGCGGCGCCAGATCGATGAGATCGTCCGCGTCGCCATAGCTGAGCCGGTAGGCCGGTCTGACCCAGGTGCGCTCGAAACCACAGGCCTGAAGGTTTCCCCCCTCGTCAAGCTCGGCCCAGAAGCTCCAGGCCGGACAGCGCCGGCCTGCCCTCAGACTCAGCGGCCCGATCGACAGGGGCCAGGGCAGCATCGGCAGAATGCCCCGGGCCAGGTAGAGGCTGGCCCCGCGGCCACGGGCCGACGCATCGAGTGGATCGTCTGGCAGCAGCAACCGGCCTGGATCGGCGACATGGATCCACAGCCTGCAGCGACCGTCGGCGCAGCGTTCAAGACCGATGGCATCGTCGATGTCCTCGGTGTCCTCATCGTCGATGGTCACGCAATGCAGATGTGTGCGATCACGGCGTCGTTCATCACCGGCCTGCGGGTCAGGGGCCCGTTCGATCAGCTGCTGCGCCTGCTTCTCGAGCGCGTCACTGAAGCCATGGGCCCATGGGCTCTGCCGCAGTGACGGCAGGGCGTGGGGATCCCACTGGCCCAGATCGACGAGCAGATGACGGATCGCCGCTGCTTCAGGTCTGCAATCGGCCTGTCGCAATGCCTGCAGCAACGACGCCGGCAAAGGCTCCTCGCTCGCCCCACCGGCCCAACGCTGCAACAACGCCAGATCCTCGACGCTACGGGAATCCAGCCCGTCGAGGCTGAGGACCTGGCGCTGCCGCAGCTGGCCATGCCAATGCCGCTCGCGCTGGTGAGCCAGCTCCGAGCGGCGACGGTCGTGCCGCCGCTGACGCAGCTGGCTCAACGGCCTCGCCGCGATTTCGCCGTGATGCAGGGTGAACCAGGGCTGATCACCCTGCAACCAGAGCCACCATCCGGCCAGCTGCAGCGGCGTGGGCTCCGCCGCCACCAGGGCGCACCACTGCTGCCATGGGGTACAACCGCCGGTGCTGCTGAGCAACAGCCAGGCTGCAGCCACATCGCGACGGGGTGGGACCCAGGCGCGCAGGGAAACTTCGTTGAGGCTCCAAGGGACGGCCCCGATGCGCTCTGGTGCTGGTGTCGAACCAAACGCAGCAGCTGCAGCAACAGGCTGCAGCTCACGCAAAGGCACTCTGGCCAGCCGCGCCTGCTGTCCGATGGCGACGGTGACGCGCTTGCCGTCCACCTTGAGCACGACCGCCAGCTTGGGCTGGCCAGCATCCTTCAGCCCAACGAGATCACCCCGCTCCACAGACCAGGCTGGCAGGGGTGAATCAGCCTTCGGGATTCACAAACGGCAGCAGGGCCACGATGCGGGCGCGCTTGACCGCGTTGGTGAGGTCGCGTTGCTGCTTGGCGGTGAGGCCCGTCAGCCGGCGGGGAAGGATCTTGCCCCGTTCGGTGATGAATTTCTTGAGCAGATCGACGTCCTTGTAGTCGATCGGATCGCCGGGCTTGATCGGCGACAGACGCTTCTTGAAAAAAGAACTCGACATGGAAGGGCTTTGGGGGGTCAGAAGTCTGGGTTGATGCCGACGTTGCAGCCGTCAGGATTCACTTGATTTCCTTGTGAACCGTCATGCCGTTGCAGTGGGGACAGAACTTCTTGAGCTCCAGCCGTTCGGTGGTGTTGCGGCGGTTCTTTTCGGTGGTGTAGCGGGACACACCTGGAGACCGCTTGGCGGGGTTGGACCGGCATTCGGTGCACTCGAGAGTGATCACGATCCGGACGCCCTTGTTTTTGGCCATGGAAGGACGTTGCGCCGCGTTAGCGAAGCGAAGTGACAATCGCCCACCATACCTGCAGGGGTGACCACCGGGGCCGATCCCTAGGATCACGGGCCGAGCTATCCCCTGGATCCATGCGCGTTTCGCTCCAGTGGCTGAAGGAGCTGGTCAACGCGGCAGAGGCCGACCTCACACCGGATCACCTCGCAGAGCGACTCTCCGTGGCGGGATTCGAGGTCGAGGCGGTTGAGGATCTCAGCCTGCTGGCGGCGGGGGTCGTGGTCGGCAAGGTGCTGCAGCGCGAACCCCATCCCGACGCCAGCAAACTGAGCGTCTGCCAGGTGGATGCCGGGCAGGGCGACGTGCTTCAGATCGTCTGCGGCGCCGCCAATGTGCGTAGTGGCATCCATGTTGCTGTAGCCGTGGTCGGCAGCACACTGCCCGCGGTTGGCCTGACCATCAAGGAAGCCGAGCTGCGCGGGGTTCCAAGTCGGGGCATGATCTGCTCCCTCAGCGAACTGGGCCTGGCTGAAACCAGCGAGGGGATCGCCATTCTCGACGACCTGCTGCCGCAGGTGCCCCCGGTGGGTTCGGCCATCGCTCCGTGCCTCGGACTCGATGACGCAGTGCTCGAGCTGGCGATCACTGCCAACCGGCCCGATGGGCTGTCGATGCTGGGGATCGCCCGCGAAGTGGCGGCCCTGGTCGGAGGCAGCACCAATGTGCCGTCGGGTCAGCCGGTGCCCGCCGAACCGCTCGACGTCGACCACGACCAGCGCGCCGCGATGAACGAGGGGGGCCTGTTCAGCCTGACCGAGCTCGAAGGGCTGACGGTCGGGCCCTCGCCCACCTGGGTGCAGCAGCGGCTCGAACGGGCGGGCATCCGTGCCATCAACAACGTCGTCGACATCACCAACCTGGTGATGCTGGAAACCGGCCAGCCCCTGCATGCCTTCGACCGCGATGCCCTCGCCGTCCACAGCCAGGGCAGACCAAATCCCAGACACATGGGCCTGCGCCAGGCCCGCGAGGGAGAGGCGCTGGTGACCCTGGATTCCGAAGCGCGGCAGCTTGACCCTGAAGCGCTGGTGGTGACCTACGCCGACGTACCGATCGCGCTCGCTGGAGTCATGGGCGGTCAGGCCGAGGCGGTCCAAGGGGGCACCACCAGCATCTGGCTGGAAGCGGCCGTGTTCTCCCCACAGGCGGTGCGGCGGTCGGCACGTCGCGTCGGTCTGCGCACCGAAGCCAGCAGTCGCTTTGAAAAGGGATTGCCACCGCAGGCCACACTCGCGGCCGCTGATCGGGCCGTGGCTCTGTTGCAGCAGCTGTGTGGCGCCACCCCCACCCGGCGATGGCTGCATCAGGCGGCGTTGGAATCGGGCGCTCCCATCAATCTGCGACGCGATGCGCTCCACAACCTTCTGGGTCCCCTCGGGGTTGGGGCTGGTGACAACGCCGGCGAGGATCTGGACGATCACAGCATCGTCGCAACACTCAGCGCGATCGGCTGCCAGCTCGAATCCACCGACCAGGGCTGGGAGGTGAGCGTGCCGGTTCAGCGGGCGATCGACCTGCAGCGTGAGGTCGATCTGATCGAGGAGGTGGCTCGGCTGATCGGCTACGACCAGTTTTCGGCACACCTGCCCGATCCGCTGGTGCCCGGCGGTCTCGACCCGCGTCTGGTGGCAGAACGACGCCTGCGTCGCGCGCTGTGCGTGGCGGGGTTGCAGGAGCTGTGCAGCCTGTCGCTGGTCGGCGCAGCGCCAGAGCGCTTGCCCCTGGCCAATCCGTTACTCAGCGATTACGGCCACCTGCGCCATGAACTGCACAGCGACATGCTGGCCACCGCGCGCCGCAATCTGCAGAGCGGGCAGGAGGGCTTCTGGGGCTTCGAAATCGGCGCGGTGTTTGCGCCCGACGGGTCGGCCCGCGCTGAGCTCACAGCCGTGTTGTGTGGAAGTCGCTGCAGTGAACGCTGGAGCAGCAGCGGCAAGTCACGGCCGCTCACCTACCACCAGGCCCGCGGTCTTCTGCAACAGGCCTTTCATGCCATCGGACTGCAACCGGAGGATCGACGCTTGGTGGATCAACCGTTGCTGCATCCAGGACGTGCAGCCCAGGTCGTCGTGGAAGGGCGGCCGATCGGCTGGTTTGGCCAGTTGCATCCGGCCCAGGCCGCACAGGCTGATCTGCCTCAGGCGACCTACGTGCTGACTGTGCAGATTGATCCCCTGTTCACGGCTGCCACGCGCAGCAACCGCTGGCACGTACCGTTCAGGCCGTTCAGCACCCAACCAGCGTCAGAGCGCGATCTCGCTGTGGTGGTGCCGCGCGAGCTGGCAGCGGCCGATCTGCTTCAGGCCATCAACAAGGCAGGTCGACCACTGCTCGAGCATGCCGAGTTGATTGACCGCTATGAGGGGGACCCGGTTCCCGATGGCCTGTGCAGCCAGGCGTTCCGGCTGCGCTACCGCGACCCGAACCGAACCCTGGTCGAAGAACAGGTCGAACAGGTTCACAGCGCTGTGATTGCGAGTGTGCAGAAGCGCTTCAAGGCCCAGCTGCGCGAGTGAGATCGCGCTGCTTGAGCACAGCCAGGGTCTCCACATGGCTGGTGTTCGGGAAGAAATCAATCGCCTGTACCGACGTGACCTCGTAACCCGTGTTCAGACGATTGAGGTCCCTGGCCAGGGTGGCCGGATCGCAACTCAACATCAGCAGTGTGGCGACGGGGCACGCGATCAAGGCCTGGATGACCGCCGGGTCAAGGCCGCGCCTTGGAGGATCCAGAAGAACCGCAGTGGCCTGATCAAGGACTCGGGTCAACCCCTCAGCCATGTCGGCCACATCAAAGGAGCAGCGGGACGTGAGTTGATTGGCAGCGGCATTTTGGCGAGCCAATGCGATCGAACCGGGATGATTTTCGATTCCATGGACGCGCCATCCTGAAGCGGCCATCGGCAGACCGTAGGTACCGATGCCGCAATAGCCATCAATCAACAGATCACCAGTTCCAGCGCCCAAAGCTGCGGCGATCAGATCGACAACACGTTCAGCCTGCGCTGTGTTCACCTGGAAGAACGTGTCAGCTGCGATCTGAAGGTCAAGACCTGCAAAATGTTCAGTGACCGAACCTCGACCCGCCACCACTTGTGTCTCAGAACCGAACAGCGTATTGCTGGTCATGGGTTGAAGATTCAGACAGACACCCACCACAGCAGGCCAGCGATCCATCCAGGTTTGGGCAAGCTGCGCCAATCCATCCAGTGCGGAGTGGCTGCTGATCAGCGTGATCACGATCTCGCCAGTGCTGGAGGCAACCCTCAATGCCAGATGCCGTAGCCCACCCTGGTGCTGGAGGTGGCGATCGACGGGCCAATCCGTACGCTCCAGATCATGCTTAAGGGGCTTGATCAGGGCATCGAGTCGGCGATCAAGAACCGGACAATGGTTCATGTTGACCAGCGTATGGCTACCCGCTCTGTAATAGCCCGCGCGCAGGCTGCCGTCGTCACGACGTTCCAGCGGGATTACGGCGCGATTGCGATATCCCAGTGCCATCGGAGCAACAAGGAGTGGTTGCAACACTCCATCCTTGAACTGGAAATGACCGATGCGTTGCAAGGCTGATTCAACAGCCTGTTGCTTGGCTGCAGCCTGAGCTGGATCACTGAGATGTTGAAGCGTGCAGCCGCCACAACGGTCGGCGAGGATACAGGGAGGTTGTCGTCGTTCAGGACTCAGCAAAGAGCGGTTCTGAAGAATTCCTTCCCAACAAC
Source organism: Prochlorococcaceae cyanobacterium (assembly GCA_040399325.1). Taxonomy (GTDB): domain Bacteria; phylum Cyanobacteriota; class Cyanobacteriia; order PCC-6307; family Cyanobiaceae; genus RGUW01. The sequence continues at coordinate 104,417 of JBBASJ010000001.1, forward strand.
TGCGTCGTTTGCGAAGCAGTCGCACACCACCCACCTCGCCAGGCAGCAGGTCAGGCACAAACACGATGGAATGATCGGGCAACCGCGCGACACCCCGACCGTCATGACTCAGGCCGTGGCAGTGAAGCTGAACGAGTTGGCCCTGGGTGGTCACAGAGGCGTTGGAGTTGTTGATGTGTTCTTGATGAAGAGTAGGTGGTTGAACCACCCCGGACACCGACTCAGGGCAACAGCGATGAGAACACAGCACCGCAGAGGCGACGCCATGGGGTGAGACGGGATGGCGTGATGAACAGCGGAGAGTGCATCATTCAAGAGTTGGATATTGATGATTCAGACGTCTCTCCATCGATAACCAACAGGGGTTCAGCTGACGCTTGGCTTCCGGTGGGCCGGATCCCGGGCACACGAGCGGGCAGCCATTGATCCCGCCAGGAACAGGTGCTGGGCGGAGTGGAGTGGACCAGCTGATCCTCCGGAGCCAGATGCATGACGAAGCATGACCCAACCTTGACAGGATCATAGATGGAGCCCCACCCGGAAAGCATTCAAACCACGAAATCGTTACGCCCTGTCGCTCTGCGGCGTGCTGTTCGGATTCAGCCGATAGAGTGACCCAGCTTGTGCCCCATGCAATGAGCGTTGTTCGCGATCTGATCCTTCAGGCCGATGATCAGTTGCGCTACCCGACGGGTGGTGAACTGCGTTCCATGGCCGATTTTCTCAACGGTGGGGTCCGTCGGCTGCAGGTCGTCAGAACCCTGACCGACAGCGAACGCAAGATCGTGGACCAGGCGGCTAAGCGTCTGTTTCAGCTGAAGCCTGAGTACGTGGCACCGGGCGGCAATGCCTACGGTCAGAAGCAACGGGCCCAGTGTCTACGCGACTACAGCTGGTACCTGCGGCTCGTCACCTACGGCATCCTCTCGAGCAGCACCGAACTGATTCAACAGATTGGCCTGGTGGGAGCCCGCGAGATGTACAACAGTCTGGGTGTGCCGATGCCTGGCATGGTTGAAGCCATGCGCACTCTCAAGGAAGCCGCGATCGACCTACTCAATGCAGACGATGCCGCAATGGCCGCGCCCTACTTCGACTTTCTGATCCAGGGGATGCAAACGTCAACCTGACCTTGACCCTGCTCCTGCATGTTGGCAACCTGCTCGGCTCGAGCAGGTTTTTTTGTGCGTGCAGCAGCAATCACAACCCAGGTCACTGGTCTCAATTAAGACATGTTCCAAGACTCATTGCAATTCTCATAGGAGACGCGTGCGCTATCCAGGAGCAGCCAAGGATTCGGGAGTCACGCATCACGCTGGAACACCGACCAGATTTCGTACTACAAGTCCCAGCCTGGACTTGTTTCAGGACTCGAAATGTGTCTCAGTCTTGCCAAGTGACACTCTTCATCAAGAGAGCGGAACGCTCCAGGCAACGCATCGCAGGCCATCTGCGGAGGGGCTTTTGTCCAAATCGCATGCGTCACTGTGTCTACAGCAGGTACGCAATAGGGAAAAGCATTGTCGGCATTGACGTCTGAGGCGCGATGATCCACGCCTGGACATGCTCCATGGCCCATCGGACACGATGATCATTGGCTCAAAGCTGAATGCGGAGAAGCAGCCAGCATCCATCGCATCCGGCCAATAGGTCGGATGAAACAGACTCTGCACAAGCCGGGAGTCACGCGTATGGGATCGCTTCGTGGCAGAACCTGGGTTGCTGCAGCGCCCAGTGCCGTGCATAGCAATGCGGGACAGCACGGGTGTTTCAGATGAAATCACCGATCCAGCAGCTTTTGCCCCCAATTGTCTAAAACGAGACTCATCAAAAGTCTCAAAACTGATCCAGACAAGAAAATCGCGACTTAATGATGGGCTCGTAGGCGGCCCATCACGATTCCGGTGCTGTCACGTCAACACCAGGCCATGCGCCCATGGACTCTCGCTCACCATGTTTTGCTGTGTCACGGGTCTCAATCTGGACCATTCTGTGGTCTCGTCGCGTGTCGCACCCAAGACAACCTAGGCGGATCTGTACAGCTCCTTGAGCATCTGGTAGGCCTCATTAAGGCGACGCATCGACTCGGCGCTTCCGCCAGAGTCTGGATGGTGTGACATCGCCTGCTCTCGGTAGGCCTCACGAATGTCCTTCAGCGTGAGGCGATGGCCAGGAGACGTGGGGAGGTTCAGCAGCTTCAAGGCACCATGAAGACTCATGGTGTGTTCCAGTGTTTCAAACGACATGCCTCGCTGGCGCTTTCTGAAGCGCTGCACAAACCGACGAATCAGCGTCGGGATACGCAGACTCAGGGTTGAACTGCTGTACGGATCCTCCAGCAGGCCCGCCAGCACGATCACCCGTGCAAAGGTTGGAGCGGCGTCATTCCATGACGGTGCCAGCTGCGACGCGATGCTCGAGGCCAGCGTCCAGGTAAAAGGACGACCTTCATTCTGATCGGAGTTCGGCCAGATGTCGCTTGATAGCCAGGTCATGGCCGCTTCCAGCACCGCCTCGTTTGCCGGCTTGCCATACAGCTCATGCCAATGCCGCTGAACAGCATCCAGCGCTGTCTCAACAACGGAAGCGTCAACCAGCGAAAACATCTCCCGTTCAGCACGAGCCTGTGCATCTGAACGATTCAGCGACTGACGGAGTTGATCTGATTTGCGTCGCACAAATCCGGGAAGATCGATCCCTCCGCTCTCGCGGCTTCGCTGTCCCTCAGGTCCATGAGGGGCATCGACGAAATCAACGCCCAATCCACCATGCCCATGTTGTGCAACCAGGACCAGGGCTCCAGATTCATCGAACAAGTCAGGCGTGTCAGGAGCAGATGATTCGTCGTGTTGCAGTTGTGGATCATCAGCCGGCGATTCTTCCGTGAGCAGTTCACCGAGCAGACGCTCCACGGTGTCACCCCTGCTGCGAAGCCCCCATTCGACGCGCAACCGATCGATGCCCTGAACGAGGTGTCTGGGCAATTGCAATGTGATGCGACGCCGTTCGTTTGGTTCGGTCTCGGGGGTGCTCACAGTTGAAGTTCAGTTCTCAACGGGTCATCAGACCGCGGATGATTTCATTCTGAGCGTCAAGGGCCTGCTGATAACGATCAACCAGGGACTGGGTCCGGTTTGGGGCGTTGTTTGAGTCGGTGAGGGGTGGTGGTGCCATTGGAGCCACCCTCGCACCCATCGGTTGGGGCGTCGTGTCGCGATCAAGACCTGGCCCGTTCAGGCTTGGCGGTGGCAAAGGATCGGCCAAGGGTCCGACGCGTTGCATGCGTTCTGCAAGCGAATCGTCAAGCACAGGCTGATTGCCAACGCCTTCAACTGGCGGCAACGGTTGTAGGACAGATGGTTTGGCTGAAGGCTGACGGCGTGCCAATTCAAGATCGCGCTCCAGCTGACGCAGCCTTGCCAATTGTTGAGACGGTACAACACTCAACAGGTGACCAGGTGTTGCATCCGCGGGGTACACCAGAGTCAAACGTACGGGGTTGTCGACACCCGGGTTCAGGGAAAGACTGGTCAAGGGCAGACTCTGACCCGATCGCAGCACCACATGGAGCTCCTGCAGGCCATTGTCAGAGCGTATCTGCATGGAGCCACGAAATGCGGTGAACTGTTTGCCGCCTATGGCTGAAGGATGACTCAGGACAAGTTCATGGGAACCCTCGCCTTTCAGATTGAGATCAACAACAAAACGAACGCCATAGGTGCCAACATTGTCTAGAGATGAATCGAGCATTCGAGACAACAACGGATTCACCTGAACCTCATTCGTGCCAAACGTGTGGCGATGTGTGCTTGTCAACGGCACATGCAAGGCCCCATCGGTCGACAGATTATGGGTAATGCTCGCCTGATACTCATCTCCGAGTGCAACACCGCCTACTCGCGAAAACACCTGACGGTTCTGGATCTCAGCAATGCGTTTCAAGTAGACACGACCTGGTGCCAATACTCCCTGATCCAGAACAGCCAGCAAATCCTCTGAAGTGCGTGGTTGTCGCGCAGCGACCACAGCCATCTGGAAGGGACCATCACTTTGTCCTCGCAAGAGCGCGTTGGCAATACCCAAGGCAGGCAAGTCTGTCTGAAACAGAACCCTGCGACTGTTGGGTGGCAGCGTGATGGTTTCACTGAGTCTGGAGTCGAGCCTGTTGCGCAGCATCTGCACCGCCGTCGCGTCTCCCGGACCCGTGTTCCATGGTCGGGGACCAAGAGGGCGAACGCCGTTCATGCTGTTGGCCAGATAGGGAGCCTCAAAACTGTTGCGCACAGCTCCTGACATGAACCTGATGTGAACAGGTCGCGATGATGGGTTGATCAGAATCAATCCAATCGTCAATTCGGTGCGACGACTTGATGCTGAGATTCTGGCTCTGTATTGGGGAAAGTATTTGTGGTGGAGATGAACGCCAAAATCACCGTTAAATGTGTACTCGGAGTTGCGCAGACTTTGTCCGGTTTCTGTGCTGTATGCAACTCCAGGCGCTGTGTTGATGAGAATGCCGGGTCCTTCGACTTCCTCCGGCTGATTGGAATGAAGTACCGGCAGGGTATTGAAGCGTCCATTCAGGGGCCTGGCCCGTTGCCCGCTCATCAAGGCCACATAGGCCCGGGCGCTGGTCTGCAGGCACAGAACCGGACCAGCAAAGCCCAACATCGTGCACAGAAGAAGTACCCACCTGCCCCGCCTGATGGTTCGCCTGTTGGCAGGGGGCCTTGGGTGCGGCTGGGCGTGTTTCATGGCCATTTCTGGTGGTGGAAACACGACCCGCGCTCACCTGTTGAAGTTGCTAGAACCTCACAGGTTCCATCCAGTTTTACATGCTGCTGCCTTTTCTTGGGGGCTGCACCCACAGCACCTGCCCATCGGGCTCCTCGGCCTACCAGGCACGCAAGCTCAGGGTCCTGAACTCCTGGCGCGACAGCCTCGAGAGGCAGCTTGCAGCGCTCAACGCAACCATCAGCACCCTGGAGCAACAGATGGCGCGCGACGCGACTCAGAAGTCTCAATCCTGAAGGGAGCCTGTCTCAAGCGCCGCCTGAGGAGTTCGAGACCCTTGTGCAGGTCGCGTTGCACCGTCGGCGCACTCACCCCCAGCGCACTGGCCGTTCGCCGGTAGCTCCATCCCTTGAGGACGACATCAACGAGCACCTGGCGCTGTCGTGCACCGACCAGGTTGAGCATCTGCTCCAGCGAGCAGTCGTGCCAACCGGGGTTCAGCGCTGTTGGCACGTAGCTGCAAACCCCTGGTGACGGTGCTCCCGTTTCAGGCCATGGGGCTTCACCATGGCAGGCCTCTTCCCCCTGGGCCTGGAGCCACTCCAGCGAGACGGCCCGATTGAGCCGACTCCATTGCTGCAGTGCCAGAGCATCGTTCTGAGGGGTTGCCTCAGGGCATTCACCGGTGCAGTCCCGCTGATGCAGGCGTTCCGCCTGACGGCGCGGCAACCGCACGATCCAGGCATGGTCCCTGAGGTGGTGCAGGATCGCGCCGCGCACATGGGGTCTGGCAAAGCAGGAAAACGGTTTGTCGTTGCAGGGCCTGTAGCGCTGCGCTGCGTTGATCAGGCCCAGCAGGCCAACCTGCAGCAGATCATCCTGCGGTTCGGGACTGCAGCTCGCGTAGTGCCGGGCCAAGGCCCTGACCAGGGGCAGATGGGCCATGAGACGCTCATCGGCCTGAGCAGAACGCCGCAGGCGTCGCCGGGAGGGCTGAGTTGAAGGCATGGAATGGCAGTCATGACTCCTATCAGCTCGCTTCAGCACCATGGTTTCCGTCAACCGTGAAACCACCGAGCACCGGTGCCGCGACCTGCCGCAGCAGGGACCAGGGTCCCTCCGCCTGCAGCCAGTCCAGGTCTGAGCCGATGGTGGCGAGCAGGTAGCCAGCGAACCCGAGGGCATTGACGCTGAAACCCCGGCAATGCTCCCTGGTGCGCCTCACGGTGAGCATCCAGCGGTCCGTGAGCAGCAGGTTGTAGGGATGCTGTGGGGCGTTCTGCTGACCAGGCTGACCCAGGTGCAACCTGTTGCAGTGCTCCCGATAGAGCGCGGCGAGTCCCTCCGGGTTCAACGGCGCTGGGCAAGGGCTGATCGCACACCGCCAGGGTGCGGCTGTGGTGGCTGCGGGTTGATCCAGCATGGCTAGGTAGAACTCCTCCAGCGGACAGTTGCTCACCCGGCGACTGCGCGGCAGCAACTGGAGGTGCCGATGGGGTTGGCTGGCGCCTGCTGCGGGGCAACTGTTGAAGAACCAGAGCCCCTGGGTGTCGGCATGGACGGCGAGCAGAGCCTGCCAATCGGCCAGCTCCAACCAGCCTGACTGGGGCTTCCAGGTGGTGGGAATCACTAGCAGATGGCCCTGCTGCACTGGATATTTGTTGAGCAGCACCACATGGCTTTCACCCAGCCGCGTGACCTCGAGAGCGGGGTCCCAGGGCAGGAAGGGATTCGGTTTCGGACCTTCAGCGTGCAGATGTTTGGGTGTGCGGCTCAGAAGCCGGCGCAACACGAACGGTTCGATGCCCAGATCCACCGTTTCGGTTGTCAACGGCACCAGGGCTCCGCTCGACGCGGCCCGGTCAGAGCAGGCCAGAGCCTGTCGCCACAGCGCTTCAGCCACCACCGGAACGCAACCTGGCCAGTGACGCGCCCGGGTAGTAGCGACCGAGAATGGCGTTGTAGCGATGGCCGTCTTCGGCCAGCTGGCGGGCCCCATGCTGGCTCATGCTGGCGCCCAGATGGCCATGGGCCTCGAGGCTGATCTGCCGATTGGCCGCGTACAGGCTCTCCACGATGGCGCCCTGATAGCTCAGGATCAGGCCCGCGGTGTGCTGGGCCGCCTTCAGGGTCCTGCTGTTGGCGGCTCTGAGGCCCGTGTAGGCCTGCCATCGGGTGGTGTCTCCCAGATGCCAATGGCGATTGGCGGGCCGTGCCATGTGCGCCAGGGCATAGGACCGTGCTGCCACAGCCTGGGCCATCAGCGCCTCCAGGGGCCAGGAGCTGGGCATTTCAGAGCCGACCACCGCGGCGATGTAGGACTCCAGGGCCAGGTGATTGATCACGCTGACGCCGCCCGATGTCGGCAGGAGCCGCAGGCGGCCCGCATAGGAGCGCCCGTTGACCACGACGGCCTCGCGGGGTGTTGTGATCAGCCAGGCGTCGCCGGCAGCGGCCACCAGAGCGGTGTTCACCGACTCCCCCGCACTGCCCTGCTGCAACAGCTCCCCCGTGGAACGGCGAAGCTGCCACGCCCCTGTGGCGGTGAGCGACGCCTGCTGTCCCAGCGACAGCAGGGCTACCCGGATCTCCAGTGACAGCGGAGTGCCCCGTTCGGGTTCGCTGAGCACCACGGATCCACCACCATGGGGATCGACTGCGGTGCGCTTGGCCGGGCGTTGCGCCTGAACGGCGGCCAGAGAAGTGCGCCCCGGTTCTGCGAGCAGGGCCTCGATCAGCGGATCCGCCGAGCCGGACCCACCGTTGCCCGCACTGAACTGCTGAGCGGTGAACCCCATCGCAACGAGCAGAATCGCCGCAGGAGCACCGAACCACAGCGGCGGTTGGCGTGTCAGACAGGAGTGCAGAGCTGTCGCCAACGCGCGGCTGTTTCGCCTGAGCCAGCGGATTGGAGCTGAAGATGGCCGCTCCACAGCAGTGAACCCTTTCCCGACAGGCGAATCATGCCCGAGGACGCGGTTTCGCAGATCATGCCGCCGGGGCGGTCAGAACACTGCCAGCCCACCACCAGTTGGCGTCCGAGACGTCGCTGCCAGTAGGGCGCCACCAGGGCGTGGGCAGAACCGGTCACAGGATCCTCGGCGATGCCAAGACCGGGAGCGAAAAAGCGCAGTTGGTAATCGGCCTCGCGGCCGGCCACCAGGGGGAATGGCGTCGCCTCGGGTCTGGCCTGCATCAGCACCAGGCCAGCGGCTTCCGGGGGCTGGAGCGGGGGATGCGGCAGGGTGCTGAGGGCCGATTCAGGGGTGAGCAGGGCCGCGCTGTAGCCCATGGAACTGCGCCAGAAGCTCTCCACCGAGCAGCGCTGCTGCTGCAGCCACGACGTCAGCTCGGCTGGTGGCTGGGCGTCCTGCAGGGTGGCTGCCGGAAGCTCAATCTGGGCGAGTGCGCCGCTGAGGCCGACCGGCAATCGCCCGCTGCGTGTGCAGAACACGGTGCCTGATGCGGCGTCGAGGCGTTCCCAATGCTGCAGGGCCAGCAGGGCGGCCAGGGTGGCGTGGCCACAGAGAGGGACCTCACAGGTCGGACTGAACCAACGCAGGCACCAGCGCCCGTCGAGGGCCACCAGGAAGGCCGTCTCTGACTGGTTGAGGCTGCGGGCCACCCCCTGCATCCACGCGTCACTGACGGGATGGGGCAAGGCGACCACGGCAGCTCCGTTGCCTTGGCAGGGCCTGTCACTGAAGGCCTCGATCAACACCGCGGGGATCCCTGCGCTCATGGTCTGACCTCGGCCTTCAGCTGGCGTCCCATCAAGGCCCGGACAGCCTCCTGGGGCGTTCTGCGGCCCTGGATGACCGCCGCCACCTGGTCGCAGATGGGCAGATGCCAGCCCTGCTGCTGAGCCAGGGCCAGGGCTGCTTCCACTGTGAAGCGTCCCTCGACCGTGGCACCGATGCTGGCCAGGGCCTCGGTGGTGCTCTGCCCTTCGGCCAGCAGCAGCCCAAAGCTGTAGTTGCGGCTCAGACGGCTGTTGGCGGTGGCCAGCAGGTCACCCATGCCAGCCAGTCCATAAAGGGTGGTGCTCTCACCGCCGAGCCCTTCGACCACCTGGCCCATTTCGACAAGCCCACGACACAACAGGGAGGCCTTGGCGTTGGCGCCGAGGCACAGGCCATCACAGATGCCCGCTGCGATCGCAATCACGTTCTTGAGGGCTCCTGCCGCCTCACTGCCGATGGGGTCGTGATGGCGGTACAGCCTGAGGCACTCGCCGCTGAGGTGATGCTGCAGCCAGTGACTCAGATCTGGATCGCGGCTGGCCAGGGTGCTGGCGGCAGGCAGGCCCTGTTGCAGTTCGCTGGCCAGATTGGGCCCGCTCAGCACGGCCACTCGCACGCCGGCCGGCAGCCCCTGCTGCCACAACTGCGAGGCGGTCACCAGACGGTTCAGGTCAATTCCTTTGCTGCAGCTCAGCAGGGGCAGGCCCTGGGGCCATTGGGAAGCCAGCTCTCTGGCAAGGCTGGCCACGCCGGCCATGGCCACCGCCGAGACCACCAGATCGGCCTGCAGCAAGTCTCTCTGGGGCAGGCCTCCATCGCTGCGGGACCAACTGCACAGGTCATGACCCTGCGCCGCCCACAGGTCGATCAGGGTGCGCCCCCAGGCGCCCCGCCCCAGCACCGCGATCCGCAAGCTCATGGCTGCCATCATGCGCCATGCCGCCGGCAGTGCAGACCATGACCCGCCAACCGCTGCACGACTGGTGCGGGCAGGCCCTGGTGGTGGGTGGCGGAGGCATCGGTCGGGCCCTGGTGCCTGCGCTGGAGCGGCTGGCCCCCGGCCTGCAGGTGCACCTGGCCACCCGCAACCCGCGTGGCAGCGGCGAGATCCGACTCGATCTCTGCGACGACGACAGCCTCGCGGCGTTGGCCCAACACGTCTCGCAGCAGTTCAGCCCACTGCGCCTGGTGATCAACACGGCAGGCCTGTTGCACGGCCCCCGCCTGCAACCCGAGAAACGCCTGAGCGCCGTGACGCGCGCGCAGTTGCGCGAGAGTTTTGAGCTCAACGCCTATGGCCCGATCCTGCTCGCGCGGAGTCTCGAATCGGCCCTGCCCCGTGAGCTGCCGAGCCATTTCGCCAGCCTCTCGGCCCGGGTCGGGAGCATCGGCGACAACCGCCTTGGGGGCTGGTACGCCTACCGCGCCGCCAAGGCGGCCCAGAACCAGCTGCTGCACACCCTGGCGATCGAGTGGGCGCGGAGGCTGCCGCTGTGCTGTGTGAGCCTGCTGCACCCCGGCACCACGGCGACAGCGTTGTCGGAACCCTTTCGCGGCTCGGTGCCGGCCGGCCGCCTGCTGGCACCCGACCAGGCGGCGACGGCACTGCTGGCTGTCCTGCAGCAACGGGAACCGGCGCACAGTGGCGGGTTCTGGGCCTGGGACGGCTCAGCGATTCCCTGGTGATTCAGGCGGCATGGGCCTGCAGCAGCTCCAGCGGGATCAATTCCAGGGTGGACTGTTCGCAGGCCGCGAGCCGCACGGGCGGCGCCATGCCGTCGTCATAGGCCTCCAGCCAGCGCGCTGCGCACACGCACCAGTGATCGCCGGGCTTGAGTCCGGGGAACGCATAGGCAGGCATCGGCGTGCTCAGGTCGTTGCCCTGGGCCCTGCTGTAACTCAGGAACGCCTCATTGACGACACAGCAGACCGTGTGACGCCCGAGGTCGGCGCCATCGGTGTGGCAATGGCCATCGCGCCGCCAACCGGTCATGGGCTCACAGCCACACAGCTCCAGGGGCTCTCCAAACACGTTGCGTGAGGGCGTGGTCATGGCGGCGGGCACGGGCCTCGCAATGGGCCCTGGATGCGATTCACGGCCCGCAGGCTGGCACAAAATTTCGCCAGAAGGTTGACGGATTCCGGGGGGTAGGCGTTAAAGGTCTTTGAGAACCCCTTTCGACCAACCTTCACCGCCACCGCTTCATGAGCTGGGATTTCACCGAAGATGCGGCCTTCCTGGCCCTGTGCGACGCCTACAAGGAGAGCGGTGAAAGCTCTGCCATGGAATTTCTGGCCCATGGCGAGGGGGCGTTTCACTTTCAGGAGCTCGCCCAGAACGCTGCTGGGGAGGGCATCGATCTGAGTGATTCGTCCGATCTGGAGGACTTCCAGCAGGACGTGATCGATACCCTGCAGGAAATGTGCAGCTGAGAAGGCCCGGGCACCCCTGGCTGGGCCTCGTGCCCCGAGTGTTGGGCAGCAGGGGACTCAGCTGTAGAAAAAAGCGATTTCCTTGTCCTTGAGCCCGTCCCAGCCGGCCGCCTTCAGCCGTGCATCGAGGGTTGTCTGATCCATGTGTTTTGAGCCGGTCTTGACGACCCGGTTGCGCATGGACTTCTTGACGCCACTGCGGGCCCGCTGGCTCTCAAGGTCCATCACCTCGTTGTAGAGAGCCAGCATCTCGGCGGGAATCGGGCTGCCATCCAGATCAATGCCGGCTTGGATGGCGGCATCGACGCCGTCGGGTCCTGCGATGGCCATAGCCGCTGAGATTGCTGGTTGCGTCAGGTTAGGCGCTGAAGTAGCGCGCCTTGCTGTGCAGGGCCACCAGGGCTGTGGTGCTCTGCTCAGGATGAAGCTGCTCGCTCTCATCCATCGACAGGCCAACGCGCTCAGCCCCCAGCCAGAGCAGCTGCTGACGCGAATCGGCCACGTTGGGGCAGGCGGGGTAGCCGAACGAGTAGCGGCTGCCGCGGTAGCGCTGGGCGAGCACGTCGCGCAGGGGCATGTCCTCCGGGTCGGCATGGCCGAGCTCGCGGCGGATGCGGGCGTGCACCCACTCGGCGAGGGCCTCGGCCATCTGCACCGCGAGTCCGTGGAAGTACAGGTAGTCGCTGTACTGATCGCCGCTAAAGAGTTGCTGGGCAAAATTGGTGGCGCGCTCGCCCATGGTCACCGCCTGCATCGGCAACACATCGGTTGCCATGGGCCTGCCATCGGCTCCGGTGGCGAGATCGCGGTAGAAATCGGCAATGCAGTAGCGGTTGCCGGCACGTTGGCGCGGCAGTTCAAAACGACCCAGTTCGACACCAGCCGCTGAAGGCGCGGCACTGGCTTCGAGACCCTGAGGATCGAACAACACCACCGCATTACCGGCGCGACCGCAGGGGAAGTAGCCGTAGGCCACCCGCGGCGTCAGCAACTGTTCGTCGATGCAGCGCGCCATCCACTGCTGCAGCACGGGCTCGGCCTTGGCCGCGAGCATGGCCTCGTACTCCTCGCGCGACTGTTGTTGGCTCTTGCGCAGCTGCCACTGGCCGGCAAACAGGGCGTTGCGATCAAGGTACGCGAACACCTCGGCCAGGTCGATGTCGTTCTCCGTGAGTACCTGGCTGCCCCAGAATGGGGGCTGCAGGGCAGGCTCCTCGCGGACGGTGTCCGAGCGCTCGGTGCTGATGACCAGGGGCGTGGATACACCAGCTGGCTGCTCAGGGGCAGCCTGTCGCGGAGTCTCCTCAACGTCGGCCTCTGCCGAGGAACCCAGACCCAGGCCCTCGGGAACAGCTCCGAGGAAACCGTTGTGGTCGTCCCACTGGTCTGCCCCCTTGGCCTCCATCAGGGCATCCATGAAGCGCAGGTCGGCAAAGGCGTCGCGGCCATAGATCACCTGCCCCTTGTAAGCGGCACGGCAATCGCCGTGCACGAAGCGGGGCGTCAGGGCGGCTCCACCCAGGATCACCGGCACGCTGATGCCAGCCTCGTTGAAGGCCTCCAGGTTGTCCTTCATGAAGGCGGTCGATTTGACCAGCAACCCACTCATGGCGATGCAGTCGGCCTGGTGCTGACGCTGGGCCTCGATGATCGCTTCGCAACTCTGTTTGATGCCGAGATTGATCACCTCGTAGCCGTTGTTGGTCAGAATGATGTCGACCAGGTTTTTGCCGATGTCGTGGACATCGCCCTTGACCGTGGCGATCAGAAACTTGCCCTTGCTGCTGCTCTCACCCTCGAGCTTCTCCATGTGGGGCTCGAGCTGGGCAACGGCTGCTTTCATCGTTTCGGCGCTCTGCAGCACAAACGGCAGCTGCATCTGGCCGCTGCCAAACAGCTCACCCACCACCTTCATGCCATCGAGCAGGAAGGTGTTGATGATCTGCAGCGGCGGGTAGGAGTTCAGGGCCTCATCGAGCGCTGCTTCCAGGCCAATGCGCTCGCCGTCGATGATGTGCTGCTTGAGCCGCTCCTCGAGCGGCAGATCGGCCAGCGACGGGCCTGAGGCGCGGGCCTCCTTGGCGCTGACCCCCTCGAACAGCTGGGTGAGCTCGGTCAGCGGGTCGTAGATGCACGGAGCTCCGCTGCCGGCAGGGGCGTCGTTTTCGAAGCGGCGCCGGTCGTTGATCAGGTCACGGCAGACCTGCTGGTGCTCGTCGCTGATCTTGACCAGGGGCAGAATCTTGGCCGGGCTGACGATGGCCGCGTCCATGCCGGCCTCGCAGCAGTCGTGCAGAAACACGCTGTTGAGCACGATGCGGGCCGCCGGCGACAAACCGAAGCTGACGTTGCTGACCCCCAGCACCACATGCACACCCGGCAGGTGCTGACGAATCAGCCGGATCGAGGCGATCGTGGCAGCTCCGTTGAGCCGGTCCTCTTCGATGCCGGTTGAGATTGGCAGGGCCAGCGGGTCGTAGAAGATCTCGTGGGCCGGGATGCCGAACTCGAGCGCATCGCGGTAGGCCCGCTGGGCGATCGCGAATTTGCGCTCGGCCGTGCGGGCCATGCCCTCTTCGTCGATGGTGCCGACCACCACACCGGCGCCGTAGGCCCTGGCCAGCTCCAGCACCTTGAAGAAGCGTTCAGGCCCGTCTTCGTAGTTGGTGGAGTTGAGGATGCACTTGCCGCCGGCCACCTTGAGGCCCGCTTCCATCTTCTGCCACTCGGTGGAGTCGAGCATCAGCGGCAGGTTGACGTTGGTGACCAGACGGCTCACCAGCGCATGCATGTCGCGCTCACCATCACGACCGACGTAATCGACGTTGACGTCGAGCACGTGGGCGTTCTCCTTGACCTGACTGCGGGCCACGGCCACCAGACCGTCCCAGTCTTCGGCGGCGAGCAGCTCGCGCACCTTTTTGGAGCCGCTGGCGTTGAGCCGCTCGCCGATGATCAGGAACGAGTTGTCCTGGTGGTACGGCGTCGTGCCGTAGATCGAGCTGGCTGCCGGCTCATAGTGCAGCACCGGCCGCGGGGATTCGCCCTGGCGCACCGGGCGCGCAGCAGGCCTGAGTTCCCTGGAGAGCTCCACCAAGGCTCCGATGTGGGCGGGGGTGGTGCCGCAGCAGCCGCCGATCACCTGCACGCCCAGGTCCTCGACGAAGTGCATGAGCTGCATCTTCATCTCGGTGGGGGTCAGGCGGTAATGGGCCACACCACCGATGTTTTCGGGCAGGCCCGCATTGGGGATGCAGCTCACCACAAAGGGGCTGTGGGCGCTGAGGTAGCGGATGTGCTCCTTCATCTGCTCGGGGCCCGTGGCGCAGTTGAGCCCCAGCACATCGATGTTGAATGGCTCGAGGATCGCCACCACCGCGGCGATGTCGGAGCCCACCAGCATCGTGCCGGTGGTCTCCATGGTGACGCTCACCATCAGCGGTCGGCGCTGCCCGGTGGTGGCGAAGGCCGCCTCGATGCCCTGCAGCGCCGCCTTGATCTGGAGCACGTCCTGACAGGTCTCGACGATGAAGAGATCGACGTCACCCGCCAGCAGCCCTTCGGCCTGCTCGGCGAAGGACGCCTTCATGGTGTCGAAGTCGACGTGGCCCAGGGTTGGCAGCTTGGTGGTGGGGCCCATGGAACCCGCCACGAACCGCGGCTTCTCAGGGGTGCTGTAAGCGTCGGCCATCTCGCGGGCCAGCTCGGCCGCCCGCTTGTTGAGCGCAAAGGCCTGATCGGCGATGTCGTACTCGGCCAGCACCAGGGAGGTGGCACCGAAGGTGTCGGTCTCGATCACATCGGCCCCCACCTCCAGGAACTGGCGGTGGACGGCCTGCACGGCATCAGGTCTGGTCAATACCAGAATTTCGTTGCAACCCTCAAGTGCCGCGCCGCCGAAATCGTCGGCGCTCAGGTTCATCTGCTGCAACGAGGTGCCGGTGGCCCCGTCAAACACCAGCACGGGGCGCTCCGGGCCGTGCAGGCGCTGGAGAAAACCGACGCGCTGGGCTGGCAGCGCCGACGGCGCTGGGATCGTGCTGCTGCTGTTGGCCATCAACCGTCGAGACGAACCCGGGTGACCCAATGGTCATAGGCGGGATCGCGACCCTCTGTGATCGCCGTCAGACGCTCACGCAGGCGCTCCATGATCGGCCGCTCGACCGGCAGATCGGTGGTTTCGATGCGACGCACCGGGGTCACCTTGGCAGCGGTGCCACTGAGAAACACTTCATCGGCCACGAACAGTTCGGTCTTGTCAACCGGGCGTTCCAGCGTCGGGATGCCCATGGCCTGGGCCAGTTCGAGCACGCTGGCGCGGGTGATGCCCTCGAGGATGTCCTGATCGACCCCGGGGGTGATCAGCACACCGTCGCGCACCACGAACAGGTTCATGCCGCTGGCTTCGCTGACTTTGCCGCGGCTGTTGAGCAGCAGGGCCTCGTCAAAGCCACTCTTGACGGCTTCGGTCTTGGCCAGCGAGCTGGTGATGTAGGCCCCGCTGATCTTGCCCCGCAGGGGCAGGGAGCGGTCTTCCTGGCGGCACCACGAGCTGATGCGGCAACTGACACCCTCAGGCGAAAGATAGTCACCCAGTTCGAGGCCATAGATCAGGAAGTCGGTCTCGATGTTGTGCAGCCTCGGGGCGATACCCAGATCACTGGTGTAAACAAACGGACGCAGATAGGCGGGCGTCGTGGGCCTGTTGGCCCGCAGAAAGGCCGTGATGGCCTCGAGGATCGTGGCCTCGCTGAGCTCGGTCAGCAGCAGCCGTGCGCTCTGGCTGAGACGCCTGGCATGGCGGTCAGCTCTGAACAGAAGAATCTCGTTGGCATCAGCCGGATTCGGCAGGGCCCGCATGCCACCGAAGGCCCCGGTGCCGTAATGGAGCGCATGGGTCGCCACCGAGAGGGTGGCTTCGGCAAATGGCACGCAGCGGCCGCCGAACCAGGCATAGGGAAGAAACTGATGCATGGCGTTCCGGGTCGAGGCGACGTCTGATCGGGCCTGGGTGTGCCCCCGATCTTCTCACTGCAGCAGCAAGGATGGACGCATGCACAGGCCCGCACGCCGTCCCGGCAGCCAAGACCCGCTCGCCCAGGGGGAGCTGATCGAGCAGGACCCGGCTCCGCTGCTGCTGCTGTCGAGTGCCGACACCGACCTGGCAGCTGTGGCTTCCCTGGTCGAGCAGGATCCCCAGATCCTGGGTGTGGCGATGCGGGTTCTGAACCTGCAGGCTCTGGCCAGCCCAGCACTGATCGATCACTACCTGGCCAGCACCGCCGCCACGGCAAGGCTGGTGGTGGTGCGGCTGCTGGGCGGCCGTGGCCACTGGAGCTATGGCCTGGAACAACTGGGCCACTGGGCGGCCCAGCGGCCAGACCGTCAGGTCCTGGTGCTGGCCGGCACCGCCGATGAAGATGGCGCCCTGTGCGCGCTGAGCACGCTCAAGCCCGGACTGGCCGAAGCCCTCTCGCGTTGCTGGCGCGAAGGGGGTGCCCACAACCTTGCTCTGGTGCTCAGGGTCCTGGGCGCCGTGCTGCGTGGCGAGGATCCACCCTGGCCCACCCCCCGGCCCCAGGCGGACCCCTTGTGCCACGACTGGCGTGACGAGCCGGGGGCACGGGTCGGTGTGCTGCTTTACAGGTCGTTGCACCAGGCCGGTGACGATGCCTGGATGGATGCGCTGCTCGCAGCTCTGCGGCAGCGAGGTTTGTGCCCACGCGCGCTCTGGGTGAGTGGCCTGCGTGATGGGGCCGTCGCCGCAGGGGTCCAGCACCTGCTGGCCCGTGAACAGGTGGCCGCCGTGCTGTGCGGCACCGCCTTTGCATCGGTGCAGTTCGAGGAGGCCGCACTGGGCGCCCCGCTGTGGGATGGACTGGGGGTCCCGGTGCTCCAGGTGCTGGCCAGCACCCAGCCCCGGGTCGTCTGGCAGGCCAGCAGCATCGGACTGTCGCCCCTCGACCTGAGCCTGCAGGTGGCGCTGCCCGAACTCGATGGGCGCCTCACCACCCGCATCGGCGCTTTCAAAGAGGTGGTCTCGGAGGCCGAGGAAACTGACCTGGCAAGACTTGGCACGGTCCTGCATCGCTATCAACCCGACGGCGAGCGCCTGGCCTGGATCGCCGAGCTGACCGAGCGCTGGATCACCCTGCAACAGACGCCCCCACAACGACGGCGTGTGGCCCTGGTGCTGGCCAACTACCCGACGCGCAACAGCCGTCTCGCCAATGGCGTCGGCCTTGATACGCCGGCCAGCACCGCCCTGATGCTGCGGTGGCTGGACGACGCTGGGTATCACCTCGATGCCGACGCCGACAGCGGCACCGGAGGGCCATGCTTGCCGGCCTCCGGTGATGCCCTGATCGCCGCACTGTTGCGGGGACGCAGCAACGATCCCGAGAGCAGCCATCGGCCAGCGCTGAGCCACCTGTCTCTGGCCGACTACGTCAGTTGGTACTCAGGCCTGCCTGAGGCTGCCCAGGCCAGCCTCGAGGCCCGTTGGGGGCCTCCGCAGCGAGACGCGGGCCTGGAGAGCGACGCGCAGGGGCAGCCAGGGTTTGCCATTCGGGGCCTGGCGTTCGGCCATGTGGTGGTGTTGATCCAACCGGAACGCGGCTATGACCGCGATCCGGCCCTGAGCTATCACTGCCCCGATCTCCCACCGACCCACGCCTACCTGGCCCAGTACCTGTGGTTGCGCCAGAGCTTCGGGGCCCATGCCGTGGTGCATGTGGGCAAGCACGGCAATCTTGAGTGGTTGCCTGGCAAGGGGCTCGGCCTGTCAACGCAGTGCTACCCCGAGCTGGCCCTGGGGCCCATGCCCCACCTGTACCCCTTCATCGTCAACGATCCGGGTGAGGGTTCCCAGGCCAAGCGGCGTGCCCAGGCGGTGATCCTCGATCACCTCACGCCACCCCTGGGTCGGGCCGGCTTGCACGGGGGCCTGCTGGAGCTCGAGTCCCTGCTCGATGAGTACTGGGAGGCCCAGCAGCTCGGCTCACAACGACTCGCACCACTGCGACAGCGGCTGGCTGACCATCTCGCCCATCTGCAGTGGCCCGGGCTGGACAGCAAGGGCGATGCCGAGCAGCTTGAGGTTTGTCTGGATCAGGCTGACGGTTATCTGTGTGAGCTCAAGGAGGCCCAGATCCGGCTGGGGCTGCACACCTACGGAACCCTGCCGCCTCAGGGCAAGGCCGAGGAATTGCTGCTGGCTCTGGCACGCCCGCCGCAGGCCGGGCTCCCCGGTCTGACCCAGGCGATCGCCAAGGATCTGAGTCTGGACCTGGATCCCTGGGCCGATCCGGAGGAGGCCCCCCTGCATGACGACGACAGGCTGGTCCTGGCCCGGTTGCAACACCAGCCGGCACCGCTGCTGCGGCGTGTCGGCGATGGCGTGGCCCTGCTCGAGCAGCGCGCCCTGGCGCTGGTGGCCCATGCCTGGTCGGCTCACCATCAGGGAGCCGACCAGAGCGCAACCCCGCCGCTTGGCCTGCCATCGGAGCTTGAACCCATCGGAGCCGCCACCCAGCGTTGTCTGGACCATCTCCAACAGGTGCTGCTGCCCGCACTGGCAGCCTGTGGTGTGGCCGAACGCCAGGCGCTGTTGCAGGGGCTCGAGGGGCGCCGCATCGCCGCCGGACCTGCGGGGGCCCCGACCCGTGGCCGGCCGGATCTGCTGCCGACGGGTCGCAACTTCTACAGCGTCGACCTGCGCGGACTGCCCACCGAAACGGCCTGGGATCTGGGCCGACGCAGCGCCGAGCTGCTGCTCGAACTGCATCTGCAGGACGAGGGCGAGCACCTGCGCACCCTGGCGCTCACGGTGTGGGGAACGGCCACGATGCGCAATGGCGGCGAAGATGTCGCCCAGGCCCTTGCCCTGCTGGGCGTCCGACCCGTGTGGGACGGTCCCACGCGGCGGTTGGTGGATGTGGAGGTGATTCCTGTGCACGAGCTCGGCAGGCCCAGGGTCGATGTCACCCTGCGCATCTCGGGCCTGTTCCGCGATGCCTTCCCGCAGCTGGTGGGTTGGTTCAACAGGGCCACGGCTCTGGTGGCCTGCCTCGATGAATCAGACGACGCCAACCCCCTGGCCGCCGCCAGCCGTCGCGAAGGCAGCAGTGGCAGGGTCTATGGCAGTGCACCGGGGGGCTATGGAGCCGGTCTTCAGGGCCTGATCGACAGCGGCAACTGGGCTGACCGGGGCGATCTGGCTGAGGCGTTCCTGACCTGGAGCGCCTGGCGCTACGACAGCGAGACCCTGGCTGGCGGAAGCCTTGACGCCGTTGCCGACCGCCAGGGGCTCGAGCAGCGCCTCAGCCAGGTGCAGGTGGTGCTGCACAACCAGGACAACCGGGAGCATGACCTGCTCGACTCCGACGATTACTACCAGTTCCAGGGGGGGCTCAGCGCCGCCGCCGAGGCGTTGCAGGGGCAGGCGCCTGCCCTCTGGTTCGCTGACCACTCCCGCCGGCAGCGGCCCCGCGTGCATCGCCTGGAGCACGAGGTCGACAAGGTGCTGCGCTCAAGGCTGCTCAATCCCCGTTGGATCGAGGCCATGACACAGCACGGTTACAAGGGAGGTTTCGAGATGGCTGCCAGTCTCGACTATCTCTTCGCCTACGACGCCAGCACCGGACGCATGCCGGATTGGAGCTACGGAGCTCTGCAGGCAGCCTGGCTCGACGACCCCATGGTTCAGGGTTGTCTGCGCCAGGCGAACCCGTGGGCCCTGCGGGACATGGGCGAACGGTTGCTCGAGGCCCACCACCGCGGGCTGTGGGAAGGAGCCAGCCCGGAACAGCTGGACCGGCTCAAGACGTTGGTGCTGGAGAGCGAGGCCCTCACCGAGGGGTTCTAGCTGCGCAGTTCGCGGGCCATCGCCTTGAAGGGGTTGATGTCGCCGGGCTTGCCGACCTGCCGGGTGATCTCCGGTTGGGACTGGGCAGCGGCCTGCTCGTCCTGCTCCTTCTTGATCGCCGCAGGACCACCGGGGACATTGACACCGACGGCCGAACCCTTCATGCGCTGCTCGAGCTCCTTGGGGCTGAGCTGCTGGGCAAAGGTTTTCTTGACGGGCTTGGGAACGCCGCTGGTCAGGTTGGGGGCCTCCTCACTGGTCTGGATGCCCGCCAGACCTTCGCTCATCTTCTCGAGACGGGCCTCCATCGACGCCACTTCGGCCACCATCTCCTTGTTGCCGGGGCTGTCGAGGGTGCCTGGGAAGGTGTGGCGGATCGTGTTCGAACGCTTCATGAACGAGACATCCCCCAGGCTGCTGGAGGCTTCCGGTTCCAGATAGAAGCTGGTGTCCTGCTTCTTGGGGGCATTGGCCTCAGCGGCCGATTTGGCGGCCTTGGCACCGAGCAGACGATCGAACAGACCCATCAGCGAGGCAGAAATGCTCGCCAAACCCTAGCGGCCGCAGAGGTCGTAACCATGGCTATCGGTCCCGCAACTCATCAAAAGGCCACAACGGCGAACCTCAGCGGCGATCGCCTCGCACAGCACCGGCGTCGGCGACCAGACCGGTGCCATGCCGTAGTCGTACCAGGTTTCAGCCCCATCAAATTGAAGGTTGGCTGCCGCCCTGATGAGGGTGTTGAAGGGCAACCGGTAACGGCCGGGGTGGGCCAGCAGAGCCAGCCCACCGGCCGCATGGATGGCCGCGACCACGACATCGGCACGCAACGCGGGACCAACCAGGCTGTTGCCCTGCAGGTAGGGGGTCAGCGACGGATGGTGGGCGTCGAACCCCAGAGCCAGCACATGCACCAGGCAACCCTCCAGCAGGGCGCTGATCTCGACGCCGCGCCACAGCACAGGGGCAGGCTGTTGCTGATCCCTGGTCCGCTCCAGCACAGCCTTGGCCTCGTCGTAGGCCGCCAGGCTGTGGTGGTCGGTGATGGCCAGATGTTCGAGGCCCAGTGTGAGGGCCTGCTGAGCCAGATCGGCCGGTCTGAGGCTGCCATCTGAGCAGACCGTGTGACAGTGGAAGTTGACCCGTGTCGGGCAGCACTGCGGCGTGACATCAACAAGCACGGCAGCAAGTGGGTGAACCCGCTGCGGCGGTTCCGAGAACCCTGCCGGCATGGTCAGGTCCCTGAGCCGTCGGCCTGGGCGGCGAGCCGTTCACCCCGCAACCGGCGCCAACGGGCATAAAACTGAATCGAAGCGGCCATGAACAGCACCAGACCCACCACCAGCCAGGTGGCTGCACCTGTTGGGAACTGGTTCTTGAAGACCACCAGCATCACCACAATCACGAGCAGCAGGGTCGGAAGCTCATTGAGGGCGCGCAGCTGACGCCCGCTCCAGCTGCAGGCCCTGCGCTGCAGCTGCCCCATGAGCCTGTAGCAGAAGCCGTGGTAAGCAAGCAGAGCCACCACAAAGCCGAGTTTGGCGTGCATCCAGCCTTGCTGCAGCCAGGCCGGGTTAACGCTGAGGAGGCCCAGGGCGCAGACCACGGCCACCACCATGCCAGGGGTGGTGATGATGTTGGCCAGACGGCGTTCCATCAGGGCGTACTGCTGTTGAAAAGCCTCCCTGAGCGGCGGCTCCAGCGCCTCGGCCTCGCGGTGGTAGATGAACAGCCGCACCAGATAGAAGAGTCCGGCAAACCAGACCACCACACCGACGATGTGCAGGGTCTTGAACCAGAGATAGGCCTCGGGGGGCCAGCTCAGGGCCAGCGTCATGGCCGCGGTCATGCAAGGAATGCTGCGCTCGCACGTTACGGCCGGGCGCGAGGACCGTGCACCCAGCTGGTCTCAGCCCGGCAGCACCTGATGCCATCCCTGATGGCTGATCAACCGCAGTGGCGTGTCGAACAGGGTGCTGAGCTGCTGGCTCTGCAGCAGCTCCTGGGCCGACCCATCACCGATCAACCGCCCCTGTCGCATCATCAGCACCCTGGAAATCTCAGGCACGATCGCTTCGATCTGATGGGTCACCAGCAGCAGGGTGGTCCCGCCCCCTGCCAGTTGCCGCAAGAGGTCCAGCAACTGATGGCGGGAGCGCAGATCGAGGCCGTTGGTCGGCTCATCGAGCACCAGCACCTCGGGCTGGTGCACCAGCGCACGGGCGAGCAGCAGACGGCGCCGCTCACCGCTGGACAGCTCCCCAAAACGGCGCTGCGCCAAGGGGTGCACCTGCAGCTCAGCCATCAGCTGGGCCACCCGCTCGCGCTGCCTGGCAGTGGGTTGCAGGTGCGGCCCCAGACCGATGGATCCGAAGAAGCCCGCCAGCACCACATCCACGCCCCTTAACCCTGGATGGTGGCGCCCCTCCAGATCAGATGACAGCAGGCCGAGGCGTCGGCGCAACTGCCACAGGTTGACCTGTTCGGATCCGAAGATGCGCAGCGTCGAACCTGGCTTGACCACCGGGTAAAGCTCACGGCACAGCAGCCGGATCAGGGAGCTTTTGCCCGAGCCGTTGGGCCCCAGCAGCACCGCATGCTCGCCGAGATCGAGCCGCAGGCTCAGATCGCTGAACACGGCCCTGGACCCGAGCCAGGCCTCGATCGCCTGCAATTCGAAATAGGGAGACCCCATGGCGTCAGGTCGGATCCGCGTTCTGACGGTGGCCCGCCGCTGTGGCCCGAATCGCATCGAGCTCAGCGGCATCCAGCTTCGCGAGCTGTTTCATCATGAGGCCCATGCGCGGGTTCTGCACCAGCTGCGCCTGGTGACGGGCCAGAAAGTCCCAGTAGAGGCTGTTGAACGGACAGGCGTCGGGTCCATGGCGAGCTTTCACATTGAAGCGACACCCCTTGCAATAGGTGCTCATGCGATTGATGTAGGCGCCGCTGGCGGCATAGGGCTTGCTGGCCAGCAGACCACCGTCGGCAAACAGGCCCATGCCGATCACATTGGTCTGCATCACCCAGTCGTACCCATCGATGAACTGACGGTGAAACCAGCCCGTCAGGGCCTGCGGATCGAGACCGGCCAGCAGTCCGTAGTTGGACAGCACCATCAACCGCTGAATGTGGTGGGCGTAGCCCGTGGCTCTGATCTCGCCCAGTACGGTGTCCATGCAGGCCATGCCACTGACGCCCAACTGTTCGAGCCAGGCCGGCAGAGGGGCTGCAGCACCGAAGTGGTTGTGCTCCCCATAGCCGGGGCCGAACAGCCAGTAGAGACCGTTGGTGTACTCGCGCCACCCCAGGATCTGACGGATCACCCCTTCGAGACTGGCCAGCGGTGTGCCGCGCTCGAGACCGGCCTGCTCAAGGCGGCGGATCAGCTCCAGCGGATGGAGCAGACCCAGGTTGAGATAGGGCGAGAGCAGGGCGTGCCACAGGGTGGGCTGGGCGCTGACCATCGCATCCTGATAAGGGCCGAAGCCATCGAGGCGGGTGTCGATGAATCGTTCGACCACAGCCAGGGCATCGTGGCGGGTGACCGCCCAGCCAAACGACGCCAGGGAACCGGGCAGAAGGGGCAGACCCGCAGCGCGGCGCCCGTTCTGGATGCCCTCGACCTTGGCCAGCACCGCGCGTGTGATGGCATCGGGTTCAAACCACAATGGCTCCGGGCCCCTGAGCCCCCTGGGCGGGGACTTGCGATTGTCGTGATCAAAGTTCCATTGGCCTCCCAGGGGCTCACCCTCGGGGCCCATGAGCACCCCGAAACGGCGCCGGCCCTCGCGGTAGAAGAGCTCAAGCCGCAGCTGCCTATAAGGCCTGGCCCAGGCCGCGAAGTCGTCGCGGCTCCACAGAAAGGCCGTCGAACGGTGCCAGATCAGGCTGGCAAGCATCGGACGCTCTGGCGTCCGGCGCTTGTCAGTGGTGTCCCAGAGCTTGGTGATGGCAGAGCGGAAGGGCCTCTCGGCCGGCTCCATCACGTGCAGCTCAGTGATGCTGTGCTCGGCCAGCCAAGCGTGCAGTGCTTCAGCGAAGTCGTTCGCCTCGCGGTAGTCGACGTGCCATGCCGCTGCGCGGAGCTCGGCCGCAAAATGCCGCATGGCGCTCCAGACCAGCACCAGCTTCTGGCAGTGGTAGGTGCGCCCCTGCAACACCCCACTGCTCTCGATCAGCAGCACCCGGCAACGGCTTCGCGCCTCAGCCTCTCCGAGCTGGTCAACAAGGTCGTGAAGCGCGTCCTGGTACGGCGACAGCTGGTCCCCCAGGACCCAGATGCCGATGGTCATGCGGCTGCCTCCGGGGTGAAGCGGCAGGCGCGCTGGGCCACGGCTCGGGCATAGCCCCGTTCCACCGGGCCCATGAGAGGCGAGAGGGCGCCGCTGCGGCAATCGATCGACAGCCGTTCATGACGTCCCTGCTGGTCGCTCACCCGCAACCGCAGCAGCCAGGGGTACGTGCTGCTGCGTGCAAATCCATCGCCGCAGACCGGTCCCACGCAGATGCCGGGAGCCGCCATCACCGGATCGCAGCCGCTGGCCAGCAGCAGCGCCGCCCAACCGAGAGTCAGCAGCAGGATCACGAGTCGCTGCAGCGGGCGGCGCATCACGAGGCGAGATCGGCCAATGGCCCATCTTCGGGCTCGATGGCGTCAGCTTCTGTCTGCCGATGCCCGTCGTGGGGGTGAAAGTAGTCCCAGACCGCTCCGGCCAGGGCTGGGCCCATGCCCGGCGCCGCCGCGATCTGCTCAACAGTGGCCAGCTGGATCGCATCGATCGAGCGGAAGTGGGCCAGCAACTCGCGCACACGGCGCGGGCCCAGACCGGCGATGTCTGACAGACGCGAGCGTTTCATGCGCTCGCCACGCTGCTGGCGATGAAAGCTGACGGCAAAGCGGTGGGCCTCATCGCGCAGCCGCCGCAGTAGCTGCACCCCGAGCTGGTCGGGCTCACTGTCGAGGGGCTCCCTGGCCCCCGGCAGGAACACCTCCTCGCGCTGCTTGGCCAGCGAACACACCACCAGCTCCTCGTGCAGATCGAGCTCGCGAAGGGCCTCCATCACCGCCGACAGCTGGCCCTTGCCGCCATCGATCATCACCACATCGGGCCAATCGCCCATGCCGCCGGTGTGCAGGGCGCTCTCGCAGCTTTGCCGCAGCGCCGCCAGATCAGCGCCTTCAGCCTTGGCGGTCGCCCAGCGGCGAAAACGGCGCCGCATGATCTCGGCCATGGCCATGAAGTCGTCGGAATGGCCCGAGCGAATCGTGCTGCTCTGAATCTTGTATTTGCGGTAGTGCTGTTTGGCCGGCAGACCGTCGATGAACACCACCTGCGAGGCCACCGCATCGCTCCCCTGGATGTGGCTGATGTCGTAGCCCTCGATGCGGCGCGGCGGTGCCGGCAGATCGAGCAGCTGGGCGAGGTCTTCGGTGGCCAGCAGGTTCTGTTCGCTGCTGCGCTGGGCCCGCTCGAGCTCATAACTGGCATTGCGCACCACCAGCTCGATCAGATCGGCCTTCTGCTGCCGCTGCGGCACCACGAGTCGTACCTTGCGCCCCCGCTGCTCACCCAGCCAGTCGGCGATCAGAGCCTGCTTGGGCAATGGGTGCTGCAGCACCAGCTCGGGAGGGATCTCGACCCCCTCGACCTGGCTGTAGTGCTCTTCGATCACGGTCTGCAGGATCCGACCCAGATCCCCTGTGCCTGCCGCATCGGCCATGTAGCCGAGCCGGCCCACCAGCTTGCCGGCCCGCATCTGGAACAGCTGAACCGCTGCCACGCGGTCGTTGCTGGCCATGGCGATCACATCGCGGCTGACCGAGCTGTCACCGATGCTCATCTTCTGGTCGGCGGTCAGGGTGTCGAGCCCCTGGATCTGATCGCGCACCCGCGCCGCACTCTCGAAGTCGAGCCGCTCGGCGTAGCGCTCCATCTGGGCACTCAGCAGATCCAGCAGCTCGTCATTGCGCCCCTGAAACACCATGGCCACCTGCCGCAGAGTCTGGTGGTAGGCCTCAGAGCTGATCTTCTGCTGGCACACCCCCGGGCAGCGACCGATGTCGAAATTGAGACAGGTTCGATCCTTGTAGAGGGGCTGGGGCCGCTGCCGCAGCGGAAACACCCGCTTGACCAGGCTCAGGGTGCGGCGCAGCAGGCCCACATCGACGTAAGGCCCGTAAAAGCGGTCCAGCGGCGAACGAAAGCGCCGTCGCCGGGTGATGAAGATCCGCGGATAGGCCTCACTCCAGGTGATGCAGAGGTAGGGATATTTCTTGTCGTCCTTGAGCAGCACATTGAAGTGCGGCTGGTTCTGCTTGATCAGGTTCGACTCCAGAGCCAGCGCCTCGGCCTCCGAGTCGGTGACGATGAACTCGATCTCGCAGACCTGCCGCACCATCAGGCGGATACGGGGGCTGTGGCCATGGCCGCTGCCGCTCTGGAAATAGCTGCGCACTCGGTTGCGCAACACCTTGGCCTTGCCGATGTAGAGGACCCGGTCCTCGCCATCGCGCATCAGATAGCAACCCGGCTCGCTGGGGAGTTCAGCCAGCCGGGCCTTGAGCCGCGCGGGCTCGAGCAACAGGGGCGAGGCGCTCATCCCCGGCGCCCAGTCGCGTTCAACCGCCGTATTGCCAGCCGGTGCTGGAGAGTTCAAGGGCGGGGCCGTCGGCCTGCAGGGTGGCGGTTTTCACCTCGCCCACAAACACGGTGTGGTCGCCGGCGGCCACCTGACCCACCAGCTCACATTCGACAGCACCGACGGCATCATTGAGCAACGGCAGGCCCAGGGCACCGAGGCTGAACGGCGCCGCATCGAAACGGCCCCCGATCGCCTTCTGGGGCTTGAAGAACACGGCGGCCAGATCTTTCTGATCGGCTTTGAGCACATTCAGGGAGAACCGGCCGGTGCGCTGAATGATGCCGTTGCTGGTGCTGTCGCTGCGCACCGCCATCACCACCAGCGGCGGCTCAAAGCTGCCCTGGGTGACCCAGCTGGCCGTGAAACCGTTGACCTCATCGCCTTCTGCCACACCACAGATGAACACCCCGTGCGGGATCTTGCGCAGCAGGATCTTCTTGGCATCGGCATCAAGGTTGGCGTTGGGGGCCATCGGGCTGCGGCATCGGCAGAACCAACTCTAGAAACAGTCGTCACCCGCCATAGGCTCAACGCCAGCGAGGCCGGCTTCATGCGCGCGCTCTACCCCGGCAGCTTTGACCCCCTCACCCTGGGCCACCTGGATCTGATCGAACGGGCCTGCCGTCTGTTCGATGTGGTGGTCGTGGCCGTGCTGCAGAACCCGAGCAAGACGCCGGTGTTCAGCCTGCAGGAGCGGCTTCACCAGATTGAAACCGCAACCCGGCATCTGCCCAACGTTGAAGTGGGCAGCTTTGACGGGCTCACGGTGCAGTACGCCCGCCGCTGTCAGGCGGCGGTGATTCTGCGGGGTCTGAGGGCGCTGAGCGACTTTGAGTTCGAGCTCCAGATCGCCCACACCAACAAAAGCCTGGCTGCTGATATCGAGACCGTGTTTCTGGCCACGGCAACCCAGCACAGCTTTCTGAGCAGCTCGGTGGTCAAGGAGGTTGCCCGCTTCGGTGGGGATGTCCGTCACATGGTGCCGACGGGAGTGGCAGACGACCTGATCAGGCTCTTAAATCGGACATCCCCAGGAACCTGAGATGGCCGATCCGCAGATCACCGTGCTGGATCAACTCGATCAACTCGAAGAAGTGGTGCTAGACGGCAGCCGCATTCCCTTCAGCGGCGGTCGTCTCGTCAACGAAACCGATGCACTCGAGGTCATCGATGCCCTGCGCGAGGCCGTGCCCGGTCAGCTCGCCCTCGCCAGGGAGCTGCTGGCCCAGAAGGAGGAGTTCATCACCAAGGCCCGCCAGCAGGCCGACGAGATCCTGACGTCGGCCCGGCGGGAACGGGAGCAGTTGATCAGCAGCGCGGCCGTACGCCAGGAAGCTGAACGCCAGGTGCTGGAACTCAGGGAGCAGGCCCGCCAACAGTGCGACCAGCTGCTGTTGCAGGGACGCCAACAGGCCGCCCAGGCTGAACAGGAACTGCAGGCTCGCCTCGCCCAGATGGAGCAGCAATTCGCTGGCAGGCGCCAGCAGCTCGAGCAGGAGGCAGCAGAACGCCAGCGCCTGTTGATTGACCAGCATGACCGCAACCGCCAACAGGCCATGGCCGAGCTTGAGCAGATCCGCCAGGAGGGTCTGCGCGTGCAGCAGGCCAGCCAGTCGGAGGCCGAACGGCTGCAGAACGATGCCCTGCAGTTCCGCCAGCAGACCCAGCAGCAGTGCGATGCGCTGGTGAACCGCAGCCGCCAGGAGGCCGCCGCCGTGGTCGATGGAGCCAACCGCTACGCCGAGCAGGTTCTCGGCGAACTCGAGACCCGGCTGCGGGACCTCAGCCAGGTGGTGCTCGGCGGCCGCCGCGAGCTGGTCAGGATGCAGAATCCCGAGCCCCAGAGTGGAGGCGGTGCTGAACCCGCCCAGCTCTCCAAGCGTGCACGGGTCGCCAGCAAGCTGCGTCAGCTGGCGAGCTGAAGCCCTCCGGCTCAGCTGCAGAGGCCGGTGTTCTGAACCTGCAACAGCACGGCGCCGATGGTTCCGTTGGGATCACCGGCGCCATTGCTGATCGCGCTCACATAGCGCGGCCCGTCAGCGGTCTGCAGCACACCGCTGATCGAACGCACGCCACTGATGGTGCCGGTCTTGCCCACGAAACGCCCCTGCAGGGGTGTGCCTCCGTACAGGCGGCGCAGGGTGCCGCGCTCTCCCGCGACCGCCATCGACGCAAGGTACTGGCGGCCATAGGGGTGGTGATCCATGCGCAGCAACAGGGCTGCGAGCAGGCGGCTGGTCAGCCGGTTGGCGCGGTCGAGACCACTGCCATCGGCAAGGCGCAGACCCTGCAATGGCAACCCCTGTTCACCCAGCCACAGGGTCGCCCGGCGGCGCACCTCAGCCAGATCCCAGCTGCCGGAGGCCTGCCGCAGCAAGACCTCGGAGGTGAAGTTGTGGCTTTCGGTGTTGGCCAGACTGAGCAAATTGTGCATCGAGGCTGAAGCCTCCTCATGCAGCAACACCGCATCAGCGGGCATGGGTTGCCGGGCCGAGACCAGTGCGACCTGTAGACGGCCACCCTGCTGCGTGGCAGAGCGCTGCAGCAACGTCTGCAACCGTGACGGGGGGTTGAGCACGGCGTCGTGAATGGCGTTGCTGGTCACCGCCAGCCGCGTGATCGGTGCGCCGTAGGCGTAGTACCGGTCGTTGGGATCCCATCCCATCGGCCACCAGGCCTGCGGCGGTTCTTCGGCAAGCTCAAGCCTGACGGGACCAGCGATCTGCGTGCTGCCGCCGCCAGAACCGAGGGCGAGCTTGGCAAAACGCTGCAACTGGGGCAGCGCCAGATCGGGATCGCCCTCACCGGTGAGACGGAAACGGCCGTCGGCAAGGCGCCAGAGCTGGGATCTGAGGCGGTAGTCCGGACCGAGCTGATCGAGGGCGTAGGCGGTGCTGATCAGCTTCTGGTTGGACGCGGGAATGCGCGGGATGGAGCCATTGACATCGGCCAGAAGACGGCCCTGGGGATCGGCAACGCTGATGCTCCACACCGGGGATTCGGCACCCACCTGTGCGGCCACGCGTGCCTGCAGGGCGGGGCAACTCACCTGCTGCTGGAGCTGGGGCAGGCCGAGGGGCGGCGGAGACAGCGGCACTGCCTGGGCTTGACCGCCCAACAGCAGTGCACCACCGAGCCACCAGCGCAGGGCAGACGCCATCACGATCAGGATGGGCCGAGCTGGAGACCGGTGACGCTGCCGATCACACGGAAGGATTCACCCTCGAGCTCCACCGGGGCGCCGATCTTGAGATTCTGGTTGCCGAACACGACGCCACCGCCGGCGCGCCGGCCCTGCCCCTTGAGCACAAACCGTGCATCGAGGGTGGGCAGGGTCTGCTGGTTGGGATCGGGGGCGGTGACCACGGTTCCGTTGGGCTGGACCGCAGTCAATCGGCGGGTCAGGGGAATCACCGCATCGAGCCTGACGCTGCCGTGGGGCTGATTGCGAATCACGATGGCGAGCTTGCCGGCCCTGCGCGCCGACTCCAGCACCATGGCCGGTGAGGCGACCGGGACGCCCCGCACATCGACCATGACCGTGACAGGGGTGAGACCGCCGGTCGCCCTGGCGACCGCGTTGCTGAGCTTGGGACTCCAGATCACGCCGACGGCAGCCAGCACGAGGGCAGCAGCTGCTCCCGCATCCACCAGGCTCCAGGAACGGGAACCACCGCCTTGAGGAGCAGACGTCATGGGCGGTCCAGAACTGTGCGGCAGTGTACGGAGCCTGGCGCTGGCCGGCCAGTCGGGCTTCAGTTGCGCAGCCCCTCGATCAGGGCATCGACGGCGCGAAGGGTGCCGGCCACACCGGCGCCGGCGTCGCCACTGAGCGTCGCGGCGATGGCTTCGCCATCGGGCCTCTGCTCGAACGTGGCGGCCAGGCGATAACCATCGGCCTCGCTGCGGTAGAGCTCCCAGGGACCGGGAGCCGCCTGTCGCAGCGCACCGCCGTCGAGGGGGATCAGCGCATAGGCGCTCGACCAGGTGGACACGAACCCGCGCCGGCGCTCACGCGCGACGCTGCCGATGCCCACCGCCGCATCCTCGAGGCGACCGTTGACCATGACGACACTGCCGCAGTGTCGCTCACAAAGTCGCTCAAAGGTTTCATAGTCGGCGGCGCTGGGAGCCATGGCCAGCAGCACCCCATCGGTGCTCGGGCGCTGCTCGAGCTGGCGGAAATCAACGATGCGATCGGCCAGCTCGGGCGCATCGCGGCGCGCCAGGGCGGCCCCACCGGCATCGCTGAACAGCAGCAGCACCGGCACCCCCTGCTGGCTCAGCTGGGTCAGCAGGCGCAGCACCGGCGCCAGCAGTCGCAGACCCTCGAAGCGCCATTCGATGCTCCAGCGACCCCCATCGTTGCCCTGCAACACAGCCTGCAGAGCCGCAAGCGTCTGAGCTTCAGCAGAGCGAAGATCGGCAGGAAGCATCACAAGCGCGGGAGCTGCGCGCCGACCCTAGAGGTCCGGAGCCTCAGAACCGCACCTGGCGATGGCGGCGTCGAGCGCCAGGCAGACCCTGCCGAGCTCGGACTCCTGCAGCCAGGGCCCCAGGCTGAAGCGCAGGCCCGCTGCGGCCTGTGCAGCATCGAAACCCATGGCCTGGAGCACCGGGCTGGCCGCCGGGCCACCAGAGGCAGCGCTGCAGGCTGAGCCGCTGCTGGCGGCGATGCCCTGGCGCCACAGGGCCCGCACCAGCTGCCGCCCCGGAATCCAACCACCACGACGGTCTTTCACCATGACGCTGATGTGGTGCGGCAAACGGGGACTGTGGGCTGGATCCGGCCCGCTCAACTGCACCTGATCCAGTTGCGTCAGCTCGGCGAGCAGGCGGTTGCGCATCCGTTCGACCCGCTGGGCTTCGCCATTGGTGTGCGCCTGTTGCGCGACCTCGAGCGCCGCCGCGAATCCGGCTGCCAACACCACCGGCTCGGTACCGGCCCGCAGTCCCCGCTCCTGGGAACCACCGCCGAGCCGAGGCTGCAGCTCCAGACCCGGGCGCACCAGCAGGCAGCCGATCCCCCGTGGACCTCCAAGCTTGTGCGCGGTGAGGCTGAGCAGGTCCACAGGTAGCTGGTCAAAATGAATCGGGACGTGCGGTGCCAACTGGACCGCATCGCTGTGCAACAACACCCCATGCCGGCGGCAGAGGTTGCCGATCGCTTCGAGGGATTGCACGGATCCGACTTCGCTCTGCCCCCAGATCACCGACACCAGACGGGTCGGGGGTTCCAGGAGGGCTTCAAGAGCGACAAGATCAATTCGTCCTTGCCCGTCGACGGCTAAGCGCTGCAGCTGCCAGCCCTGACGGGCCAGTCGCTGGGCGGCCGCCACCACGGCAGGGTGTTCGACGGCTGAGATCAGCAGCCGACCGGGCTGCAGCGGCGCCGCAGCGCCCAGCAGCGCCAGATCGATGGATTCGGTCGCTCCTGAACAGAACAGGACCGCATCGGCAACAGTGCCGAGGTGCCGGCCCAGCTGGAGCCTGGCGCGCTCAAGCGACTCGGACGCCGCAAGGCCGAACCCATGCAGGCTGCTGGGGTTGGCCCAGGCGTCGCGCTGGGCCAGGGCCATCGCGTCCTGAGCCTGCGGCAGCAGCGGCGTGGTGGCACAGGCGTCGAGGTACAGCGCAGCGTCAGAGGTCACGGCTGAAACGGGCGCGGGTTCGGGCCTCGAGCGATTCACTGGCCATCGTCACCAACCCGTCCAACGAGGTGTTCTGCAGCAACGCCATGGCCCGGGCCCGGGCCTCGGCACTGGGGCAGTGTTCAGGACGCAGGCAGCCATTCACGCAGGCCGTCGCACAGTCGATCGTGTCAGGGTTGCTGGGCTGGCTGGCCGGGAGTGCTGCAGCGGGCTCCTCCTGCGCGGGACCCTCGCCCCACAGCTCAGGCGTGACCATGCCGTCGAACACCGCCTCAGCCGGGCCACTCATCCACACCGAGCTGTCGGGATCACCGTTCCAGGCGATCGTGAGAGGCCCACCGGGGAGCTCCACCCGTGCCTGATCGGCACTCAGACCCAGCAATCGGCAGGCCACCAGCGTGGCGCAGGCGCCGGTGCCACAGGCCAGGGTGGGACCCGCGCCCCGCTCCCAGACCCGCATGCGCAGATGGTCGGGCGCCAGCACCTGCACAAAATGCACGTTGGTACGGGCCGGGAAGGCGGGATGCACCTCCAGGGCGGCACCCAGCCGCTGCAGATCGATGGACTCGACGTCGGCCACCGGAATCACCACGTGCGGATTGCCCATGCCGGCAGCAGCCACCTCAAGGCTGCTGCCGTCGACCGTGAGGGCTCCCTGGGGGAGGCCCGCAGGTCCCGGACCCAGGGTGGTGGGCACGGTGGCCGGTTCGAGATAGGGCCTCCCCATATCGACCCGGATCAGGCCGTCATCGAGCAGCTCGGGCACGATGATGCCGGCCAGGGTCTCAACCTGCCAGCGTCGCCCCGGCTGATCGCCATCGCTGTCGGCCAGGAAGCGTGCCAGACAACGAATGCCGTTGCCGCACATTTCGGGTTCGCTGCCATCGGCATTGAAGATGCGCATGCGCACATCACCGTGGGCTTCGGGGGGGAGCGCCAGAATCACCCCGTCGCCACCGATGCCGAACCGGCGATCACACAACCGTTGAATCCGCTCGGGCGTCAACGCAAACGGAGCTTCGTCGGCCAGCGCCCTGCGGGCATCCACCATCAGAAAATCGTTGCCGAGACCCTGGTATTTGCTGAAATGGAGCACGGCAGAGCTGCGCTGGACTGACGGTTCGATCCTATGAACAGCGGCTTTGACCGACGGGCCCCGTCGCTCGATACGACCCAGCCGGGGGTCAGGCACATTCAGGATCTGATCCGCCAGGCCACGGCAGTGCGGCTGGTGTTGCGCAGCGGCGACCAGCTCGAAGGGGTGCTGCGTTGGCAGGACCAGCGCTACCTGGCGCTGTCTCCCGGTGAGGGCCAGCCCCTGAGCCTGGTCAACCGTGACGCGGTCGAGCTGATCAGAGCCCTGATCTGACGACCCTGTGGCACGATCTGGGCATCCGCCGCCGGCAGCCTGGAGCTGCCCCCGAAGCGTTGCCTGAGCCGCAGTCCCCCGCCTCGCGCTACGAACCCCAGGCTCTGGAGGAGCGCTGGCAGGGGAGCTGGGCCGAATGCCAGTGCGACAGGACTCCCACGGGCGGTGACCGGCCGTTCTATGCCCTGTCGATGTTTCCCTACCCCTCGGGAAACCTGCACATGGGCCATGTGCGCAACTATGTGATCACCGATGTGATCGCCCGGGCCGCCCGCATGCGGGGCCACCAGGTGCTGCAGCCGATGGGCTGGGATGCCTTTGGCCTGCCGGCTGAGAACGCCGCCATCGAGCGGGGGGTCGAGCCCGGCCCCTGGACCGACCAGAACATCGCCAGCATGCGCGAGCAGCTCAAGCGGCTGGGCCTGTCGATCGACTGGGACCGGGAGGTCACCACCTGCCACAGCGACTACTACCGCTGGACCCAGTGGCTGTTTCTGCAGTTTCTGGACGCCGGCCTGGCCTACCAGAGCGACGCCACCGTCAACTGGGACCCGATCGACCAGACGGTGCTCGCCAACGAACAGGTCGATGCCGACGGCCGCAGCTGGCGCTCCGGTGCCCTGGTCGAAAAGCGCAAGTTGCGGCAGTGGTTTTTAAAGATCACCGCCTACGCCGACCAGCTGCTCGACGACCTTGACACGCTCACGGGATGGCCCGAGCGGGTGCGCACGATGCAGGCCAACTGGATCGGCCGCAGCAGCGGGGCCGAGCTCAGCTTTGAGGTGGTTGACAGGGCCGGCACAGCCAGCGGTCAGCAGATCACGGTGTTCACCACCCGGCCCGACACGATCTTTGGAGCCAGTTACGTGGTGCTGGCGCCCGAGCATCCCCTGGTGACGGCGCTCACCACCGCTGAGCAGCAGCCGGCGGTCGAGGCTTTTGTCGACCTAGTGAGCCGCCAGAGCGAGCAGGAGCGCACAGCCGATGACAGGCCCAAGCGCGGTGTTCCGCTTGGGGCCATGGTGCGCAACCCCGCCAATGGCGCGTTGATCCCGATCTGGATCGCCGACTACGTGCTGGCTGAATACGGCACCGGTGCCGTCATGGGGGTGCCCGCCCACGACCAGCGCGACTTCGTGTTTGCCCGCCAGTACGAACTGCCGGTGCAGCAGGTGATCGTGCCCGAGGGCAGTGATGAGCATGCCTTTGAAGGCGGCGCCTTTAGCGGTAGCGGCGTGCTGATCCACTCGGGCCACTTCGATGGGCTCAGCACAAGCGAGGCCAGGGCAGCGATCGTGGCCGAGGCCGAGGCCGAGGGCTGGGGACGGGGCCGTGTGCAGTTCCGCCTGCGCGACTGGTTGATCTCCAGGCAGCGCTACTGGGGATGCCCGATCCCCGTGATCCACTGCGACGACTGCGGCGTGGTGCCGGTGCCTGCTGATCAGCTGCCGGTCGAGCTGCCCCGCGATGTCGCCTTGAGCGCCAGGGGCGGCTCCCCACTGGCTCAGCTCGAGAGCTGGGCCAGTGTCGCCTGCCCCTGCTGCGGCAAGCCGGCACGGCGCGAGTCCGACACCATGGACACCTTCATGTGTTCCAGTTGGTATTACCTGCGCTACGCCGATCCCCACAACACAGACCTGCCGTTCACCAAGGAGACGGTCAACCGCTGGTTACCGGTTGATCAATATGTGGGCGGGATTGAACACGCTATTTTGCATCTGCTGTATTCGCGCTTTTTCACCAAGGTGCTGCGGGATCGCGGTTTGCTTGGCTTTGACGAACCCTTTGCGCGGCTTCTGACGCAAGGCATGGTGCAGGGGATCACCTACAAAAACCCCCTGACCGGAAAATACATCGCGCCCGCCGATGTGAGCGATCCCAACGATCCGCGAGATCCTGATTCGGGGCAGGTGCTGGAGACATTTTACGAAAAGATGTCGAAATCGAAATACAACGGCGTTGACCCAGGGGCGGTGATCGATCGCTACGGCGCTGATACCGCCCGCATGTTCATTCTGTTCAAAGCACCGCCCGAGAAGGATCTCGAGTGGGATGACGCCGACGTCGAGGGTCAGTTCCGTTTCCTGCAGCGACTCTGGCGTCTGGTTGAGGCTGCCGTCGGGCGCCGGCTCAGCGTTGCCGATCTCGGGGGCGATGCCGCCGTGCAGGCCGCCACCGCCGCTGTGCAGAACCCGTCTCCAGCCCTCAGTGAGCCCGAGCTGGAGCTGCGTCGCGCGGTGCACACGGCCATCACCGCCATCGATGACGACCTCCACGATCCGTATCAGTTCAATACCGCGGTGGCTGAACTGATGAAGCTCAGCAATGCCCTGACCAGTCTCGGCGAGAGCTGCCGCGAGCCGGTGTTCGTCGAGGCCCTGGCTGCCCTGGTAGTGCTGCTGGCACCCTTTGCGCCCCATCTGGCCTCTGAGCTCTGGCAGCAGCTTGGCGGCCAGGGCGATGTGCACCAGCAGTCCTGGCCCTTGGTCGACAGCTCAGCCCTGGTGCGCAGCACCGTGCCCCTGGTGATTCAGATCAAGGGCAAGGTGCGCGGCAGCCTTGACGTGCCGGCGGATGCCGACAAAGAAACCCTCGAACAGCTCGCCCTGGCAAGTGACATCGCCAGCAAATGGCTTGAAGGCAAACCGCCGAGTCGGGTGATTGTGGTGCCGGGCAAGCTGGTCAATCTGGTGCCCTGAGCCGCCTGTAGGTGAGGTTGAGTCGCGATTGCGTCAAACGGCGACGACGGGGCACCTCATGCAGCCAGTGCTGCTGGGTGGGTGCATCCATCAGCAGCAGATCGCCATGGCAGAGATCGACAACCTGGCTCGGCTGGTGGGCCGCCAGGCCTGACCGTGGCTTGGGTTTGAAGCGCAGACTGCGGCACACCCCCAGACTGAGCGACACAATCGAAGCCTCCGGCACCAGTTCGGGCTCGTCATCGGCGTGACAGCCCATGGCGTCGTGACCATCCCTGTAGTGGTTGAGCAGCAGAGAGTTGAGGGGATGCCCGCAGAGCTGCTCAAGACGTTGGCGCAACTGCAGCAGCGCCTCCAACCAGGGCTGGGGCTGCTGCTCGAGGCCGCTGTAGCGGTACCGCAGCCCCGGATCAGCCATCCAGCTGGTGAGCCTTGGGATGGCGTGGGTGCGGCCAAACAGGCGGATCTCCTCCTGACGCCAGGTCACCGCGTTCAGGAGGTGATCCATGAGGGGATCGGCAGTGGCTGGTGCCAGCCAACCCGGCCAGTGGCGCAAGGTCAGACCGGGGGCGCTGATGGTACGCATCACGGTGGCGTTCGCAGCACGTCGCAGCTTCCCATGGGGGGCCCTGGGGCGTTGCGGCGATCACAAACCACAAAAAAGCCCCTGCTTGCGCAGGGGTCAGGGTGGTTGGCGACTACGCCGATTGCACAGCTCAGCCGAGGCCGATCTGGCTCAGGATGCCCTGACCGGTGAGCAGCTCGGTCGCCAGACCGATCACAAAGCCCATCATCGCCAGGCGACCATTCCAGGTCTCGGCGAAAGAGACGAAGCCGAAGCGGGTGTTGGAGTCAGCCATGGTGCGTTCGTTTTTGACGAAACTTGAAGCAAGTGTAAAGCCATGTGAACGGGGTTGGGTGTGCCCTCCGCCACCAAAAGCGTTCGGATCTCACCCCTCGACAGCAGGGTCACCCCACAACGCTGCGAAACAGCAGGGCATTCGGCTGCCCCCAGTCCCCTTCGGCCTGATAACCCCGCTGGTTGCCGCACAGATGGCGCAGGATCCAGAAGAGGGGCTCCGGCGATGTCGGGGCACCCGCACCCAGATCCTGCTGCAGCTGCAGCAGGGTGCGGGCCTGGCCGTCAGCCAGGGT
Source organism: Prochlorococcaceae cyanobacterium (assembly GCA_040399325.1). Lineage (GTDB taxonomy): Bacteria > Cyanobacteriota > Cyanobacteriia > PCC-6307 > Cyanobiaceae > RGUW01. Next base: position 141,712 of record JBBASJ010000001.1, read on the forward strand.
CTGCTCGATCCGTTGTTGCAGCGCCAGGATCTCGGCCGCCGCCTTCTTGCCAGCCTCGACTCCGGGCTGGTGGTAGGCATTGATGTTGACGAGTTCGCCGTAGTAGCCGACGGCACGCTCAAACAGGGCAATCAACGCGCCCAGACTGCGTTCGTTGAAGACCTGCAGGGAGATCGTCAGGCTCTGACGGCCGCCTTCGAGCAGGGCTGTGCGGGTGCCCTGCAGGAAACCATCGAGAAAATCAGCGGGATTCTCACCATCGACGGGCTGAATGTCGCTCGGGTCATCGAGCGCCTCGATGAAGGTCACAAAGAAGTTGTCCACCCCGTCGCGCAGCTGCTGCACATAGGCGTGCTGGTCGGTGGACCCCTTGTTGCCATAGACCGCGATCCCCTGGTGCACCACCTGCCCGTCTCGGTCGAGCTTCTTGCCCAGGCTTTCCATCACCAGCTGCTGCAGGTACCGGCTGAACACCTCGAGCCGGTCGCGATAGGGGAGCACGACCATGTCGCGCAGACCCTTGCCGTCGCCGGCCAGGTACCAACTGGCCGCCAGCAGGGCCGCGGGGTTGCGTTCCAGGTCGGGGCTGCGGGTGAGCACGTCCATCGCTGCCGCCCCGGCAAGAAACGCCCGCAGGTCGGCACCGATCAGAGCGGCCGGCAGCAGGCCCACGGCGCCCATGATGCTGGTGCGCCCCCCGACCCAGTCGGGCAGATCGAAGCGCTCCAACCACTGCTCGGTGACAGCCAACTGGTCGAGGTGACTGCCGGCCATGGTCACCGCGACCGCCTGGGCGTTCCACTGCAGCCCGCTCGCTTCGAGTCTGGCCCGGGCCTGTTCCATGCCGATGCGCGGTTCAGGCGTACCACCCGACTTGCTGACAACGATCACCAGGGTGGTCGCCAGACGCGACTGCAGCGCCCCCAGCGTGCGGCTCATGCCCTGGGGATCGACATTGTCAAAGAAGTGGAAGGGGAGGCCACGGCCTTCCTCTTGCATGGCTCGGGTCATCAACAGGGGGCCCAGCCCCGAGCCACCGATGCCGATCCACAACACATCGGTGAAGGGCTGGCCGTTGGGCGCTCGCCGGGAGCCAGCCAGCACGTCGCGACCGAAGGCCTCGATGCGATCAACCTCCTGGCGAATGTGATCGCCGGTGCCGGCGTCGGGCGCCAGGTCGGGATCACGCAACCAGTAATGGCCCACCATGCGCTGCTCATCGCCATTGGCGATGGACCCTGCCTCGAGCGCCTGCATGGCCGCAAAAGCCTGGCTGAAACGCGGCCGCAGCTGATCGAGCTGCTGCGGGCCCACCGCCATGCGGCTCACATCGAGCCAGAATCCAAGCGGTTGGTCGTACCAGAGCAACCCACAGAAGCGCTCCCACTGCTGCGCAGGGGTGGAAACAAACGGATCAGACGCCAGCGGCATGGTGCCCAGGGAGGGAACAACCAGACGGTATCGGTCTTTGCAGGGCTTGGCAGCCCATGGGTGTCCGGCTGAACGCCCTGGCCTGGGCCAGCATGACAACCGCCAGACCGGAGAAGGACAGATCTGTTGATTTGCTCTATGTTTCGGAATGTTGTGCCTTTCTGATCGGTCCCGATGCGGGTCTTCAATCCGCTCACCGAGGTGTTGGGCAGAACTGAATCGCTCTGGCGCAACCCCCGGAAGCGGGTCTGGTTCCTCGCCCTCACGGTGGGGTGCCTGCTGCCGGCCCTGCGCGCTACGCCCGGAGGCCCGCTGCTATCAGATCCAGGACTGGTCGGCAGCATTAACGATCCCAGGGGGAGCACCGGTGCCGATCCCCTCGAATTTTCTTCGCAGGAGCTGAAGCAGCTGCAGCAGCGGTTCGGTGTGCATGGACCGCAGCCCAGGCTGGCCCAGTTGTTCACAGAGGGACTCGATCAGCTGCAACCGCTGCGGTCGGTGACCCTGTCGCGCCTGGAGGATCTCAGGCCCGCGGTGATCACGGAGTCCCAGAGACGCGGCGTCAATCCGATGCTGGTGATGGCGGTGCTGTTTGACGAGATGCAGCACGCCAAACCAGGCGAGAGTCATCCGATCGCGGCCCATTCGGGCCTGTTCAGCACCCTGGGACCGGGCCAGCTCGGGCTTGGAGAGATGGTGCACCAGGGTTTGCTGCGTGCAGATGCCAGCGAGGCCGAACTGCAGCAGGCACGCAACCAGCTGCTCGATCCCCAACGCAACGTGGCCCTGTTGGTCGGCAAATTCGCCAGGCTCAGCGCCGAACTCGGCTACCCCCGCCATCGCATGCTGCTGGCCAGCCAGAGTCCCAGGGACGCCAAGTCCCTGGCGGTGCTGGCCTATCTGCACAACGGCAAGCTGGACTACCCACGGCGGGTCCTGCGCTACATGCAGGACCCTGAACTGCACGCCCTGCTGTACGGCCATCGCCGGCACGTCACATCGGCCCTGATCTGATCCTGTCAGCGGCAGAGCAGGCCCAGAGCTGCCAGCCGTTGTTGCAGAGCCTGCCAGTCAAAGGTGCGTGGGTCTGCCCGCTCGCCACCCAGATCGACATGGGCATGGGTGGTGATGCGCTCGGGTGGAATGCCATAGCGCCGCATCCATTGCGCAAGCAGAAGTGCCAACGCGTCGTACTGGGATGCGGTGTAACCGCTGTGTTCGGGTGCATTGTCCTCGCCATCGAGCGGCGTCTCCAGACTCACGTGCAGGGCGAAGTTGTTCACCGAACCGCGAAAGGCCCTATTGGTGACCACCCACTCGCCGTTGAAGGCCGAATTGCCAGCGCCGAACGCCCGTTTCGACGGGTCGAGCACCTGAACGACTGCGCCATCGAGGCCGATCAGGGCGTGGTAGCTGACCTGATCGGCATCGTTCGGATGGGGTGTCATGAAGGTATTGATCGCCGAGCCGATCCCATAGACGGTCTCGTGGAGCACGATCAGGCTGGGCGTCGTCGCAAGCTCACGACCAAAGGCATCGCGGCGGTGGCGCTCGCCGTAGTTGGTGGGATCGATACCGAGTGGTCCCGCCGAGCCGCGCAGCAGCGCTGCGCGCTGCCCCAGCCTCGAACGCAGCATGGCGTCGTCCGGCGTACAGCTGTGACGCAGGGGCGATCGCCAGCGGGGCTGCATCGGGGGCTTGGGCGCGGCATCCGGGACCGGTACACCCGGGCTTGAACCAACCTGCTGGGTGACGCTGTGTTCGGGTCTGGCCATCAACAGACCGGCCAGCAGCACCAGTGCCCCAGCCAGGGCTGCCAGCACCGTTCTGGCATCGACCGCTCCCGGCTTCAGGCGCATGGCGGTTGCAGGGCGAGCCAGGACTGGCGGCGAGCCATGGCATCGGGGCTCGCCTGGGGAACGGCTGTGAGTGTCCAGCGTTCCACCGCCGGCGCCTCGGGCTGCAGGGTGAGCTGGCACAGGCGACCGTCGCGACTGATGAGCAGATCACGCGGCGGGAGCCTCTGGCCTGCAGGGCGTTCGTCAGCAGGGCGCTGGCCTGCGATAGAGCCCCCGAGCAGCAACTGGAGCTCCTCCAGGGTGCGAATCCGCTCGCCATCGAGGGCGATGCATTCATCACCCACCTGCAGTCCGCTGCGCTGGGCCGGACCGTTGCGCTCACAACGGCTGACCCACAGTCCCCCACCGGCTCTGGCCTCAAACTGGCACCCCAGATGGGGGACTTTGGCCGTCAAGGGAGTCAGCTGCAGCCCCACATCGGCCAGCAGGGGTTCGAGTGGGGGATCTTCGGTGCTGCCCAGCCAATGGGGCAACAGCGTGGCCAGATCGGGGGCAAGTGCCGCAAACACGGCGAGCAGATCGGCCTGGCTGTAACCCCTGCGGCAGCGACCGTGGCTGCGCCAGAGGGTCTGCAGCACAGCACCGATCCAGCTGCCATGACGGCGCAGGTGCAGATCGAGCACCAGCGCCAGAACCGCACCTTTGAGGTAGTAGCTGATCTGCTGACTGGCGGCATGGGCGTGGGGCCTGTAGAGCTTCACCCAGGCCTCCTCGCTGCTGCTGAGCAGGCTCTGCACCTGTCGGCCCTGGCTGAGTCGGTAGCGGCTCAGATCGTCGCCGAGATCGGCGATCACCTGCTCGCCGCTGCAGCACCCGGCGGCATGGGGCAACAGCTGGTCGAGATAGCTGGTCACACCCTCGGCAAACCACAGGGTTGGCACGACCACGGCATCGCCGTAGTCGATGGGCACCAGCTCGGCAGGTCGCAGACGCCGCACATTCCACTGGTGCAAATACTCATGGGCCACCAGCTGCAGCAGCTTGCGCCGCCCCTCCGGACGGCAGAGGGTGCGACGACCGAACTGCAGCACGGTGCTGGCGTCGTGCTCCAGTCCGCCGTACCCCTGCTCCGTGAGGTGCAGCACAAACAAATAGCTCGACGCCGCGGGCTGGGGTTCGGCCAGCAGCCGGCAGCAGGTCAGGCACACCGCTTCGACATCGGCAAGCCAGTGCGCGTCGTGACCGGGCAGATCGTCACCCCAGGTCACCCACCGGTGGGGCACGCCGGCCACGCTGAACCCATGGACGGCATGGGGACCGGCTTCGACCGGACTGTCGATCAGTTGGTCGAGATCGCTGGCCAGCCAGGTGCCATCGGTCTGTTGTGGCAGGGGCACAAAGCCCTGCCAGTGATCAGGCAGAACCAGCTTCAACTGATGGGGTGTCCAACGCTCGCCCTCAATGGCCAGCACGACCGCTGCCAGGGGGAGAAAGCCATGCTCATCGGTGAGATGGGCCGTGCGCACGCTGAGTTCAGCGGCCTGGATGGTGTAGCTGATCGTCAGCGGGGCCAGCTCGCTGAGCTCGAGCTGCCAGACAAAAGGCGTGGTGCGCCGCGCTGTCAGTGGCACCCCGCCTTGGTGCACCACCAGACCCTCGAGATGGCCCACGTACTCGCGCAGCAGGTACGACCCCGGAGTCCAGCGGGGCAGGGCCAGGACAAGCCTGTGCTGTCGCGGGGTGAACCGCAGACAAACATCGACCCGATGGCTGTGACCCTGGCGCAGATCGAGCTCCAGCGCGATCACGGCAGCACTCAGGGATGCAGGACCACCGAGGCCGACGCCAGGTCTGGATCGGCAGCAGCCTGGCGCAGGGCGTCGAAGGCTGCATAGGCCCTGGTGAGGCGGCCCAGCAGCAACCGCAGCGTGTTGGACCGGGAGACCTGCTGCAGATCGGCAACCAGAGCCAGGCGACCGTCTGCCTGGTGCTGCCAGCCAAGCCGCTGGCCATCAGCCAGCTCAACGCTGACGGCAACAGCCTGACGCTCCTTGGCAAAACCGCCGACCCATCCGCCTGAGACGGGTTGGAACCCCAGGGACTGCAGCGAACGCATCAAGGTGTCGGCATCCCTGAAGACCGTTGGCAAGATGGACAGGTGGGACATCAGCCGAGGCCCGCTTTGTCAAACCCTAACCGCGATGCGGCGGGAGTCCAGTGGCCGTTGCCACCGTCCCAGCTGCCGGTCCACCGGCTGCGCCTGGGGGTGATGGCCTCAGGCCAGGGCAGCAACTTTGAAGCCCTGGTCAACGCCTGCAACGACGGTCAACTTGCGGCCCGGGTGGTGCAATTGATCGTCAACAACCCGGGCTGCGGCGCCCAGCGGCGGGCCGAGCGTCTGGGCGTTCCCTGGCGTTTGCTCGATCACCGTGACCATGCCACCCGGGAGGCCCTCGATGAGGCCCTGGTGGACTGCCTGCAGAGCCGCTCGGTGGATCTGGTGGTGATGGCCGGCTGGATGCGCATCGTCACACCGGTGCTGATTCAGGCCTTTGCAGGACGGCTGCTCAACATTCACCCGTCGCTGCTGCCCAGCTTCAAGGGCATCGATGCGGTGGGGCAGGCGCTGGCGGCCGGGGTCACCCTGGCCGGCTGCACGGTGCATCTGGTCTCTGAGGCCGTCGATGCGGGCGAGATCCTGATGCAGGCGGCGGTTCCGGTGATGGCCGATGACGATCACGCCAGCCTCAGCGCCCGCATCCAACAGCAGGAACATCGGTTGTTGCCCGCAGCCGTGGCCCTGCTGGCCCATCGCCTGGAGCGTAGTCAGGGATAGAACGGCAGCAGTGGCAGCCCGGTGTCAGCCGGCAGACCGGCCAGCAGATTGAGGCACTGCACACCCTGGCCGGCCTGGCCCTTGACCAGGTTGTCGATGGCACTCATCACGATCAGCTGACCACTGCGGCTGTCGACCTGCACCGACAGCAGAGCGCGATTCGTCTGACGCACCCACTTGGTCGACGGATAGGTGCCCACCGGCAGCACCGCCACGGTCTCGGTATGGCGGTAGGCCGAGCTCAGCACCGTGCTGCAGTCGGCGGCCGTGAGCCCGGGGTCGCGCAGGCGGCAGTACACGGTGGCCAACAGCCCCCGCACCATCGGCATCAGGTGGGGCGTGAATTGCAGCGTGATGGGGCTGCCCGCCACCTGGCCGGCCAGTTGCTCGATCTCGCTGGTGTGGCGATGGCCCACCACGCCGTAGGGCGCCACAGCCTCGGCGGCCTCAGCCAGCAACAGATGTTCCTTGGCAGCGCGGCCTCCCCCCGAGGTGCCGGTCTTGGCGTCGATGACGATGCCGGCCGTGTCAATCAGCCCCTGCCGCAGAAACGGCAACAGGGCCAGCAGGCTGGCGGTCGGAAAACAGCCCGGTGCTGCCACCAGACGGGCAGCGGCGATCGCCTCGGCCTGCCACTCCACCAATCCGTAAACCGCTTCGGCGCAGAGCCGGTCATCAGAGCGGGGCACCTGCCGCGCCTCGCTGGCATAGACCTCCTGCCAGCGGGCCAGGGATCGGTAGCGGTAATCGGCCGACAGGTCGACCACTTTGACGCCCCGCTCCAGCAGACCCGGCACCATGCCTGCGGCGAGCCCATTGGGAAGGCTCAGCAGGGCCAGGTCGGCGGCCGCGGCGATCGCCTCGGGATCGGGGCTCTGCACCACCGGATCGCCAGGCAGGGGCAAGAACGGATTGAGGTCGCTCCAGCGCTTGCCGCTGCTGCGTTCACCACCGAGAAAGGTGACCTCGAAGCGGGGATGGCCGGCCAGCAACCTCAGGGTCTGCAGGCCGCCGTAACCGCTGGCACCGATGATCGCGACGCGCTGGAGAACCACGGACAGACCGGAACCTTCTGGCTTTATAAAGGATGATTGCTTGCCAGGCCTGCGCTCTGGATCCTGCGGCCTTGATCGATACCCAGCCCGGCGACGCGACGGTCGCCAACGAAGCCATCCAGCTCGATGCCATGCAGCTCGATGCCATCCGGTTCGATGCGATCGCCGATGCGCTGGCGGCAATCCGCAACGGCGAATCCATCGTGGTGGTGGATGACGAGAACCGGGAAAACGAAGGCGATCTGATCTGCGCCGCCCAGTTCGCGACACCCGAGCAGATCAATTTCATGGCCACCGAGGCCCGGGGCCTGATCTGTCTGGCAATGGAGGGCGAACGGCTCGATGCCCTCGACCTGCCGCTGATGGTCGACCGCAACACCGACAGCAACCAGACCGCCTTCACCGTGAGTGTCGACGCGGGCCCTGAAAACGGCGTCAGCACAGGAATCTCGGCCGAGGACCGGGCACGCACGATCCAGGTTGCCATCCATCCCCAGAGCCGACCCTCGGATCTGCGCCGCCCCGGCCATGTGTTTCCACTGCGATCCCGCCAGGGGGGGGTGCTCAAACGCGCTGGTCACACCGAGGCCGCCGTGGACCTTGCGCGGCTTGCGGGGCTGTACCCGGCAGGCGTGATCTGCGAGATCCAGAACAGTGACGGCTCGATGGCACGGCTGCCGCAACTGGCGCTCTACGCGAGACGCCATGGGCTGCGACTGATCTCGATCGCCGATCTGATCCGCTACCGGCTCGACACCGAGCGCTTTGTCAGGCGCCAGGCCGAAGCCAGCATGCCCAGTGCCTTCGGCGATTTCAAAGCCGTGGGCTATCGCAACGAACTCGATGGCAGCGAGCATGTGGCCCTGGTCAAAGGCGAGCCCCAGCGGGCGCCAGGCCCGGTGCTGGTCCGGGTGCACAGCGAATGCCTCACCGGAGATGCATTCGGTTCGCTGCGCTGTGACTGCCGTCCCCAGCTCGAAGCGGCCCTGCGCATGATCGAGGCTGCCGGCGAAGGGGTGGTGGTCTACCTGCGCCAGGAGGGCCGCGGCATCGGCCTGATCAACAAACTCAAGGCCTACTCGCTGCAGGACACCGGCCTCGACACGGTCGAAGCCAACGAACGGCTCGGGTTTCCGGCCGATCTGCGCAACTATGGCGTCGGCGCCCAGATCCTCAGTGACCTGGGCGTGCATCGCCTGCGGTTGATCACCAACAACCCGCGCAAGATCGCCGGGCTCGGCGGTTACGGCCTCCAGGTGGAGGACCGGGTGCCGCTGGTGATGGATCCCGGGACGCACAATGCTGCCTACCTGGCGGCCAAGCGCACCAAGCTGGGCCACCTGATGGGGCAGGGCCCCAGCTGTCCGGTGGCAGGCAGCACCGCGGTGCTCGCCTGGCATGGGGTGCAGAGCCATGGCGAGCTGCTGACCCTGCAGGAGCAGATTCAGCAGCTGGCTGCCGGCGCCGGTCTGCACAGCGAAACCGAGGAGGATCCGCGCCTCCTGGCGCTGCTCAATTCGCCCCAGCTGGCCCTCGTTCTCGCCAACGCCGGGGAGACCCTGCTGCAGAGCTGCCTGACGGTGCTCTCGCAACCTGCGGGCACCCGGGCCGTGAGTCTGCTGCTGAGCCCCGACCCCTGGCGGCTCAACCATCCCAGTGCTTCGCTCGAAGCCGAGCAACGGTCCCTGTCAGAGCTTCGCCAGGGCAGCGTCGCCATCGCGGCCCTGGATGCCGGAAGCCTGGTGCGATGGCAGAACCAGGCTGATCCGGAGCTCCAGGGCTGATGGGTCAGGCCTGAACCGTCACCTTGGTGATGCGGGTGCCCTTGGCGATGGCCAGCACCACATCGAGATCGGAGGTCTTGCCAAAGACGGTGTGCACACCGTCGAGGTGGGGCTGGGGACCGTGGCAGAGAAAGAACTGGGAGCCGCCGGTGTTCTTGCCGGCGTGGGCCATCGACAGCGATCCAGCCTCGTGTTTGTTGCTGTTGATCTCGCAATTGATGGTGTATCCGGGGCCTCCCGTGCCTGCCATGCCACGGGATCCTTCACGGCTATTGGGACAACCGCCCTGGGCCATGAATCCATCGATCACCCGGTGAAAGGCCAGTCCGTCGTAGAAGCCCGACTCGGCCAGCTTCACGAAGTTGGCCACAGTGCCGGGAGCGTCGGCGTCGAACAGCTCAAGCGTCAGCGTTCCCGCCTCGGTCTCCATCACGGCCTTGGTCACGGTGTCAGTGGCGAATACCTGACTTTATGGGGCGGGGTCTGGCCCTGGCGACCACCACCCCGACGACGAGCACCCGGGCGACCTCCAGAATGCAGGCACCTGATATTGGGCGATTGGAAGCGAGTCTGGATCTGGCCCATGCACGGCTGGGCGTCATCGGCGGCAGCGGTCTGTATGCGATGGAGGGACTTGAAGACCCTCGCGAACTCACGCTCGAGACCCCCTACGGCAAGCCTTCAGACAGCCTGCTGATGGGCCGCATCGGCGGCATCGAGGTGGTGTTCCTGGCCCGCCATGGACGCCACCACACCTACACACCCACCGAGCTGCCCTACCGGGCCAACCTCTGGGCCCTGCGCAGCCTCGGGGTGCGGTGGGTGCTGTCGGTGTCGGCTGTGGGCTCCCTGCAGGAGCCGATCAGACCCCTCGACATGGTGGTGCCCGATCAGTTGATCGATCGCACCCACCAGAGGCCCATCACCATGTTTGGCGATGGGCTCGTGGCCCATGTGGGCTTTGCAGATCCGTTCTGCCCTGTGCTGAGCCGGCTGCTGGCCGACGTGGCTGAGAGCCTCATGCCGGAAGGGCGCAGCCTGCACCGCCAGGGGACGTACCTGTGCATGGAGGGACCGGCCTTCTCCACCCGGGCTGAATCCCAGCTTTACCGCTCCTGGGGGTGCGATGTGATCGGCATGACCAACCACACCGAAGCGCGCCTGGCCCGCGAATGCGAACTCGCCTACACCACCCTGGCCATGGCCACCGATTACGACTGCTGGCACCAGGAGCACGCTTCGGTGACGGTTGAAATGGTCATCGACAACCTCAGGGCCAATGCTGCACTGGCCCAGCAGATCGTTCGGCTGGCGGCCGAACGGGTGGCAGCGCAGCGGCCGCCCAGCAGCGCCCACCAGGCCCTGCGTCATGCACTCATGACACCCCGCGATCAGGTGCCTGCCGAGACCCGTCGCCGGGTGGATCTGCTGACGACGCCCTACTGGGGGGCGTTTGCAGGCTGAGCCAGGGCTCGCCGCAGGCTGGCACCGTGGGCAGCCAGGCGCTGCCGTGCCGACACGGCATCGAGGCCAGCAAGTTCCATCAACAGGGCCAGCTTGACGGAACCGTCGGCCGCAGCCAGGAGCGTGCGGCCCCGTTCCCGTGGCACCGCGGCCAGATCCTCGAGCATCCGCAGGGCCCGATCCTCGAGCTTGGTGTTGGTGACGGCCACATCGACCATGCGGTTGCCGTGCACCTTGCCCAGCCGCACCATCACCCCGGTGGAGAGGATGTTGAGGGCCATCTTGGTGGCGGTGCCCGCCTTGAGCCGGGTGGACCCCGCAAGCAGCTCCGGCCCGGTCACCAGCCTGATGTCGATGTCGCAGGGCAGGGCCACCTGTTCCATCGGAACACAGGCCATGGCGATGGCCAGAGCGCCGATGCCGCGCGCGTGGGTCAGGCCACCGCGCACATAGGGCGTGGTGCCTCCGGCAGCGATGCCCACCAGGCAGTCGCCCGGGCCGAACCCCCGGACCTCAAGGTCGTGCCGCCCGGCATCGGCATCATCTTCACGCCCTTCGGAGCTGCGCAACAGGGCCGGTGCCCCACCCGCCAGCACCCCCTGCACCAGTTCGGGATCGCTGCAAAAGGTGGGGGGGCATTCAGCCGCATCGAGCACCCCGAGGCGACCCGAGGTCCCGGCGCCCAGATAGAAGAGACGACCACCCGCCTGCAAGCGCTGGGCGATCGCATCGATCGCCTCTGTCAGAGCATCAGCGGCGGCGGCGACAGCCTGCTGTGGCACGCGGTCTTCGCTGCAGAACAGCGCAACGAGCTCACCGGTGGGCAGCAGGTCAAGGTCGGCACTGCGTGGGTTGGCCTGCTCGGTGAGCAGGTGGCCGCGGTCAAGGAAGGTCACAACAGACCCTCGAGACGGCGCCGGAATGCCTCGAGTTCGGGGTTGCCCCGCTCTTCAACCGCCTCCTCGTCGCGCCACTGGCTGGTGTCCATGTTGCGCTCGGGGGGCGCGATCAGCAGGCGCTCCTCGGCGGTCTGGGGCAGAAAGCCCTTGGGCACGAAGCGGCCCTCGTAACCCGATTGCTCGCAGAAGAGTTCCATGTCGTCGCGGTCGAGCGACTCGACGGTGGGCACCGGAAAATCCTGGGCCTCGAGCAGGCCGGCATACCGCTCGGCATCATCGTGCTCTTCAAACAGCAACACGACGGTGCGTCCGGACAGCTCCAGGGAATGGATGCCTTCCTGGTCGCTGCCGGCATCAAAGAGCAGCACGTACACCCGTTGACCCGCCACAACACCTGCAGAGCACTGGCCCCAGTGTCTCATCGGCGCCGGTGTGGGCCCTCAGGCGATCACTCGCCGTCGGCCAGCTCCTGCAGGCGGCGATAGAGCGCCGCCTCGGCCTCGCTGAGCGCTTCGGGCACCACGATGCGGATGTCGACGAGCTGGTCACCACGGCGATCGTCCAGGACCAGACCGCGGCCACGCAGGCGCAGCAGCCGGCCGCTCGACGAGCCGGCAGGCACCCGCAGCTGCACGGTGCCGCTGAGGGTGGGCACCAGCGCCACGCAGCCGAGTGCCGCTTCGGCGGGCGTCAGATCCAGGGTGTACGTCACCCGCAGACCGTCGACACGCAACCCTTCGGCGGTGCGCACCCGCAGCTGCAGAAAGTGGTCACCGCCGCCGGGCGCCACACCGGCCAGGCGCAGGCGCCAGCCATCACCAGCCAGCGCTGGGGTGGTGACCTCAACGCAGGTGCCATCGGGCAACTCGAGCTCGACACGATGGCCATGCAGGGCCTGGTCGGGGCTCAGATCGACCCACGACTCAACATCACCGCTGGCCTGCACCGGTGGCGGGGGCGGCGGTGCGGCCGTCACCTCGCCAGGGGGCTCGGGGGGGGGCTGGCGTTCACGGCGGCGGCGATCACCGAAAAGCACGTCCAGATAGGCGTCAAACGCGGGGAAGCCACTGGCAAAAGGGTCATCTGCGGCCTGACTCGGGCTGTCAGCGGCGGGCATGCCGCTCTCCCAGAGCTGGCGGCGCCGCGGATCCGACAGAACGGCATAGGCCTCATTGACCAGTTTGAACCGTTCTTCAGCGACCGGATCGTTACCGTTGAGATCGGGATGCCAGCGCCGAGCCTGGCTGCGAAAGGCCCGCTTGAGCGTGGCGGTGTCGGCACCGGGGTCAAGCCCCAGCACGGCCCAGTAATCGGCAGGCGCTGCAGTGGTGGTCACGGTGTTCAGCGCTGACCCCAGGGATCGTCCTCATCCCAGCGGCTGGCTCGCGCACCTGCCGAACGGCGGGCGGGCATGGGACGTTCGTTGTCGCGCTCCCAGCGCTCCGCCTCCCAGCGCTCAGGCTCGCGGCGTCGGGGCGATGACGCCCACGGATCGCTGCCTGGGCGCTCCCAGTCGTCCCACTCATCGTCGGAGAACAGCTCGTCTTTCAGCGACCCGAGCGTGTTCTTGAGACCCTGCAAGGGCCCCTGGTCGGCCTTGCGCTCGCTCAACAGGCGCCGGTTGAGGCCATAAAGCGCCTCCTGAAGCTGACTGGCGGCGATGTCCAGCTCGGCGGGATCGACCCGGCCGGCGGCTTCGGCGGCGATCAGATCCTGGACATCGCGCAGCGCCAGCTCAACGGAGCGCTGCTGACGCTCGGCCCCATAGGGGCCCAACTCGAGCGCCGCATCGCGCAAACGGCGCTCGGCCTGGGCCACCAGGGTCTGGGCGCTGTTACGGCGATCGATGTCGGCCCGGCGTCGACGGTCCTCGGCGGCCTTCTGCTCGGCCTCGACGATCAGTCGCTGAATCTCGTCTTCGCTCAGATTGGTGCCTCCCTGGATCGACACGCTCTGCTGGCGGCCCGTGGTGCGATCGCTGGCCGACACCTGCAGCAGTCCGTTGGCATCGATATCAAAGGAGACCTGGATCTGGGGCACACCACGGGGAGCGGGGGGAATACCCGACAGACGAAATCGCCCCAGGGATTTGTTGTCGTCGGCCATCTGGCGCTCACCCTGCAGCACATGGACCTCGACGGCGTTCTGATTCGCCTCAGAGGTGCTGAACAGGTCGCTTTTGCGCACTGGAATCGGCGTGTTGCGCGGAATCAGGACCTTCATCAGGCCTCCGATGGTCTCCAGACCCAGCGACAGGGGGGAAACGTCATTGAGCATCAGATCGCGCAACTCACCGGTGAGAATTCCGGCCTGGATCGCCGCCCCGATGGCCACCACCTCGTCGGGATTGACCGACTGGCAGGGGTCCCGCGGCACCAGGGTGCGCACGAGCTGCTGCACCATCGGCATGCGGGTCGAGCCACCCACGAGCACAACATCGTCGATGTCGTCGGCTGCAAGGCCTGAATCTCTCAGGGCCCGCTGCACGGGCCGCAACAGGCGATCCAGCAGGTCGACGCAGAGACCCTCGAAGGTGCCGCGCTCAAGGCTGGTTTCAATGTGCAGTGGACCCTCTGCACCGGTGGCGATGAACGGCAGCGAGATCGGCGTGCTCTGAACCCCGCTCAACTCGATCTTGGCCTTCTCAGCTGCTTCCGAAAGGCGCTGCAGGGCCTGGCGGTCGCGACGAAGGTCGAGCCCATGGTCCTGTTGAAAGGCATCGGCCAGCCAATCGACGATGCGCTGGTCCCAGTCATTGCCGCCGAGCTGGGTGTCACCGCTGGTGGCTTTGACATCAAACACCCCATTGGCGATCCGCAGGATCGACACATCAAAGGTGCCACCCCCCAGGTCAAACACCAGCACCCGCTTCACGCTGCTGCGGTCGAACCCATAGGCGAGAGCCGCAGCGGTGGGTTCGTTGAGGATGCGCTCGACGCTGAGGCCGGCCAGGCGTCCGGCATCGCGCGTGGCCTGGCGCTGGGCATCGTTGAAGTAAGCCGGCACGGTGATGACCGCGGCCTCCACGGGCTCCCCCAGGTAGGTGGCGGCGTCATCCACGAGCTTGCGCAGCACGCTGGCCACGAGCTCTTCGGGCGCATACTCCCGCTCAGTGGCCGGGCAGACGACCCGCACCAGCCCGGCGTCGTTGGCGCGCACGGTGTAAGGCACCGCAAGGCTGCCGTCTTCGAGCTCATCCCAGGTGCGGCCCACGAACCGCTTGAGATTGGCAAACGTATTGCGCGGATTGAGCACCAGCTGGCGCCGCGCCAGCTGGCCCACCAGCAGCTCCTGATCGCGACTGAAGCCGACCACCGAAGGGGTGGTGCGTGAACCTTCAGCATTGGCGATGACCGTGGGGCGGCCGCCTTCGAGCACCGCCACCACCGAATTGGTGGTACCCAGATCGATGCCGACGATTCGGCCCATGCCGCTGACTTCCCCGTGACGTCGTGGACCCAGGATCGAATGTCTGGACCGCACCGAGGTTAATCATGGCTTAAACGGTTCTCCAGAGGCTGTTTTTAGAGTCCAATCGAACGGTTCGGCACCCAAACCTCGGGTGCGACCCCCCACGCATGACGTCGGCCCCTCCACCCCTTTCTGACGCTGCAGCGTTCACGCTGCGCCGCAGACCGGCCTCCGAGAAGCTGCTGGATCAAGGCTTCCATTACCTGACTCTGGCCCTGGCCTCCTTTGTCGGGATTCTGCTGCTCGCGATCGTTCTGACGGTCTTCCACGGTGCCCGTGAGGCCATCGCCACCTTCGGCGCACGCTTCATCACCACCTCATCGTGGGACCCCGTCAACAACGACTACGGCGCCTTCGTGGCGATCTACGGAACCCTGGTGACCTCGGTTCTGTCGCTGCTGATCGCCGTGCCCCTGGGCGTCGGCACAGCCATCTTCATCACGGAAGATCTGATCCCGGCGCAGTTGCGCAACGCCATCGGTCTGATGGTTGAACTGCTGGCAGCCATTCCCTCGGTGGTGCTGGGCCTCTGGGCCATCTTCGTGATGGAGCCGGCGATCAGGCCCGCGCTTAACCTGCTCAACACCCTGCTGGGCTGGAGCCCGTTTTTCGCCGGTCAGGCCCAGGGCCCTGGCATGGCTCCAGCCATCCTCATTTTGGTGGTGATGATCCTGCCGATCATCACGGCCATCAGCCGTGATGCCCTCAACCAGGTGCCCACCGAGCTGCGTCAGGGTGCTTACGGCGTGGGCACAACCCGCTGGGGTGCTCTGCTCAACATCATTCTGCCGGCTGCCATCTCGGCCATCACAGGCGGCGTCATGCTGGCCCTGGGACGCGCCATGGGCGAAACGATGGCCGTGACCATGATCATCGGCAACTCCCTCAACTTCAGTCTTTCCCTGCTCGCACCGGGCAACACCATCGCCTCGATGCTGGCCAATCAGTTCGGTGAAGCCGATGGCATTCAGGTGTCAGCCCTGATGTACGCAGCCCTGATCCTGATGGTGCTGACACTGGTGGTGAACGTTGTTGCCCAGTGGATTGTCCGCCGTCTGAGCCTGAAGTACTGATCCACCATGAGCTATTCACCGATCACCTACGGCAACAGTCCACTGTTTGAGCGCAGGCCGCTCACCTATAACCCCAATCTGTTGCGCAACCGCTTCAACCAGGTGCTCACAGGGCTCGCTGGGTCCTTTGCAGCCATTGCGGTATTGCCGCTGTTCCTGGTTCTGATCTATGTGCTGATCCAGGGGGGCAAACTTCTCAGTCTGAGGCTCTTCGTCGACCTCCCACCGGCTCCAGGCCTTGAAGGCGGCGGCATCGGCAACGCCATTCTGGGAACCATCGTGGTCACGTTGGTCGCCTCACTGATTTCGATTCCTATTGGCGTCGGCGGCGGAATCTTCCTCAGTGAATACTCACGCAATGGCTGGTTTGCCCAGGCCGTGCGATTCGGCAACGACGTTCTCTCTGGCGTTCCGTCAATCATCAGCGGTGTTTTCGTCTATGGCATCATCGTGGCCACCCGCGTGATCGCCGGTCAGAGCTACAGCGCCATGGCAGGCGGGATCGCCCTGTCGGTGCTCATGCTTCCCACCGTCATCAAGACCACCGATGAGGGCCTCAAGCTTGTTCCCCAGGAACTGCGCTGGGGTGCCTATGGAGTGGGAGCCTCCAAGGTGGTGACCATTCTCAAGATCACTCTGCCGGCAGCGTTCACACCCATTGCCACCGGGGTGGTGCTGGCAATTGCCAGGGCTGCAGGTGAAACGGCCCCCCTGATCTTCACCGCGCTGTTCTCACCATTCTGGCCTGAAGGTGTGTTCAGCCCGATCGCCTCGATGTCGGTGTTGATCTTCAACTTTGCGATCATGCCCTATGAGGCCCAGAACGAACTCGCCTGGGCAGCATCCTTCGTGCTCGTGATCATGATCCTGGCAGCGAACCTACTGGCACGCTGGATCAGCAGGGTGGCGCGCCCATGAAACAGAACGTCAAACCGTGATTCGCAAACCGTGATTTGCACCTGACCCGCATCCACTTCCCCACATCTTCACGATCATGATCAGCACGCCGGACACCATGAGCAAACGCGAAGCCTGCCTGTCACTGCAGAACGTGACCATTTCGTACGGCAAGTTCGAAGCCGTGCGCAACGTCTTCATGGACATTCCCAACGGAAAGGTGACAGCCTTCATCGGCCCGTCGGGATGCGGCAAGTCAACGGTGCTGCGGGCGCTTAACCGCATGAACGACCTGGTGCCTGGTTGCAGCCTGAAGGGTCGGGTGCTGTTCGATGGCCATGATCTCTATGAGAAGCGGATTGACCCGGTTGAGGTGCGACGTCGCATTGGCATGGTGTTTCAGAAGCCGAACCCGTTTCCCAAGACCATCTACGAAAACATTGCCTTCGGTGCCCGAATCAATGGGTTCAAGGGCGACATGGACGAGCTGGTCGAGCGCTCCCTGCGCAAGGCCGCTGTCTGGGATGAATGCAAGGACAAGCTCCAGCAAAGCGGCCTGGCCCTTTCAGGTGGTCAGCAGCAGCGGCTGTGCATCGCCCGAGCCATCGCCACAGAGCCTGAGGTGATCCTGATGGACGAACCCTGCTCGGCCCTCGATCCGATCTCGACACTGAAGATCGAAGAGACGATGCATGAGCTCAAGCGGAGCTACACGATCGTGATCGTGACCCACAACATGCAGCAGGCTGTGCGTGTGGCCGACATGACCGCATTCTTCAACGCAGAAGCCGTGGAGGGCGGCAGCGGCAAGGTGGGCTACCTCGTTGAGTTCAACGACACTGAGCGCATCTTCAACGCACCCAACCAGCAGGCCACCCAGGACTATGTGAGTGGTCGTTTCGGTTGATCT
>JBBASJ010000002.1:0-3498 GCA_040399325.1 Prochlorococcaceae cyanobacterium
CCACGGCAGCAGACCCTGCCCGGCAGCCGCGATCTGAGCAGCTTCTGCCCCCGGTCAGGGCGCGCCCTGCTGCTGCGCCACTGGCCCGACTTTCGCCGCTCCATCGAGCTCGTGGAACCGGGGCAGGCCCCGCGTCAGCTCTGGCTCGGCACCCAGGCGCTGGTGGCCAGCAGCTGCCTGGGGGGCGGCGAACGCCTGTGGCTGGCTCAGATCGATGGCCTTCAACGACCTGAGCTCACCGTGCTGGAACTGAACCGCCTGGGGCAGGTTGTGGCCCGTCGGCACCTGCACGGCTGGGAGCTGGAACCGGGCACACCCCTGAGCCTGGATCCCAGCCGCCTTGAACTGATGCTGGTGCTGAAGCCCTGGGCACCGACCCATGCCGCGGGGGGTATCCCCATGGCACGACCTGCGCCGCAGGCGATGGTGATGGACGTGACCACGCTGGCCCTGAGGCCCCTGGGCAAGCGTGCACACCTAGCCCTGTGGCTGCCGCCCTGAGCCTGCGGTGACCAGCCCCGATGCGGGGTCGGTTAAAACTGCAGCGACGCCGTTCAACCGTGCCGTTCACCGCCAAACAGGAACAGCTGCTCAAGGAGCTCAAGCGCAGCAAGGGTGAGCTGTCAGGCCAGGACCTGCACGCCCGCCTGCGGCGCAGCAGCAACCCCATGGGCCTGGCCACGGTGTACCGGCACCTGCGCCAGCTGCAGCAGCTCGGACAGGTGCGCTGCCGGCACCTCCCCAGTGGCGAGGCGTTGTATGCCCCGGCAGAGCGAGACGAGCACCATCTGACCTGCGTGGACTGCGGCAGCACCACAACCCTGGAGATCTGCCCGGTGCACGGGGTGCAACTGAGCGCGGCGCAGCTGGGGGGCTTCAGGCCCCTGTTTCACACACTCGAGTTCTTCGGGCTGTGCGATCTCTGCCAGCAGCGTCAACACCCCGCGGCAACCACCGTTGCTGTACACCCCGGGGCATCAGACGCGTCCAATCGCTGACAGCCCTGCGCATCACCGGCAACGGCCATAGGGTGGGGCGCAGCCTGGCTCCACAGGTTGAGACCGGTTATCATTTCTACCCCTGCGGGGGGAGCCGTTTCGCTGAGAGCACCCGTGAAGCCTTGTCAGCCCATGCTGGTGGCGCCTGCAGCGCTTGCCCTGCTGGCGCCAGGGGGCCTCAACGCCGCTGAGCTCAACCTTGCCGGCGTCAACCGCTATGCCAGCGACGAGCCGATCGGCAGCCTCAGCCAGTTGGGTGATGTCAGGCCGACCGACTGGGCCTACCAGGCCCTGGGCAACCTGAACGAGCGCTACGGCTGCATCGCCGGTTATCCGAGCGGGAGCTACCGCGGGACACGCACCGTCACCCGCTTTGAGGCTGCGGCCCTGCTGAATGCCTGCCTCGACCGCGTCACCGAGACCACCGACGAACTCAGGCAACTCCTGAGCGAATTTGCCAGGGAGCTCTCCATGCTCAAGGGCCGTGTCGAGGGGCTCGAAGCCAGGGTCGGTGTGCTCCACGCCCAACAGTTCTCCACCACCACCAAGCTGAGCGTCGACGCCAACATGGTGATCGGCGGCAACGGCTTTCTGGGAAGTGACAGCCAGAAGGTGATCGAGAGCCGAAGCAACCACGGCGCCGTCAGCTTCAACTACGACCTCCGCATCAATCTCGCCACCAGCTTCAACGGCAACGACCTGCTGCGCACGCGTCTGCGAGCCGGCAACTTTGACCACTCGAGCAACAGCTTCTATGGCGGCGGCCCCACGCGCCTGTCGCAACTGGAGGCGTCCTTCGAAGAAGAAGGGGGCGCCAATGTCGTTGGCATCGATCGTCTCTATTACCAATTTGCGCTCGGCGATGTCACCCTCACGCTGGGTGCCCGGGTTGAGCAGGACGACATGCTGGCGATGTACCCGAGCGTGTATCCCAACTCGTCGGTGCTCGACATGTTCACCATGGCGGGCACACCCGTGGCCTATGACCTCAACATCGGTCCGGGTGCGGGCCTCTGGTGGAAGGGTGGGCCCTGGAGCGTGAGCGTCAGCTACATCGCCCAGCACGCCGCCGACGCCAACCCCGACGAAGGCGGGATCGGCACCCAGTCGTCGCGTGCATCAACGACGGTTCAACTGGGCTATCAACAACAGCAGTGGGCACTGGCCCTGGTCTATTCGGCCGTTCAGGGTGGAGTGATGCCCTACTCCACCAACTTCATGCAGACGTGGTTTGATCAGCCTGGACTGACCAAGACCATCGGGCTCAGCGGCTACTGGCAGCCGATCGACAGTGGCTGGGTCCCATCGATCAGCGCCGGCTGGGAGCTCAGCCAGCTGACCTACAACCAGCCCTTGGAGGTGAAGGGCGATCCAGCGCGCAACGCCGTGGCCTGGTCGGTGGGGCTGCAATGGCTTGACGTGCTGGCGCCGGGCAACAGCGCCGGCCTGGCCCTGGGCCAGGCACCCCATGCCACCAGCCTGGTGAGCGGGGCCGGGGTCAACGACGCCAACTGGATGTGGGAGTGGTGGTACAAGTGGCAAGTGAGTGACGCCATCAGCGTCACTCCGGCGCTCTTCTACCTCTCGCGTCCGCTGGGTCAGGACACCCCTGCAGGCCAGAGCTTCAACCAGCTGGGGGCCCTGGTCAAGACCCAGTTCCGGTTCTGACGGTTTGGGGTCGCCCTGGTTTCACTGGGGCGGCCAGCCGGCTTCTAGGGTCGGATCAGCGCCCTGTCGACCTGTTCAACGGATCCGATGAACACTCCCACCGCTCAACCGGATGCCCAGTCGGCGAGCCTGCCGGTCACGATCCTGACCGGGTTTCTCGGGGCCGGCAAGACCACACTGCTCAACCACATTCTCAGCAACCAGCAGGGCCTCAAGACCGCCGTGTTGGTCAATGAATTCGGCGAGATCGGCATCGACAACGATCTGGTGGTCGCCACCGGTGACGACATGGTCGAGCTCAGCAACGGCTGCATCTGCTGCTCGATCAACGGTGAATTGCTGGAGGCGGTCTACCGGATTCTGGATCGCCCCGAGCCGGTCGATTACCTGGTGGTGGAAACCACCGGCCTGGCCGATCCGCTGCCGGTCGCGATGACATTTCTGGGCAGCGACCTGCGCGACTCGACGCGTCTGGATTCGATCATCACCCTGGTCGACGCCGAAAACTTCAGTGACGAGCTGCTCGAAGGCGAGGTGGCTCGGGCCCAGATCGTTTACAGCGACATGCTGCTGCTCAACAAGTGCGACCTGGTTGAGGAGCCGCGACTTGCTGAGCTGGAAAGCCGCCTGAAGCAGATCAAGAGCGATGCCCGCATCCTGCGCTCGGTCAACGGTGAGGTGCCGCTGCCGCTGCTGCTGAGCGTCGGCCTGTTCGAGAGCGACAAGGTGGTGGCCAAACAGGATCACAGCCACTGCGACCACGACCACGGCCACTGCGAGCACGAGCACGGGACCCATCACGAGCACGAGCACGGGCACCACGACCACAGCC
>JBBASJ010000002.1:3598-18065 GCA_040399325.1 Prochlorococcaceae cyanobacterium
TGGCCACGACCACAGCCATGCCGATCACCCGGATCATGCGGCGATCGAAGGATTCACCTCACTCTCCTTTGCGGCCGAGGGCCCGTTTGCCCTGCGCAAGTTTCAGAACTTCCTCGACAACCAGCTGCCTGCCGGCGTGTTCCGGGCCAAGGGCATCCTCTGGTTCAACGAAAGTGAGCGGCGCCACGTGTTTCACCTGGCGGGCAAGCGCTTTTCGATCGATGACTCCGACTGGCCCACAGCGGAGCGCAAAAACCAGATCGTGCTGATCGGCAAGAATCTGGACCACAGCAGGCTGCGTCAGCAGCTCCAGGCCTGTGTGGCCGCCAACGCCGGCAAGGGGTTCGGCTGAGCGGGCGGCTAACCGCCATGGTTGTTACGGCACAGATGTCCCAGCACGACTAGCGTTGCCCCAACCGCGACCAGTCGATGGCCGAAGCCGCTTTGCTCACCACGGTGCTGGCACTGGTCGCCCTGGCCTTCTGGCTCACCACCGATTCCGACGATGACAATGGCGGTGGTGGCTTGATGCAGCCATCACTGGTGCCGGTGCCGGTGCGGCGTCGGGGCTGAAAAAGCCGGTATCAATTGTTACCCGAAAACCACGCAATCGGCACGGGAGCTTGATTGTCGCGGTTTTTAGGCTGCCTGGACTGACACCGATGTTGATGGCACCGGTGTGCACTGACAGCATCCATTGCAGCCTCGACGATGACGATCCGGCAACGCGCAATCATCCGTGGCCTGACCAGGGCGACCCTGGCGGCAACGGCTCTCTGGGCTTCAGCAGACTCGACGTCAATGGCGCTGGCCCAGGCCCAGAGCCGGCCTGGGGAGGTCAACGTGTACTCCGGGCGGCACTACAACACCGACAAGGCGCTCTACGCCGCATTCACCCGGCGCACCGGCATCAGGGTCAACCTGCTGGAAGGCAAAGACGATGAGCTGATTCAGCGGCTCAAGAGTGAGGGCTCCAACAGCAAAGCCGACCTGCTGGTGCTCGTGGATGCCGCCCGACTGGTCCGGGCCCAGCAGGACAACCTGTTCAGGCCCATCAGTTCGCGGGAGCTCAACAAGGATGTGCCCGCCAACCTGAGGGATCCCGGCGGCCGCTGGTATGCGCTGACGCGCCGGGCCAGGCCGGTCATGGTCAATGCGGCGCTGGTCAATCCCCGCCTGATCCGCACCTATGCCGATCTGGCACGGCCCGAGTTCAAGGGCAAGCTCTGCCTGCGCAATCGGGCCAGCGTCTACAACCAGTCGTTGGTGGCCGATGAACTCGTGCGGCGCGGGGCCCCGTCCACCCGACTGTGGCTGCGAGGCCTCGTGGCCAACAACCAACAGCCGCTGTTCACCTCTGACACACCCATGCTGCGGGCCGTCGGGCAAGGACAGTGCGGCGTCACGATCGCCAACCAGTACTACCTGGCGCGGCTGCTGCAGAGCGACAACAGCGCTGACCGAGCCGTCGCCCAGAAGGTGCGGGTGGTCTGGCCCGATCCAACCCATGTGAACGTGACCGCCGGTGGCGTGACCCGCAGCTCCCGCAATCCGGACGGCGCACGCCGCCTGCTTGAATTTCTGGCTTCGCCCACTTCGGGCGAGGGGTATGCCGAAGCCAACAATGAATATCCGCTGCGCGGCTGGGGCAACAACCCAACCCTCAGGGCCTTCGGCACATTCAAGGCCTCACCGGTGTCGATGCAGCAACTGGGGCAACGCAACCGCGAAGCGGTGCAACTGATGACACAGGCTGGCTGGAACTGACGGAGTCGATACAGCGTTGCGTACTGCAGCACAACTCGAGGCCTGCGGCCCCCTCCAGGCCCGCCCCGCCGGTCGGCAGGGGCTGATCGCAGCGGCGGCGGTGATCAGCCTGCTGGCCCTGCTGCCCCTGTTCAACCTGTTCTGGCAGGCGCTGTTCAACGGCTCGGCCAGCACGCCTGCCCTGGGTGTCGATGGGGCCGATCAGATTCGCGGCACGCTGGTGCTGGTGCTGGGCGAGGGGGTGTCAGGTGCGGTGCTGGGCACGGCCATCGGCTGGCTCACGGCGATGTGCCGCTTCCCCGGGCGCCGCTGGCTGCGCGTCGCCCAGCTGCTGCCGATGGCCGTGCCCGCCTACCTGTCGTCGGCCAGCCTGATCGACTGGGGCAGCCACCATGGTCTGCGCATCCACGGCATCGGCTGGACGATCGCCCTGATGACCCTGGCCAACTACAGCTATGTGGTGCTGCTGAGCACCGAGAGTTTTGGCATCAGTGGTCTCCGCCTGCTCGAAGCCAGCCGCAGCCTGGGCGTGGGGCCCTGGCGCAGCTTCTTTCGCGTGGCGCTTCCCATTGCACTGCCTGCGGTGGGCGCCGGTGTGGCGCTCAGCGCGATGGAGGTGGTGAACGAACTGGGAGCCGTTCGCCTGCTGGGGGTGCCGAGTCTCTCTGCCGGAATCCTTGACCGCTGGCAGATCGACGGCGATCCCAAGGGGGCGGCCCTGCTCTCCCTGGTGGCCCTGGCCATCGTGGCTGTGCTGGTGGCGGTCGAGCGGCGACTGCGCCAGCGCAGCCGCCGCTGGAGCCTCGCCGGCAGCAGCGCTCAGCAGCCGCTGTGGGTGCTGCAGGGGTGGCGCGCCTGGCTGGCCCTGCTGGTGTGCGCTCTGCCGCCGCTTGCCGCACTGCTGATTCCCGGTCTGTGGGTGATCGAGGGCTGGCAGAACCTGTCGGTGGGCGCGTTCAGGGAACTCTTGCCACTGGCTGCTCGCAGCCTGGGGCTGGCCCTCGCCGCCACCGGCATCACCCTGGTGGCAGCGCTGCTGCTGGCTGTGGTGCGGCGCTGGTGCAGCGGACCTGCCCTTCAGCAGCTCAGCTTCGTGGCCGGTCTGGGCTATGCGGTGCCCGGCAGTGTGCTGGCCCTGGGGCTCATCGTTCTGGGCGGACCGCTGGCCCTCGGTCCCCTGCTGCTGCTGCTGTGGGGCTACGGCGATCGCTTTCTGGCGGTCAGCAAGCAAGGGCTCGACGCCGCCTTTGAACGGCTGCCGCCCAGCGTCGATGAAGCGGCGATCAGCCTCGGCCAGTCATGGCAGGGGGTGCTGCAGCGCGTTCACCTGCCCCTGCTGCGGGGCCCTCTGCTGGTGGGCGCACTGCTGGTGTTCGTTGACGTGGTCAAGGAACTGCCGCTGACCCTGTCGTTGCGACCCTTCGATTTCGACACCCTGGCGGTGCGGGTGTTCCAGTACGCCAGCGACGAACGCGTGGGTGCCGCCATGGCCCCGGCCCTGCTGATCATGCTGTTCGGCCTGATCGCCGCCGCCGCCCTGATCCCGAGCCTGGAGCGACGCTGAGCGGCGGCCTCAGGCCGGCAGGGGCTCGTCGGAGAGCGGCAGCAAGGGTTGCGGCGGATCGGTCAGGCCCATCAGCACCAGGGCGATGGCGGCTCGGGTGCGGTTGTGCACGTGGAGCTTCTGATACACCTGCTTGAGATGGTGCTTGACGGTGTCGGTGGCCAGGTGCAGGGCCTTGCCGATTTCGCGGTCGTTGAGACCCATCACCACGTGCTGCATGACATCAAGCTCACGGCGCGTCAGACCTGGGTCATGGCTGGGATGGCTGCCATGCAACAGCCGGGCGATGCGTGGCTCCAGATACATGCCGCCACTGCTGACGACGCGCAGGGCCTTGATCACATGACCCGAACCCATCTCTGATTCGAGCAGGATGCCGTCGCTGTGGGTCTTGATCGCCTCCTCCAGCAGGGCCTGATGGTTGTGCTGCAGAAACAGCAGGGTGCGCAGTTCGGGCAACAGGCGCTTGGCCTCGACCACCAGCTCCAGGCCTGAGCCGCGTTCGAGCAGCTGGGTGGTGACCAACAGGGTCGGCCTCGCACTGGCGAGGGTGGCGAGGGCCTCGCCCTGGGTGGTGCAGGACCCCACCAGCCGGTCAGGCATCTCGCCATCGCGGCCCGGCAGCGAGCGCCCCCGTTCGGAGCGCACCCACACCGTGGCCAGCAGTCGGCTCTGACAACAGAACAGGATGCGCTCCTGCTCAAGCAGCTGATCCAGCTCTCCCCTGGGCGCCGCGTGGGTCAGATAGGTGTGGACTGCGTCCATCTCTGCAGCGCAGCAGCGCCACCGCCGCATGGCCTGCCGCGACTCTAGGTGCGATCCCGGCAACCGCCACCTCTGCAGGGGAGCGCTGCCAACGTCAGGTTGCGAGCGTCAGCCTGCGTGCGTCAGCCTGCTTCGCGGATCAGGTTGTGGTGGGCCGAGGCCACCACAGCAAGATCGCGCCGGTTGCGATTCAGGCGCTTGCCCATGGCCTGCTTGCTGATCCCGCACTGCCGTGCCAGGTGGCTGACACTCTCGCCATTGACGACCACCCGATAGAGGGGATTCAGATCAATCCCGCTGGTTTCGAGGCTGGCCATGGCCATCTCCAGGTCGAGGTGCTCGAGGGCGCGATCCGCGCGGGGGTCGGCAACGGCATCGAGCACACAGGGACTGTCTGAATCGGCGCGACGGGCATCGAGGCTCAGGGGCGCCAGCAGCAGGCGGGCCCGCTGCAGCTGATCCTGCTCAGCAGGCTCGAGCTCGGCCGGCGAAGCCGCCGACAACCGGGCCAGCTTTCGGCTCAGCCGATGGGGCAACCGGGCAGCACCGGCATGGCACTCGAGGGCATAGCTGATGGTCTGGCGAACCCATAGAAAGGCATAGGTCGAAAACCGATAGCCGGCGGTGGGGTCAAACTTCTCGGCCGCGCGGTCGAGACCGAGGCAGCCCTCCTGCAGAAGGTCCTCGAACTGCAGGCACGTGGTGCGCAGCCGATGGCCGAAGGTCCTGGCGATGGTCACCACCAGCCGCAGGTTGGCCGTGATCATCCGCTGTTTGGCACGCCGGGCCGCGCGCTGATCAGCCGTGCCGGCATCCGGACGGCGCCCGCGCTGGATCAGTCGACCCAGATGCAGCTCCTCGGCCGGGGTCAGCAAGGGGATGGCACCGGCCTGCCGCAGCCAGCTGTCGACCACGGAAGACAGTGAAGACCTGACAGTGAGCGCCATGGATGCCCGAAGCCGATGTTCCTGATCCCGTGAGCATCGTCTCGGGCCCAGGCGGGGCAAATCCCCCAAACGGGTAAGACCTGGCTCCAACGGCCGTCGCGGCGTGACGCCGGATCAGACCCGACACCGGGGCCCGCTGACCCAGCCGATGGAGCCCGACCTGCTCTCAGCCCTGCAACAGGACCGCGTCAGGCCATCGAGAGGGGGGCGTTCTCGATCAGTTCAGGGGCCAGGCGCATGCCCAGCTCGCCGCTGGGCACGGCCATCAGATTGGCCTGACGGATGCGCGAGATCAACCGGGTGGTGGTGACCCGGGTGGTGCCGATCAGTTCACCGATGCGCTCATGGGTGAGCCGGAACGGCAGATCGCACCAGTTGCCGCAACGGCGCCCCAGACGGTTGACCAGCAATGCCAGCAGGGCATGCAGCCGCTGCTCAGCCTGGCCCAGATGGCGGATGCGCAGCAACTGCAGGGTCCACTCATTGACCGCATCAAAACCGGCGCCACTGCGGGGTGCCGCACCGGCGCAGAAGGCCAGAGGGGTCAAGGCTTCAACGCAGATGCCCTCGCTGCAGAGCCGGTCGGTGCGCAACTGATCGCCGGCCTGCAGAAACGCCAGGGTCATCCCTTCGGTCTCCTCACAGGGGCAGTAGACCCGGGCGATGCCCTCCAGCACCTCAAGGCAACTGTCTGCGGGCCTGAGCGCGGGATCGAGCAGCACGGAACGGCCGATCGGCAGCCGGATGGTCGACAGGGCAGCGGGGCTGCAGCGCTGTTGCAGGGAAGCGACCATGGCGCGACCGACGACTATTGCGAATGGATCGCAACATAACCAACGCCCCCTGCTTTTTGCAAGCGATTCTCAAAAACAACTGGGGTGGCGCTTCCGGCCCGGGCGGCCCGCCGGCTACTTGCTGATCAGAACATCGACCCCACTGGTGCGGCGCCGCACCAGCACGCCGACGTCGTGCTCGCCGCGATGCAGCTGCAGGTCGATCTCTTCATCACCCAGCCGCAGACCACTGATCTCGAGCGTGTTGATCTGACGGGGCAAGACCGGGTGACGCAGCTGCACCTGAACGCGGCCGGTGTCCTGATCGCGGCCGATGGCCATGCCGGTCACCGCCTCGAGCAGGGCAAACACGGCGCCACTGGCCCAGGCCTGAGGGCTGCAGGCCACCGGGTAATGGGTGGGGCCCTCATCCTCGCGGCGGGGAAACCCGCAGAACAACTCGGGCAGGCGCAGCATCGGCATGGCCCTGGCGGTGTCAAACAGGCCGGTCAGGATGCGCATCGCCTCCTGGCGGTAGCCGTAGCGCGCCAGACCCAACGCCACCAGAGCGTTGTCATGGGGCCAGACCGAACCGTTGTGATAGCTCATCGGGTTGTAGCGCGCCTCCCGTTCGTCGAGGGTGCGCACACCCCAACCGTTGAAGCAGGTGGGAGCCAGCAGCCCCCGCGCGATCGATGCCGCCGCTTCCGGGGTGGCAATGCCGGTCCAGAGGCAATGGCCGGCGTTGGACGAACGCACCGCACAGGGCTGGCCCTCGCCATCGATGGCCATGGCGTAGGTGCCGATCGACTCGCACCAGAACGCCCCGTGAAACCGCTGACGCAGCCGGTCGGCCTGAGCCAGCAGCGGGTCGGCCTGGTCATGTCGGCCAAAGCGTCGCAACAGCGCCGCCATCGCCCGGTGCGCCCCGTAGCTGTAGGCCTGCACTTCACACAGGGCGATGGACCCTTGAGCCAGGCGTCCGTCGCTGTGGTGCACCGCATCATCGGAATCCTTCCAGCCCTGGTTGCGCAGTCCTCCCTGGGCGGCGCACCGATACCGCAGAAAACCATCGATGCTGGTCGCCTCAGCCTGCTGAATCCAGGCCATGGCGGCATCGAGCGCCGGCAACAGGGAGTCGACAAAGGCCAGCTCGCCGGTGCGCGCCAGGTAATCGGCCGCCAGAATCACAAACAGCGGGGTGGCATCGACGCTGCCGTAGTAGCGAGCGAAGGGCACCTCAGCCAAGGCGACCATCTCGCCGTTGCGGGCCTCGTGCAGGATCTTGCCCGGCTCGGCGTCGCTGGCACCGTCAAACCCCGTCGCCTGGTGCTGCGCCAGAAAACCCAGCACACCCCGGGCCAGGCGCGGCTCAACCATGAGCAGCTGGCGTGCCGTGATCAACCCATCGCGACCGAAGGGGCAACTGAACCAGGGCACCCCGGCGTAGGGATACAGGCCATGGTCCAGCTCGCTGGAAAGCAGATGAACATCGCAGTAAGAGCGCGCCAACCAGGCGTTGAAGGCCGGGTTGTCACTGCTGATCAGGGCTGAACGGCGACGGGCCTCGCGAAAGCGGGTCACCGTGCCCGCCATCGCCTGGGCAAACGCCTCATCGGGGCGGGGCAGCTGCAGGGGTTGGCGCTGCTCGAACGCCAGTTCGAGCACCAGGCGCCGGGGCTGACGTGGCTGCAGCAGCAGGGTCAGGCTCAGATGGTCATCCCCGACTTCGCTGACGCCCGCGCTCAGGCGCACCAGCGTCACCCGTTGACAACCATCGAGACCGTCGTAACGCCATTCGAGGGCATCGCTGCCGCAACTGAGCACGGTCTGCCCCCGCCGGGGCCGCTGGATGCCGCGCACCTCGAAGATGTCGCGAAAGTCAGCATCGCAGCAGAAGCACAGCGGAACCTGCAGAACAGCGTCGCTGTAGCTGGTGAAGTTGAGCTCCTGCAGGCACGAACACGCCGTCAGAACGGTGCTGCGCTCCAGATGCACCACCCCCTGGCGGGGGCCAGCGGCAGTGGAGTCGTTGGTGAGATGGCTGACGTGCACGCCCATCTCACCACGCTCGGTTGCACTCAGCACCGCTGCAGGCTGCCCCCACAGCAGCAGCTGCAGGCGGCTCACATGGCGGGTTCCGCGATGAAAGATGCCCGAATCGGGATGGGTGTCGGGGCAGATCTCACCCCGGCCGTCCAACATCGCGAAGGTCTCCCCGTCCTTGAGCACGAACGGGGGCAATTGGTCATGCGGCATGAAGCCTCGGCACGACCGCCTCAACCTCGCTGCGGCGAGCCTGAATCAGATGGTGGTAGAGATGTTCATAGTCTTCGGCCTGGCGGGCGGCACTGAAGCGCACCTCGAAATTGGCTCGGATGCGCTCCCGATCCAACCCTTCGATGTGACGCACCGCCTTGATCGCCTCGTCGATCGAGGCGACCAGCGTGCCGTTGACACCCTCTTCGATCACCTCGGGGGTCGAGCCGTTGCGCCACGCCACGACAGGGGTGCCACAGGCGTTGGCTTCGATCATCACCAGACCGAAGGGCTCGGGCCAGTCGATCGGGAACAGCAACGCCAGAGCATGGCCGAGCAGCTCCTGCTTGCCGGCATCGTCGACCTCACCAATGAACTCCACCAGCGGATTGCCCTGCAGCATCGGCTCGATCACCTCGCGGTAGTAAGCGTTATCGGCGCGGTCGATCTTGGCCGCCACCTTCAGCGGCAGACCCACGGCGGTGGCAATCTCGATGGCCCGGTCCAGACGCTTCTCGGGTGAAACCCGGCCGATGAATGCCAGATAGGGCAACGGTGACGGCTCCAACCGGTAGAGGTCGAGGGGCAGCCCGTGGGGCACCGTGCCAAGCCAGTGGGCATCGGGCACCGGCAGGCGCTGGGCCTCCGAGATCGAGACCAGCGGCACGGCCGGGAAACGGCCATAAAGATCACCGTGCTCGGGCGCCGTCAGCGGTCCGTGCAGGGTGTTCAGAAAGGGAACCGGCAAACGGCTGGCCAGGGGAAAGTGGAAATGGCCGGTGTGGAAGTGGAGGATCTCAAAGCGATCGAGCTCGGCCACCACCTGATCGAGCTGAATCACCTCGTGCACGGTGGGGTCGCCGGTGTAGCCGGCCAGACGCAGGGCCTCCGGCACACAGGGGTAAAGCTCGGCACTGGTTGTCGAATCACCGCTCGCGAACAGCACCACCTCATGACCCCGCCTGACCAGCTCTTCGGTGAGGTAATGAACCACCCGTTCGGTGCCGCCATAGCGCTGCGGAGGCACGCTTTCGTGGAGCGGTGAGATCTGGGCGATGCGCATGGTCTGCTCGTCAACACAGCACGAACGCCGCAGACGCACCGGCCAGTCACCGATCAAGACGACAGTCCGCAGACGCCTGGGTGTGTTGGGCGGAGTATGAAGACGTTTTTCAGGGTCAGAGGGCAGCGCGATCGGCGATCGCTGACAAGGCGGGTTCCTCGCTGCAGCGACGGCAGAGAGCCCTCACGTTGAGCACGCACTCGAGCAGGCGAAAGCCATGGCGGGTGGCCGCCAGTTCACCGGCCTCGAGCACCGCAGCGCTCTCGAACTCCTCGGTGTGGCCGCACCGCACACAGACCAGATGGTGGTGGTCGCGGTGCGCGTCACTGGCCAGCTCAAAACGGCGCCCTCCTTCGGAGAGCTCCAGCTCCTGCAGCAGCCCCATGGAGCTCAGCAGGCGCAGGGTGCGGTAGACCGTGGCCAACGAGACGCGATCATCGCTGCCCAGCAAGCGCTGATGCACCTCCTCAGCACTCAGGTGCGAGCCTTCACCGATGCGCTCAAACAGGGCCAGCACACGCTGGCGCTGGGGGGTGAGCCGCTGACCGCGGTCGTGCAGCGTCGAGCGCAGCGCATCACTGGGGGGTGAAACGGGCAACAGCCGATCCCTGCTGTTCTCAACAATAGGCTCAATTGCGAAGCCGGGCCAGCCCCCGCTCCGATGCATCGGCCGCGGCCGTCAGCGCGGCCAGGGCATCGGCCAGGCTCACCACCAGGCGATACGCGATCGCCAGCGCCAACAGGGGGGGCTCGGGCAGGGCCGAACCCAGCCTGAGCAGCAGCACCACCTCGAAGACCCCCAGACCCGCCGGCGCCCCGGGAACCACCAGCCCGGCGGTCCAGGCCAGGGCAAAACCCGACAGCCAACCACCCCAACCCAGCACCGGTTGCAGGTCGAGAGCCTGCACACAGCAGGCAAACCCCGCGAAGCGCAGCATCACAAAGCCAGCGCCGGCGAGCAGCGACGGCCACGGATAGGTGGCCGGCAACGGCGGCGCCACGCACCCCTCCTGATTCAGATCCCCAAGGCCCAGACCCAGGGCAGCGGCCTTGCGCCGCTCGAGCCAACCGAGCAGCGGCGCCAGCCAACGGGGCAGCAGCACCAGCAAGGGCAACAGCACCACCAGGGCCAGTCCGCCCTGAAGCCCACCCACGGCCACCAGGGCCAGGGCAGCCACGGCGGCCACCAGCGGGTCGAGCAGCACCGCCACCAGGGCCATCGACAGTGGCAGAGGGCTGGGGTTCTGCAGCAGCCCAGCGGCACCACCGGGGGTCTGATCACGCAGCATCTGCAGGCGGGCAGCAAGATGCCAGACCCCTCCGGGCAGGTACTTGCGCGCGTTGCTGCTCAGATAGCGCAGCACCAGCGGCTGCCAACGGGGCGGGCAACCCAGCCACTGCAGCACCACGCCCCAGAGCAGGGCACTGCCCACCAGGCTCGCCAGACTCACGCCCACGCCCAGCAGCAACCACAACCAGCCCTGGGGATCAGGAGCCAGGGCCAGCACCTGGCTGCCATGGTTCAACAACGCCGCCAGCAGAAAGCCGAAGCTCAGCAGCGAAACCCAGCGGGCCGCGCCGGCCGGCAGCCAGCTCCCCAGCCTTCGCATGACCTCAGCCATGGGGGCGTTGTGCAGCGTCAGGGTGTTGCGCAGCGTCAGGGTGGGCCTCGCTCAGCAGTGGCCCGAGCCTGACGCGCACCTGGGCCAGCGACAACCCATGGCGTGCAGCCAGCGCCTGCAGGTCATCGTGTTCGACCTTGCTGCGCCAGCGCCCGTCGGGCAGCAGCACCCATTTGAGGCGCACCAGTCCCAGGGGTGTGTCCAGGGTGCTGCTCTGGCGCTGCAGGGCCCAGCGCTGCTGGCTGCTCTCGCGCAGCCCGATGCTGGTGCCGTGCTGCCACCAGACCTGGCGCAGCGGCCCGGCCAGATCGGGGCTGGTGAGTGCGGTCAACAGCACGCCCTGGCGACCCTTCTTCATGGTGATGGCCTGGCTGAACACATCGAGAGCCCCCGCCTGGCGCAGGGTCTCGGCGAGATGGGCCAGGTCCTCGGCCGTGGCGTCGTCGATCTGGGCCTGCTGCACGACCACGGTCTGCAGCTCGGCTGCAGGCGTGGTGGCCACCCCGGCCCCGGCCTCGGCCAGCACCAGCCGCAGCAGGTTGGGCCGGTCGAGGTCGCGGGTGCCCAGGCCGATCCCCACACGGCTGGGCACCAGGCTGGGCATGGGGCCAAAGCGGCTGGCCCAGCAGGCCATCAGGGCCAGGCCGGTGGGCGTGGTCAGTTCGGCCGGCGGAAAGGTCTCGCTGCTGGCCAGGGGCACGGCGCAGCGGCGGGCGATCTCGAGCACGGCAGGCGCCGGCAATGGCAACAGCCCATGGGCGCTGCGCACCTGGCCATGGCCCGCCGGTGGCGGCGTGCAGATCACCTGTTCAACCCCCAGGTGCAACAACCCAGCGCAGACCCCGACCACATCGACCAGGGCATCGATCGCCCCGACTTCATGGAAGTGAACCTGCTCGGCAGCCATGCCATGCACAGCTGCTTCGGCCTGGGCCAGCAGCTCAAACACCTGCAGCGTGCGCTGGCGCAGCGGTTCTGCCAGCGGAGCCTGCTCGAGCAGGGTCCTGAGCGCGTGCCAGTGCCGGTGGGTTGGCTGCTGCTCGAGGGGCTCAACCTCAAGATGTAGCCCGCGCAGGCCGGCGCTGTGACGCTGCTCGCTGATCAGGCGGTAGCGGCCAGCCAGGCCCAGGGCGGCCAGCGGCTCCTCGATCACGGTACGGGGAAGGCCCAGATCGAGCAGGGCCGCCAACAGCATGTTGCCCGCCAGGCCCGTGGGGCAGTCGAGCACCGCCAGCATGGTCAGGCCCCGGCCGGCGCTGACCGACCCAGACGGGGCGCCGCCTGAAGCAGCGCTTCAGCCTGCTGCAGCAACGCCTGCTGCCCCTCGGCGAGCAACCGTTTCACCTCACGGCGAGCCTGCCGCTGCTCACGCTGCGCCGTTGCCGCGTCGTAGCCCGAGAGCGCCCACAACCGCCCCAGCAGCGCCCGATCATCGGCGCCGCCGATGGCCACGCCAAAGTGCAGTTCTTCGGCCACCATGCCGGCCTGCAGCACGCGGCTCCAGCGCCTCAGCTCCTCCAGAGGCAGCTTGGCGCTGGCGGGTGGGTCGAGCACCGTGCTGCCTGCGCTGCTGAGACCCGCACGCAGACAGGCCAGGCTGCCGACCAGGACCTGGCGCACCGGCATCGACTCGTGGCCGGCCATCTGCAGATGGCCGGCCTCATGCACGGCGATGCGCCGCAGACGCTGCAGCCCCCCCGGCAACGCTTCGGCGAGCAGATGGCCGCCCCGGCCGCCGAACCGGGCCGCATCAACCGTGAGGCTGCCCAGAGCCAGGGCCGCAGCAAGGGTGATCCACCAGGGCGAGAGCCCGAAGGCGGGCCCCACGACCGCCAGCACACTCACCACGAGCACGGCCAGACCAGCGGCGAGCGGCTCAGCCATGGCTGATCAGCGGGCAGGCCGGCTGACGGCCCCGCGACGGCCCGGTGCCGGCGCGCGTCCGGCCTCACGTCCACCCTCGCGGCGGCCCTTGCCGCCGCGGTTGCCGCGGGTGGTCACCGGAGCCAGCACCTCGAGCTGCTCAAGCTGAAGATCCTGGGCCTGACGGCGCAGGTCGAGGGCCACAAAATGCCGCAGATGCTCAAGCGGCACGGTGCCTTTGAGCTGCAGCTTGAACGGAACCGGACGGCTGCCGTCGGCGCGGGGCTGTTGACGCACCTTCACCACCAGATCACCCGTCTCGGGGCGGGTGTAAATCAGCTCGCCACGCACCGAAAAGTAGTCATCGCCCTCGGGCAGGACATCGCCACCGAGGTCACCCGAGGGGGGTTCGTCAATGCTGGATGCGTCCGAGCTCTGCGGGTCTGTCGCCGGCACCTCGGCAGCGAGGGTCGACGGCTCCCAGATGCCCACCATCTGCAGGTGCAGGCCCTGCGGTTCGCGTGAGCGGGGGTAGACGACCCAGAGGTGGGGCACTGCGAGATCGAGATGGCGTCGCATCAGGGTCAGCAGTCGCCCGAGCACCACTGCCTCCAGGGCCTCGCCATCGGCCGTGTGGATGACGCCGCGGTTGGGGTGGTCAGGATCGGCCGGCTCGAAGATGCCGCGCACCACGCCGATGGCCCGGTACTGCAACGGCTCGGTGACCGGGGGGATGGGGTGCGCTCTCATGCCCGCGAATTTAACTGGGGCAGACTGCAGGTTCTCCGAACGGTCCTGGCCTCCAGCCATGTCCACCCGCTCAGGCCTCTGGTTGCTCTTCGGTGCATTGCTGCTGGGCTCTGTCGGTGTGGCTGGCGGCCTCTGGCTGGGCCGCAGCCAGCCGAGCGGCAACCGGCTCGAAGCCCAGCTGCTGAGCCTGCAGGAGCAGGTCGCCACGGGCCAGGCCAGCCCGGCCCAGCAGCAGCAACAACTGGAACTGCTGCTGGCGCTGGGCCGGCGCGCCGAAGCCAGCACCCTGGTGCAGCAACTGGCCGACCGTGCTCCTGAGCGCTGGGAACTGCGCCTGCTGCTCGCTGAGCTGCGCCGTGACCTGGGCGATCGCAGCGGAGCCATCGCGGTGCTGCGGCGGCTGTTGGCCCAGAAGCCCGACCAGATCGAGGCGCTGCAACTGATGACCCTGCTGCTGCAGGAGCAGGGCCAGGGTGCGGCCGCCCGGCAGCAGCTTCAGAGCAGCCTGGAACGGCTCAGCAAACCGAAGCCCAGAGCTGGGGCCATTGGCGTGGGCCTGCTGTTGGCCGACCTGCTCGACCGGCAGGGATCACCCGGGCAGGCCGAAGCCGTGCTCATCCAACTGGCCACAGCGTTCCCGACCGACCAGCGGCCGCTGCTGGCGAAGGCCCTGCTGCTGCAACAACGGGGCCAGCTTCAGAAGGCCCAGGCCGCCCTGGCCCAGGCACGCACCCTGCAGCCCGGACAGAACCGGGACCTGCTCGATCGGGTGGCCTCGGCCTGGGGCCTGGAGGCCCTCAAGGGCCCTTCACCCCAGCCGACGGCGAAACCCCGGACCCCCCCGACTGGGCCGAATAATCCTTGAGGGCCTGATCGATCGCCGACGAGGGGGGCGTGGCATCGTCAAGCGCCTGGCTGCGGCGGAGGCGGTTCATCAGATCGATCGGGTTGGCGGCATCGAGGATCGAGCCACTTTTCCCGACGCCGGGCCCCAGGGTCGAAGCACCGCCGTTGTTGGAGTCTTGGATGGTCTGCCCGTAGCCCTGCTGCTGGCCATGGGCCGGCCGCTCCAGCAGGGCTGGGGTCAGGCCAGC
>JBBASJ010000002.1:18165-34445 GCA_040399325.1 Prochlorococcaceae cyanobacterium
GCTGCCGTGAGGCCAGCTGCGGTCAAGACGGGGTTGGCCGAGGTCAGCCAACCGAAAAGCCGACGCGCAGGGGATGCCATGGGTGGCCGAGCAGCGAACCGCCAGACCATGCTAGTGGCCGCAATGCAGGGTTCTGACCGATGCGCATCGCCACCTGGAACGTCAATTCGGTGCGCACGCGCCTGGACCAGGTGACGGCCTGGCTGGCCCGCGAACGGCCCGAGGTGCTGTGCCTGCAGGAAACCAAGGTGGCCGATGCCCTGTTTCCGCGCCAGGCCTTTGAAGACCTGGGCTATCAGGTCGCCATCAGCGGCCAGAAGGCCTACAACGGCGTCGCCATCGCCAGCCTGCTGCCCCTCGACGACGTGCAGATCGGCTTTGAGGCGCTGTTGGGCCCCGATGCCGCCGAGCTCAGCGAGCAGAAGCGGGTGATCAGCGCCCTGATCGACGGCATCCGGGTGCTCAACCTGTATGTCCCCAACGGCAGCGCGGTCAACAGCGATAAGTACACCTACAAACTGGCCTGGCTGGACTGCCTGGGGCGTTACCTGGCGGTGCAGGCCGAGCAGGGCGATCCGCTGTGCATGGTGGGCGACTTCAACATCGGGCCAGAAGCCCGCGATCTCCACGACCCCGAGCGACTGAGCGGCGGCATCATGGCCAGCGAGCCTGAACGCAGCGCCCTGCGCGACCTGCTGGGTGAGCGCCTGCGCGATGCCTTCCGGCTGTTCGAGAGCGGCAGCGGCCACTGGAGCTGGTGGGACTACCGCACCGGCGCCTGGGAGACGGGCCGGGGCTGGCGGATCGACCACATCTATCTCTGTGAGCAGCTGCAGGCCTGCGCCACCGGCTGTGTGATCCACAAAGAGCAGCGCGGCAACCTGCAGCCCAGCGACCACGCACCGGTGCTGGTCAACCTGGCCTGGCCGCCCGCAGACGATCAGGACTGGGAATGAGCCAGGCGGGTGCCGGCCGACAACCACGGCCTCGCGTGGTGCGAGGCTCCCGGTTCAGAACACCAGCGCCTCGGCCGGCAGGCTGACCCCTTCGAGCTGCAGGACCCGGACCCGGCGGGCCGATTCGGCGCAGCTGCGCGGCGTTGGAAACAGCTTGCCGGGATTGGCCAGGCCCTGGGGATCAAAGGCCTGCCGCACCAGCAGCATGGAAGCCAGGTCGTCGCCGCTGTACATCCAGTCCATGTAGCAGCGCTTGTCACTGCCGACGCCGTGCTCGCCGCTGATGCTGCCGCCCACATCGATGCACAAGCCAAGGATCGCCGCGCCCAGCTCCTTGACCCGTTTGCTGATGCCCGGCTCCCTGGGGTCGTAGAGCACCAGCGGGTGCAGGTTGCCGTCGCCGGCGTGAAACACGTTGGCCACCGGCAGCCCGTGCTCGGCACTGAGCCGCTCAATGGCCGCCAGCACCCGCGGCAGCTGGCTGCGGGGCACCACGCCGTCCTGCAGGTAGTAGCTGGGGTAGCGGCGGCCCAGGGCCGTGATCGCGTTCTTGCGGCCCTTCCAGAAGCGGGCGCACTGCTCGCTCTCGCGCGCCACGCGCACCTGGCGGGCCCCGGCCTGGCTGCAGAGCCGGCTGGCCAGGGCGATCGCGGCGTTGACTTCGCGCTGCTGGCCATCGAGCTCGATCAGCAGCACC
The DNA here is from genome assembly GCA_040399325.1 of Prochlorococcaceae cyanobacterium. Taxonomy (GTDB): domain Bacteria; phylum Cyanobacteriota; class Cyanobacteriia; order PCC-6307; family Cyanobiaceae; genus RGUW01. The sequence goes on from JBBASJ010000002.1 coordinate 19,819, forward strand.
GCCGCCGCATCACGGGGGTACTCCTCCAGACCCAGCGAATCGTTGACCGCCTCAAGGCAGAGGCGATCCATCATCTCCATGCCGGCCGGCTGCACCGCCGCCGCGGTGACCAGGCGCACCGCCTCCCCGGCGGCCTCCATGCTGCTGAAGTCAGCCAGGAGCACCGCCACGCTCTGGGGAGCGCGCAGCAGCCGCAGGGTCACGGCGGTGGCGATGCCCAGGGTGCCCTCGCTGCCGATGAACACCCCGCGCAGGTCGAGCTCGCTGCTTTCAGCCAGCCCGTTGCCCAGCTGGGTGATGCTGCCGTCGGGCAGGACCACCTCGAGCCCCAGCACGTGGTTGTTGGTGACGCCGTACTTGAGGCAATGCACCCCGCCCGAGTTTTCGGCGATGTTGCCGCCGATGCTGCAGGCCACCTGGCTGGAGGGATCCGGGGCGTAATAAAAGCCATCGCCCGCCACGGCCCGGGTGACCCAGCTGTTGATCACCCCCGGCTGCACGGTGATCGTGTGGTTCTCGAGATCGAGGGCCAGGATGCGGCGCATGCGGCTGGTGGCGATCACCAGCGCGGGTTGCTCTGCCACCGCCCCTCCCGAGAGGCCGGTGCCACTGCCACGGGCCACGAACGGCACCCCCTGCTGGTGCGCGAGCCGCACCGCCGCAGCCAGCTGCTCAGTGCTCTCGGGCAGCACCACCAGCGGCGGTTGGTGCCGCTGCAGGGTCAGGCCGTCACAGTCGTAGGCCAGCAGCTCCTGGGGCGCAGCGACCACGGCCTGCGCCGGCAACACACGCCTGAGACCCTGCTCCAGCAGCCGCCAGTCGATCGCTCCAGACAAGCCCGCCGAGCCCGCTCAAGGAACCCTGAACTTACCGGCAGGCAACGGTTCCGGCATCAACATGAGCGCTGGGGGCCTGTTCTGGGTCAAGATGGCCGCCGGTTTCGTTGCAGCTGGCTGCTTTGACCTCGGCACCCGTCTCGGCTCCGGCCCTGAACACCACCCGCTCCCAGGAGCTGTTCGCAGCAGCGCAGAGCCTGATGCCGGGGGGCGTCAGTTCGCCCGTGCGCGCCTTCAAATCGGTGGGCGGCAACCCCGTGGTCTTTGACCGGGTCAAGGGGGCCTACGCCTGGGATGTCGATGGCAACCGCTACATCGATTACATCGGCAGCTGGGGCCCGGCCATCTGTGGTCATGCCCATCCCGAGGTGATCGCCGCCCTGCATGAGGCCCTCGAGAAGGGCACCAGCTTCGGGGCCCCCTGTGCCCTCGAAAACCGCCTGGCTGAGCTGGTGATCGAGGCCGTGCCCAGCGTTGAGATGGTGCGCTTCGTCAACAGCGGTACCGAAGCCTGCATGTCGGTGCTGCGCCTGATGCGCGCCTTCACCGGCCGCGAAAAGATCATCAAGTTCGAGGGCTGCTACCACGGCCACGCCGACATGTTTCTGGTGAAGGCCGGTTCCGGGGTGGCCACCCTGGGTCTGCCCGACTCACCGGGCGTGCCGCGCACCACCGCCGCCAGCACCCTCACGGCCCCGTACAACGACCTCGAAGCGGTCAAGCAACTGTTTGCCGAAAACCCCGGCGAGATCGCCGGTGTGATCCTTGAGCCCGTGGTGGGCAACGCCGGCTTCATCCCACCGGTGCCGGGTTTCCTCGAAGGCATCCGCGAGCTCACCAAGGAGCACGATGCCCTGCTGGTGTTTGACGAGGTGATGACGGGCTTCCGCATCAGCTACGGCGGTGCCCAGGCCAGGTTTGGCGTCACCCCTGACCTGACCACCATGGGCAAGGTGATCGGCGGTGGCCTGCCCGTGGGCGCCTACGGCGGCAGGGCCGAGATCATGGCCATGGTGGCCCCCGCTGGCCCCATGTACCAGGCGGGCACCCTGAGCGGCAATCCGCTGGCCATGACCGCCGGCATCAAGACCCTCGAGCTGCTGAAGCAGCCCGGCAGCTACGAGCGCCTCGAGGCGATCACCCAACGGCTGATCCAGGGGATCCTCAAGGCCGGCAAGGATGCGGGTCTGCCGATCAGCGGCGGTTCGATCAGCGCCATGTTCGGTTTCTTCCTGTGCGACGGACCGGTGCGCAACTTTGACGAGGCCAAGGCGGCCGATACGGCCCGCTTCGGCAGGCTGCACCGCGCCATGCTCGAGCGCGGCGTCTACCTGGCCCCCAGCGCCTTCGAGGCGGGCTTCACCTCGCTGGCCCACAGCGACGACGACATCGACGCCACGATCGCGGCCTTCCGCGAGTGCTTTGCGGCGGTGGCCTGATGCGTCGCCGCCTGAGCCTTCTGCTGACCGGCCTGTTCGCTGGGGCCGGCCTGCTGGCTGCGTGCAGCCGCAGTGGTCAGAACGCCTCAGGTGTGCTCAATCTCAAGGACGGCGTACCGGTCGGGGCGGTGCTGGCCCTCAGCGGAAACGCCAACGTCTATGGCCAGGACCAGCGCGTGGGGCTCAACCTGGCCCTGGCAGCTGTCAATGGCCAAGGCGGCATCAACGGCACCCCACTGCAACTGGCGATCGAGGACAGCGGCAGCGATGACCCGGGCGCCAACGCCGCCATGACCCTGCAGATCAACCGGGGCATGCTGGCGATCATCGGCCCCACGCTGTCGCAGCAGGCCTTTGCGGCCAACCCCATCGCCCAGAGGCGCGGCGTGCCGGTGGTGGCGCCATCGAACACCGCCACCGGCATCCCCCAGATCGGCCACTTCATCAGCCGTGTTTCAGCCGGCAGTGGTGTGATCGCTCCCCTGTCGATCGCCAAGGCACTTCAGCTGAACCCAGGCATCCGCCGGGCGGCGGTGTTCTATGCCCAGGACGATGCCTACAGCACCGCCGAGACCGTTGTGTTTCAGAAAGCCCTGGCCGCCAAGGGGCTCAAACCGGTGACGGTGCAGCGCACCAACCTGGCCGACAGCGACTTCCAGAGCCAGATCAGCTCCACACTGGCCCTCAAGCCCGATCTGATCGTGCTCAGCCTGCAGGGTGTCGACGGCGGCAACCTGGTGCGCCAGCTCAGGGAGCTGGGCTACAAGGGCACGATCGTGGTGGGCAACGGCATGAACACGCCGAACATCTACCCGATCTGCCAGAAGTACTGCGACGGTCTGCTGATCGCCCAGGCCTACAGCCCCGAACTGGCCACCCCCGCCAACCGGGCCTTCGTGCAGGCCTTCAGCAAGGCCCAGGCCGCCGGAGGCAAGGGGCCCCTGATCCCGCCCCAGCTCACGGCCCAGGCCTACACGGCGTTGCAGGTGGTGGCCGAGGCCCTGCAACGGCTTGACAACCGCAAACCGCTCAAAGGCCTGTCGGTGGCCGCAGCCCGCACGGCGCTGATGGACGAAATCCTGGGTGGTACCTACCAGACACCCCTGGGCGAGATCCGTTTCACCCCGGAGGGAGAGGTGGTGCAGAAGGATTTCTTCGTGGCCCAGGTGCGCATGAACCCCGGCGGCCGCAGCGGCCGCTTTGCCCTACTCCAGTGATGCTGCAGGGTTGAGCGATGGCCGATCTGACCCAACTGCTGCTCAACGGGCTCTCGATCGGTGCGGTGTATGCCCTGTTTGCCCTGGGTTACACGCTGGTGTTTTCGGTGTTGGGGGTGATCAACTTTGCCCACGGGGCGGTCTTCACCCTGGGCGCGTATTTCACCTACCTGCTGATCGGCGGAGCCGTCGGCGCCAACGGTCTACTGGCTGGGTTTCAGCTGCCGTTGGCCCTGCCCTTCTGGCTAGCCCTGCCACTGGCCGGGCTGGCCGCGGCGGCGGTGGCCCTGGTGATCGAGCGCATCGCCTTCAGGCCCCTGCGTGATCAGGGGGCCGATCCGCTCCTGGCCCTGATCACCAGCCTGGGGGCCGGGGTGGTGCTGGTCAACCTGATCCAGCTGCTGGTGGGGGCCGAAAGCTATGCCATCCCGACCACGGCATTGGCCGGGTTGCCGGCCGCCGTCAGGCTGCTGGGGGCCCAGGTGCGCACGGTGCAGCTGCTGCTGCTGCTGGTGGCCGCCGCGCTGCTGGCGCTCCTGAGCCTCTGGATTGACGGCAGCCGCAGCGGCAAAGCCCTGCGGGCTGTCGCCGAAGACCCGACCACGGCCCAGTTGCTGGGCATCCCCAGCGGCCGCATGATCCAGATCGCCTTTGGTCTCAGCGGGTTTCTGGCCGGCATCGCCGGCGGCCTGGTGGGCCTGAGCGTCAGCATCGCCGGGCCCTACTTCGGCATCGGCTACGGGCTCAAGGGCCTGGGGGTGCTGGTGCTCGGCGGCCTGGGCAGTGTGCCCGGGGCCGTCCTGGGGGGCCTGATCATCGGGATTGCCGAAGCGTGCGTGCCGGCCGAGCTCTCGGGCTACCGCGACGTGGTGGCCTACGGCTTTCTGTTTGTGGTGCTGCTGGTGCGGCCCCAGGGATTGCTGGGCCGGGTGTTGCCCACCAAGGTCTGAGCTGTGGTCGATGCCACCCTGCTGACCCAGATGGTGATCGGTGCCCTGCTGGGGCTCTCGGTCTACCTGCCCCTGCGCTGCGGCCAGCTGTCGCTGGCCACGCCGGGGTTCTATGCCATCGGTGGCACCCTGGCGGCACTGCTGTCGACCCGGGTGAACGCCCTGGGCGGCAGCGAGCCCAGCTACCCGATCAGCTCGGTGCTGCTGGAGATGGCCCTGGCAGGGGCATTATGCGGCGTACTGGCCAGCGGCATCGGCGCGGTGGTGCTGCGGCTGCGGGGGGTCTATCTGGCCATCGCCACCATCGCCCTGGTCGAGATCCTGCGGGTCACCACCCTGAACCAGGAGGCCCTGGGCGGGGCCGTCGGCATCTTCGGCATCCCCCAGCCGTTTGACGATCCGGCTGGCTATGCCCTGTTCGGCGCTGGGCTGCTGGCGGTCATCTGCTGGCTGTGCGACCGGCTCGAGCGCAACCGGCTGGGGCGGGCCATGGCCGCCATCCGCGACGACGAGCTGGCCGCCGCCTGCCAGGGCATCGATACCGAGCGCAGCAAGCTGGTGGCCTTTGTGCTCAGCGCCGTGGTCGCCGGCCTGACCGGGGTGATCAGCGCCCACTTTTTCAACAGCTGGAACGCCCGGCTGGGCAACTTTGACGCCAGCATCACCACCCTGGCCTTCGTGGTGTTCGGCGGCTCGCGCACCTGGGCCGGCCCTGTGCTGGGGGGCCTGGTGCTGACCGCCCTGCCCGAGCTGCTGCGCCCGATCGGCGATCTGCGGCTGATCGTGTTTGGCCTCGTGATCCTGGTGGGGCCATTGCTCCTGCCCCAGGGACTGGTCAATCCGTCGCTGATCGGCTGGCTCACACAGCGGCGCCCATGAGCACGCCCCTGCTCGAGACCCGCAACCTGGGCGTGCGCTTTGGCGGATTGCAGGCGCTCGAGGGCATCGACCTGCAGGTCCATCGCGGCGAGATCTTCGGCCTGCTGGGGCCCAACGGTGCCGGCAAGACGACCCTGTTCAACCTGATCTCGGGGATCACCCCCGCCAGCAGCGGCGAGGTGCTGTGGCGTGGGGGAAGCATTGGCGGCCTGGATGCCAACCGCATCGCCCGCCTGGGCCTGGCCCGCACCTTCCAGAACCTGCGGCTGTTCAGCTCACTGAACTGCCGTGACAACGTGCTGGTGGGCATGCACCGCCAGGCCAGGCTGCCCTGGGCCGCAGCCCTGCTGGGCACGCCCCTGGCCCAGCGACGACAGCGGGAGCTGAAAGACCGCGCCCAGGAGCTGCTCGCGTTGCTGGCGATCGGCCATCTGGCCGAGCAGAACGCCGCAGGCCTCTCCTATGGCGATCGCCGCCGCCTGGAGATCGCCCGCGCCCTGGCCAACAGCCCCGAGCTGCTGCTGCTCGATGAACCCGCGGCCGGCATGAACCCCGGCGAAAAAGACCAGCTGCGCGACCTGATCCGCCGCCTGCGCGACCGGTTCGACCTGACGATCCTGATCATCGAACACCACGTGCCGCTGATGCTGGGCCTGTGCGACCGGCTGGCGGTGCTCAACTTCGGTCGCCGCATCGCCCTCGGCTCTGCGGACCAGGTTCGGCAGGATCCCGCGGTGATCGAGGCCTATCTGGGGGGCAGCCGATGAGCACCCCGTTGCTGGCGCTCGAGCACCTCACGGTGCGCTACGGCGGCATCACCGCCCTGCGCGACCTCTCCCTGGAGGTGCACTCCGGTGAGATGGTTGCCCTGCTGGGTGCCAACGGTGCCGGCAAGAGCACGACCCTGCGGGCCATCTCGCAACTGGTCACCGCAGCCAGCGGGGCCATCCGCTGGCATGGGGCAGCGATCAACGGCATGGCGCCTGAGCGCACGGTCAGGCTGGGAATCAGCCACTGCCCCGAGGGCCGGCGCGTGCTGGCCCGTCAGAGCGTGGCCGACAACCTCGACCTGGGGGCCTGGCTCCGTCGCGACCGGGCCGGCATCGACCACGATCTGGACCGCTGTTTCGACCTGTTCCCACGGCTGGCCGAGCGCCGCCACCAGCTGGCCGGATCCCTGTCGGGGGGGGAGCAGCAGATGCTGGCGATCGCCCGGTCGCTGATGGCGCGTCCCACCCTGCTGATGCTGGACGAGCCCAGCCTGGGCCTGGCCCCCAAGCTGGTGGCCGAGGTCATGGAGGCGCTGCGGGCGCTTCACCAGGACGGTCTGACCATGCTGCTGGTGGAACAGAACGCCAACGCCGCCCTGGCCATTGCCGATCGCGCTTATGTACTGGTCTCAGGCAGCATCGAGCAACAGGGCAGTGCCGCCGCGCTGCGCAACGATGAACGCATCAAAGCTGCCTATCTGGGGCCTTGATGCTCAGGCCTTGTCGACCTGCTGCTCACTGCTGCCGAAGGCATGCAGCAGGGCATCGCCCCAGCTGTTGATCGCCGTCAGTTGATGGTCTTCGGCGCCGGCCAGGGCCTTGCCCTGCTCGCGCAGCAGCACGGTCTTGTCGAGGCTGTGACCGTGGGCCGCGGCGATGGTCAGAACATCGTCGACACCGGTGGCGGCATGGAGCTTGTCGCGCAGCTGCCCGTCAGCTGACACCGAGGCAGCAAAGGAACGCAGAGCAGAAAGCGACATGTCGAAGAACGCAACGCCCCAGTCCTAGCAGCACCTGGGATCAGAGCTAGCGTTTCTGCCATGGCAGCGCGGTTGGTGGATCTTGGCGCCCGGCTGCGCAGCCTCACGGCGCGGCAACGCCGCAATGCCATGGCCGCGGCCATGGCCGTGGTGGTGATCGCCGGGGGGCTGGTGCTGCATCGCACCCAGCGGGCCCAGCAGCGGGAGCGGGCCCGCCAGGCCGCCCTGGCCGTGCCGGTCACCACGGTGACCGCCCTGGGCCGGCTCGAGCCGGAAGGCGAAGTGATCAGCGTGGCTCCGCCTGCCGGCGCCATGGCCGGAGCCCAGGTGCGACTCAGGCGGCTGCTGGTCGAAGAAGGTGACACGGTGGGCCAGGGCCAGCTTCTGGCCGAGATGGACTCCCTCACCCGTCTGAACCGAGCGGTCGAGGAAGCCGCTGCCCAGGTGGCCATCGCCCAGACCCAGTTGGAGGTGGCCACGGCCACCCAGCGCAGTGAGTTGCACACCCAGCAGGCACGTCTGCAGCGGGCTGAAGCCAACCTGCGCACGGCCGCCGCCGAAGCACGCCGCTACGGGGAGCTTTACCGCAGCGGGGCAACTTCAGCTTCGCTGTTTGAAAGTCGCGTCCTGAGCCTGGACACCGCACGCGCCGAGGTCAGCGAAGCCCGCAGCCGTCTGCAGCGACTCCAGACCCGCGTGAGCACTCCCGATGGGGCGGTCAGCCTCGAGGAGGCCAAAGCCCAGCGGGAGCTGCTGGCCGCCCGCCTGCACCTGCGGCGCACCACGGCTGAGCGCGACGACGCCCTGGTGCGCGCCCCGATCGGCGGCCGGGTGTTGAGCGTCCTGACCCGTCCTGGAGAAGTGCCCGGCGCAGGCGGCATCCTCGAACTGGGGCGCACCGAACGGATGCAGCTGGTGGCCGAGGTCTACCAGAGCGATCGCAACCGCCTGCAGCTGGGCCAACCGGTCTCCATCAGCAGCAGCGCGCTCACGGCACCCCTGCAGGGCACGGTCAACCGGATCGGCGCGATCGTGCGGCGCCAGTCGCTGATCAACACCGACCCCAGCGCCAACACCGACACCCGCGTGATCGAGGTGCGGGCCCGGCTTGACCCGGCCAGCAGCCGCAGGGCCGCCGACCTGTCCAACCTGCAGGTCACCGCCGTGTTCGGGCGATGAGACCGGCAGCCCGCCTGTGGCAGCAGCTGCGGCAGCGCACCCCCCTGGGCTGGCTGCAGCTGCGCCATGACCCGGGCCGGTTGCTGGTGGCGCTGGCCGGCATCGCCTTCGCCGATGTGCTGATGTTCACCCAGCTCGGGTTTCAGGCCTCGATCTACGACGCCAACACACGCTTTCACCGGGCCCTGAACGCCGACATCGTGCTGATCAGTCCCAAGGCCCAGAACCTGCAGAACCTCTCGACGTTTCCGCGCAGGCGCCTGCTGCAGGCCATGGATGTACCGGGTGTGCGTGACGGCCATGGCCTGTACGTGAACACCCTCACCTGGAAAAATCCCGACACCCGCCGGGACGCAACGGTGCAGCTGTTCGGCTTCGATCCCGATGCCCGGCTGTTCAACATCCCCGAGGTCAACGCCCAGCAGCAGGAGCTCAAGCAAGCCGACACGGTGCTGTTCGATCGGGGCGCGCGGGGCCCTTACGCAGCGACCATCGCGGCACTGGAGCAGGGCAAGACCCTGAGCACCGAGGCCGAACGGCGCACCCTGAGGATCTCCGGGCTGTTTGCCCTGGGAGCCAGTTTCGGCTCCGACGGCACCCTCATGGCAAGCGATGTCACCTTTCTGCGGCAGTTTCCCAGGCGCAACGTCGGCAGCCTGAGCCTCGGCCTGATTCAGCTGCAGCAGGGAGCCGATGCCGACCTGGTCGCCGAGCGCCTGCGCCGCCATCTCGACGCCGATGTAACGGTGCTCACCAAGAGCGGCTACGTGGCCTTCGAACAGGCCTACTGGCGACGCGCCTCCCCGGTAGGTGTGATCTTCGGCATGGGCACGGTGATGGCCTTCGTCGTGGGTGTGGTGATCGTCTACCAGGTGCTCTCCACCGATGTGGCCTCCCATCTGGGCGAATACGCCACCTTCAGAGCCATGGGCTTCCGCAACCGCTACCTGCTGGGGGTGGTGTTCGAGCAGGCCCTGGTGCTGGCAAGCCTGGGGTTTGTGCCCGGGTTCGTACTTCCGCTCGGCATCTATGCCCTGGCGTCGAAGGCCACCTTCCTGCCGATCGCCATGACCGCCGAGCGGGCCATCAAGGTGTTTCTGCTGACCGTGCTGATGTGCGGTGCCTCAGGTGCGATCGCCACCCGTCGGCTCCAGGGGGCCGACCCGGCCGAGCTGTTCTGAGCACGCCATGGCCAGGGAAGCGGCGATCAACATTGCGGGGCTCGGGCACCACTTCGGCAGCGGCAGCCTGCGCCGCGCGGTGTTGCACGACATCACCCTGACGGTGGCAGCCGGTGAGATCGTGCTGCTGACCGGCCCGTCGGGATCGGGCAAGACCACCCTGCTGACCCTGATCGGCGCCCTGCGCCATGGCCAAGGCGGCAGCCTGCAGGTGCTGGGGCGTCAGTTGATCGGGTGCAGCGACCGGCAGCTCAGTGAGGCCCGCCGCGATCATGGCTACATCTTTCAGGCCCACAACCTGCACCGCAGCCTGACCGCACTGCAGAACGTGCGCATGGCCCTGGAGGTGCGGGGCGAATGCGATCGCACGGCCATGGACGACCGCGCCGCCTCGATGCTGCAGCAGGTGGGTCTGGCACCCCAGCTCCACAGCTACCCCGATCAGCTGTCGGGCGGTCAGAAACAGCGGGTCGCCGTGGCGCGGGCCCTGGTGCACAGCCCACCGTTGGTGCTGGCCGACGAACCGACAGCCGCCCTTGACAGCCGCTCGGGCCGCGAGGTCGTGACCCTGATGCAGCAGCTCGCCCGCCAGCAGAACAGCACGATCCTGCTGGTGACCCACGACAACCGCATTCTTGACATCGCCGATCGGGTGCTGAACCTCGAAGACGGACTGCTAAGCGAAGACGGCCCGTTGCGTGAAGACAGCCCTGGCTCCGCCACCGGCGAGGGCGTCTGATGACCACGTGTCGCACGGCATGGCACGCCGCAGCGATTGGCAATAGGGTTCGCCCGTCAGCTCAAGGACCATGGCGCCAGAGCGGTTTTTTCTGGAACTCGATCCACCGGCAGCCACCCAGGCGAGCTGGCCCCATGTGGTGATCGTGGGCGGGGGCTTCGCCGGCTTGCGGGCCACCCATCGCCTGATCGGCAAACCGGTGCGGGTCACCCTGATCGACAAACGCAACTTCAACCTGTTTCAACCGCTGCTGTACCAGGTGGCCACGGGCCTGGTCGGCCAGGCCGATGTGGCCTCACCCCTGCGGCAGATGATCGGCAACGCACCAAACGTGCAGGTGCTGCTGGGCGAAGTTGACGAGATCAATGTCAACGACAAGGAAATCGTCTTCAACGAACGGCGGTATGCCTACGACCACCTGATCCTGGCGACGGGCTCGGGCAGCAGCTTCTTCGGCCACGAGGAGTGGCGGCCCATGGCACCGCCGATGAAAATTCTCGAGCACGCCAACGAGATTCGGCGGCGTGTGCTCTCGGCGCTCGAGGAGGCCGAGCAAACACCGGATCCAGAGAGCAGAAAGCTGCTGCAGAGCGTTGCGGTGATCGGCGCTGGCCCCACCGGCTGTGAACTGGCCGGTTCCCTGATCGACCTGATGCGCCACGCGATCGAGCGCGACTTCAAGCAACTGCGGCCGCAGGACTGCCGGGTGTTGCTCGTCGACCCGGGCGATCGGGTGCTGCGGGCCATGCATCCGTCGTTGTCGGAGGCAGCCGGGAGCTATCTGCAACGCAGCGGTGTCGAGCTGGTGCTGGGCGGTCGGGTGCAGCAGATCAGCGCGACCGAAGTCACCCTCACCCTCAAGAGCACGGGGGAGGAGCAACGGCTCCAGGCCGCGACCGTCTGCTGGACCGCAGGCGTCAGGGCCTCCCATCTGGGCAAGGTGCTCGCGGCAGGCAGCGGTTGCCAGGTCGACAAGGGAGGCCGGGTGATCGTGGAGCCCGACTTCTCGATTCCAGGCCACCCCGAGGTGCGGGTGGTGGGGGATCTCTGCTCCTACAGCCATACCGCCGATGGCAAACCCCTGCCGGGCATGGCCGGTCCGGCTGTGCAGATGGGCGGCTGGGTCGCCGCCGACATCCTGGCCAGCGTTCAGGGCACGCCCAGGCGTCCCTTTCGCTTCACCGACTTCGGCTCGATGGCTGTGGTCGGACCGCTCTACGCCGTCGCCGACCTGCGGGGCATCCGCCTGAGCGGCCTGATCGGCTGGCTGGTGTGGGGCCTGGCCCACCTGGCCTTCATGCCCGAAATGGAAAACCGGCTGAGCCTCCTGCTCAAATGGATGTGGATGATCGGCACCCGCGAGCGGGATTCGATGCTGATCATCGGCAACCGCAACCAGCACATGGGGGTTGAGGTCGGGCTCGAGCAGCGCGAGGCAGCCCCGGCAGAGACCACCACCCCGGTGGCCAGCGCCTGAAGCGCCCCCCATGGCTGAAACGCAGGGCTCAGGGGGGCGGCTGGTCGTCGCTGGCCTCGTCGTCCTCCTCCTGGGTCTGCACGGTGAAGCGACTGATCAGCAATCCCATCACCATGGCCAGATACAGCGGTCCGACGACGCTCAGCGACACGCTCGTCATCTGCGCCAAACGGCGCACCGGCACGATGTCGCCGTAGCCGACGGTGGTGAGACTCACGAAGGCGAAGTAGTTGATCCGCGTGAAGTCGATGTCCCAGGCGGGTTCGAGCGAATCGATATGCACGGTGGCTGGTGGAACGTGAAACGCCTTGTGGGACACCACATCGACGAAGCTGCCCGGCTGCACCGTCTCCAGCACGCTGAGGGCCAGCCCCCCGCTAAAGCCCAGCATCAGATAACCGGCCACCGCCCCGGCGAGCACCGGCCGGCCCACATCCTGTTCCTCACGCAGCAACTGCAGCAGCCGCAGCAGACTCCAGAACACGAACAGCACGATCAGCACGACCAGCAGCAGCCCGTGCCAGTTGACGGTGGCGGGTACCAGCAACCAGCTCATCAAAGCCACCACCCCGGCAAGGCCCAGCAGGCGATACAGGCGATTGCTCCAGCCGCCGGCGCGCAGACCGGCGGGCAACAGCTGACCAAGCTCAGACAACAGAAACAGCAGCACCACCGCTGTCATCGCCATGCCCAGCCGGTGCAGTTTCCAGGGCAGGGCCGTGAACACCACCTGCACCAGCATGAGCAGCAGAAGCCTGCGGTACAGGCGATGGCGCCTGGCGGTATGGCGCGCCGCAGCCGACCGGGGCCCCACGATTCCGCTCATCGGGGCCGCCGATGAAAACGGCCGAGGATCATGGCGATCAGAATCGCCACATACAGCTGGCCGGCAACGGTGATCACCGTCACGGCAACCTCTCCGAGCACATCGGCCGGGTAGACCACGGCGCTGCCGATGGTGGTCAGAATGTTGAACGACGCCGCCATCAGCAGGGGGGCGTCCTCCACGGCCGCCAGCGAATGGGATCCGCCGTTGGCCAGCCCTGCCACGGCCTGATGGGCGACCGTGAAGCTGTCGGGGCTGAGGGCTGCGATCGCCACCAGCATGACCCCGCCCGAGATGCCGACCAACAGGTAGCCGGAGGCTGCCCCCATCACGACCGACGTGGTGACGTAGGGCTCACTGATCAACGTTCTGACCTTGCGCACCAGCGACAGCGTCAGAAACACCAACCAGGCGATCACGTGGGGGATGGTCAACCATCGCCCCAGGGCAGGATCAAAGCGCAGCCCGAGGTGCCAGAGGATCTCCATGAACACCGCCAGTGCACCCAGGGTGTAGATCACGGCACGGGTGCGGCGCAACGCCGAGTAGCGACTGACGAACCCGATGACAACGCCGCACAGGGCGATCATCAGCACCGAGAGCAACCAGCTGACGTGCTGGGCCAGCGGCAACAACAACAGCAGGATGATCTCGGTGATCAGCACGACCAGATAGCCGCGGTGCCGACGCTTCAGCCTCAGCAGAACCTCGCGACTGACCGGCACCGTTGGCTCCACCCTGGCAGCCGCATGATGCCACCGATTGCGTGGCCGGCCAGGTCGCTGCAGGGCTGTCGGCGCTGGCTGTGGCGCCGGCTCGGCCCGCTGCTGCTGGCGCCCGCGGCGCTGGCCCCGATTGCCGCTGCCAGGCCCGTCGCAGCCGAGCCTGTCAGTGCCGAACCGGTCAGTGCCCAGCCAACAGCCCCCCAACCCCTGTGGCCTTCGCTGCAGAGTCGGCTGGGTCTGCCGGGCTGGATCAAGCTGGATCTGGCGTTGACCGCTGAGCCGTTTGTGGGGGAGGCCCCGAGCCTCGGCGTCGCGGGCGCCTGGATGCAGCAACTGGTGCTCAACACCACGGTCAGTTCAGGCTTGACGCGCGACACAACGCAGTGGCGCGAAATCGACCGCTGGGCCGTCAATCTGCAGCTGAGCGCCTTCAGTGGCAACGCCAACCTGGGACAGACCCTGGGCACGGCATTCCCGCTGCAGACCACCGCCCATCCGGTGGGTCTGTGGCTGACCGAAGCGGCCGTCGAGCGCAGGTCAGCCGGCGGAGCGCTCTTCTTCAAGGCGGGCGTCCTGCCCCTGAATCCGGGATTCGTGCAGGCCCCGGTGCTCAACAGCTACATCCATTCGGCGTTGAACAACACTCTCAACCTCGAGACGTACGGACTGCCGATCAACCCCTTTGCGGCCCCTGGTGCGACGGCCCACCTGCGGCTTGGCCACGGCAGCGAACTCAGGCTGGGACAGTTCTGGCTCGAACCGGTCAACGGCATCGCCGCGCTGTTCGGCGTCAATCCCCGGCAGCCCAGCGTGGGCGGCAGCCTGCAGATCCTGCAATGGAACCTGCACGATCTACCGGGAGCGGCCTCCGCACGGCGACCGCTCCTGCACAACCGGCAGCCCATCGCGCGGCAGCTGCCGCCACCACTGCTGCAGATCGGTGCCTACAACACAACCAATCCCGATTCGAACCAGGTGGTCTATGGGCTGTTGACGCTGGACGCGCCCTTGCCACTGGGGCTAGATCATCGCCTCTGGTTTGGCCTCAACCAGGGGTTCGATCCACAGAACAACCCCAACCCCAGTTTTCTGGCGGGCGGGTGGCTGGCCCAGGGGCTAGTGCCTGGCCGACCCCTCGATGTGTTGGCCGTCGGCTACGGCAGCACCAGCTTCAGCCAGGTGTTGACACCCGGCCTGCGGCCAGAGGGTGTGCTGGAACTGAACTACACCATCCCGATCAGCAGCCAGCTGTCGATTCAGCCTGTACTGCAGTGGATTCTGCAGCCAGGTGGCAGCAACAGAGCTGCCGTTGTGGCCGCTGGCATGCAGCTCAGCCTCAGTTTCTAAGCCTCAGTTTCTAAGCCTCAGTTTCTAAGCCTCAGTTTCTAAGCCTCAGTTTGTGAGCCTCAGTTTGTGAGCCTCAGCTGAT
>JBBASJ010000002.1:34545-36103 GCA_040399325.1 Prochlorococcaceae cyanobacterium
AGCCTCAGTTTGTGAGCCTCAGCTGATGAGCCAGCCTCAGCAAAGACCGAGGCGGCGCTCAGCCGGTGGTCAATAAATTGAGCACAGCCGAGATGACAGTGGAGTAGAACAGAAAACTGACGATCGAATGCAACAAGACCATGCGGCGCATGCGTGAATCCTCAAGATTCACATCGCTCATGGCATAGGTCAGGCCAACGGCAAACGCCACATACAGAAAGTCGGTGAACACCGGCTCGTCACCACCGGTGAACACGAAACCCTGCGGATCCGGTCCATCGGCCGCAGGGGTGGGATTGAGCGAAAAGTAATGCTTGGCGTAGTAAATGGCAAAGCCAATATGGAGCTGCATCCAGGTGGTAAACAGGGCCGCAAAATAAACAAGAATGCGGAACCCTGTCGGCAGGATGCTGGTGGAGCTGTGCACGTCATGAACCGACAGGCTCAGCAGACCGATGCTCATGAACGCCAGCAGCACCGTGCGCTCCACCAGCAGGGCGCGATTGGCCCGCCAGCCGGCAAACACCTGCCGGGTCGCCGCTGCCGTCATGCCCTGGGAGGTGCGGGCAATCATCAGAAGATCGATCGCCATGCCGCTGAGAAACCCGAGTGAGAAGGCTTCGTCGAGAGGGAGGCGCCGCAGCAATGCGACCGTGACCGCCGTGCCGATCAACAGAGCGCGCAAGCCGCGATAGGCATCGTTAAACACCCGGGGATGGCCTGGGGCCGCACCGTCCATGCCGCGTCATCCCAAGTGCAGACAGCCTCGTCATGATGGCCAGCACACCGGCAAATGGCCAGCACAAACCGGTGTCCAGCCATTCGCTGTGAACAACGCCGAACCGTGGCACGATGACGTTGCGCGGTGATCGCTCTGCTGCCCCATGGCTGATCCGACCGGTTCCAGCGGCCTTGTTCGGGCCGAGCGTCTGCTGCACAACCTCAAGCGTGGACACGACCGTTTTCTGAGCGGTTGCTCAGCCCATCCACACGCCTCCTACAAACGGCTGGAGCAACTGGTGGCGGGTCAGCATCCAACGGCGGCCATCCTGAGCTGTGCCGATTCGCGCGTGCCGGTTGAGCTGTTGTTCGATGCCGGCTTCGGCGATCTCTACGTGGTGCGCAACGCTGGCAATGCCTGCACCAACGCCACGATCGGATCGCTCGAGTACGGCATCGGCGGGCTGGGAATCGCACTGCTGGTGGTGATGGGCCATGAAGGATGTGGCGCCGTGACCGCCGCCTATGCCCCCCACGGCGATCTGACGCCCCAGCTGCACGATCTGGTGCACACGATTCGCTCAGGACTCGACGAAGTCGACCCGCCGGTGCAGGGTGATCTGCGGGCGGCCTTTCGCCAGAATCCCGTGCAGGCAGCGCGGCATCTGGTGCAGGGCAGTGCGCTCCTGCGCCAACGGCTTGCCGACGGTCAACTGCTGCTTGAGGCCGCCTACTACACCCTGCGCCGCGGCGAAATCGAATGGCTGGGTCAACTCGATGCCGATGGCGCGTTGCAGCCTTCCTGCCTGGTGGACTGAGGTTGAGGTTGAGGTTGAGG
>JBBASJ010000002.1:36203-54339 GCA_040399325.1 Prochlorococcaceae cyanobacterium
TGAACCGGTGCCTGCAGCGGCACCAGCTGATGGCTGTGCAGACTTGCATTCCAATCGACCCGCCGTCCGAAACGCAGGCCGAGCGAGGCTCCCAGTTCACGCCCGACCTCGCTGCCGCCGGTGAGCCGTGACCCGAGACGGGACGCGAGTCTCTGGCTCAGGGTCTCGGCCGACGTGTCGCGCACCATGCCGACGAACCATCGCCCCTGACCGATGGTGGTGCGGGCTGAAGCGGGGCCCGTGAGGTCGCTGGCGAGCTGACCGCCCACCATTGAGCCCACCGCCAGGCCGGCCAGGGCCCCGGCCGGACCAGCGAGTGCGGCTCCCAGGGCCATGCCCGTGCTGGATCCAGCCTCCTCGCCCATCCGGGTGCTGAGCTTGCGCCAGGTGAGCTGCCCCAGCGTGTCGGGCAGTGTCCTGGCCTGCCCATCGGCGATGGCCGAACCGGCGATGGAGCCGATCACGGCTCCCACCACAGCGCCGAGCCCGCCAAACAGCAACGCAGCCGGCGGACCACCCAGGGCAGCGGCGGCGGTGGCAACGCCCCCGCCGACCAGCACCTGACCCAGCACGGCACCGATCATGCTGCCGCCCAACTGGCGGCTGAGACGACTCCAGGGATCAGCCGAGCCGGTGGGACGCGACTGGGCCGGCGCCTGGGGATCCTCGAGTTGCCAACCCAGCGCCGCCATCGCCAGCTGCCATCGCAGCAACGGACAGCCGGGCTGCAGCAGCAGCACCAACGAACGGGATCCATCCCGTCGCTGCCAAGCCCGCAGCCAGGACTGGCTGGCCAGCTGGGCTTCGAGATGGTCAAGGGCCACGCCATCGACCGCATCGGACCAGCGCAACCGCACCCGCCCTGGCAGCACGTGGACGATCTCCAGCGATCCTGCCATCGATGCAGCAGACAGATGCCTGCACAGACGATAGGTTGGCAGTGCGTGTGTTTCCCCGTTGCTCCGATCCCATGTTTGAGCTTGAAGCCCTCATCGCCATGGGCGTCGGTGCCGCCCTCGTTGCGGTTGCACCCCTGGTGGCCTCGGTGACCGGCCGTGAACACCGCATCACCAATGCGATCAGCGGCGCCGGCCGCTCCCTGACCAAGCAGGGGCTCAAGGTCGGCATCTGCATCGCCGATCGTTCGTCGGGGCTTGTGCGCCGTGTCGGCCAGGGACTCTCGGAGGCCGGTGAAAGCTTCACCGACCTGCTGGCCGAAGCCAAGGCCGACCTCGAGCAGGCCAAGTCAGCCAAGAACGGCTGAGCCCTTGCAGACTTCACGGCTGCGGGTGCGGCATCAGCTGCCCCACAGGTTGCGCATCGACTTCGGCGAGCGGCTGAGCCGCGAACAGATGCGCAGCGTGATCTGGCTGCTTGAACACCAGCATCCCGAAGCGGTCGTGCGCGAGGCCGCTTCGGGCCATGGCCTGGTGATCACGAGCCATTCGCTCGACCAGCCCCTCGAGGATCCTCTGCCCAAGCTGGCAGCTGTACTGGATCAGCCGATCGCCCACCTGCCCGAGCCGCCGCCATCGGAATGGCAGACGCTGATCCGTCGGTCCCACCAGCGAACGATCAAGCTCCTGATGGCACTGGCGATCGCCGGTTGGGCACTGCCGATCCTGCCCGGCACACCCTTCTTCCTGCTGGCGTGGTGGATGGGTTGGCGGCCCGAGCCCAAGGGCACCGGGACCGAGCCCACAGAACCCGAGACTCCGGATCATTCGAAGTCAATCGCGAGCCAGGGGGAGTCGATCCGGGCCGATCGACACCCCAGCTGAGACCAACCCGGGGGCATCGGCACCGCCAGGCGCAACCCGGCACTGCGGATCTGCAGAATCTGCCCGATCCGCTGCACCTGCAGACCTTCTCGCTGCAATCCAGGCAGATGCAGCCGGCAGCGTTTGAGCCCCTCGCAGGCCTGCCAGACCACGGTCTGCTGCGGCAGTGGCTGGCGCAACCAGGCCTGCGAATCCAGATCCTGCCGCTGCTGGTTGCCGATCAACACGGGAATCGCGAGCTGCCGCTGCACCTGACCCGCCACCGCATCCGGCAGATCCGCATCGAGCCAGAGCCGTAGCCGCGGCAGACCACACAAGGGCAGTGCCGCGACGCGGGCACCGAGATCACCGAGATCTGCGGCTTCGGCCGCAACAGCCAGCAGCACCTCTGCCGTTGCGGCCGCCGGGCTGAGCCGCTGGGCCAGGCGTTCGAGGCAGCCATACCAGCGCTCCGACAGTTCCAGGCTCTCGGCCGAAGGCAGCCGCAACCGCAACACCAGCTCGAACTGGGCCAGCCGTTGCCGGGTCTGGCTCCACCACTGCAGCAGGGGTCGCCAGAGACCCTCGAGCAGGTCAGGGCCTCGGCAGGCCAGCTGCAGCATCGGCAGCGCCTGCTCCAACGGCGGCAGGATGACCAGTGTGTGGGGGACCTGAGACCTGTCCTGAGACGTGTCCTGACCTGAGCACTGATCAGCCAGAAACAGGCAGCGCAACACCGCGTCGAGCCCTGGAACCTCCTGACGACCCGGACGCTCGGCGACCGCAGCCGCCCCATCGAGCAGCTCCCACCAGGGCTGCAGCACCGGCAGCAGCTGCTGCCAGATCTGATCAGCCCAGGGCTCACCCGCATAGGTTCGCCAGTCCAGACCGGCGACCGGAGCCGCTGCAGGCGGCGGCGCGGCAGCACCGCTCAGATCGATCGCCAGGATGGAACGGTCAGCGTCCTGGTGAACCAACGCAGCCAGAGCCTGGTTGACCAGCCAACGGCGCTGAGGTCCGGTCTCTGCACAGACCAGCAGCAGTCGCGCCGCAGCGGGCTCGGTGATCAAGGCGGAACCGTGGAGCTGATCTGCAGGCAATCTGCCGTAAAGTTGCGCACCAAGCCCATGACCTGACCCGGTGTTTGAACTCGAAACCGTTCTGGCCTTTGGTGTGGGTGCGGGTCTGGTCGCTCTGGCACCCATGGTGCGGCGCCTGGGCAACCCCCAACTGGGCGACTCCATGAGCAACGTGGGTCGCTCGATGGCCAAGGGGGGCATCAAGGTGGGCGTGACCGTGGCCGGTGCTGCCGGTACGGCCGCCCGATCGGTGGCCCGCCACGCCGCTGAAGCCGTCGAGTCCTTCGGCGATCTCGTGGCCGAAGCCCGGACCGAACTCGATGACGCCGATCAGCAATCGGCGCCCCCTGCCAAGAAGACCACCGGGGCACGCAACGCCAAGAAGACCGTGACCGTGACTGACATCACGGTCGAATGAGAGTGAGGCGTTCGTTCTCGTCCGGTCACGCTCCAGCTTCGTCGATTCCCTCGCCTGCCTCCGCTCGTGCTTGCTGAAGAGTTGCCTTCCAGGGCCCGCCCCATCCGCCGCAGCGGCGGACCCCGGCCCCGGTTGGTTCCTTTGAGTGCAGCCGACAGCGGAGTCGACAGCGCTGTCGAGGCCGTGGTGCATCGCAGTGGCCTGCGGCTGCGGCTGCGGCTCGATCCGCGAGAAGCTGTTCAGCAGGGACTGCAGCGACATCTGTCGGGTCTGCCCCAGGTTCGGGAGGTGCGTCTCAACCCCCTGGCCTGCAGCTGCGTGGTGCAGTTCACCAGCCCTGAGCAGGCCCCCTGCGACGAGGCCGCTCTGCAGCGCTGGATTCAGGAGCTTCCCGGCAGTTCCGTTCTGCTGCGTTCAGCCAGCACGGAAGGTGGCGCCAGAGCAGTCGCTGATCCGGATGGCGACGATGACAGTTTCGTCCCGTCGCGGATCATCCTGCCGGTCAGTTCTCTGGCCCTGGCCCTGCTGGCCGGTCCACTGGCCCTGCCACCCCTGGCGGTGGCCGGCTTCATTCTGGTTTCGGCGCACCTGAGCTTCAAACGCGCCTGGGCCGGCCTGCGCGAGGAACGCAAGATCAATGTCGACTTCCTCGATGCTCTGGCGGTCACGCTGCACAGCCTCGAAGGATTCCTGGTCGGCCCCGCGCTGATGATCAGCATGATCGAGGGAGGCGAAGCCGTGCGCGACGCCACCCAGCGCATCGCCCATTCGGCCAACACCGACCTGCTGGCGAGCCTGCAGGCCGATGTGAGACGTCTGCGCCCCGATGGATCCGACGAGGTCGTGCCCAGCTCCGAGCTGATCGCCGGTGACCGGGTGCTGTTCTTCCCCGGCGACAGCATTCCTGTCGATGGCGTGATCGAGAGCGGCGAAGGTAGCTTCGATGTGGTCAAGCTGACCGGTGAATCGGTGCCTCGCCATGCCGGCAGCGGCGATGAGGTCCTGGCCGGGTTCATTCTGCTCGAAGGGTCCCTGACTGTTCTGATCAAGGCCGTGGGCGATGAGACCCGCATCGGTCAGATCACGGCCATGATCGAAGCCGCGCCGGTCTACGACACCCGGGTGGGCAACTTCGCCGCCCGGATCGCCAACCGGTTCGTGATGCCGACACTGATGCTGGCGGGAGTCTCCCTGCTGCTGAGCGCCGGCAACATCGCCCAGGCGGCCTCACTGCTGATGTTCGACCTGGGCACCGGTCTGCGCGTCTCGGTTCCCACAGCGATCATGGCGGCTCTCACCCGGGCCGGATCCCAGGGGCTGTTGATCCGAAGCGGCCGGGCACTCGAGCAGCTTGTCGACATCGATGTGGTGGTCTTCGACAAGACCGGCACCCTGACCCAGGGCCATCCCTCGGTGGTGCATGTCGATGTTCTGCACCCAACCCTCGACCAACGTCGACTGACCTGGTTGGCCACCAGTGCCGAGCAGGGTCTCAACCACCCGATCGCCACCGCGATCGTGACCCATGCCGAAGGACTGGGGCTTGAGCCCGGGCCCTGCGAAGCCTGGGACTACCGCATCGGCAAGGGCGTCTGCGCCGTGATCGACGGCCAGTCGGTGCTGATCGGCAACGCCAAGATCCTGCGCGAGGAGGGACTGACGGTTCCTGAGCTGCACCCCGATCAGGCGTTGCAGGCCTCAACCCCCGTGTACCTGGCGGTCGACGGAACCGTGGCTGCCGTGTTCTATGCCGCCGATCAGCTGCGGCCCGACAGCCGCGCCCTGGTCGCCGAGCTGCACCGTCGTGGCATCCAGGCCCACATGCTGACCGGGGATGTGGCCAGCGTGGCCCACGCCGTTGCCGCCCAGCTCGGTCTTGAACCCCATGAGGTGCACGCTGAGGCACTTCCCGATCAGAAGGCCGAGCTGGTGAAACAGCTGGCCGAGCAAGGTCACAAGGTCGCCTTCGTTGGCGACGGCATCAACGACTCGGCTGCCCTCGCCTACGCCGACGTGTCGGTGTCCTTCGCCTCCGGCAGCGATCTGGCCCGCGAGACGGCCGACATCGTGCTCACCAATGACAAGGTCTCCGGCCTCCTGGTGGCTCAGGATCTGGCCCGCCGCACCTTCGCGCTCGTGCGACAGAACATCGGCATCGTCGGCGTTCCCAACCTGTCGGCACTGGTGATCGGGACATTCGTTCCGGTCAGTCCGATCGCTGCTGTGCTGCTCAACAACGGCTCCTGTCTGGTGGCAGCCGGCAATGCGATGCGCACCCTGGCCTTCACCCCCTCGCCCTTGCCGGCGGTCGACGCCGATTCACAACCCGGCATGAATGAGGTCACGGCCAACCGCGTCACACCCACCGCAGGACTGAGTGCCAAAGCCCTGGCAAGTCGACTGGGCACGACGCACCAGACGGTCACGGCGCGCCGTCGTCGCGGCGACCTGGCCGACTGGAGCCGCAGCCTCGATCCCGAGGGGCTGTCCTGGAGCCATGTCTCCGGCGACGGCACCTACGTGGCACGTTCGGCCTGAACCCATGGCCAGCCCGCTCGGCTGTCTTGAGCTGGTGCACCAGGGGCCGACTCGGCAACGGTACCGCCTCAGATCGGCCACGCCGTTGTCGTGGACACTGCTGCAGGAACAGCTGCAACACCATCTGGGGGGCCTGCCCCTGCGCTGGCGGCTCAACAGCAACGCCGCCTCAGTGGTGCTCTGGTATGAGGCTCCCGACGACGGCCACCGCGACGGCCGGCAGACGGCCTCAACCACCCTGCGCCAGGGAGTCCAGGCCCTGCTCGCCGCCCTGGGCTGCTGCGGGGCCGAGCCGCCTGAACCTGCCCCGATTCAGATCCAGACCCATGGGCAACGCAACGCCCTGGTGGCACCGCTGCACTGGCTGCTCAATGGCCTCAGCGGCGGGGTCAGCGTGATCCTGTTGGCGTCGGCCAGCGCTCTGCTGCTGCTTGGCATCGCCGGCATGATGCTGCCGCTCTCGCCGGGCGCCATTGTGCTGGTGTTGGCCTACTCCCTGGTGGAATTGGCCCTGTGGCTCCGGCGTCCATTCATGGACGGAACCTGCACCATGGGTTGAGCCTCTGCGCGCCATGGCCCTCACCAGCCTTCCACCGCAGCCCGACAGTGCCTTCGTGGACTGGCAGATCGCCAGTGATCTGCCCGGTCGCCTGCGGGTGCGCCAACCAGAGCTGATCGCCTCGCCCCTGCTGCGCCATCACTGCCGTCTGATCCTGACGAGCTGCCACTGGCTGTTGCGGTTTCGGATCAACGCCCTGGCGGGGTCGGTCTGCATCGACTACCCCCACCACCGACGCGACGAGGTCCTCAACCTTCTGGGGCTGGCTCTGCAGCTGACGCCACTGGACGAATCGCTGTTGACGGTGCCCAATCCCCCCTTGTCGGGGCGAAAGGTGCAGAAGACCCTGCTGCATGGCGGGGTCTGCGCGACCCTGCTGGCGCTCGAAGGACTGGTGGCACTCCCCAGCCTGGTGATGACCGGTGCCACGCTGTTGCTGCTGTGGCCGCTGACCCGGGAGGTGATCCACCAGCTCAGCGAGCGCAGGATCACCGTCGAGACGCTTGAGCTGAGCTTTTCGGGCGTGCTGGTGGGGCGGGGACTGGCAGCCGAAGCCCTGGTCGATCTGGCCATCGGTGATGCGGTCGAAGCGACCCAGAACGCCGTGGACCGCGACGACCTTCTGCTCGACAGCGACCATCTGCTCGACCGTCTTGGAGACGCCGTCAACCTTGAATGCCTGGGCCCCGACGGGGCGGTGCAGCTGCTGCCACTCCATGAGGCAGCGGTCGGCATGACCATCACCCTGCGGCGGCGCCAGCACTGCTTCCTGTCGGCCAGGCTGATCAGCGGCGCGCTGGTCGTCATCACCCGCCTCGTTGATGGCGACTGGCGTCCACGCACGGTTGTTGCCGGCGATGCACTGCTGCCGGGCTCCCTGGTGATCAGCGGTGAAGCCACCGCATGCATCGAACACTGCATCCGCTCCGACCAGGCCTATGACCTGCTTCGCGAGCACCACCAGCGGCCTGAACCCGAGCCCAGCACCGCCGAACGCTGGATTCAGACCTACCGACGGGTGATGCCCCCGGTGCTCATGGGCTTGGGCGGGGTGTTTCTGGCCCAGGGTGCCGTGGAGCGCTCCCTCGCCGCCTTCCAGTTCAATCCGGTCAGTGACTGGGAAAGCCACAAGCTGGCCGCACAGATCACCGCCATCGCCGATCTGAATCTGCACAAGCTGCGGGTTCGCCATCCCCAGGCGATCGAAAGCCTGGGTACTGTCCGCCATCTGGTGATCAGTCGCAGCTGCCTTGATCGCATCGGCGGCATCCAGGTGTGCGAACGGATCGAAGCCAGCAACTCGGTCCGGTCGGGTTCCCTGGTGCAACTGCTGGCCGGAACACAGCGTTGGCTCTGCGGCAAGGATGGCGCCGTGATCTGGTCGCAACAGCTGCAGCAGGTTGCCGACCCCATCGCGGTCAGCAATGTCATCATCAACGACCTGTTTGAGGGCTGGCGCATCGACGCCGAGGACGGTCGCAGCTGGACCCTGCGCCAGTCCAGAAGCGATGCACCAGCACCGAAGCACCCGCACTTTCTGCCCCTGGAGGTCTGGCAGGGAAGCGAGCTGCTCGGCCGAATCGAGCTGATCCGCGAACCGGACGGCCACTGGCGCGAGACCTGCGCGCTGCTCCAGAGCATGGGCATCACCCTCCACCTCATCGCCAGCGAGCCGGTTGAGAATCTCAGGGACATCGCCACCGAACTGGGGATCAGCCCCGACCACCAACACGGCTCATGCACGGCGAGCCAGCGACTTGAACTGGTTCAGCAGCTGCAGCAGCAAGGAGCCGTCGGTTTCGTCGGCTACGTGTTGCATGATCTGCCCGCCCTGGCCCAGGCCGATGTGTCGATTGGCCTGGATGTCGATGACGACAGCCGCTATCTCTCCTCGATCTGTGATCTGTCACTCGGCGCCGATGCTCTGTGGTTGCCGCGGCTGATCCGGATCAGCCGCGGCATGACCCGGGCCTGCAACCAGAACCTTGGCCTGCTGGGAGCCAGCCAGCTGGTCTCCTCGCTGGCGACGGCAGCAGGCTGGATTGCGCCGCTTCAGACGGTCTTGCTGGCTGACATCCCCCTGTTGCTTGCCGAACTCAACAACCTGATCGCAATGCGCACGCCCAAGTCGACTAGCCCGAAGCAGTCTCTTCCAGCGAAGGCTCACTGACCTCCACCACCAGCCATTTGTGCAGGGAGGGAAGAATCAGGCTCTTGAGCAACATGGAAATCACAACGGCGAAGCAGACAGCATCGATCACAAAGGCTTCAGACACCGGGTTGATCACCCGCTCATAGGGGATGCCGCTCTTTTCAATCAGATCGGGAATGGTGATCGCCAGGGCCATGGAAATAGCGCCCTTGGGAGCCCAGATGGAAAGAAATCGCTGCTCACCCGCATTGAGAAAGCTCGAACCACGGAAAAACAGGGCGACCGTGACTGGCCTGAGGATCCAGACCACCGAAACAAGCACGATGCCGGCAACCAGCGAAGGCAGGAAGCCCTGACTGAGATCAACAGACAGACCAGCCATGAAGAAAATCAGCGATTCGCAGGCGATGTTGATCGACTCCAACTGAACGGAAAGCATCTCCTTCTCATCCTTGCTTTCTTCGCTGGAGAGCATGACGCTCACCACCAGTCCCATCACCAGACTGCAGACCAACCCCCCCTGGCCGATCCAGGAATTGAAGCCGTAGCCGATCATCACGAATCCAATGGCCAGATCGATCGACTGGGAACGCTCAACCGCAAACCGCTTGATCGCTATCGACAGGAGATAGCCCAGCACGCCACCAATGACGATCCCTTCGGAGATACTGCCGACAAAGATATTGACCGCACGCGAGAGCAGGGTGGTTGCACCCTGATTCGTGAAAAACTCAAACAGGGCATCTCCGATGATCAGGGTCATCGCTGCACTGATGGCGGTCTCGAACTCCAGCACACCGGAGACGTGATCACTGAAACGATGGACACGCTTGACCAGAAAACTGAATGAACCCCAATCCAACGGGGCGATGCAATAGGCCATGGCCATGGCGATCAACATGGGCTGAGCGCTGGTGTTGAAGCGCGTTTCGATCGACCCGAGGGCGATATACATCACCCCGGCTCCGATCACAATCACCATCAGCACGCCCAGCACCGACAACAGCAGCGATGGGATCAGATAGTCCTGTCGTCTGAAATAGCGGCGGCACAGCTTGACACCGCTGTAGAAAAGCAACAGACACAGCGCGATCACATGCAGGCTTTCAAAGCCCTTGTGATCAAATGTCGCCTCCGACATCGGCTGGATCGCCACCCCGGCCCCAAACAGCGCCAATGCCCCCGGCACGCCGATGCGCAGGGCGAAGCGATCGACAACGATGCTGATCACCAGCACCAGACCGATTGCCGCGAGCTGCACCGGAAAGCTGGCCAGTTGCAGAGGCTCGGGAGACTGAACGATCGAGTCCAGTGCAGCTTCACCATGCTCGGCGGCCTGTGCCAGCAAGGCCGGCATCACCGCCAGGACTGACCGATCAAAACAACTGGCGATCACGGCAATCTCCAGGCTCAAAACCCATTGGCCGGATCGTAATCAGCATCAACGGTGGTGCCACTGACACCGCCAGCCATTGTCATGAATCAGCGTCGGCCGTCACTTTCCAGCTCAGACGTTGTCCCGGCCTGTTGCGGCGCCAGAACCGCAGGCCCAGGCGATCAAAGAAAGCGGCATCACCCTGCTGTTCCACGGCCGGAAGCCGTTTGAGCTGCAGAAGATCGGCGAGCTCCCGACTGTCGATCTCAATGCCTGTGCGAACAAGACGCTCGAGAATCTCCAGACGCTCGCGGAACAGCCTCAGGTCGGCGTAGAGATCGGCCTTGAACCACTGGGGCTCGATCGGAACCGGCAGCTGGCTCACAGGGCTCTCCTCGAGCACCAACTCGGCCGCCACGGATTCGGTTCCATCTCCTGCCATGCGGCTCACCAGCATGGCGGCGTCGTGGTTGCTCAGAAACGTGCGCATGCCCCGACGCATCGGGTCAAGGCCGAGACGACGGATCAGCAGCAGCAGATCAACCCGACTGATGCCAAGCTCAGCTTCTAGACGGGACAGTGGAACGAACTCGTCGGCGGCCATGGCGATCAAAGCCCCGGGCTGCTCTGCATGATGCCGCCATCGGCAAAGATCGTGGTCGCCGTGATGTAACTGGCCGCGTCACTGGCGAGGAAGCCCACCACACGAGCGATCTCCTCGGGTTGGGCCATGCGACCCAGCGGAATGGCGGCATTGAGCTTGGCCAGCAGCTCAGGATTGTTCATGGTCGAATCGTTGATGGGCGTGGCAACGGCACCAGGTCCCACATTGACCACGGTGATGCCATGGGGCGCAAGCTCGAGCGCAGCGGTTCGCGTCATCATGCGCACGCCTCCCTTGGCACAGCAGTAGGGGGTGTTGTTGGGCATCGGCCAGTCTTCATGGACCGAGGAAATATTGATGATGCGACCGCCGCCGCCCTGGGAGATCATCTGCTTGGCAGCAAACTGAGTGGCGAAGAAGACACCCCGCAAATTGACATCCAGAACCTTGTCGTAGTCGTCAGGGGTGGTGTCGAGGATCGACGTGCGGGTCTCGATGCCAGCGTTGTTGACCATCACATCCAACCGTCCATAACGGCTTACCGCGGTGTCGACCAGGCGCTGCAGGTCATCCAGCTTCGACACATCAGCCTGCACACCGAAGCTGCTGCCGCCATAGCTGCCGATCTCCTTTTCGATCTCCTCGGTGGCTTCGGGGTGCGAGCGGTAATCGATCACGACCTTGGCTCCCAATTGCGCCAGGCACTCGACGATGGACCTGCCGATGCCGCTGTTCCCACCGGTGACGATCGCCACCTTGCCCGCCAGCAGCGTGGACAGGGTCTCCTGGGCATAGGGATTGGTGGTCATGGCTCAGACCGCTCAGGTCAAGTGGGATCGACCCAGAACCTAGGAGGATCTGCAGCGGCGTGCCGCCATCTGCAACACCCCTGGACAGATGGCCGTCAACACGCCACCAGAGCTCCGTAACAGTGGGTTCACAGCCCGGCAGAGCTCTCTACGGTGTCACCATCAACCCCCCAGGCCATGACCGAGCCGCGGACCCGCCGAGCCATCCACAGCGACCGTTTCCCCAAGCCCGTGGCCTCCTACAGCCAGGGTTTTCAGGTGGGCGACATGCTGTTCATCACCGGACAGCTGCCGGTGGATCCAGCGACCAATCAGGTCGTTGGCAACGGTGACATCACCCTCGAAGCGCGGCAGGTGATGCGCAACATGATGGCGGTGCTCGAGGAAGCGGGCTTCAGTGCCCGCGATGTGGTCAGCGCCACCGTCTACCTGACCGACATCGACACACTCGACACCGTCGATGCGGTCTGGCAGGAGTCTTTTCCCGATGCCAACGCCTACCCCTCGCGCGCGGTGGTGGAGGTCTCGGCTCTGGTGCTGGGGATCCAGCTGGAAATCTCAGCGATCGCCATCAAGGGATGAGCATGGCCATCCCTGACCCCTACAGCCTGGCCCCGGCGCCCGAAACCTACTGGCACCTGTGGTGCGACAACGATGGTGTGAGCCGCCAGCGCCAGTGCACGATCGACCGTTTTGAGCTGGGTCAGCTCGGTCCGGGCGACTCACCTCAGTTTTCACGCCAGCTGTTTGAACAGGGCAACGCCTTTGTCACCTACCTGCCGGTGGGATGGAAAGCCGACTGGCACGAAAACCACATCCCCAAATGGATTTACGTGCTGCGGGGCGCCTGGTCGGTCGAAAGCATGGATGGCCACAAGGTGGTCATCAAGGCAGGCGAGTACTCGTTTGGAGGCGACCAGGGCTGCATCGCCAGTCCTGATGGACGCATCGGTCACCTGTCGGCCCAGGTGGGTGATGAACCCTGCGTCCAGCTGATCATCCAGCGCAACGACGAGGCCTGGAGACAGGCACCACCAGGATTCTTCAGCTGAGTGGACCGCCCCATGAAGCAACCGTCGGTCTGCACTGAGTGTCACGATCCGCGCTTCGAGCACCTGGTGCTGTTCAACGCCGAGCTTGAGCTGCTGGCCGATGGCTTCCGCTGGGTCGAAGGGCCGGTCTGGTTCGGTGACCACAACTGCCTGCTGTTCAACGACATTCCCAACAACCGCACCCTGCGCTGGAGCGAGCAGCACGGCGTCACGGTGTTCCGCACACCATCGGACTATGGCAATGGCCAGACCCGGGACCGCCAGGGCCGCCTGATCTGCTGCCACCACAGCAGCCGCAGCCTGACCCGACTGGAACACGACGGGACGGTCACCAGCCTGGTGAGCCATGCCCGGGGCCATCGTCTCAATGCACCCAACGATGTGGTCGTCAAGCGCGACGGTTCGATCTGGTTCAGTGATCCCCTCTATGGCCTGATGAACGACTACGAGGGCGGTCGTCAGGAGTCGGAGCAGCCTCCGGCCGTGTATCGGTTGGATCCCGACAGTGGCGCGGTGGAGGCGGTCGCCAGCGATTTTGACGGTCCCAATGGTCTGGCCTTCTCGCCCGATGAGCGGTTGCTGTACGTGGCCGAGACCGGTGGCCCCGGCGCCGCCGAGCCGCGCCAGTGGATTCGCCGGTTCGTTGTCGGCGACGACGGCCGCAGCCTCAGCGGCGGGGAGATGTTTCACAGGATCACCCCCGGCTGGGCCGATGGTTTCAAGGTGGATGAGGCGGGCAACCTGTGGTGCAGCGCCGCCGACGGCGTGCACTGCATCGCCCCCGATGGCACCCTGATCGGCAAGGTGCTCGTGCCGGCGCGGGTGTCCAATCTCTGTTTCGGCGACCGCCACCACAGTCGCCTGTTCATCTGCGCCTCCAAGGCCATCTACAGCCTCTTCACCAACACCCGCGGCGCCGCAGCGCCTTGATTGTTCGTTCCTGATCACCGCATGGCCAATCCCTCCCTGGAAACATTCCTGAAACAGGTCAAGGCGGATCCCGCCCTGCTGCAGCGCCTGCAGGCCTGCCCCAACCTCGACGCCATGGCCCGGCTCGGCGCCGAACTCGGCTTTGTGTTCAGTGGCGTCGATCTGGTGCGGCACCAGGCCGAGGCCACCCTCCGCCTCAGCGAGCCTGAGCTGGAGGCGGCAGCCGCAGGGGTGAGCCTGGAGGGTCACCTGTGGCTGATGCAGATCGTCTGGCCGAACTGATGCTGTCCTGCCATCAGCTCGAGCTGCGCGATGTGCGGCTGATCGTCGCAGCGGCCCATACCGCTGCCGCCGCCCACGGCGACACCACTGGCACGGCGCGGGTGAGCATTGCCGTCGTTGATGCCGGCGGCCACCTGTTGAGCCTCGATCGCTGCGACGGGGCCAGCCCCGCCAGCGCCGAGACCGCCATGGCCAAGGCGCGCATGGCGGCGCTCAACGGCAAAGCCACCGCCCCGCAGGAACAGGCGATCAACAACGAGCGCCCGGCCCTGGCCCAACTGGCCGGCATCTTCGGCCAGCCCGCCGTGGCGATGGCCGGAGGAATTCCGCTGCTGCACAACGGGCATTGTCTCGGCGCTATCGGCGTCTCGGGCATGACACCCGAGATCGACCTGGCCATTGCCGAAGCAGGCGCAGCCATTGTCACAACACTGACGCCATGACGATCGCGACCGGCACCAACCCACGCGTGCTGCAGCTGGGCTTCACCACGGCCGACAGCGATCGCAGCGTCGACTTCTACAGCCGCTACCTCGGCTTCAGCCCGGTTCAGACCCAGCTCCTCGAGGGCGGTCCCTACGGGACACTGCTGGGCCTGCCCCAGGGGCGATTCAGATTGGTGAGGCTGCGTCTGGGGGAGGAGTGCCTCGAACTCACCCAGGTTCTCGACCCCGGGCCCGGAAAGCGACCCGGGGAGCCGATTGACGCCGATTCGCGCAGCTGCGACCTGTGGTTCCAGCATCTGTGCCTGGTCACCAGCGATCTCGATGCCGCCCTGCAACGGCTCCAGCCCGCCCTGGATCGGGGCCTGGCCGCCCCGATCTCTAGGGCACCGCAGACGCTGCCGAACTGGAACCGGGCCGCCGCCGGCATCCGGGCCTTCAAGTTCAAGGACCCCGAGGGCCACAATCTGGAACTGCTGCAGTTCCCGGCCGACAAAGGCGACCCCCGCTGGCACCACGGCGCAGGCCTGCTCGGCATTGACCACAGTGCGATCAGCATCAGCGACAGCGCACGCAGCGCGCGCTTCTATGACGATCTGCTGGGGATGCGCCTGGGTGGCGATGGCATCAACAGTGGCCCCACCCAGGACGCCCTCGACAACCTCGAGCAGACCGAGGTGCGCATCACCGCCCATCGCTGCAGCCGGGGAGCCGGCATCGAATGCCTCGACTACCAGGCCCCCAACCGCGGCCGACCGCGGCCCGCCGACCTCTCGGCGGCCGATCTGGCCCACTGGCAGATCCGTCTGCAGGTTGACGATCTGGATGCGCTGGTCGAGCGTGTCAAAGCCTTCGGCGGCTCCATCGTTGGAGCAGGTCCGTTGGACCTGGGCGCCCAGCAGCAGGCCGTCGGTGCCCGTCGGGCCCTGCAGGTCGCCGATCCTGATGGCCACCGTCTGCAACTGGTGGAGGCCTGATCGTTGGGGCTGAGTCGCCTGCTGCTGCCCCCGCCACGCTGGCGTGTGCTGTTGCTGGCCACCCTGCTGATGTTGTGGCCGCACCAGGGCACCCTGTTCAGCGGCCTGTCGGGGCACCTGCTGCAATTCGGGCTGAGTGGGTTGGCCCTGGTCCCGCTGGCGATCGTGCTCAGCCAGCTCGTGGAAGAACTGGTCGAGCACCTGGGGGCCAGGCTCGGTGGTCTGGTGAGTGTGGTGTTCGGCAACGTGGTCGAACTGCTGGTCGCGATCAACGCCCTCAGCAGCGGCCTGTATCCCCTGGTGGTGACGAGCATCGCCGGCTCGGTGGTGATCAACTGCCTGCTGGTGCTCGGCGTGAGCATCGTGATCGCCACGCGACGGGAGCAATCCGTGGACATCGACCCCCACAGCCGCGATCTGCACACACAGCAACTGTTGATGAGCGCAATCCTGCTGGCTCTGCCCTCGGTCTTCTACCAGCAGGGTCTGGGATCGGCGCTGCAAGGTAGCAATCAGGCCGATGCCTTCAGCATCTACTCGGCGTTGGTCGCTGTGATGGGGCTCGCTTACTACGCGTTGGCCTTCATCTCACCCCTGGCGCGCCAGAGCCTGCCGCAACAGCAGCCTGCCGTTGCCAAGACCGGCAGCCCGCGGCAGTCACTGCCTGCTGTGGTGCTTGCCCTTGCCGCCATCACAGGGCTGATCGCCGTGGTCTCGGACCGACTGGTGGTGGCCCTCGAGTTGGTGGTCGATGGCTCCCATCTCAACGCGCTGTTCGTGGGGCTGTTTCTCTTGCCCCTGTTCTCCTGCCTGTCTGAGGCTCTTGTGGCCTTCAGGGCGGCCTCCCGTCAGCAGATGCAGCTGGTCATGACCAGCACGGTTGAATCGAGTCTGCAGCTGCTGTTGTTCGTGCTGCCCCTGCTGGTCTTGGTGGGCATCCCGATGGGCCGGTACCTGCATCTGAGCCTGCCGCCGGTGGCGTTGGCGGCACTGGCCATCGCGATCGTGATGATCGGGCGTATCACCGACAACCGCAACGTCAACTGGTACGAGGGGGTTCAGCTGATCGTGCTGCTCACCGCCATGGCCACGGGTGCCCTGCTGCTGGTGAAGCCCTGATGACCTGCGATCAACACCAGCACTGAACGGGGACCGACCAGGGCACAGTCTTCCGTGATGGCCACGGCCCCATCCCAGGGGACCACATCCTCGGGCGCGGGCCGGGAGGTGTCGATCCAGCGGTGCCAGTTCTCAGCCCCAAAATCAGCTGCCGGCAGCTTGAAGGTCAACGGCTCCCACCAGGCGTTGATCATCAGACAGAGGCGGAAACGGTGGCTGCTGCTGGTCAGGGTCATCGCCAGTGACCGGGATTGTTCACTGAGGTCGGGCTCTCCGGGCTGCACACCGTTCCAGGTGATCTGATGGCGATGCAGCAGATCAGCCAGGCTGTAGGCGTCGCCGTCAATGACCACATCCCTGCGGTTGCGATAGGCGATCAGCTCTCTGACAAAGCGATGCAGATCGCTGTGCCGCTCCAGCAGGCCCCAGTCGAGCCAACTGATGGGGTTGTCCTGGCAGTAGGCGTTGTTGTTGCCCCCCTGACTGCGGCAGATCTCATCGCCCATGGCCAGCATCGGCGTACCCGATGACAGCATCAGCAGCGTCAGAAAATTGCGCATCTGCCGCTGCCGCAGGGCAACGATCTCGGGATCATCGCTGGGGCCTTCAACACCGCAGTTCCAACTGGCATTGTCATTGGACCCGTCGCGGTTGGCTTCACCGTTGGCGTCGTTGTGTTTGCCGTTGTAGCTGACCAGGTCTGCCAGGGTGAAACCGTCATGGCAGGTGATGAAATTGATGCTGGCCTCGGCTTCACGCCGCTTGGGGCCATAGATGTCGGGGCTGCCGATCAGCCGCTGGCTGACCGTCGCCACCTGCCCAGCATCGCCCTTGAGAAAGCGGCGCACGTCATCACGAAAGCGGCCGTTCCACTCCTGCCAGCGGTCGCCCACGAACGAACCCACCTGATACAGGCCTGCGGCATCCCAGGCTTCGGCGATCAGCTTGGTGCCAGCCAGCACAGGATCGGTGTCAAGGTCCCACAGGATCGGAGGCCGCGGCACGGGATGGCCCGACTCATCGCGTGCCAGCACCGACGCCAGGTCAAAACGAAAGCCGTCGATATGAAACTGCTGAACCCAGTGGCGCAGGCTGTGGCGGATCAGCCGCCGCACCACCGGGTTATTGCCGTTGAAGGTGTTGAAACAGCCGGTGACGTCGAGATAACGGCCGGGATCAGCAGGATCCAGCAGGTAGTAGTCGGCATTGGCCAGGCCGCGATAACTGAACGTGGGACCTGTGGCATCGGCTTCGGCGGTGTGATTGAACACCACATCCAGAATCACCTCGATGCCCGCCCGATGCAGGGCCTTGACCATGTCGCGAAATTCATCGAGCACCGCCAGGGCATCACCGCCACCGCGCCAGGCACTGCTGTAACCGTGGTGAGGCACCAGAAAGGAAATCGGCTGGTATCCCCAGTAATTGGGCAGACCTCTGGGAGCATCCTGCGGATCAAACTGAAACACCGGCAGCAATTCGACTGCGGTGACACCCAGATCCTGCAGGTAGGGGATCTTGGCGATCAGCCCCCTGTAGGTACCGGCCGTCGCCGGATCAAGACCGGCCGACGGGTGGGCGGTGAACCCTTTGACATGCAGCTCGTAGACGATGGCCTCACGCACCGGGCGGTTGAGCGGGCGATCGCCCTGCCAGTCGTAGAGGTCAAGGTCGGCGACAACACTCTTGAGCGCCCCTGCCCAGCCATGCTCGCCGGCGGCCTGACCCTGCTGGCGCCGATAGGACGCAGGCACCGCCACCCCCAAGCCGTAGGGATCGAGCAGGAGCTGTTGCGGGTCACACCACAGGCCTGCTGAGGGCTGGTTGGGACCGTGCACCCGGTAGCCATAGAGCTGCCCGGCAGCAAGCCCCGCCACCCTCCCGTGCCAGTAGTGACCGGTGCGATGCTCCTCACCCTGAAGGGGTAGGACGGCTGCCGGCTGGGCATCCTCGAGACGATCGAAGAGCAACAGCTCAACAGCGGCGGCATCGCGCGCATAAAGACTGAAATTGACACCGCCCTGCTCGACCGTGGCACC
>JBBASJ010000002.1:54439-106310 GCA_040399325.1 Prochlorococcaceae cyanobacterium
ACCGTGGCACCGAGCACCGTGGCGCCGAGCGGTGCAGCACACCCGGGTGTCAGCGTGCACAGGGTTGCCGCCATGGTCAACATGGGTTGTGCCATCTGCTCCGATGATGGCCCGAAAGCGTGCACCCGTCTGCCGATCGCCATGGCTCCTTCATCCACCTCGGTGCCAGAACGGCTGCGCGCCGATCTGAAGCAGGTGCTGCAGCTGGCCCTGGTGGGCGTTCTGGTCGGCCTGGCCTGCTGGCCGCTGAATCTGGTCGACCACTGGCAGGACCTGCTGCTGCAGCGCCTGCCGGCATTCAACGGTGGTTCCTGGAACCCGGCCCTGGCGATCCAGGCCTGTGTTCCGCTGATCGTGATGCCGGTGTTGCTGGCACTGCAGGCACGCCCCTGGCGTGAGGGCAGCGGTTCAGGCATCCCCCAGGCGATGCTGAGCGTGGAGACCCCCGAGCAGGCCGCCACGCTGATGTCGCCGTCGTCGACGGTCAAGCGCCTCAGCCTCTGGTCGATCGCCAGCCTGGCCCTCTTGTCACTGGGCCGGGAGGGGCCTGTGGTGCAGGTGGGGGGAGCGGTTGCCCAGGCCCTGCGCAGTCGCTGGCCCGGGCTGCTGGCCCGCATCCCCGCGACCAATCTGCTGGCCGTGAGCGCCGGTGCAGGCCTGGCCGGAGGTTTCAACGCGCCGCTCATGGGTGTGGTCTTTGTTGCCGAAGAGCTGTGCGGCCGATTTGGAGCCCAGCTGATCTGGCCGGCTCTTGTGATCTGCGCAGTCGCGGCAGAGGTCAGCAACCTGGGCGGGCAGCCCCAGTTCACCCTGGGGCTCGTTCACCTGAACCCCCAGGAGATCGATCAGATCAAGCTGGGTGTGGGGTTGGGCGTGTGTGCAGGGGCGATGGGAGGCCTGTTTGCCCGGCTGTTGTTCGAAAGCACCCGTCGCCTGATACCCCGTGCCCAGCAACACCCATGGCGCTCAGGCCTGCTGCTGGGCGGACTGCTCAGCCTGCTGTTGGTGCTCAGTGGCGGCAACAGCGGCGGCGATGGGGAGGCACTGATGGCGTGGATGCTCGCCGACCCGCTGGGCCACCACGTGAGCGTCGGTGATCTGGTCGGACGCCTTATCGGCCCGTGCCTGAGTCTGGGAGCCGGCATTCCCGGTGGCCTGATCGATCCAGCCCTCACGATCGGAGCTGTCACCGGCCAATTGATCAGCGATGCGTTGCAGCTGGGCAGCCTGGGTATCGCCATCGGCATGGCAGCCGGATTGGCGGGCGCCACCCAACTTCCGGTGATGAGCCTGGTGTTTGCCCTGCACATGGCGGGCGATCAGCAGCTGCTAATCGGAATCATGGTGGCCTCGGTCATCGGCGCCTACACCGGCCGGCTCTGGATGATGAAACCGATCTATCACGCCCTGACCGATCTGCTGCAGGAGAGGCGAGGGGTCCTTAAGTTGGAACCGAATCAGACCACCTGAGGTGGCCCCGTCGCGATGCCCATCACGATTGTCGAACTCATCGTGCCAAGCGCGCCATCAACACTCGCCCAGGCTGCGCTGCTGGTGCTGCGGGTGTTCGTGGGCATCTGCTTCATCCGCCATGGCTGGCCCAAACTGCGCAACCTCAAGACCTGGTCAGAGGCTCTCAAGACACCGGCCTGGCT
Source organism: Prochlorococcaceae cyanobacterium (assembly GCA_040399325.1). Classification (GTDB taxonomy): domain Bacteria; phylum Cyanobacteriota; class Cyanobacteriia; order PCC-6307; family Cyanobiaceae; genus RGUW01. Next base: position 56,095 of record JBBASJ010000002.1, read on the forward strand.
CTGCTTTCTGTCTGCCTTCTCGATGTGGGGAGCCGGTATCGCCCTGATTCCAGGCCTGCTGACTCCCCTGGCAGCTCTGGCGATCGCGGGGTCGATGGCCTACGCCATGCTGCTGGAGATCCGCCTTGGATTTCCATTCATTGCCCCGGATCCCTATCAGATCCCTGAGGGTGATTACGCCGGTCCGATGGGCGTGGGCGAACCCCCCAGCTGGGAGAAGGCCGCCATGTATGTGGTGATGTGCGGCGTGTTGGCGACCTGTGGCGGTGGTCTGTGGTCACTCGACAACCTGCTGATCGCCGATCTGCTGCAGGCCATGACCACCTGATGCAGCGTCCGCCGCTGGTCCTGGTGCACGGGCTGTGGGACACCCCACGGTTGTTTGATCGACTGCTGGCCCATCTCGACGGGGCGTTCCCCCAGGTGCTGGTGCCCCACCTGCCTCACGGGCTGGGACGTGTGCCGATCGAGACCATGGCCCGCTGGCTCAACCACGAGATCAACGGTGCTTTTGGCGCCCACAGCACGGTCGACATCCTCGGCTTTTCCATGGGCGGGCTGATCAGCCGCTGCTGGATCCAGGAGCACGAAGGTCACAGCCGCACGCGCCGGTTCGTGTGCGTGGGCAGTCCACAGCGCGGGACCCTTACGGCCCAGCTGGTGCCCCGGCGTTGGTTGCCGAGCATTGCCGACATGAAACTGGGTAGCTCTTTTGTGCGTCGGCTGGAAAGGGCGCGACAACAACAGCCAGAGCAGCTGGAACAGATCGAATGCCACAGCTTCTACTGCCAGCTTGACCTGATGGTGGTTCCGGCTTGGCGCGGCGTGCTGCCCGTGGGCTCACGCCGCGCGCTGCCGGTATGGACGCATCCCCAGCTGATCATGCATCCGGTCGCAATCCAAGAAGTGGCAGAGACCCTTCTGCAGGATCCGATCAAACGGGGGTGATCGCCGACGGGCGAGCGACCTACTGCTTGGGCGCAAGCTCCACGTTTTTCTGATCATCGGCGTCGGCACGGGCCTCAATCGCGATGACAGCCTTCTTGGAAACATTGGTCGGCTGATGCCAGACGCCTGGCGGAATAAAGATGAAGTCACCAGCCTTGTTATCGACAACAATTTCGCCGTTGAGCCCGATCAGCGTGCGCGACTGTCCTTCCATGATGTAGATGACCGTTTCCGAGCCGTTGTGCCGGTGACGCAGGCCTTTCATTCCAGGAGGTAGAACGATGCGATTCATCGACAACTGCTTAGAGCTCGCTGAAGCAGTAGAAATACCCCGATAAATCTGAACCTGCTGACGGGTGATGGTTGGGTTATTGGCTCGAACGGTTGTGACGCCACCACTGTTGGGCACAACGATCACCTGATCGGGAGCGGTCTGCGCGGTCGCCGGATTGACCATGTGAGCGCGCAACATCGGGGCTGTGGCCGCACCCGCCAGAGCCACACCCAGGCCAAGCAACAGCGTGGTGGCAGGAGAACGTCTGATCCGAAGGCGACGCAGCATGGAAGAGGCGATGACAGAGCTCATGACAAGGAGAAGTCAAAAGAATGGGGCCTGCAGAATCCTTAACACTCAGTGGCAATGAAATCTGCACAGGGGTCAAACCAGTCCTGATCAGGCTGAGCTGAACAGGCCTCTCAGCGAGTGGCGCCTAAGGAGCAGGCATGAAAAACAGATTACTCCCGGGATTGGCATCGGAGCGGGCTTCAACAAGCGTGACATAGTCACCACCTGGATTGGTCCACTGATGCCAGACGTTTCCTGGCACAAACAGGAATTCGCCACTGTTTACAAGCAGCCTCCTCTCACCCTTTGCGCCGATCAAGACAGTGAGCGTGCCCTGGGTCACCATCACCATCTTTTCGGAATTCTTGTGCATGTTGCGTGGCCCCCGTGACCCTGGTGGAAGGACGACGCGATTCAGCGTCATCTGCCGTGCAGCGGTATCAAGCGACGAAATACCGCGAAACTGGCTGAAGCCATCAGCCTGCATCGTGGCGCTCAAAGGCCGCACAAGCGTGACCCCCCCGGTACCAGGCTCGACTGAGGCCCAAGACTCCCCCGAGCGCGGTGTCGCCGTTGCAGGAGCCTGGGACTGGGCGGATCCAGCACGGGGCACCGCCAGCAGCAAACAAAACCCCAACGTCAGCGGCGCACCCAGCCCATACAGACGGGACCAAACGAATCGAACCGGCATTTTTGAATCAGAAACGCTCCTGCAGCGTTAATAGTAAACCAATCTGAAAACAAGAAGACACATCGTGCCCAAAAATCACAAAATAAAAACATCCCTCGCAGGCACCTCGAGGTATCAACCGAGCTGAAAAATTTGAACGCATCTCGGTTCGCCCGACAGCGCAAAGCAGCAGAGCCACGATTCCTCGTGCAGAGCCCAAAGTTCTCCCAAGATCACAACCTGGTCAAACAACAACAACACAGACATGACAAGGGCGATTCAAACGAGATCAAAGCGCTCAACGCGAATCCAGTTCATGATCAAGACTCATTTCACTTGGCTGCGATGCAGTCAAGCTCGACACGAGCTCCAAAGGCAAGGCCCCTGACCGCAACCAAAGTGCGAACGGGATAGGGCTTACTGAAGGCCGACAAGTACTCACGATTGACGACAGCAAAATCAGCCATGTCCACCAAAAAAACCGTACACTTCACGACATCACGCATGCTGTAGCCGTAACGCTCCAGAGAAGCCTTCGTATTGGCAAGAGCCTGCCTGGTTTCCGGCAGCAATCCTCCGGCAGCCAAAACACCTTGACCAGGAATCAGCCCAAGTTGGCCTGAAAGATAAAGCTGACGACCAACCTGCACCGCCTCCGAAAAAGGGGCTGCAGTAGAGGATTGATTCAAAAAATTGACAGCCTGCCGTGGAGCCGCCTCAGATGAAGGCGTCATGCACATAGCAGCAACAGCACTCAGGAAAAAACCAGACAGGGCACGGAAGGAAGTAGACGACATGGGTGAAAGAAGACAAGAGATCAAGGAAAACTGCTGATTGAAACCGCCACAGGCGCTACGTCACAACTGCTGCATCACAACGGCTGCATCACAACGGCTGAACAGCCGGATCAACTGCCCGAGCTGCGCGCAGACCCGATTCAATCGCACCTTCAACCCAACCGGATTTCATCGTGGTGAAGTCACCCGCGAAATGCAGGCGCCCCTCGGGCCGGGACCACTCCTGGATCATCCAGGCACCACCAAGACCAGGACCGCCAAAAGCCGCTTTGACCCAGGGTTGCTCTGACCAAAGCACACTGCGTGTTGTCACGACCTGGTCAATCAGACCCGGGAGGTCCTGGCGGAATTGCCTGAGCAAGGACGCTGTGCGTTGATCCTGGGGCAAGGCTTTGACCGGATCGATCTCCTTGCCATAGAGATAAAGAAACAGGTTGCCATACCCACCCGGCTCGTCTCCGGTGATGTCAATAGCCCGCTCCCATGGACGATCCGAGGCTGCCATCGGCCAACCAAAATTACCCTTCTTCATCCAGCTGGGCTCCGTCGTCTGAACAACCCCCTTGAAGGCATCAGCCCAACCCATCTCCCGGAACATCCGCAGCTTTCCGCTGGACCAACCAGGTGTCACCTTGATGTCTTGAATCACCGAGAACGGAATCGTGCTGACCACCTGGTCAGCACGAAACACCCGACCGTCCTTCACCGTGACACTGACACCAGAGGCACTCTGATCAATGGCAACCACCGGTGCATTAAGGACGAGGTTGCCCTTGAACTCCTTAGCCATGGAGCGGGCGATACGATCGTTTCCACCCTTAATGCGAAAATAGGCCTTGGCATTGAACTGGTAGGCAACGGAGGAGAGAACTCCAAGTGCCGATGACGTGCCATAGGGACATCCAGCGTGGGCCTGCAGCATGCGCAGAAATGCCTCAGAGGCCCCCGCTTGCCGAAGAATCTGAGCAAGCGTCAGATTGTCGTACTTCGCGATCGTTGCAGCATCAGGCCATTGGGGATCCAGAACCGCATTGAGATCAATCCCCTCAGCCACCAGGTAATGACCAAGAATGGATGGCACCGTCGAGCGGCGTTCGTGGGCATTGAGAGCCCACGGCCATGCCAACAACTGGTAGGCATCAGCAGACAGACCATCAAACAGGTATCTGGGCGACCCGTCGTTGATCGTTAGCAGCGGAAGTTGATAACGGCGAATCAACGACAGCACCAAGGGCATGTCAGCAGAAAAATGTCCTGCGCCTGCCTCGGTGAACTGACCCTGCTCGAGGGGAAGCGACCAAAGCCGACCGCCGATCCGGTTCTGATACTCGATCAGCGTGACCTTGTGACCACGCTGCTGCAGGCTCAGTGCGGCTGTCAGACCAGCTGCACCAGCACCGAGCACCAAGATCTGCTGTTGGCCTGAAGCACCCAGCGGAGGACGCTGGCCAGCCTGGGCAGAGGTGCTGGCAGGAGAAGCTGAACTTCGACCTGCGAGAACGCCCGCACTGGCGGCGCCTGCAAGACCTGCCCTGAGCAAGGTGCGACGGTTCAGCACAACGAGGCCTGATTCAACGGTTCGAAATCAAATTTAAGCTTTCAAAGAGCAGACAGGCACAAAGAAATAAAATGACACATTAAAGACCAGGCCTGAACCACAGGGGCCACAAACATGACAACACAATATGCCCTCCGATCGTTGATGCCCCGTCAACATCGCAAACTGAACGCCGAACATTCAATCGGCATCCATGCTGGCATCGCTGATCTGGGCGAGATCGGCAGGACTGGCAAAATCTCGGAAAGCCCACCATCTCGGCTCTACACTTGACATCATAAAGAACATTAAAATGCCATCATCAATGGCATCCGCAGGAGAAAATCTCAACCAAATACTGTTCAGACCTGTGAATAAAAATGATCAGCACCCGCAACCAGGCCTTGACAGAAGAACAAAGACAAATAGGATTTAAAAACGATCTAAGACGCTCGGCTCTGATTCAGACGACATGAAGATCATCTTATCAGCTCTAGCCCCATTATTCCTTTCAGTGATGGGCACAAGGCCGATAGAAGCTGCGTCCGCTCCAGCACCTTCTGGCGACATTGCAGTTGACCCAACCACAGGCAAACAGGCCTCATCACGCTTGCAGCCATCGGAGCCTTATGGCAAGTCAAGTCTCAATCGCTATTTACCCAGGCTTCTGGAGGCGGATCCAGAACATCCAGCAACACAGGAGCTAATTAATGAAGCCAATGCATTAATCCATGAACTCTCGAAACGGGCCAGCGAGCTGTCAATGACACAAGCGATGGAGCGGGCTTTGATCCACAATCCAGACCTGGCCACAGCCTATTACAACATTCAAGGCAGTGAGTGGAATCTGATCTCGATTCGCCGCAGCTGGTACCCAAGCCTCCAGGTTGATGGCAATAAGAATGATCTCAAGGCCAATGAGCCAATGATCCTAAACCAGAACTACAGACAAGTCAAAAATCTGCAAACTGGAACAACCGGGCGCTGGGAGCAAACATTGAACACTGGTCCCGGAATCGTGTTCAACTGGTCGTTCTTTGATCCGACTCGCCAGCCAGCGATCAATCAAGCATTGCAAAGCCTCTTTGCGCAACGGTTTTTGTTTGATATTGCAGCACGCTCTCTCGTTTTGAATCTCCAGGTTGCGTACTGCAATGTGCAAGCCGAAATTGAATTAACAAACCGCTACCGTTGGCTTTTTTCAGAAACAAGAAAACTTCTCAACAGCGTTGAACGGACACCAAAGCGTTACCGTCTAACCCAGACGGCATTGGACCAACTCAAAACCGAAGAACGATTGCAACTCACAAATCTGATCAATCGTTATGAGCAATTGCTATTGAGTGCCAACCGCCTGTCCCAGGTTGTGGCTGAAACGCCTGGACGCATCGTGATCACGTCGACCCCTTTGGCGCGCGAAAGCTCTTGGCCTGGCGGGCTCGAGACGACTCTGCAACAGGCGCTCAGTATGCGCGAGGAAATCAAGCAGAAACTTGCACTTGCGCAACGCGACCGCTGGTCGGCAACACGCACGATCCATGGCTATCTGCCCGTGTTTGGTCTGTTTGGTGTCGGGACATTGGTGAATGACGCGACCACAACGACCGACACACAAACGTTGGCAGCCGGTGTCGGCATCAATTTTCGCTGGAATGTCTTTGATGGCGGCATCCGTGCAGCAGATGCAACGACGCTGAAAGCCCAGGAGGCAAGTCAGTTGAGCAGCGCCGCCAGCGAACGACTGAATGTCTCCAAACAAATCATGGATGCATACACAGGCTATAAAACAGCGTTGTTGGCACTGAAAAATACATCAACGGATTTTTCACTGGCCAAAAAAACCATTCAAAATACGATGGCAGGATTGAGCAGCAATCGCGACGTCACGACCCTGATCCAGACATTTTCACTCTACAAGTCTGCTGCGGATCGCGATATCAATTCACTTCGTCAATACAACACAAGCATCTATGGCCTCTATCGCTATTCAGCGTTGTGGCCAGAAACCGCAATCAAACCACTGGATCAACGCAAACAGGGACTTTCCAGGTGATTCCTCTCTAAACAATCGTAAAAATCCGATTGCCTATCACCACCCAGGGATCCATGCTTCAATCAAGACCATCTATTCACCATGTGTTTCTCTGCTTCAGCCAGCTTCACCGCTTCGGCTGTTCTGATGCCGCTCGGGCTCTATGCGACCCATATCGCCAAAACCACTGACCAGAAGAACTACGTGCCCCTGGCGCTGACCCCGTTCTTCTTCGGTGTGCAGCAGTTCAGCGAAGGCCTGGTCTGGACCGGGATTGACAACGGCAGGATCGAACCTCTCACGAGCCTGTCCTCCCTGGGCTTCCTGTTTTTCGCCTATTGCTTCTGGATGATCTGGATTCCCTGGAGCGCCTGGTCGATTGCCCGGGGCAGCGAGAACACGGCGGTGCTCCACCGCTTCAAGTGGGTGGCCATCGTGGCCACGGTGCTGGGCATCGCCTTCTATCTGCCTGTGCTGTTCAATCCGCCGGCCGTTCAGCCTGCGGTTCACAGCACGGGACGCCTGCTGTATGACATCAGCAACCTCCGCAGCATCTGGCATAACTTCGTCAACACCGAGCCCGTTGGTGAACTCGTCTACTGGGGCTTCATCGTGCTGCCCCTGGTCGCGCTCAAGGACAAAGCCGTCAAGCTGTTCGGGATCCTGATCTTTGTCTCGATCTTCCTGACCTGGTTCACCTACAGCAAGACCTTCAACTCGGTCTGGTGCTTCTACTGCGCCGTGCTGTCGATCGTTGTGCTCTGGATCGTCAACCGGCCGCGCCTCAACCGCCAGGCCTCATGATCCCCGAGGTCCTTGGCAGGCTGGCCATCTGGCTGATGCAGGCCGATGTCGGACTGGGACTGGCCGTGCTGGTGGGTCTGTCGATGTCGGTCTCCCATCTGTTTGCCCTCGTGGCCAACCGACTGACCCCCCGCCAGATCGCCGTTCAACTGGTGCTCGATGGCCTGGTGCTCGCGCTGGCCCTGCTATTGGGGATCCTGTTCAACATTCTGATGATCAAGGCTCTGACGGGTGCCGTGCTGCACCCCAGTGAACTGCTCGACAAGCTCGGAGCCGCCTTGATCCCAGGGCTCTTCTACTGCTTTGTGGCAGCGCCCTACATCAGTGATCTGATCGCCACCGTGATCTGGTTTCTGATCCACCTCAACGTGGTCACGCTCCTGCATGCGCGCCTCGACCTCCCCTATGACCAGGCCCTGATGATGGCGACGCCAGGATTTGTCGTGGCTCTGCTGCTGGTGATGGCCCTCTTCCATCAGGGGTGGCAGGCCAGCTATCGACGACTGGCCAGTGAACTGCTCCCGGATGCACCCGTCTGATGGCACCGCTGCTGGCCGTTAGGAGTCATCTCGGTTGGCTACGCAGGCTGCACCAACTGTTGCTCTGGCTTGTTCTGCTGACCGGGCTCATCACCCTTCTGGTGTTCAGACGCGCCGATCCCGGCCTGCTGGCCACGCTGTCGGGGCGGAACCTGACCACGATGCTGCAGACCCTGCTGGTGCTGGTGCTGCTGCTGATTCCGATCAGCGGGGTCTATTCGGTCATCAGTCAGTTCGCCTTCTGGAATGGCTGGCTGGGGGGGCTCACCCCACCGGCCGAGCTGTTTGGCGACGCGGCGGATGGCTCAGGCTTCCCCAGCTATCTGATCTATCTCGACGGCATTCATCAGAGTGAGCGGGACCATCCGCCTCGGGTGACCGCCTTTCTTGAGGCCCTTGAGCAACGTCTCCCGGATCACGTGCGGTTGATCAAGGGACTGGAGACCTACACCCTGACACCAGCCCGACTGGCCGATGACACAGGTAGCCAGTGGTTCTGGCGACGCCTGTTCAGCCTGCAGGAACACCATCCCAACACCCTGGTGAGCCTTGTCTGTGCCTTTCTGGTGCAGGCCAACAACGTCATCAAGGTGGGGATCTCGTCGGATCGCCGCTATGGCCCGATCCTCAACTACGAACTGGCCCTCAAGGTGGCCAAGAAGCTCGCCGAACAGGGGTTCATTCCCCCCTCCGGCGCCAGTGCTGACCCTGTGGAGCTGGTACTGCTCGGTTACAGCGGCGGCGGTGAGATGGCCATGGGCATGGCCGACTACCTGCGCCGTCTGTGCCGCTGCCCGGTGCGCATCATCACCTGCTGTGGTGTGTTCAGCGGCAACCAGCTGCTGGAACAGGTGGGAGCGATCACCATGGTGGTGGGCACGCAAGACCCGGTCGCGGCCTTTGGCCGCATCGCCTACCCAGGGCGCTCACCGTTGCTGCCGCTGTCCAACTGGAACCGCGCCGTGGCCCGGGGGCAGGTGCAGCGGCTGAGCATCTCCGGTCTCAAGCACAACGGCAGCCACGGCCCCTTTGCAGACGTCTACCGCGAGGCGGTGATCAACGCGATCGTGACCCAGCTCAGCTGTGACTGGCCGGTGTCAACGACGTAGGCGGCCGTTGCAACTGGTGCAGCTGCTGGATCAGGGCAAACGGACTTTGCAATGGCAGCGATGCCCGCAGGCGCCGCCAGGCGTCAGAGACCGAAGCGCCGTGATGTGAAAAATCGAGCGGAAGTGCCTGCAGGGCCTGGCGATAGGCCGGGCTGAGCGCTGCAGCGCCTGCAGGCAGCGAAGCAGAACGCACCAGCGACACACAGCGCTGATCCAGCCGCTCACGCCACAGACCCGGCAACACCAGGGGGAAGAGATCGCAGCAACCGCAGAGAGCCTGTTGCAGCAGGGCCGTGCTGTCGATGCAGAAGCCCAGGCTGCCGTAACCGCCCAGGCGAAGGTGCTGATCCGTGGCCTCAAGGTTGTGAACAAGGGCGATCAGTTCGGTCATGTGCAACAGCGTGGACCACTGGTCAGGGCTGAACGGCTCGCCCAGGTAGCGAACGGTTCCGTTCTGGCGGTCGTTCTGCCAGGGGCGGTGCAGGTCGTTGAGGGCGTCCCAGCCGCACAGGCCTGTCGTTCCCTGAAACCATTGCAGGCGCAAGGACCTGCGGCCATCACTGAGCTCAAGCTCAAGAGCGGTGTGGGGCAACAGCGAGAGCACCTCCTGACCACGGTCGTTGAGCAGGCCGGTGCGCATCGGCAGAGCCAGCGGGATCTGTCGGACCGGTTGACCCTCGAGCGCAAGGGACGCACCGAAGCCGAAGCTGGCCACGCTGCAGCGCAGGCGAGCGCAGACGCGCCAGCCCTGGCCGGCAAACCACGCCAGCAGCGAGGCGCCATCACGGCACCCTTCAAACCGGAAAGGCTCCGGGCCCAGACCATTGGCGGCCAACCGGTTGAAGACCTGGGCCAGCTGGGCATTGCTGCAGCGTTCGGCCTGGGACTGGCTGAACGCCAACCCCACGTTGCTCCACCGCAGACCCTGACGCAGGTGGCTCCAGCGCGGGGTTGAGGTCTCATCCATGCGGTCGGCCTGCAGGGTGGTCGCAGGTTGCTCGCCCGACGCGGTCCACAGGCTCTCGAGGGTGGTGGGCAATGGCAGGGTGCGGTTCTGCCAGAGCACCGCCTCGCGTTGCAGACGCGCCAGAGCCGTGGGGTCAGCGTCGGGGGGCGGAGGCCACAGATGGGCGAGATCGTCGACCAGGGCCGCCAGCATCACCGGGCTGATCAGGCCCTGTTGCAACAGCGCACTGAGACCCTGCAGGCGTGGCGGCAGGTCCGCCGGAGCGAGGCGCCAGCGTCGCGGCAGCACCCACAGCAGCGGCTGCAACAGGGGCTGGCCGAGATCGGCCAGCAACCGCCCGAGCAAGGCCTCACGGCTGATGCCGGTGTGGAGCAGGGTGTGCTCGAGGGCCTCATCGAGACTGACCAGGGGCAACGGGTCCTGCCAGTCAGCCCCGAGCGCCAGCGGTTCGTGCAGGGGTTCCAAGCCTGAAATGCTCCTGGATCCAGCCGTGTTGTCTCAGCGGGCGCCCAGGCGCTCCCTGAGGTGATGCCCCACACGGATCGCGTTGGCGATTGCCGTGAGCGATGGGTTCACCGCACCGATGCTCGGGAAAAAGCTCGTGTCGACGACATACAGGTTGTCGAGCTCATGGGCCTTGCAGTTGACATCGAGCACCGACGTGGCTGGATCGGTGCCAAAGCGACAGGTGCCGGCCTGGTGGCCCACTGCGGCGATGCCCATGGCGTTTTTGACATACACCTGGCGCTCCACAAGGTGATCCTTGAGATAGAGGCGATCGAGCAGGCTTTGCAAGCGACTCCAGAGGTGATCGGATGCCGCCTGGTTGTTGGGGGTGTAGGCCAGGTTGATGGCACCATCTGGCGTGATCGTGACGCGGTTGTCGGGGCTGGGCAGATCTTCGGTCGAAACCCAGAAGTCGAGGGAATGCTCAGCGATTTTGTCCATCGACCAGTTGGGCATCAAGAAGGTTTCCAGCGGTGCGTAGCCCTTCATGATCGCCCCACGGGTCTTGCCGGTCATCTGAATGTTGCCCATCGGATAGTCAAAATCGGCATCTCCGAAGTACCAGTCATTGACGGAGATCGTCTTCTGGAAGATGGTCGGGTTGGGCTCGTGCGACAGCGCCACCGCCGCCTTGCTGTTGTGGAACATGTAATTGCGCCCCACCTGGTCGCTGCCATTGGCAAGACCACGGGGATGCCTGTCGTTGGCTGACATCAGCAGCAGGCGGGCGCTGTTGGCGGCACCACAGCTCACCACCACCAGATCTCCACTGACCCGCATGGGGGCACCGTTGTGCAGCAGCTGCACGGCCTTGACGCTGCGACCCGAGGCATCGGTCTCCAGACGCCTCACCTCGGCGCGGGTCAGCAACGTGACGTTGTGGGAACCCAGGGCAGGTCGGATGCCGATCACCTCGGCGTCGCTCTTGGCATGGACCAGACAGGGGAACCCGTCGCAGCTGTTGCAGCGGCGGCAACGGCTGAAGGGCATGTTGGCCTCATCCAGCATGACCCCGCTGGGGGCGTGAAAAGGATGCAGACCCGCCGAACGGAGATCATCGGCGAGCTTGGCGATCCGTGGTTCGTGGGAGATCGGCGCATGGGGGTAAGGACCGCTCGCCGGAGGCTCGGTCGGATCCTCCCCCCGCAGGCCATGCACGTGGTACATCTCCTCGGCCTTCTGATACCAGGGCTCGAAGTCGCTGTAACGCAGGGGCCAGGCCGGCGAGATTCCATCGATGTGGACGAGCTCCTCAAAATCGCGAGCCCTCAACCTGAAGTGATGGGCGCCGTACATCTTGGTGGCACCACCAACGAAGTAATGGCTACCGGGTTGAAACGGCTTGCCATGCTTGTCGGTCCAGGTGTCCTTGGAGAGGTAGCGGCCCTGCTGAAACACCGCCTCGGCATCCCAGTTCTCAGGCTCCTGGGGAAGCCAATCACCACGCTCGATCACCAGAATCCTGAGACCGGTGGGGGCCAGCACCCGCGCCAGGGTGCCGCCACCGGCACCGCTGCCGATGATCACCACATCAAAGTGCTCTCCATCACTGACCTGCAGCTGTTCGGCCCGCGGCTGGGGTGAGGAGGTCCAGGACGGGCCGCTGAGTTCCTGCATGACGCTTGGGAATCAATAGGAGGGTCGGGGGCTATCCCGTTGGATAGCGACTGAGTTGGTTGATCATCTTGGCGACCATGGCGGTCCAGCCGGTCTGGTGAGAGGCACCGACACCACGACCGTTGTCGCCATGGAAATACTCGTTGAACAGGATCAGATCACGCCAGTGCGGGTCGTTCTGAAACAGGTCGACGTCACCGTTGAATGGGCGACGGCCCTCGTTGTTGCGGCGAAACAGATTGGCCAGCCGATGCTCGAGCTGCAGCGACACCTCCCAGAGGTTGAGCCAGTTGCCCGAGCGGGTGGGAAATTCGACCTTGAAGCTGTCCCCGTAGAAATGGGCGAATTTCTGCAACGACTCAATCAGCAGAAAATTGGTCGGCATCCACACCGGGCCACGCCAGTTGGAATTGCCGCCAAACATCGCCACCGGGCTGTCGCCCGGGCTGTAGGCGAGCACCTCATGATCACCACCCTCAGTGAACTGGTAGGGCTGCTGCTCATAAGCCTTCGACAACGCTCGGATGCCATAGGGCGAGAGAAACTCATCCTCGTCAAACAAGCGTTCGCAGATGCGGCGCAGACGATCTTCTGGCACCAGAGTGAACAGAATACGGTCGTTGCGCCACTGGCCGAGATTGGCAGCCAACCACGTGGGGGTGGTGCGCTCGTGCACAAACCAACTCATGCTCTTGAGCACATCCAGCTCGGGCAGCCGTGTGACGGTCTCGACATCAAAGCTGGCCACCGCCAGCAAGGGAATCAGGCCTGTCAATGAACGGGTGCGGAGGTAATCGGTGCTGCCATCGGGGCGCTTGATCACGTCGTAGTAGAAGCCGTCCTGCTCATCCCAGTTGAGATAGCCCCGCTGTCCCGGATGGTTAATGGTGATGGCCAGCTGCACGAAGTCGTGCACAAACCGTTCACACAGGTCGCGGTACTCGGGCTGCTCACTGCTCAGTTCAACCGCAATGGCGAGCAGGTTGAGACTCAGCGATGCCATCCAGGCGGTGCCGTCACACTGCTCGATGCGACTGCCATCGGCGAGCGGAAAGCGGCGATCGAAGATGGCGATGTTGTCGAGGCCAAGGAAGCCCCCTTCAAACACGTTGTCACCTGAGCGATCGTTGCGGTTGGCCCACCAGCCGTACTCGAGCAGCAATTTGCGCAGCACCGACCGCAGAAAACCGTGATCGGAACGGCCATAGTGCTTGCGTTCGATCTGGAACACCCGCAGCGCCGCCCAGGCCCCGATCGGGGGGTTGGGATCCGACAACGCCCATTCATAGGCAGGGGTCTGGGCGTTGGGCGCTGTGTAATGGGGCGACCGCAGCAACAAGCACTGCTCTTTGGCGGTCTGGGGGTCGACGATGGCAAAAGCCACCGAATGGAACATCAGATCCCACTGACAGAAGTAGGGGTACTCCCATGCATCAGGCATCGAGATGATGTCATGGGCATGCAGACGGCTCCAACGCGCCGTCTCGGTGTGCCAGCGATTGGCAGGCGGCGGGGGCTGGTTCAGGTCCCCTTCGAGCCAGCGCAGCACACTCCAGCCGTAATACTTTTTGCACCACAACAGACCTGCAATCGCAGAACTGTGAATCAGACGGTCGTCCTCATTGAGATTGGGCACCATGTGCTGCAGGGAAGCGCTCCACTCCGCCTCCCGCTGCGCAAACACGGCGTCAAAGTCGTCTCCAAATGCGGGCAATGCCTCCAGATCCCTGGACCGCAAACGCAGATTCAGTACCCACTCCTCAGCGGGAGCCATGGTGCGCTGCACCTGGCGGGCCGCCTTGGTGCCGCATTGGGCTGGGTTGATGGCTGCTGTTTCACCGTCAATCAGATAACGGTGGAAGCCATCCTTTTGATACGTCGTGGGATTGGGTTGGCCATACAGACGCTGATGGTTGGTCTCGTTGTCGGTGAACAACCAGCGCCCGGGCTCCTCACAACTGAGGCTGTAGCCGCCCAGATGGGGAAGATCGTCCGTGACCAATTGATCCCCATCCAGGCGCATGGGCTGCTCCGATTCATCGGGATACCCCCAGCTCCAGGTGTTGCGCAACCACAGCGTGGGCAGCAGCGTCAGCGGGGCAGGATCGGGGCCGCGGTTGATCGCGCGGATCCGGATCAACAGGTCGGTGGGTGAGGCCTTGGCGTATTCGATGAAGACATCAAAATATCGGCCCTGATCAAAAATACCGGTGTCAACCAGTTCGTACTCGAGTTGATCACGGCTGCGGGAACCGTTGGCGTCAACGAGCTGCTGGTAGGGAAACGCTGCCTGCGGATATTTGTAGAGCCCACGCATGAAGCTGTGGGTGGGAGTATTGGCGAGATGGAAGTAGTAGTCCTTGATGTCCTCACCATGGTTGCCCTCCGGGTTGCCCAGACCAAAGGGCCGCTCCTTGAGGATCGGATCCTGACCGTTCCACAAGGCCAACGAAAAGCAGAGCCGGCACTGCGCATCGCAGATGCCGAGCAGTCCGTCTTCTCCCCAGCGGTAGGTCCTCGAGCGTGCATGGTCATGGGGAAAGGAGCGCCAGGCATCGCCATCGGCCGAGTAGTCCTCGCGGACCGTGCCCCACTGCCGTTCAGGCAGATAACTGCCCCAGAGCGCCCAATCTTCATGGCCGCAGTCCCGTGCAGCGATGCGCCTGAACTCAGACGGAAGGGCCGGCAGCGCAGGGGAGGCGGGCAACGGCCCAGGACTGGCCGTCATGGCAACCTTGATGACAGGACGGTGGAGACGGAATCGGCGACCCGCAGGGCGTTGGCGATAACCGTCAGACCGAATCCCATCATCGGGCAGGCCGGAAACACGCTCGCGTCGGCGATGGTGAGGTTGCCCAGCTCATGGCTGCGGCCCTGCAGATCAACCACCGATGTGGCGGGGTTGTCGCCCATACGGCAGGTGCCGCAGGCATAACCCATGGCCGACAGCGGTGCCTCGCCGCGCGGGTGGGTGGGCGCAGCCCTGACCACCTGAATCTGGGGATCGGCCTCAGCAGCCTTGAGCACATCGATCCAGCGGTAGACAAGACGGTCGTGCGCTTCGCGGTTGTTGGGCACGTAGTTGATCTGAAGGCGATCACCCCGCAGGCTGAGGCGGTTGTGGGCCTGGGGAAGCACGGGGCTCGATGCCCACCAGGTGATCGAGCGGGAGGCCAGCTGCTCAAGGCCGAAGTCGGGCAGCAGCCTGCTCACCAGCGACAGCACCGGGGGTGACTCGGCAAACAGGGCGTCCTGAAGCACGCCTCCCCCGTTGGCGATGGCCCCGAGGGGGAAGGAGACATTGCTGTCGCCCCAGAGAAAATCGGTGATGCCATAAGAACGGCCGTAGCGGCCGGAATTGGACACCGCGGCCAGCTGCAGGATCGACGTCTGTTGCAGCTTCATCAGGTTGCGGCCCACCTGATCGGAGCCGTTGGCCAGGCCAAGGGGATGGCGATCGTTGGCGGAACGCAACAGGATCGCCGCCGTGTTGATCGCACCGGCTGCGAGCACCACCTGATGGGCCGTGAACAGCCAGCTCTGACCATCAATCCTGGCCTGCACACCCTTGACTTCACTGCCGCTGGGGTTGACATGCAGCTGGGTGACCTCGGCGCCGCCTCGCACCGTCACCGACGCACACTGGCGGGCCGGATCGACGCCAAACAGTTCGGCATCGCCACTGGGGTCGACCGGTGAATCCGACCAGCTGAGCGGCAACGGATAGGGCGAGACCCCGTGGCGCTCCAGACCCTGGCGCAGCTCGTCGAGAAAGGGCTCCACCGGCCGGGGAGGCAAGGCGTAATCGGCCTTGCGACGGGGTTCGGTGGGATCACAGCCGGCACGGCCGTGAACCCGGTACAGGCTCTCGGCGAGCTCGTACCACGGTTCCAGATCGGCGTAGCTCAGGCCCCAGGCGGGCGCAGCCCCCTCCTGCAGCTGCAGCCCTGCAAACTCGCGCTCACGCATGCGCTCGAGCACACCACCCCAGATCTTGGTGTTGCCACCGAAGGCATAGATCGCCTGGGGTGAAAAGGGATCCCCATCGGTGCCGAACCACTGCTCCTTGGGGTGGTAGCGATCCTTGCGGAACAGCTCCACATCGGCGACGTTCTGATCGGCCAAGGGCATGGGGCCGCCCCGCTCAAGCAACAGCACGCTGTGACCCTTCTGGCCCAGGCTGGCGGCAACGGTGGCACCGGCAGCACCGCTGCCGATGACGATGACGTCGTAATGGCGGTCGTCGATGATCATGGCTCAGCTCCGCTGCCAGACATAAATGAGCACAAACAAAATGATCCAGATGACATCAACGAAGTGCCAGAACAGCGAGGTGGCCTGAACCCCCTGCTCACCTCCGCTGTAATTGCCGGGGATGAAGGATTTGATCAGCATCAAGGTCATCAGGCCGACCCCGGTGGCCACATGCAGACCGTGAAAGCCGGTGAGCAGATAGAACGTGCCTCCGAAGGTGCCCGACGTGAAGCCGAACTGAAGACTGCTCCACTCAACGGCCTGGCCATAGAGGAAGTAACCACCGAGCGCCATGGTCAACAGCCAGAAAGCCCGGAAACCCCAGAGACTGCCCCTGGCCATGGCCCGCTCTGCCAGATAGATGGTGCCAGAACTGGAGACCAGCACGACCGAGTTGATCAGCGGCATCCGCCACTCCAGACCTTCAACACCAGGTGGCAACCAGTCGAGTGCACTGGTCTTCAGCAGGGCATAGCCGCTGAAGAAGGCCAGAAAAATGACGCTCTCGGAGCAGAGAAAGATGATGAAGCCTGTCAGGTTGTGCTTCTCGTGGGCCTCAGCGTGCTGGGACTCGGCATCGGGTGCTGGGTAAGCGCTGGTCATCGGGCTGTCTCCTGTTGCTCGGCCAGGGTGAGGGCCTGTTCGATCTCGGCCTGGTGCTCGACCAAGGGTTGACCGAGCCCGTAGCCATAGGGCCGGGAGATCACAACAGGCACATGCTCGCCGAAGTTGTCTTCGGCAGGGGGTGAGGGCAGTAGCCACTCCAGACCGATGGCGTTCCAGGGGTTGTGGGTGGCCTTGGGCCCGCGCACCCAGGCGCTCACCATGTTGAGCAGAAACGGAATGATCGAGACACCAAGCAGGAACGCCCCCAGGCTGGCGAGCACATTCCAGAAGGCAAACTCAGGGTCATAGCTCGAGACGCGCCGTGGCATGCCCATCAGGCCCAGGGGATGCATGGGCAAGAAGTTGAGATTGGCTCCGACGAAGGTCAGCAGGAAGTGAAGCTTGCCCAGACCCTCGTAGGGCATCCGTCCGATGAACTTGGGGAACCAGTGGTAGATGGCCGCAAAGATCCCCATCACAGCAGCGCCATAGATCACGTAGTGGAAGTGACCGACAACGAAGTAGGTGTTGGAGACGTGCAGGTCGATCGGAACGGTGGCCAGCATGATGCCGGTGATGCCGGCAAACACGAAGTTGAACAGCCCGCCAAGGCAGAACAGCATCGGCGTGGTCAGCCGAAGCTTGCCGCGCCAGAGGGTGCCGAGCCAGGCAAACACCTTCACCCCGGTTGGTACTGCAATCAGCATGGTGGTGAACATGAACAGGTTGCGCATCCACTCGGCAACACCACTGGGGAACATGTGGTGCACCCACACAATCAATCCCAGACCAACGATGATGAAGGAAGCCAACGCCACATACACGTAGCCGAACAAAGGCTTACGCGCATAAACCGGAAACAGTTCGGAGAAGACGCCGAACACCGGCAGGATGATCACGTAGACGGCCGGATGGGAATAGAACCAGAAGAAGTGCTGGTAAAGCACCGGATCACCGCCGCCGGCTGGGTCATAAAAGGTGGTGCCGGCCACCAGATCCATCAGCAGCATGATCGCGCCGCCGGTCAGGGAAGGGAGTCCGATCAGCTGCAGGCTCTGGGCAGCCAGGGCCGTCCAGCAGAACACCGGCATGCGGAACCAGCCCATACCGGGGGCCCGCATGCGAATGATCGTGGTGACGAAATTCACCGCCCCCATGATCGACGAGACCCCTGAGAGGGCGACGGCCGTGAGCCACAGTCCCTGACCGCTGATCAGGTGACCCAGAGGGTTCTGAACGCTGACGGGTGGGTAGGACCACCAGCCCGAATAGGCCGGCCCACCAGGCACGAAGAAGCTGCTCATCAGCAGGACACCGAAGATCGGCACCAACCAGAAGGCCACCGCGTTGAGACGCGGGAACGCCATGTCTGGAGCTCCGATCATGGTGGGGATCAACAGATTGTTGAGCCCGTTGAGCACCGGAAAGATGAACAGAAAGAGCATCACGGTGCCGTGCATCGTGTAGATGCCGTTGTAGACCGTGCGATCAACCAGATCGGCTTCGGGCGTGATCAATTCACCACGGATGATCATCGCCAGCAGGCCACCGATCAAAAAGAAGAAAAAGGCCAGCACGATGTACTGAATCCCGATCACCTTGGCATCGGTGTTGAAGCTGAAGTAGCGGGTCCAGGAGGGCTTGGGCTCGCTGGCGGGGAAGGTCGCAAGGGTCATGGGGTTGCAGCTGGCTCAGCCGTCGTGGGGCAGGGTGTTGGATCCAGGCACATTCACCTGTGGAGGGGGAGCCGGGGGAACCGTGGCCCAGCCGGCTTTGCTGGATTGGCCCCGTTGGGCATATTCACGGGAGGCATCGCTGATGCCGCTCTGCAGGGGCTGGCGGGCGGCAGCCTCAAGCCAGGCCTGGTGAGCCTCGGCGCTCTCGACCACCACATCAACTTGGTTGGCGGCAAACCAGGTTCCGCTGAACTGCGAATCACGCAGGCGATACCGGCCTTCGCGGGTGGGAGTCACGTTCAGATCGATCGCCCGACCAGGCACGATGTCCTGCTTGAGGCGAAATGCCGGAATGAAGAAGCCGTGCAGCACATCTTCAGACACGAGCCTGAAGGTGACCGGCTCATCCACCTGCAGATGCAGTTCGGTGGTGGAGACGTCGGCACCGGGATAGCGAAACTCCCACGACCATTGTCGAGCGATCACCTCCACCTGCTCGGCAGGCAGACGATCACCGGCGTAGCCACCGGCCTCCTCCACGGAGCTGCGCAGATGGATGTGCTCCATGGGGCCCAGCATCCCGAGAGTGGTGTTGACACGCATCGCATACACGGCGATTGCCATCACGAGCACAAAGGGAATCGCTGTCCAGATGATTTCAAGACGGGTGTTGCCCTCGATCGGCTCGGCATCGCTCGCGTCGTACTTCTCGGCCCGGTGCATCACCATCACCCAGACCATGACCGAGATCACACCGCCAAACACAAAGGTGCCGACGGCGGTTTCGAAGCTGAACAAGCCATCGACCAGGGGCGCGGCGGTGGAGGCCTGCACCGGCAGCCAGTGGTAGGCCTGCTGACCCATCCACAGACTGAGGGCGATCAGCAAGGCCACCCACCCGAGCAGGGCCACCACCGAGAGCGGGCTGAAGCGAGGTCCCTGGGCTGGTGAGGGGGTCATGGCAGGGCCTCCTTGAGATCGGCGCCGGCAGCCAGCAACTGGTCGGCGGTGATGTGGACTCCGAATTCAGCGGCCAGTTCAGCGCCGAGGGTGCCGTGCAGACCGATCACCAGAAACAGCACCAGACCCACCAGCAGATAGAGCCACTGCACCTGACGGCCCATGTCGCGGCGCCAGACAAAACGCTGAAAACCGCGCCACACGGTCATGGCCACGATCACCAGCAGGATCACGACGCCACCGACGCCGTGGATCAGCAACGTCTCCATGCTCTGCAGGCCGATGCTGCTGGTGACGCCAGCCAGGGGCTGGGCCAACAACATCTCGTAGAAGCCAGCCGCGACAGTGAAGAAGCTCACCACAGCGCAGGCGAGCAGGTTGTACCAGCCCACATCGTGGAAGCCGGCACGGGTGATCGGCAGGGCCAGAAAGCGGAAGACCCGCTTCTCCAGCGGATACAGCGCGCCGGCGATATCAAAGGCGATGGCGATCACAAACAGGCCGATCGTCAGATGCACCAGGTTGGGGTGAATCGGCACGGCATAGGGAAGACCGTTGGCGCCCAGCTGCGCGCTGAGCTGCTCGATCGGCGCCTCAGGCGTGACGTAAAGCGGTGTCGTCATGGCTCAGACCAGACCGGCGCGAGCGGCCTGAACGACAGGAACCGTGTGCAGCCCGTACACCCAGATCAGCTGGTTGCCAAGCATCACCTGAACCACGATCAGGGCCGACAGCACCCCACCGGCCCCCAGAAAGGAGAGGGGCAACTGCTGGGGATCCTTGCTGCGCAGCACATAGCGCCAAGCCGAGAGCAGAGACAACACTCCGGCCAATGACCAGCCGATCGTGCTGTGCAGGTTGAGAATCTCGCTGGAGGCGCCATAGGGATTGGCCAGGCCGGCTTCCACCTGGCCAAAGATGATGGCCACGAAAATCGCCGCTGTGGCAAACAGCAGATTCCAGAAGCTCACCTCGAACAACCGGGTCTTGCGGAAGGCCACCCCGATCAGATCAAAGACGAAGCTGATCAGCCCCATGGCGATCACGAAGTGGACCACGATCGGGTGGATCGTGTCCATCCAGGGCAGGTTGTGATCGTTGAGCGGCGGCAGCAGCTCGAGCATGGATCCTGAGTCGTCAGGTCTGCGTTCTCAATGGTGCTGAGGCGTGGTTAAGACTGCGGAACTCTGTGATGGTTTGCCATACAACCCTGACCCGGCAGCCCCAGGCGAGAAGACCCCTAAGGTGTGCGCCGTCATCTGTTTCTTGCTGCCGTGTCGGTTCCGGCTTCACCCACCCTCCGCTGGATCACTGCTGCCCTGCTGTTTGCGGCCGCGGGCCTGTCGATCGTGGTGCCGTTCGTCTCGGCCACCCTGCTCACCATCGCCATCGGCGCCGTGGCGGTGATCGCCGGGGTCAGCCAGGCGCTGCGGCTCACCGGTGAGCCCGACCTCAAGGGCAAGCTGTTCCGCCTGCTGTCGGGACTGCTGTACTTCGGCGGTGGGATCTGGGTGCTGGCGTTTCCAGTCGACAGCGAGGTGAGCCTGACCCTGTTTGTGGGTTTTCTGCTCGCCTTTGAGGGCGTGATGGAACTGGCGGCTGCGGCCAGCGGCAACGGTCCCGCACGCGGCCTGGTGCTGATCGACGGCATCGTCACGGCGATCCTGGGCGGCATGCTGATCGCCGAATGGCCCACCGACAGCGTCTGGGCGATCGGCACCCTGTTTGGCATCGGCCTGGCCTTTTCAGCCATCAACCTGATCAGCGCACCGGCAGCACCCCAGTCGTGAGAGCGGTCACCCCGGCGCCGTGTTCAGTTCGGGGTTCCGAACCCACCGCCTCCGGGGGTTTCGATCCGCAAGGCCTCACCGGCTCGAAACTGCCGCACGAAACAACCGGGCAACGCTGTCGCGAGCCCATCGTGGCTGATCAGGCTGTTGTGGCCGGTTGAACCGGCGCCACCCCCCGCCAGCCCAGGCGGGGCCACGCGCCTGGAGCCGCTGATGAGCGATACCACCATGGGCTCAACAAAACGCAGCTGACGGATCACCCCATCGCCGCCGGGCCAGCGCCCCCTGCCGCCTGAGCCACGGCGGATGGCGAACTGTTCGAGCCGCACCGGCAGCCGGGCTTCGAGCACCTCGGGATCGGTGAGGCGCGAGTTGGTCATATGGCTCTGGACCGCCGAACCGCCCGGGAATCCCGGACCGGCGCCACAGCCACCCCCGATGGTTTCGTAGTACTGCGACTCGCCATTGCCGAAGCACAGGTTGTTCATGGTGCCCTGGCTCGCCGCCTGCTGCCCCAGGGCCGCCAACAGCGCATTGGCGATGGCCTGAGAGATCTCCACGTTGCCGGCCACCACGGCAGCCGGCGGCAGCGGATTGAGCAGGCTTCCGGCAGGGGCGATCAGGGTGATCGGCGCGAAGCAACCGGCATTGAGTGGAATCGGTTCGGCCACAAGGGCGCGCACCACATACAGAACCGCCGCCTTGGTCACCGCCAGGGGGGCATTGAGGTTGCCGTCGTGCTGATGCGAGGTGCCGCTGAAATCGATGCACATCCGCCTGGCCGCCCGGTCCACCTGCACGGCCACACAGATCCGGGCGCCGTGATCGAGCTTCAGGGTGCAACGGCCATCGCTCAGTCGCACGAGCAAGCGCCCTACCGCGGCTGCCGCATTGGCCTGCACATGGCCCATGTAGGCCTGAACCTCGGCTAGGCCCTGGCGCGCGATCAGCTCAGCGAGGGCCTTGGCGCCGGTGCGGTTGGCAGCAGCCTGGGCCTGCAGATCGGCGAGCAACTGCTCGGCATTGCGCACCGGATAGGGCAGCTGCGCGAGCCGTGCACGCCACAGCGACGCATCGAAGTCGCCATTGACGAGGAAGGGCTCATTGTCAAGCAGCAGACCTTCGTCCTCGATGCTGTGGCTGCTGGCGGGCATGGAGCCGGGGGTGATGCCGCCCACATCGGCATGGTGCCCGCGGGAGGCCACAAAGAACAGCGGCAGCGAGCCCCGCGCCGCCCCTGGGGCAAACACCGGGGTGATGGCGGTGATGTCGGGCAGATGGGTGCCGCCGTTGTAGGGGTTGTTGGACACCACCACATCGCCGGGGGCCAGGGGCGCCCGGTCTCGGCGGGCGACCGCCTCCAGGAGGCTCACCACGCTGTCGCCCATGGAGCCCAGATGCACCGGAATGTGCGGTGCATTGGCGACCAGGGCACCGTGCTGGTCAAACACAGCACACGAATAGTCGAGCCGCTCGCGGATGTTGAGCGAGCAGGCGCTCTGCTGCAGCTGCACCCCCATCTGCACCGCGATGGCCGCGAAGCGGTGGTGATACAGCTCCAGCAACACCGGGTCCACCGCTGCAGCCGAAAGGCCGGCAGCGATGGACCGCTGAGCAGGCCGGTCGGTCTCCAGCAACAGGGCACCATCGGCCAGACAGCGCAGCTGCCAACCGGGCTCTAGCACCAGGGTGGTGGTCGCATCGAGCACCAGCGCGGGTCCGTGCAGGCCTTGCCCATGGTGCAGCTGGGCCCGCTGCCACAGCGGCACGTCCTGCCAGCCCTGGTGGTTGTCGATCCAGAGGCGGGTGGTAACGGGGGCAAGATCCATGGGGGCCTGGTCCCGCACCGCAGCCAGGGCCAGATGGGGCGCAGCAACCGCCTGCACCTCCACCAGAACCTGCTCGACCACCAGGTCATCGGCTGAACCGCGGTAGCCGTAGCGCTGCTGATGGCGATCGCCGTAGGCCGATCGCAGCTGCGCGAGTTCTGCAGCGTCATGCAGGTCTGTCGCGTCAGCCCCATCGGCGGCGACAGGCCCAGGCCACGGGATCTCGAGCCCCCGGGCCTGACCCGGCTGGCGCAACTCCAGTCGCACGGTCACAACCGGCGGCAGCTGAGCGGGGCCTGTGACCCGGGCCAGCTCGGCTTCGCCCTCGGCCACCAGGTTGGCGACCAGGGCGCGCAGCGTGACCGACAACCCGAAACGCAACGGCATGGCCAGGCTGCGCTGCAGCAACAGCGACTGGGGTGCCATGCCGATGCCATAGGCCGAGAGCACACCCGCCAGGGGGTGCACCAGCACCCGCTGCAGGCCCAGCTCATCGGCCAGGCGGCAGGCGTGCTGGGCTGCGGCACCGCCGTAACTCACCAACAGCGCCGCGCGGGGATCGTGTCCCTGCTCGATCGAGATGCGGCGCACCGCCGCGGCCATGGTTTCGACCGTGATCTGCAGAGCCCCGGCCGCAGCCTGCTCGGCCGTGAGGCCCGGGCGCACCACCGCCATGGCCTTGGCGAGATCGGCGAAGCCGCGGGTCACCACGGCACGGTCAAGGGGCTGATCGCCGCCCGGGCCAAACACCGGCGGCAAGGCCTGCTCGGGCAGGCGACCGAGCACCACATTGGCATCGGTGATCGTGAGCGGACCGCCGCGGCCATAGGCGGCAGGACCTGGGTCTGCTCCGGCCGAGGCGGGCCCCACCTGCAGGCGCTCGCCGTCAAAGCGCACGATCGACCCCCCACCGGCCGCCACGGTGTGGATCGGCAACATGGGTGCCTGCAGCTGCAGGCCAGCCACGTCGGTTTCGGCGCTGCGCTGCCAGGCCCAGTCGCCGCTCTGACAGGCGGCATGAAACACATCGGTCGAGGTGCCGCCCATGTCGCAGCCAACCACCGGCTGCAACGGCAACCCGGCCTGCTGCAGCGCCTGACGCGCCACCGCCAGGGCACCCACCATGCCGCCGGCCGGACCCGACAGGATCGTGTCCTTGGCCAGCAGCCAGGGGCGCGGCGCCAGGGCGCCACTGGAGCGCATCACCCGCAGGGACACCGCACCGGCCAGGGCCGCCTCAAGCTGATCGAGGTAGCGATCGAGCACCGGCGCCAGCGCAGCCTCCACCAGGGTGGTCTGACCGCGGGGCACCAGTCGTGGCAGGGGGCTGATCCGGTGCGACAGGCTGATGGCCTCCAGCTCCAGACCCAGTGAGGCCACCCAGGTCGCCAACTGCTGCTCGTGGGCGTTGTTGACCGTGCTGTGCAGCAGGGCAATGGCGACGCTGCGATAGCCATCGGCAACAGCCTCGACGAGGCGCTGGTGCAGTGATTCATCGCACCGCAGCGGCTCCAGCTCGCTGCCATCGGCAGCCAGACGTCCGGGCACCTCGATCACGCGGTGCTCGAGTGGCGTTGGCCGCTGCACCGCCAGGGCAAACAGATCGGGGCGGTGCAGATCGCCGATGCTGATCAGATCGGCCAGGCCCTGGTTGATCAACAGCACGACCGGGGCACCCCGGTGCTCGAGCAGGGCATTGGTGGCCACCGTGGTGCCGAGCCTCAACTCACGGATCGCCGACGCTGGGATCGGCTCGGCGGGGGCCAGCTCGAGCAGCCCGGCCATGGCCCGAACAGCGGGATCACCCGCATCGCCAGGCTGGACCGACAGCACTTTGCGCACCCAGAGCTGCCCGGCAGGATCCAGCGCCACCACATCGGTGAAGGTGCCGCCCCGATCGATCCAGATGCGCCAGCCGCCTGCGGCGGCGGCGCCGGGGTCAGCGGTAGTTTTCAAACTGCAGCGGCACTTCGACGTCCTGGGCCTTGAGCAACTGGATCGCCGCCTGCAGATCGTCCTTGCTCTTGCCGGTGACCCGCAGGCTCTCGCCCTGGATCGCCACCGTCACCTTCTTCAGTTCATCGCGCACGGTCTTGCTGAGCTTCTTGGCCAGTTCCTGCGACAGCCCCTTGCGCAGCTTGACCACCTGCTTGATGCGGTTACCGCCCACGGGCTCGGGGGGCTGAAAGTCGAAGATCTTGAGCGACAGGTTGCGCTTGGTGGCCTTCTGCCGCAGCACGTCTTCAACGGCCTGCAGGGTCATGTCACTGGCGGTGGTGATCACCAGCGATGTCTCGTCGATCTCGATCTCGGTGCCTGAATCCTTGAGGTCATACCGCTGGCCCACCTCACGGCGCACCTGATCAACGGTGTTGACCAGCTCCTGACGATCAAAGTCACTGACGCAGTCAAAGCTGAACGAGTCGGCCATGGCAATCGAAGCGGTGGGGCCAACCTGGCGGCGGCCCGTCTGACTGCGGCCAGCGTAGAAAAGGAAGCTGCCCATGCCTCAAGCCATGCCCGACCATCCCGACCCCCTGTTTGCCTGGGCGCTGCTGCTGGCCGCCGCTGTCGTGGTGGCAAGCCTGGTGCCGTTGGGGGCGGCGCGCTCCCAGGCCGATTTCAAGCTCACCGACCTGGCCGCACCGCGGGCCATGTTTGAGCGGCTGCCCGCGTGGGGCAAACGGGCCAACTGGGCCCATCAGAACAGCTTCGAGGCCTTCACGCTGTTTGCACCCGCCTG
Organism: Prochlorococcaceae cyanobacterium; assembly: GCA_040399325.1. Lineage (GTDB taxonomy): Bacteria > Cyanobacteriota > Cyanobacteriia > PCC-6307 > Cyanobiaceae > RGUW01. The sequence goes on from JBBASJ010000002.1 coordinate 82,045, forward strand.
CCTGCTGGCCCTGGTCAGCGGGGTGCAGGGGACCCTGCCCGGCGCCCTGGCCCTGGCCTGGCCCGCACTGCGTCTGGCCTACATCGCGGCCTACGTGGCCAACCAGCCGGCGCTGCGCAGCCTCTGCTGGGCCGGGGCCATGGTCTGCACCGGCGTGTTGTATGTCGAGGGCCTTCGTGCCGTGCTGGCCGGCTGAGGCTCTCGAGTGTCGTCAGTCGACCGCGATCAGTCAAAGAACATCAGGGTGACCACCTTGCCCATGTCTTCGGCGACGCGGCAACTGGCCAGCAACGTCTCGCTGTCGTGGAAGGCGTAACAGATCAGCTGGTCGCAACGGCTGATGATGTCCTGGTTGCAGAGGCTGCTGGCCATCGGCAAGGGCAGCTCATCGTGCTCGGGCTTCTCGACCAGGTGCAGGACCCGTTCGAGCTGCTCGCGCGATTCGCCGGGCTGGCGATCAAGGCTCTGGGGCAGCAGCACGGTCAGCCGGCCGGGGTCGATCTCGAGCACGCTGCGAATCACCGCCGCATTGACGCCCTGGGCGCCGGAGGTGATCAGGTTGTGCCCCTCCTGGGCCAGGGAGCGGGCCACCAGTTCGACCAGGTGCACGGCCACAACGGGCACGTGCCGGCTGCCAAGAATGGCGATGCGGCGCTTGCCCCGATCCTGCAGCATGGCCAGCTCCTGGGCCAGCGTGTCAACCCGATCCAACGCCGGGAGATCGAGAGACCGGGTCACCTGCACCGCGCAGCCAGTTCCTCGAAACTAGCAGCGGCGTCCAGAGGGCCCGCCTCAGGGCGTGGCTTGCTGCCCGAGGCGGGCCAACACGGGTGCAAAGTCGCAGTTCTCCTCCACCAGCCGGATCGCATAGGTGGCTTTCACGCCCTCGTGCAGCCGCACGTGGCCAAAGGCGCGCTCGATCACCTCAACCGTGGTCAGCGTGTCGTGATCGACCCGCAGCAGCGGCACCTCGAGCTCCTCAGCCCGGTTGATCAACTGGGGCAGGGGTTCACCCACACCCGTGAGAATCAGACACTGGGTGGAGGCTTCCAGCGCCGCCAGCTGGATGTCGGTGCGATCGGCGCCGGTCACCACCGCCATGTTCCGGCGCCGCCGGAAGAATTCCATCGCGGCGTTGACGTTCATGGCCCCGATCGAGAGGGTCTCCACCAGCAGATCAAGCCGATCGTGGCAGCACAGCACCCGGGCCTCGAGGCGGGTCACCAGCTCCTCGACGGTGACACTGCGCAGCAGCGGACTGCGGGGCAGCACACCGCAGACCGGAATGCCCAACCGCCCCAGTGCGGCTCCGATCTCGGCACGCACCGTGGCCACGGCATCGGGCTGTACCCCGTTGAGCACCACCCCGACCAACAAGTCACCAAGCCGGGCCTTGGCCTCAAGCAGGGGCTCGATGCTGCGCGCATCACTCCAGGGATGAACCAGCAGCACCGGCACCTCCAGGCCCCGGGCCAGCTGCACCAGGCTGAGTCCGTACAGCAACCCCTCGGCCAGGGTGCCTGCGGCCTCCAGCAGCACGGTGGCCCCCCGGTCAAGGGCGGCAAGCTGGGCACGCACGGCGGCCAGGGCCTGGGCCTCGGCATCACCGGGGTGGGGTTCAAGCAGCCTGGACCGGGCCGAGGCCGCGCTCAACTGCTGCAGCGAGGGCAACAGGCGCCCGGGCTGGAGTCCCAGGGTCGAACCGATGAACTGGACATCGTCATCCAACAGACCATCGGCGCGCATCGGGGCCCCGGGCTGCGCCTCCCCCTCAACACTGGTGGCCAGCGGCTTGCCGTAATGCACATCGGCCCCGGCGGAGAGCAGCTGACGCAGAAGCCCCAACACCACCGCCGACTTGCCGCCGAAGGCCTCGCAGGAGCCGATCAACAGGGTTGAACCCCCTGTTGGCGGGAGAGCTGAAACCATGCCAAACGCTCCCGAACCGGCGAGTGATGACCAATTTATGTGGAGGTTTCCTCACCCAGAATCAACCACTGCCAGAAGTCGTCGGGCAGATCTCCGGTCGGCTCGCTGGTCTGGGCGCCCGCAAGCCAGCGCAGCAGACGATGGGCAGGCATCGCAAAGTCGTACTGAATGGCCGGGTGTTCCGGAAAGGTGAGCGCACAGCGTGTGGGCTCCAGCGGCGCCCGGGCGGCGGCCCACTGCAACAGGTAGGTCCGCCTCTCCCCCCCATCCAGACGGCGCACCCCCGCGAAGCTCCCCTGCAGCAGCACCAGCAGTGCCTGCTCGAGTGCAGGCTCAAGGCCTCCCCAGTAGGGGGCAAACAGGGGCAGCAGCACCGCCGCCGAGACGGACGCGGTGCCGTCGCCGGCCGGGGCGCCGGCGTCATGCATGCCTTCGCGCGTGAACATGGGTTGTCCCATGCTGGCGCCTGCGGCCGCATCTGCGCCATCCACGCCCAGTGCATGCCATGACATCAGCTCAGATCACGGTGGCGGTCACGGGGGCAAACGGTGCCCTGGGTCGGGCCCTGCTCCAGCGTTGGCATCAACGGGGAGCGCACCTGGTGGCCATCAGCCACAGCGCCGCACCACTGCAACTGCACGACCGCGCTGGGGCACTGATCCCCCTGCGGCAACTGAGCTGGCAGGTGGGTCAGGAGCAGGCCCTCCTGGCCCAGCTGGGCACGGTCGATGTGCTGGTGCTCAACCACGGCATCAACCTCCAGCAACAGCGTGATGCCGAAGCGACCGCCCGGAGCCTCGAGGTGAATGCCCTCAGCAGCTGGCGGCTGCTGGAGGGCTTTGCGGCCCTGGTGGCCAGCCGCAGCGAGGCCGAACGAACCACCAGACCCAGGCCCGAGGTCTGGATCAACACCTCAGAGGCCGAGATCGAACCGGCCTTCAGCCCGCTCTATGAGATCAGCAAACGCCTGCTGGGGCAGCTGCTGAGCCTGCGCAGCCTCGATCTGGCCAGGGCGGTGCGGATCCGGCGGCTGGTGCTGGGACCATTTCGCTCGGCGCTCAATCCGGTGGGGCTGATGCCTGTGGGTTTCGTGGCAGACCAGGTGCTGCTGCAGGCCTCCCTGGGTTGCAACCTGATCCTGGTGACCCCCAATCCCCTGATCTACGTGGTGATGCCGCTCACCACGCTGAGCCGCTGGCTCTACAACACCCTGCTGACCAGTGCTTGAAGGCTGAGCGCGGGGTCTGAGGGCTGAGCGGGGCCTAGAAGTCGCGATCGGTGAGGATTTCACAGCCATCGCTGGTGACCGCGATGGTGTGCTCCCACTGGGCCGAGAGGCTGCCGTCGACGGTGACCACCGTCCAGCGGTCCCTCAGGGTGCGGCAGGCCTTGCTGCCGGCGTTGAGAATCGGCTCGACCGCCAGGGTCATGCCTGGCCGCAACTTCATGTTGGGCAGATCTCGGGTCCGGTAGTTGAACACCGAGGGCTCTTCGTGAAGGTTGCGACCGACGCCATGGCCGGTGTAGTCCTCGACGACGGCATAGCCATGGGCCTCGACGTGGTCCTGAACGGCGGCAGCGATGTCAAACAGGGTGTTGCCGGCTTTGATCCGGGCCAGGCCCTGCATCAACGACTCCTGGGCGACCCGTGCCAGACGCTGCCCCTCCTCAGGCGTCTCCTGGCCAACACAGATGGTGATGCAGCTGTCGCCGTGATAGCCCTCGAAGTAGGCACCGGTGTCGACCTTGAGCAGGTCGCCGGCCCGGATCACCCGCTTGTTGCTGGGGATGCCATGCACCACCTCGTTGTTGATCGAAGCGCAGATGCTGGCCGGGAACCCGTGGTACCCCTTGAAGCTCGGCGTGGCCCCGAGCTCACGGATGCGACGCTCGGCATGGGCATCAAGATCACCGGTGGTCAGGCCTGGTGCGGCCAGGTCCTGCATCTCGCGCAGCACCGTGGCGACGATGCGACTGGCACGGCGCATGATCTCGATTTCACGCGCCGACTTGATCTCAACGCCGCGGCGCGACTTCTGGATGCGTGGGCCGGTCTCAACGACGGCACCCGACGACCCGGCTGCGCCCGAGCTGGGGGCCGAGGCTGCCTTGGTGCTGGCGAGCAGATCAGCAAACAGATTCATGCCACCCACCCTTGCATCGGAACCCAGACGCAAGCTAACAACCCCTGCAGCGCCGTGCTGGAGTGCGTCCTGGCGCTCCGAGACCTGCCATGAGCGAGCCCACCACCGCGCCCGCGTGGCGTGAACTGCACCGCAACCTGGCACCGGTGGTGGTGCTGCCCCTGCTGCTCACGGTGACGACAGGTCTGGGGTACCGGCTGCTGCGCGACTGGGGCGGCATGGACCGGGACCGGGCCCACCTGCTCATGGTGCTGCATGAGGGTGAGTGGCTGCAGCACTGGTTTGGCCGCGGCGGCGAGACTGTCTACGTGCTGCTCAACGGCCTGGGACTGCTGTGGATGCTGGGCAGCGGCTGTGGCCTGCTGTGGCAGCGGCTGCGGCGCGCTCTGCAAAAAGCCCAACCCTGAGCCGGTACACTGTTGGTTTGGCCGGGACCTGGGGGCAGCCATGGCAGAAGCAACGGGCGAGGCGCCCGACAAGGCGCCGAACCCAGCCAGGGACGCCAACGGCCCAACGAGCACCAACGCGAGCATCAACACCGTGGACAGCACCATCGAGAACGAGACCACCGACTCCACCGAGACCGTGGAGACTGCGGCAACCAGCGCAGCCCCGACCGCCACAGCCGTGGCCAGCCCCAGGGCTTCCACCGGCAAGCTGAGCGCCCAGGACCTGATCAGGGCCTTTGAAGCCGAGCAGCTGAAAAGCGATCTGCCCGAGATCTATGTGGGTGACACCGTCAAGGTGGGCGTGCGCATCCGCGAGGGCAACAAAGAACGCGTGCAGCCCTATGAAGGCGTGGTGATCGCCAAGCGCCATGGTGGTCTCAACGAGACCATCACGGTGCGTCGCATCTTCCAGGGTGTCGGCGTGGAGCGGGTGTTCATGCTTCACAGCCCCCAGGTGGCTTCCGTCAAGGTGGAACGTCGGGGTAAGGTGCGCCGGGCGAAGCTCTTTTATCTGCGTGACCGGGTGGGTAAAGCCACTCGCGTGAAGCAGCGCTTCGATCGCTGAGGCCACGGGTCTCTTTCATTTTTCCGGGGGCATCGGCCTTGCGCCGTTAGTTCAGTTGGTAGAACGCAGGTCTCCAAAACCTGATGTCGGGGGTTCAAGTCCTCCACGGCGCGTTCGATGCTCCCAACTGCTGTTTCGTGGTTCCGGACATGGAGTTGGATCTGCAACCTGGTGATGTGGTGAAGGTGCTCGAATCGGCCGCTCTCGGCTGGGTGCGGGCACGGGTGATCCGGGTCAAATCGGGGGGTCGGGTGGTCGTTCAGAGCGATCAGGGCCGTGAGTTCACGGCACGCGGCAACCAGGTGCGCCTGATTGAGCCTGCGGGCTTCAGGCCCTGATCGCCTGCACGATCGGCGACATCACCCGGCCCAACGGTCCAGTTGACGGGGGGACCGCCGATCACAGATACTTCTGAGGTCGCTGACCAACCGATCCAGGCCTTGCCGGATCGCGCTCAAGTGCGACACCAGACCAGGCCACCGGCCTTTCTGGGACTGTAGTTCAATCGGTTAGAGCACCGCCCTGTCACGGCGGAAGTTGCGGGTTCGAGCCCCGTCAGTCCCGTTTCAATCTTCCGGCTTTCACGACCCCATGGCGGCCGTTTCCGTGGCGACTGACCAGCCCGTCAGGGTGCGCCTGGCACCGAGCCCGACCGGCACGCTGCACATCGGCACGGCCCGCACCGCAGTCTTCAACTGGCTGTTTGCCCGGCGACACGGCGGCCGATTTTTGCTGCGCATCGAAGACACCGACAAAGAGCGCAGCAAGAGCGAGTACACCGCCAACATTCTTGATGGGCTGCAGTGGCTGGGCCTCAGCTGGGACGGCGAACCCGTCATCCAGAGCGCGCGCATCGAAGCCCATCGCGCCGCCATCGCCCAGCTGCTCGCCAGTGGTCACGCCTACCGCTGCTATGCCAGCGACGACGAACTGACCGCCATGCGCGAGGCCCAGGCTGCCGCCAAGCAGGCACCCCGTTACGACAACCGGCACCGGGATCTGAGTCCCGAGCAGGAGCAGGCCTACATCGCCGAGGGACGGCAGGCGGTGGTGCGCTTCAGGATCGACGACGATGCCGTGATCACCTGGCACGATCTGGTGCGCGGTGCCATGCGCTGGAGCGGCAGCGACCTGGGCGGTGACATGGTGATCGCCCGCCGGGCGCCCGCAGGTCAGATCGGCGACCCCCTCTACAACCTGGTGGTGGTGGTCGATGACGCGGCCATGGCCATCAGCCATGTGATCCGTGGCGAAGACCACATCGCCAACACCGCCAAGCAGCTGTTGCTCTACGGGGCCCTGGGCCAGGCCGCGCCGGTCTTTGCCCACACCCCGTTGATCCTCAACCAGGAGGGCAAGAAGCTCTCCAAGCGCGACGGCGTCACCTCGGTGAGCGACTTCAGAGCGATGGGCTACACGGCCGAGGCCCTGGCCAACTACATGACCCTGCTGGGCTGGTCGCCACCGGAGGGGATGGGCGAGCGCTTCAGCCTCGATGAAGCGGCCGAGGTGTTTGATTTCGACCGGGTCAACAGGGCCGGGGCACGCTTCGACTGGGACAAGCTCAACTGGCTCAACGGCCAGGTGCTGCATGCACTGAGCCCCACCACACTGCACGCGCAACTGGCTCCCCTGTGGAGCGAACGGGGCTGGGGCGTCAGCGGCCCAGCGGCCGACTCCCGGTGGCAACTGGATCTGGCGACCCTGTTGGGACCATCGCTGACGCTGCTGGCCAACGGGGTGGAACAGGCGGCACCGTTCTTCACGACCCCCGAGCTCAACGATGCCGCCACGGCCCAGCTTGAGATCGACGGAGCCCGACCCGCCCTGGCCGCCCTGGCCGCGGCCCTGGAACGGCATGGCGACGCACCGCTCAGCGCTCCTGAGGCCCAGGAGCTGCTCACCGAAGCGGTCAGCAGCGCAGGCATCAAGAAAGGCGTGCTGATGAAATCGTTGCGAGCCGCACTGCTGGGCAGCCTGCAGGGGCCCGACCTGATGGAGACCTGGCTACTGCTGCACCGGATCGGCGCTGACCTGAGCCGAATCCGTCGCTGCCTGTGAGTCAACGGCGAGCGGGTCGGCCACCAATCCCAGCCTGGCCGCCAGGGGCCCGGCGCTGAGCCCCTGCAGTCCGACGGTCATCAGGATCGTCAGAAACACCAGGCCCTGCAGCCGACCGGCCCCGATCACCCCGGCTTCCTCGAGGCGGATCGAAAACAGGGCTGCCACGGCTGCCGTGACGATCCCCCGCGGCGCCAACCAGGCCATCAGCAGCTTCTCCGACCAGGAGAAGGGCAGGCCCCAGGTGGCCAGGCCGATCGCCAGGGGGCGCTGCAACAGCATCAGCGCCAACACGCAGGCCACACCGCCCCAGCCCAGGGGACTGAGCTCAGCCCAGCTCACATCGGCCGCCAGCAGCGGAAACAGCATGGTGATCGCCAGCATCGCCAGCTGCCGGATCAGGTCATCGAGCTCACCGGCCTCGGTGTCGAGGCGACGGCCCACCACCACCCCTGCCGCCACCGCCGCCGGCAGACCCGATTCGGGCAACACCTGTTCGCAGAGCGAAAACATCAGAAACACGACCCCCAGGCTGAGCTGCAGCCGCAGGGGCGCCGCCGAGGCCTCGGGAATGCGTCGCAGCGCTGCCGTCAACAACCAGCCACAGGCGGCGCCGACCGCCACCCCACCCAGCAGCCGCTCCAGCAGCCCCAGCACCAGCTCACGCCAGCCGTGCAGGTTGCCCAGCACCAGCTCGAGCAGCAACAGGGCCAGCACCGCGCCGATCGGCTCGAGCACCAGCCCTTCGCCTTCGAGCACGTCGCCCAGGGGTTCCCGCAACCGGATCTGCTGCACCAGAGGATTGACCACCGTGGGACCGGTGGCCAGCACGATGGCGCTGAACACCGCTGCCAGGGGCCAGCTCAGCCCGGCGAGGGCGTGGGCCGCCAGCAGGCCGCCGGCCATCGCCAGCACCAGCCGCACCAGCACGATGCGCAGCACCGTGAGCTTGAGCGCATCGCCGGGCAGCCTCAGGTTGATGCCCCCGTCAAACAGCACCAGGCTGACCAGCAGACCGACCACCGCTTCAAGACCGATGCCCAGATCCAGGGGCTCGACCAGGTGCAGCCCCGAGCGGCCGATCAACAGGCCGGCCGACAGCAGCAGCACCACACCGGGCAGTCCGCTCAGCCAGGCCAGGGCCTGGGCCAGAGCGCCGGCGAAGACCGTGACCCCCCAGAGCACACCAAGCCGCTCAGGCGTCATGCATCCAGGGCGTTGAACTGGGGCTCGACGCGGATGGCGATCACGGCACTGGGCCGCAGCACCAGGTACTCACCCTCCATCTCGGAGATCGGCACATTGACGAAGGCCTCAGGGGCCGAGGCCGTGAGCACGCTTCCGTACCACTGCTGAAACGCCTCGAGGTCGGCAAAGTGCACCACCTCGCTCTGACCACCGCTCAGGTGCAGGTGAATGGCATAGCGGCGAGGGGTGCGGCCCATGGCGCATCGGCACGTTGTTCACACAATGGCCCATGGCCACAGCTTTGTGCCAGCACCAACCGTTGGGGTGGCAGGGCAGCGGCGGCATAGAGCGGATGGCGGGGCTGGCCCTGCGCCGTCAGTCCCAGGCACAACAGCTGGCTCTCGCGGTGGGGCTCGCCAACCAGGCCCTGTCGCAACAGCGCGAGCACCTGCCGGTCGCGGCCGCGCCAGCCACCCTGGTTCCCCCACCCCAGCCAGATGGCGGCGCTGCGGTCCTGGGCCCGCTGCAACCAGCGATCGTTGTCGGGCCCCACCGGATCGGCAGCCCGCCTGAGCAGCGCTGGGCTGGGGCTGATGCGGGCAAACAGGTTGAGCACCGTCACGGAGCCAAACCCCCACTGCCGCGCAAAACCGACGATCCGGCGCAGGGTGGGGTCGTCCCGCTCGGCGTCGGCGCGGGATGGGTTCAGCCCGATGAACACCAGGGGCGGTAAACCTGGCTGCCACTGCCGCTGCAGCGACCAGCGGTAGAACCGGCAGGGACTCAAGGCTGCGTCAGAGCGGGTTTCTTCGACCATTGGCACTGAGCAGACCTCCGGGCAAGGTTGACGCGCTGGCCGTGACCCCGCGCGCTGCACATCTGGCAGGCTGAGGGGCCCTTGAGGCGAGGTGCCGTGGCGGCCCAGGCAGCATCCGACAGACCGCTGCTGCTGCTGATCGACGGCCACTCGCTGGCCTTTCGCAGCTTCTATGCGTTCAGCAAGGGGGGCGACGGGGGCCTCAGCACCAAGGCGGGCGTGCCCACCAGCGTCACCTACGGCTTTCTCAAGGCCCTGCTCGACACCTGCAAGGGCCTGCGGCCCCAGGGGCTGGTGGTGGCCTTCGACACCGCCGAACCCACCTTCAGGCACGAAGCCGACGCGGCCTACAAGGCCCACCGCGACGAAGCGCCCGAGCACTTTTTTGCCGATCTGACCAACCTCCAGCAGATCCTGCAGCAGAGCCTCGACATCCCGCTGGCGATGGCCCCCGGCTACGAGGCCGATGATGTGCTGGGCACCCTGGCCAACCGCGCCGCCAACGCCGGCTGGCGGGTGCGCATCCTTTCGGGTGATCGCGACCTGTTTCAACTGGTCGACGACCAGCGCGACATCGCCGTGCTCTACATGGGCGGCGGCCCCTATGCCAAAGCCAGCGGCCCCGCCGAGATGCGCCGCGACGGCGTGATCGCCAAGCTCGGGGTGACGCCCGAAGAAGTCGTCGATCTCAAGGCCCTCACCGGCGACACCAGCGACAACATTCCGGGGGTCAAAGGCGTCGGTCCCAAGACGGCGATCACCCTGCTGGCGGCCCACACCGACCTTGACGGCATCTACACCGCCCTGGATGAGCTGCAGGCAGCAGGTCCCAAGGCCAAGGACCCCAAGGGCGCCCTCAAAGGCGCGCTGATCGACAAGCTCGCCAGCGGCAAGGACGACGCCTACCGCTCGCGCCATCTGGCCGAGATTCTGATCGACATCCCCCTGCCCACAGACCCGCGGCTTGAGCTCGGCAGCGTCGACGCCGGGTCGTTGGCGGCATCGCTCGAGGAGCTGGAGCTGTACTCGCTGGCCAAACAGGTGGGCACCTTCGCCCAGCTGTTCTCGGCCACGGCGCCGGGACCAGCGCCGCCGAGCGCCGCGCCCATCACACCCACCAGCAACGACGCTCCGGCAACAGCGCCAGACCTGCAACCGCAGCTGATCACCACGGCCCAGGCCCTCGAGCAGCTGATGACCCGGCTGCTGGCGGCCACCGACCCGGCCGCCCCGGTGGCGCTCGACACCGAGACCACCAGCCTCAACCCCTTCAAGGCCGAACTGGTGGGCATCGGGGTCGCCTGGGGCGAACAGCCCGATGCCCTCGCCTACATCCCCATCGGGCACCTGCCGCCGGCCGCGGCCGATCTGCTGAGCGCCCCGCCAGCCCCGCCAGCGCAGCTGCCGCTGGAAACGGTGCTGGCAGCCCTGGCGCCCTGGCTCGCCAGCGAGGAGCACCCCAAAACGCTCCAGAACGCCAAGTACGACCGGCTGATCCTGCTGCGCCATGGCCTGCCCCTGGGCGGGGTGGTGCTCGACACGCTGCTGGCCGATTACCTGCGCGATGCCAACGCCAAACACGGGCTCGAGGTGCTGGCCGAGCGCAACTTCGGCTTCGTGCCCACCGGCTACAGCGAGCTGGTGCCCAAGGGGGCCACCTTTGCCGTGGTGCCGATTGACGCCGCGTCCCAATACTGCGGCATGGACGTGCACCTCACCCGCCGGCTTGCGCCGCTGCTGCGCCAGCAGCTCGAGGACCTGGGGCCGGCGCTGCTGCCCCTGCTCGAGCAGGTGGAGCAACCACTCGAGCCGGTGCTGGCGCTCATGGAGGCGACCGGCATCCGCATCGACATCGACTACCTCAAGGAGCTGTCTGAAGAGCTTTCGACAACCCTGGTGCGCCTTGAGGCCGACGCCAGGGCCGCCGCCGGGACCGACTTCAACCTGGCCTCGCCCAAGCAGCTGGGCGAGCTGTTGTTCGAGACCCTGGGCCTCGACCGCAAGAAATCGCGCAAGACCAAGACCGGCTGGAGCACCGACGCGGCTGTGCTCGAGAAGCTCGAAGCCGACCACCCGGTGGTGCCGCTGGTGCTCGAGCACCGCACCCTCAGCAAGCTCAAGAGCACCTATGTCGATGCCCTGCCCCTGCTGGTCGAACCCGAGACCGGCCGGGTGCACACCGATTTCAACCAGGCCGTCACCGCCACCGGGCGCCTGAGCAGCAGCAACCCCAACCTGCAGAACATTCCGGTGCGGACCGAGTTCTCGCGGCGGATCCGCAAGGCGTTTCTGCCCCAGGAGGGCTGGCAGCTGCTGAGCGCCGACTATTCGCAGATCGAGCTGCGCATCCTGGCGCACCTCTCGGGCGAAGCGGTGCTGGTCAACGCCTACCAGAAGGGCGACGATGTGCACCGGCTCACCGCCCGGCTGCTGCTCGACAAGGCCGAGAGCGAGCCGGTCAGCAGCGACGAACGGCGCCTGGGCAAAACGATCAACTTCGGGGTGATCTATGGCATGGGGGCCCAGCGCTTCGCCCGCGAAACCGGCGTGAGCCAGGCCCAGGCCAAGGAGTTTCTGCAGCGCTACAAACAGCGCTACCCCAAGGTGTTTGCCTTTCTGGAGCTGCAGGAGCGGTTGGCCCTGAGCCGCGGTTACGTCGAAACGCTGCTGGGGCGGCGGCGGCCCTTTGCCTTTGACCCGGCCGGTCTGGGACGACTGCTGGGCTCCGATCCGCTGACGCTCGATCTCGAGGCGGCCCGCCGCGCCGGCATGGAGGCCCAGCAGCTGCGGGCGGCCGCCAATGCGCCGATCCAGGGCTCATCGGCCGACATCATCAAGCTGGCCATGGTGCAGCTTCACGCCGCGCTGGCCACCTCGGGGCTCCCGGCCCGGCTGCTGCTGCAGGTGCACGACGAACTGGTGCTTGAAGCCGAACCAACCGCCATGCCCCAGGTGCGCGAGCTGGTGCAGCGCACCATGGAGCAGGCCGTCAGCCTGTCGGTGCCGCTCGTGGTCGAAACCGGCGTTGGCGCCAACTGGATGGAGGCCAAGTGATCGCGCTCGCTGACCGCACCGCGAAGCCGGCCGGGCTCCATCGGCCCTGATCAGGGCGAGAGCACCTGCAGGCGGCGCACCCCATGGCGGCGGATCAGGCCAGCCAGCTGATCGAGCTCGGCGCGCTGGGGCAGGCAGATGCAGCCCACTCCAGGGAAACAGTGGTGGATGCCCAGACCGCTTCTGCTCGTTTTGAACAACGGCTCCAGCGCAATCCAGAGGTCACGGCCCCAGGGTTCAGGACGGCCAACCCGGTAGGTCCCGGGGGGCAGGGGCGCCCCGTTGCCCGGCGACCAGCGCCGATCGGCCTGCTGCCTCTGCTTCAGACCGGTGGCCGCCGCCCAACGTGCCAGCTGCTGGCTGCCCTGGCGCAGCTCGAGCCACCAGATCGGATCACCACTGGCAAAACGGGCTGCGCCCGGTCGCAGCACCAACGTGGCCGGTTCGCTCGACCGCGTGGGCTGCCCCCGCCCCGGCGCTGCCATCACCAGGGGCAGGCCGGCTGCGGCAAGCCCAACGCACAACCCCAGTGCACCCAGCCGAACAGCCAACGGGAGTGGTCAAGAGCTCGTCGCACGCTAACCAGCAGCCCGAACAGACCCCGGACTGCCGAGAGCGTCCTCCTACGGTGCCTGGGATCAGCCATGACCAGCTCCAGTGACCCTGCGGCTCACCAACACCCTGACCCGCCGCCTTGAGGCGTTTGAGCCCCAGGTACCAGGCCAGGTGGGCATCTACTGCTGCGGGGTGACGGTCTACGACCTCTGCCACCTTGGGCACGCCCGCAGCTACATCGTCTGGGATGTGCTGCGCCGCTACCTGCAGTGGCGCGGGTATGCGGTGACCTTCGTGCAGAACTTCACCGACATCGACGACAAGATCCTCAATCGCGCCGCCGCAGAGGGCAGCTCCATGGACGCAGTGAGCGAACGCAACATCGATGCGTTCTTCACCGACATGGATGCGCTCAACATCCTGCGGGCCGATCGCATGCCGCGGGCGACCCGCTGCCTCGACGGGATTCGCAGCCTGATCAGCGAACTGGAAGCCAAGGGTGCCGCCTATTCGGCCGATGGCGACGTGTACTTCGCGGTGATGAAACGGCCCGACTACGGCAAGTTGAGCGGCCGCGACCTGAGCGAACAGCAGGAGGGCGCCAGCGGCCGCACCGCAACAGCCGAAGAGGCGCGCAAGCAGCACCCGTTTGACTTTGCCCTCTGGAAAGGCGCCAAACCGGGCGAACCCAGTTTCGACTCGCCCTGGGGGCCGGGCCGGCCTGGCTGGCACATCGAGTGTTCGGCGATGGTGCGCGAGGAACTCGGCGACACCATCGACATACATCTGGGCGGTGCCGATCTGATCTTTCCCCACCACGAAAACGAGATCGCCCAGTCGGAGGCCGCCACCGGCAAGCCCCTGGCGCGCTACTGGCTGCACAACGGCATGGTCAACGTGGGGGGCGAAAAGATGAGCAAATCGCTCGGCAACTTCACCACCATCCGATCCCTGCTGGAGAGCGGAATCAGCCCCATGACCCTGCGGCTGTTCGTGCTGCAGGCCCACTACCGCAAGCCGCTCGACTTCACCGCCGAGGCCCTTGAGGCCGCCGCCACGGGCTGGAAGGGGCTCAACAGCGCCATGGGACTGAACCCAGGCCGGTGCCCTGATGCGCTGGGCCCCGAGCTCAGCGACGCCCGCGAGCGCTTCATCGCCGCCATGGACGATGACCTCAACACCTCGGCGGCGCTGGCGGTGCTGTTTGAGCTGGCAAAGCCCCTGCGGTCCCTGGCCAATCGCCTCGAGCGGGGCGACGCCACCGCCGCCGCGCAAGTGGCAGCCCCAAACGTGCAGCAGGCCGCGGCCCTGCTGGGTGAGCTGACCGGCGTGCTGGGCCTTCAAGCCGAAGCAACCAGCGCTGCAGCGGGGCCCACAGAAGCCGAGATCGAGGCCCGGATCGAGCAGCGCCGCGCCGCCAAAGCCAGCCGAGACTTTGCCAGTGCCGATGAGATCCGCGCCGCACTGCTGGACGCCGGCATCGAACTCATCGACAAACCCGGGGGCGTGACCGACTGGATCCGGCGCTGAGCCCGCCGCAGGCAAGCCAGTTCAGAAGCCTGACCCTGATTGCATCAAGGCGCCTCCAGCTCCTGGGGCCGGCGCCCTGCCTGGGGCTTGAGTCAATCGGAGGGCCGTTGTCGATCGCCCATCACCCGTTCGATCTTGCGGATGCGGGCCAAGGTGGTGGTCCAGACCTCGAGCTCAAATTCGCGGCCGCGTTCGCCCGCCTCGACCGCAGCACGGCACTGCGCGACCAGAGCATCGATGTCCTGCCTCTGCTCGAACGCCTCCCACAGCGCGCGCTCGTGGCGGGCCCGCTCGATGAAGTTCCAGCGCTGCAGCCAGGCAGGCAGTCCAGACACAGCAGACGGGCAACTGGGGTCAGTTAAACCCAGAACCGGAGAGAGACGCGCCGCTGACGCCATGCCCCACTGCCCGCTGCACCGATTGAGCAGCCGCAGCAGTCGCGCCTTGGGAGCCGGGAGCCGGGAGCCGGGAGCCGACCGCAAGGGTCCCGAAACCGGAGCCACACGCCAGGGCCAGCGGCTCGCGTGGGCACAACAGACAGCTGGATCCACCCCCCTCGCCACTGATGCCATGCAATCAATGCCAATGCACGGCGTCAGGCATGGGGTCAGTCAGCTCCCGCCCCTGGCGGCCAGATGCGAGCCCTGCTGCAGCGGGCACCCCAGCAGCAGGTGGGTGTCGAGCAGGATCACAACCCAGTTCCAGGGGTGAGCAGCTCCGGCACCAGCCGAAACCGCGGCACCCCCAAGCGGGTCCAGCCTGCCCGGGTCAGCGAGTGACAAACTGGGCGGCGATCTGTGAAGCCCCGCCGTGAAAGCCCTCTCCGTGCTTGGCTCCACCGGGTCAATCGGCACCCAGACCCTGGAGCTGGCCGAAGAGTTTCCCGATCGCTTCAAGGTGGTGGCGCTCACCGCCGGCAACAACCTGGATCTCTTGGTCCGGCAGATCCAGCGCCACGCCCCTGAGGTGGTGGCGCTCGCCGACCCCGAACGCATCGGCGAGCTGCGGGAGCGGCTGGACGGCCTCGACTCCGCTGACCGCCCCACCCGGCTGCCCGCGTTGCTGGGTGGCAACGACGGTCTGTGCGCCGCGGCCGCCTGGGCCACGGCCGATCTGGTCGTGACCGGCATCGTCGGCTGCGCCGGCCTGCTGCCCACCCTGGCGGCCATCAGGGCCGGCAAAGATCTGGCCCTGGCCAACAAGGAGACCCTGATCGCCGCCGGGCCGGTGGTGCTGCCCGAGCTCGAGACGAGCGGCTCGCGGCTGCTGCCCGCCGATTCGGAGCATTCGGCGATCTTTCAATGCCTTCAGGGCACGCCCTATGCCGAGACGGCCCGGCTCAGCACCGGTGTGCCCACCCCGGGGCTGCGGCGCATCCAGCTGACCGCCAGCGGCGGCGCCTTCAGGGACTGGGCCCCCGAAGACCTCATCAAGGCCACGGTGGCCGATGCCACCAGCCACCCCAACTGGAGCATGGGGCGCAAGATCACCGTCGACAGCGCCTCCCTGATGAACAAGGGGCTCGAGGTGATCGAGGCCCATTACCTGTTTGGACTCGACTACGACCAGATCGAGATCGTGATCCACCCCCAGTCGATCATCCATTCGATGGTGGAGCTGGCCGACAGCTCGGTGCTCGCCCAGCTGGGCTGGCCCGACATGAAGCTGCCGATCCTCTACTGCCTGAGCTGGCCTGAGCGGCTCGCGACCCCCTGGCGGCGGCTCGATCTCACCGAGGTGGGCTCACTGACGTTCCGCAAGCCGGATCCGGCCCGCTACCCCTGCATGGAACTGGCCTACGCCGCGGGCCGCGCCGGCGGCACCATGCCGGCGGTCATGAACGCTGCCAACGAGCAGGCCGTAGCACTGTTTCTGGAGGAACAGATCCATTTCCTCGACATTCCCAAACTGATCGACGGGGTGTGTGATCGCCATCGCGTCGATCTGATGGGCGCCCCCTCTCTCGACGACGTGCTGGCGGTCGACGCCTGGGCCCGTCAGGCGGTGCGCGAAGCAGCAGCCCTGGTGGCTGCTTGATCCAGGGAGAACCAGCCCTGAACCCCCGCGTCAGCCATCACCTGTTGCTGTGCGCCACCCCGACCAAGGCGCTCTGCAGCCCCGATCCACGGATCGGCGCCGCCAGCTGGGAGACCCTGAAACGCCTGGTGCGTGAACGCGGCCTTGAAGACCCGAGCCGGCCCGGCGGCATCGTGCTGCGCAGCAAGGCCGACTGCCTGCGCATCTGCTGCGAGGGACCGGTGTTGCTGATCTGGCCCGACGGCATCGTCTACGGCGGCGTCACCCCCGAACGGCTGATCCGCATCGTCGATGACCATCTGATCGGCGGCACACCGATCGAGGCCTGGGTTGTGCAGCGCTACAACCTCGCCTCGGCCGGCTGAACCGGCGCGATCAACCGCCCAGCTGCTGGGCGATCCAGGCGGCGGTGAGCCGATCGCTCCAACTCGCCGCCGCACCGGCATCGCGATCACCAGTGCCGTGAAATCCGTTGTGACCGCCCTGGTGGGTCAACACGACAACCATGGACGGGCATCCAGAACTGGCCTCGGCCAGGGCCGCCGCCGGCCCCGCGGGCACCCAGGGGTCGTCGGCGGACTGCAGCACCAGGCAGGGCGGCAGGGCGCCAGGGGCGTCAGCGGTGACGTCAGCGGTGACGTCAGCGGTCGCGGCCTTGAGCAGCTGCGGCAGGGGGCTGGCGGCGGCGTAATAGTGCTCGACAGCGTCATAGCCCCAGCGCGGTGCGGTGATGGCCGCATCAAAACCCTCCAGGCTCCAGCCCGGCGCCGCGGCCAGGCCGCGGCACTCGGAGGCCGTCAGGCCGGCAGGATCAGCCGCAATCTGGCGATGCAGGCGCTGCACCACCACCCACAGGTAGAGCCGGTTGCGGCGACGCTGCATGTGGCGGCAGCTGGCAGCCAGATCCAATGGGGCACTCAGGGCCACCACGCCATCGAGACCGCCGGGGTTGGCGAGCACGGCGTTGAGCAGCACGGTACCGCCCAACGAAAACCCCACACCCAACAGGGGCAGGCCCTGGGCCAGCTGGCGGGCCTGGACCAGCACCGGCAGCAGATCGCTGTTGCACTGGGCCGCATAACTGCCCGGGGCCAAGGCGCGCCCCTCCCCGGCGCCGCGCAGGTTGAGCCGCAGCACGGCCAGGCCGCGCTGGAGCAGCAGGGCCGCCAGGCGCCGCACCCCCACGCTCTCGCTGTTGCCGCCGAGGCCATGCACCAGCAGCACCATGGCCTGCGGGGTCCGCTCGGGCAGGGCGCACCACGCCAGCAGGGCGCCCCCCGCCACCGGGATCAGACAGCGCTGCTGCACTCTGGGCAGGGGCAGAGCCTGGGGGCGCAGGGTGTCGCGCAGGGTCTGCAGGTCGGCGCTGAGCCAGGGGAACCGGGGGCAATACGCGGGCAGACCCAGGGGGCCCATCAGCTCAGACCGCCGCCGGCTTCTTGCCCACGCCCAGCTCGCGCAGCTCGCCGACCAGGCCGGCCAGCACGGCCTTGGCATCACCAAACACCATGGCGGTCTGGGGCAGCTCGAAGAGCGCGTTCTTGATGCCGGCGTAGCCGGCGCCCAGGCTGCGCTTGACCACGAACACCTGGCGGGCCTGGTCAACCTCGAGCACCGGCATGCCGAACAAGGGGCTGGTGGGATCGCTCTTGGCATCGGGGTTCACCACGTCGTTGGCCCCCAGCACGATCACCACATCGGTGCGCGGAAATTCGGGATTGATGCTGTCCATCTCGATCAGCTGCTCGTAGGGCACGTCGGCCTCGGCCAGCAGCACGTTCATGTGGCCGGGCATGCGGCCCGCCACCGGGTGGATGGCGTAGCTGACCTCGGCGCCGTTGGCCTCGAGCAGCTTGGCCAGCTCACGCAGGGTGTGCTGGGCCTGGGCGACCGCCAGGCCGTAGCCGGGCACGAACACCACCCGCTCGGCGGTTTCGAGGGCCATGGCGCATTCTTCGGCGCTGCAGCTGGTGATGCGGGTATACCCGGCCTCGTCGCCGCCACCGCCCACATGGCCGGTTGCGCTGGCGCCCAGGGCACCGCCGAACAGCACACTCACCAACGAGCGGTTCATGGCGGTGCACATCACCTGGGTGAGGATCAGACCCGCAGCGCCGACCATGGCCCCGGCGACGATCAGCAGCTGGCTGCCCA
The DNA here is from genome assembly GCA_040399325.1 of Prochlorococcaceae cyanobacterium. Taxonomy (GTDB): domain Bacteria; phylum Cyanobacteriota; class Cyanobacteriia; order PCC-6307; family Cyanobiaceae; genus RGUW01. The sequence continues at coordinate 100,528 of JBBASJ010000002.1, forward strand.
CCACGAAGCCCGCCGCGGCCGCCGCCACACCCGAGTAGCTGTTGAGCAACGAGATCACCACCGGCATGTCGGCGCCGCCGATCGGCAGGGTGACGCCAATGCCCAGAAGCGTCGAGGCCCCCACCAGCAGCCACAGCGGCAGGCCGGCCGGATCGCCGATCAGCAACACGCCGGCCACCAGAGCGGTCACGGCCAGGGTGATGTTGACCGCATGCCGCAGGCTGCTCTGGGTCCAGGCTGGGGTGGCGATCCAACCCTGCAACTTGCCCATCGCCACGACCGAACCGCTGAAGGTGATCGCACCGACAAACACCGAGATCACGATCGAGATCAACGACACCAGATCGGCCGCACCCTCCAGTGCCCCATCAGGGGCAGCGGCGCCACCGCTCTGAAACAGGGCGACGGCGACGGCGACCAGCAACGAGGCCATGCCACCGCAGCCGTTGAACAGGGCCACGGTCTCGGGCATGGCGGTCATCGGCACCCGCTGGGCCGTCAGCAGACCCGCCAGGCCACCGATGGCACTGCCGGCGGCGATCCACAGCCAGGCCTGGGGGCTCAACTGCTGCTGGATCAGCAGCCCGACGACCGCCAGGCCCATGGCCAGGGCCGCCAGGCCGTTGGCCGAGCGGGCCGATCGCACCTTGGAGAGCCCCTTGAGGCCCAGGGCCAGCAGCAACACCGCCACCAGATCGATGGCGTAGCTCAACACGGAGGTGGCGGTCATGACTGGGCGCTCGAGGGCTTGGAACTGGATGCGTTGCGACCGGCTGATTTGGACCCTGACGATTTGGGTCCAAACATCGCCAGCATGCGGTCGGTGACCACAAACCCACCGATCACGTTGAACAGGGCGAACGCCAGCGACCCCGCCCCCAGCAGCAGCAGGGCGGAGTTGCCGCCGGCCTGAGCGATCAGGGTCAGGGACGCCAGCACGGTGATGCCGCTGATGGCATTGGCCCCGCTCATCAGGGGGGTGTGCAGGGTGGGCGGCACCTTGCCGATCAGTTCAAAGCCCAGCAGGCTGCCGAGCAGCAGCACCCAGAGGGCTTGCGACAACGAGCTCATGGTCAGACCGGTGTGAGGGAGGGTGAGGGCTGCTCGCTGGCCGGCAGCAGATCGGGCCGCAGGCAGCGGCCCCCATGGCTGATCAGGCAACCCGCCAGGATCGGATCCTCCGGATCGATGCCAAGGCTGGGGGCGCTGGTGTCGGCCCCCTGCCCGGCCGCCAGCAGATGCTGCAGCAGGGCCAACAGATTGCGGGCATAGAGGGCGCTGGCGTGGTTGGCGACGCTGCTGGGCAGGCCATCGGCACCGATCAGCTGCACACCGTGGCGGATGACCGTTTCACCGGGAACGGTGCCCTCGCAGTTGCCCCCCTGGGCCACCGCCAGGTCGACAACAACAGAACCGGGTTTCATGCCGGCGAGCATGGCGTCACTGATCAGGCGGGGGGCCGGTTTGCCCGGCACCTGGGCGGTGCAGATCACCAGATCGGCCAGGGCCAGCTGCTCAGCCAGCTGCTGGCGCTGGGCCGCCAGAAAGGCCTCGGACGCGGCCAGGGCATAGCCGCCGGCCTCGGCGGGCCGCTCCTGCTCGACCGGCGGCTCGATGAAGCGGCCGCCCAGCGACTCGACCTGCTCCTTGGCGGCAGGGCGCACATCGCTCACGTAGACCACGGCCCCCAGACGCCGCGCCGTGGCGACAGCCTGCAGCCCGGCCACCCCCGCCCCGAGCACCAGGGCCCGGGCCGGCTGAATCGTGCCGGCGGCCGTCATCAGCATCGGCACGTAACGGTTGAGCGCGGCAGCCGCCAGCAACACCGCTTTGTAGCCGGCGATGTTGGCCTGCGACGAGAGCACATCCATGCTCTGGGCACGGCTGATGCGGGGCAGCAGCTCCATCGCCACCGCCGAAACTCGGCGGCTGGCGAGCAGCTGCAGCAGGGCTGAGGCCCCGTAGGGCTCGAGCAGACCCACCAGCAGGGCGTCCGGCTTGAGCTGCTGCAGCTGCTCGTGCGGCGGCGGAGCCACGCAGAGCACCACATCGGCTACCGACCAGTCGGCCGACCCGGCATCGAGCAGCCGGGCACCGGCAGCCGCGTAGGCCGCATCGGCATAGCCCGCCGTCTCGCCCGCCCGGGACTCGAGCAGCGGCGTCAGCCCTGCAGCCACCAACGCTTTGACCGTCTCGGGGGTGGCGGCCACCCGCAGCTCGCCCCGACGGATTTCGCGGGGCACCAGCACTGTCAACACACCATCACCTCCCGACCCCGATCAACCGGGATCCCATTGCCTTCCATTTGGAAGTGAAGGGAGCGTTCACCGCAATCGTTTGCCGCGCTTTGTGCGCACACCCCCACCGGGAGCGCTCAGAAGAGTGATCCAGAACAGTGACTCAGAAGAGTGGCAGCAGCTCCTGCTCCAGGCAGACCGCCTGGGGCCAGGCCCCCTGGTGCCGCAGCTGCCTGGCCCGCAGGATCATCGGATCGATGTCACATTCGTGCTGCCAGCAGAGCTCGAGCAGGCGGCGGCGCTGGGAAGGAGTCCCGCTGTTGTGGCGCGGAGCGCCGGCATTGAAGGAATCCATGGGCTGACCCGTGTTGGCCCGAAGTTAGGAACGCCCGCCGTGATGCCCATAGGCCAGAACACTCAATAATGCGGCGATGGGTTCTTTCTCGTTTGCCTTGAGCGAGCGGCCGCGGCTGCAGCCGCGCCAGTGGCAGATCAGGCTGATTCAGCTGCTGCGCTCCCGTCTGCTGCAGGGCGGTGGCAATCAGGATGTCCTGATCCACGCCGGGCCAGGGGCGGGCAAGACCCTTGGCGCGCTCCTGGGGGTGCAGCAGCTGCAGCGTGAAGGCCGACTCGGACGCTTTGTGGTGTTCTGCCACCGCACCGCCATCGCCGGTCAGTGGCTGCAGGCGGCCGAGCGGCTCGGCCTGGCGCTCAGCGACTGGTCGGGACAGGCAGAGCCGGCCCCAGCGGGCGGCCTGCTGCTGAGCTACCAGAGCGCGGCATTGCATCGGTTGACCCTGGAACAGCAGCTGCGGCAGTGGCACGCGAGCCCCTGGCTGGCGATCGCCGACGAAGTGCACCACCTGGGCGTCGACCCCGACGATCCCGAGGCCGCCGCCTGGGGCCACGCCTTTGACTGTCTGAGCAGCACGGCCGCGCTGCGGCTTGGGCTCACCGGTACACCGTTTCGGGCCGATCAACTGGGCTTCTGCGCCGCCAGACGGGTGCAGGTGCGCGAAGCCGGCGAGCTGGTGGAGCGGATCGTGCCCGACCTGTGCGTGGAACCGCGCCAACTGATCGCCGCCGGGGATGTGCGGCCCCTGGAGTTTCGCTTTCAGGACGGCTGGGTGGACCACGCCCGCCCCGATGCCAGCGACGCTCCCGAACGCTCGTGCCTGTCATCGGAGACCCGGGAAAGCTGGCGTGCCCGCAACCTGCGACGCGCGATCCGGCTGGCCGATACCAGCAGCATTGCCCAACGGGTTCTGCTCCAGGCCCGCGACCGGCTGGAGCAGGTTCGCCAGCTCCAGCATCCCCAGGCTGGGGGCCTGGTGATCGCGCGCGACATCGCCCACGCCCGGCAGATCACCCAGCTGCTGATCGAGCAGGGCGACCGTGCCCTGCTGGTGCACTCGCTCGACCCCGAGGCCGAAGCACGGCTGGTCGCCTTCAAGGCGGGCGAAGCCGACTGGCTGGTGAGCATCGACATGTGCTCCGAGGGCTTCGACGCGCCGCGGCTGCGGGTGGTGGCCTACCTGAGCACGGTGGTGACCCGCAGCCGCTTCGTGCAGGCCATCACCCGTGCGGTGCGCCTGCATGGCGACCAGGCCATCGCCGAGCCGATTCCGCGGCACCCGTCCTTTGTGTATGCCCCTGCCGATCCCCTGCTGATCAACCACGCCCGCAGCTGGTCGCTGAGCGAGCCCTACCTGCTGAGGGCACGCAGCGTGCTGGCGGCCGATGCGGCAGGGGCCTGCCCAGGCGGCAGGGCATCGCTGATGCCGCCGGCGGCCGTCGCCGACGAAGCGGGCGCCGTCCTGGCCATGAATGGCCCCCAGCTGCCGCGTTTTGTGCAGCAACGGCGGCCAGCATGAGCTGGCAATCTGCGACGTTGTGTCAACCAACACCGCCGATCGGCCCGCCACCAGCCAGCGTGGTCCGACCACCTGGGGACGGTGAACCATGGACGCAGCAATCGAGCGCCGACTGACGGTGGCCGTGAGCTGGGCACTGGCCCGTGGCGCGACTCTCGATGCCCTCGAGCACTACGAGGAGAGCTACGCCCTGAATGAGGAATTTCGTGAGTGGCTGCTCTGCCTGGAGGAGCACCCCGATCTGCTGGCCACCAGCGTGCTGATGGTGCCTGCCGACCTGAACAGACTGTTCAGCAGCTGCAACAGCCCCGAAACCGATGGACTGCTTGAGATCTGACCCGAACCGGAAGGACGCGGCAAATCTAAAGCAAATCTGTAGACCACGCAAAGTCTTGTCCGGCCCAGAAACGGCCCCCCAGCCCGCCCGGCGGAGACCAGCAGGGGCGATCACGACCCCAGGCTCCGCCACGATTCGATACATTTAAGTCGTAGTCATTCCGCTTAAGCAGGGCCATGGGTGTCGAAAACCTGGTGATCGTGGGGTCTGGACCTGCCGGCTACACCGCGGCCGTCTACGCAGCACGGGCCAACCTGAGCCCCCTGCTGATCACCGGCTTCCAGGACGGGGGCATCCCCGGTGGTCAGCTGATGACCACAACCCACGTCGAGAACTTTCCGGGCTTTCCTGACGGCATCCTCGGTCCTGACCTGATGGACCGCATGAAGGCCCAGGCGCTGCGCTGGGGCACCCGCCTGATCGAAGCCGACGCCGAAGCGATCGATCTGTCGCAGCGGCCCTATCGGATCACCGCCGAGGGTCAGGTGATCGAAACCCAGGCCGTGATCCTGGCGACCGGGGCCAGCGCCAACCGCTTGGGCCTGCCCAGTGAGGCCCGCTTCTGGAGTCAGGGGATCAGCGCGTGCGCCATCTGCGATGGCGCCACACCCCAGTTTCGCGGCGCCCCCGTGGCCGTCGTCGGCGGCGGCGACTCGGCCTGCGAAGAAGCGGTCTACCTCACCAAGTACGGAAGCCACGTGCACCTGATCGTGCGCACGGGCACGCTGCGCGCCAGCGCCGCCATGGCCGACCGGGTGCTGGCCAACCCCAACATCACCGTGCACTGGAACCGTCAGGTGGCCGATGCCAGCGGCGGCGACTGGCTGGAGGCCATCGCGCTGCGTGACAGCGTCAACGGCGCCACCGAGACCCTGGCGGTCAAGGGCCTCTTCTATGCGATCGGGCACACCCCCAACACCCGCCTGGTGGCCGGGCAGCTCGAGCTCGATGGCCAGGGCTATCTGGTGACCCTGCCGGGCCGGCCCGAAACCAGCAAGGAGGGGGTGTTTGCGGCCGGCGACGTGGCCGATGCCGAATGGCGCCAGGGCATCACCGCCGCCGGCAGCGGTTGCCAGGCGGCGCTGGCGGCCGAACGCTGGCTCAGCCACCACCAGCTGGCGGTGACGGTGAGCCGCGAACCCGTTGATCCCCAGGAGGTCGGCGAACCGCGCCGCACCGCCGAAAGCGACGAGGCCAACTTTGACCCCGAGGCCCTCTGGCAGAAGGGCAGCTATGCCCTGCGCAAGCTCTATCACGACAGCCCCAAGCCCCTGCTGGTCGTCTACACCTCACCCACCTGCGGCCCCTGCCATGTGCTCAAGCCCCAGCTCAAGC
>JBBASJ010000003.1:0-73396 GCA_040399325.1 Prochlorococcaceae cyanobacterium
ATCCCGATAGACGACTATCCCGATGGCGACCGATCCCGATCCCGATGGCGACGGCAACGCACGAACGTGCGACCCGCACCCAAGGGTGCGCAGGCTGGGATCGTCATGGGAGCGGGGCGTGGATGGAGGAACCCTTCTGCAACGGTGTCGAGACAAAGTATCGACACTGCCCGCAGGGAACTGCCACCCCTCTCCCCCCCGAGCACGAGAATCGGTACAGGCTTGCAGCCCCACCCTGTCACCGGAACCGACCCGGCCCCCCGCGATGTCACTGGATCAGCTGAAGCGCTTTCTGGGCGTCATGCAAGACGATCCGGGTCTGCGCCAGGAGGTGATGGCCGCCGCCACCGCTGACGACGTTGCTCTGATCGGGCTGCGCCGAGGCTTTACGTTCAGCGGCGACGAGCTGCTGCGCCTCTCGGGCCAGAAGGTGGGGCGGGTCACCGTCACCAAGCAGGACATCCCCGGGGAATACAACTGACGGGCTGCGATCATCAACGCACACCCCGCCGCCATCGCCTTGCCGGGCCTGGATCAGCACGTTCAGTTTGCCCTGCTGCTGACCCTGGCTGCCGGACTGTCCACCGGCATCGGCAGCCTGCTGGGCCTGGTGAACCGGCAGTACAACCCCCGCTTGCTGGCCTTGTCGCTGAGCTTTTCGGCCGGCGTGATGCTGCAGGTGTCGTTCGTGGAGATCTTCCCCAAGGCGAAGATCGCCCTGGTCACGGTGCTGGGGGCGCGCAGCGGCTACGCGATGACGGTCGCCGCATTCTTTGCCGGCGTCGCCGCCATGGCCGCCCTGGATCAGTTGCTGCCCAGCCACGCCATGGTGATGCCTCCCCCCCAGGGGAGCGGAACCAAACCTGCCACGGCCGAAGAAGCCCGCACCCTGATGCGCATGGGGCTGTTCTCGGCCCTCGCCATCGGCATCCACAACTTTCCCGAGGGGCTGGCCACCTTCATAGCCGCGCTGAACAACCCCCGACTGGGGATCGGCATCGCCCTGGCCATCGCCATCCACAACATTCCGGAGGGGCTGGCGATCTCGGCGCCGCTGCACTACGCCACCGGCAACCGCGCCCAGGCGTTCTGGATCTCCTTTGCCTCAGGCCTGGCCGAACCCCTGGGAGCGCTGCTGGGCTATGGACTGCTGCGACCGTTGATGAGCCCGCTGGTGATGGGCGTGATTTTTGCCGCAGTCGGGGGGGTCATGGTCTACATCTGTCTCGATGAGCTGCTGCCAGCAGCCCAGCGCTATGGCACACACCACCAGATGATTGCGGGGGTCATCGGCGGCATGCTGGTGATGAGCCTGTCACTGGTGCTGCTGGCCTGACCCCGACCCGACCCCAGACGCCCTCGACCTGCCCGATGCCCGCCCCAGATGAGCGTTGGCCCTGGTGGCCGCTGCTGCCTCTGTACCCCTACGGCCGCCGGGCAACCCTGGTGCGCGAGCTGGTTCCGGATCAGGTCTGGAGCTTCGAGCAACTGCAGGGGGTGTACTACGTGGCCGTGCCGATCCGCATGACCGTGCTCAAGGTGCAGGGAGGACTCCTGCTGTATGCCCCGGTCGCGCCCACGGCGGCGCTGCGCACCGCTCTGCGGACGCTGGAGGCCAGCCATGGACCGGTGCGCACGATCGTGCTGCCGAGCAGTTCTGGGCTTGAGCACAAACTGCCGGTGCCGGCCATGGCACGCGCCTTTCCCGAGGCCACGGTGTGGGTGACGCCTGGGCAGTGGAGCTTCCCGCTGCCGCTGCCGCTGGACTGGCTGGGCTTTCCAGCCCAACGCACCCGCGTGCTGTTTGACGATGGGGTTCCCCATGGCGACGAGCTGCACTGGAGTGCCCTGGGCCCGCTCGACCTGGGGCTGGGCACCTTCATGGAGGTCGCCTGCCTGCACCTGCGGAGCGGCAGCCTGTTGGTGACGGATGCCCTGGTGAGCATCGGCCGCCAACCGCCGCCGGTGTTTGCCCTCGACCCCACTCCGCTGTTGTTCCACGCCCGTGAGCGGGGCACCGAGCCCCTGCTCGATGATCCGGAGCGGCGGCAGCGCGGCTGGTGGCGCCTGGTCCTGTTTGCCTCCTACCTGCGCCCGGCCAGCCTGACGGTGCCGTCCCTGGTCGAGATCCTCAAGGACGCGCTGGCCCAACCGGAGCGCCGCGCCCGCAACCACTTCGGGCTCTACCCCTTTCGCTGGCCCGAGGGCTGGGAGGCCGAATTTGAACAGCTGGTGGCCACCCAGAGCGATGGCCTGCAGATTGCCCCGGTGCTCGAGCGCCTGGTGTTTCCCCGCTGCCGCACCCAACTGAGCAACTGGCTGCGCGAGCTGGCCGCGCTGCCGGGAATCAACCGGTTGATTGCGGCGCACCATGAGGCTCCGGTGGCCTGCAATGCCGACAGCCTGGCGTCGCTGGCCGATCGACTGGACGCCCGCGCCTGGGCTGTCGACGCGGGCAGCTGGTCGTTGCTGGCCTCGATCGATCGGACGCTGGTCAAGCTGGGCCTCGTGCCCGCTGAACCCTGATGGTCAGGCCCGGAGCTCAGAGCTTGAGCTCGCCGGGGTCTGAAGCGTCATCGGAATCGAGACCGGCTGTGCTGATCAGGGTGGTTTCCAGTTCCATGCGCTGCTCCATCTGGCGCAGGAAATAGCCCGTCATCATGGCCGAGGCGAGCAGGCCGGCCAGATGGTCGCGGCTGGTCTGAACCTTCACCTCAAACTGCTCGCCCGGGAGCATGCCCAGCAGGCCCTGCACGTTGTGCCGAATGATGTCCTGGATGTCGCCGCTGGCTGACCGGGCCACACGCTGCAGCACGTCGGGAGACTGCTCCTGCAGATACTGAATCAGCGAATTGCCGCTGATGGCATCGCTGTCCGTCGTCAGGAACTCCGGGTTGAACATCTCCGGTGTGCTCCGCGTCACGTCTGCACCCTAACCCAACCATCAGGAAGGTCCAGGCAGAGGTTCAGGGGGTGATGACCGTATCCGACCGAACCGCTCCAGCGGCCAGTAACGCCACAGCGCCGTGCCGATCACCGCGTCCCGGGGCAGGGGTCCCCAGAGGTGCGAATCGAGGCTGGCGTTGCGGTTGTCGCCCAGCACCAGCAGCTCGTCATCGCCGACCCGCAGGGGAGCCAGGGCATAGTCCATGGTCACCGGAGTCCAGTCGGGATCGACGGGCTGGTCGTTGCGCAACAGGCGGCCGTCGCGCACCTCGATGCGATCGCCCGGACCGGCCACCACCCGCTTGATCAAGGCTGCGTCGGGGTCGTAACCGGCCCGCACCAGTGCCGGCGGGGCGTGGAACACGACCACGGTGCCGGGGGCCAGGGGCAGGCCAAGACGGGGCCGCAGCTTCTCCACCAGGATGCGGTCCTGCAGCTGCAGCGTCGGCAGCATCGACCCCGATGGAATCCAGCGGGGTTCGACCACCCACAGGCGCAGGGCCAGGGCCAGGGCGACCCACAGCAGCGGTCCGAGCAGCCGTCGCCACAGGGGCCTGCCAGGGGTGGTGCTCATGGGCGGGGGTGCCGGGATCGCAGGATGGACCCTCCATCCTGAAGCGTGCCGGTGGGGCCACAGCCCGAGCCCGTCGATCAGCCCCTGGCTGCCGCCAACCTGCGGGCCGCGCTGTGCCTGCTCAGGGCCCTGGCTGCTGGCGGCCTGAGCACCCTGGTGCTGTGCCCGGGCAGCCGTTCGGCTCCCCTGGCGCAGGCAGCGGCCTTGCTGGAGGCCGAGGGCCTGCGGCTGCTCACGGCCATCGACGAGCGCTCGGCGGCCTTTCTGGCCCTGGGCTGGGGGCGGGCCAGCGGCGGGCCGGCCGCGGTCGTGACGACCTCGGGAACCGCCGTGGCCAACCTGTTGCCGGCGGCGGTGGAAGCCGACTGGGGCGCCGTGCCCCTGCTGCTGCTCAGCGCCGACCGACCGGCTCGGCTCAAGGGCTGCGGTGCCAATCAGACGGTCAACCAGGAGTCGTTTCTGACGGCGGCGTTGCGCTGGTTCGCCAGCGGCGATCCCAGCGGCCTGGCAGCCATGGCTGAAGGCCAGTTGCAGAGCCTGGCCGCCCAGGCCATCGCGGCCACCCGCGGATTCGCTGGCGCCGCCCCCGGGCCGGTGCAGCTCAATCTGCCCTTTGATGAACCGCTGCACAGCAGTGCCGAGCAGTGGCAGCAGCTGCAGGGTGTGCCGATGGCAGTGGCCACTGAAGCTGGGCCCACCCCGGCAGACCCAGATCTGCCACCGGCCCCGCAGCTCGACCCGGATCGCGGCGGCGTGGTGATCGCCGGACCCTGGCGCGGCCTGCCCCAGCACTGGCCCGGCCACGTGGCGGCCCTGGGCCGCTGGCTGCAGCGCAGCGGCTGGCCGCTGCTGGCCGATGGCCTCAGCAACCTGCGGGGCCAGGGCGGTCTGCAGCCACTGGCCGGTTATGACCTGCTGCTGACCTCGCCCGACGCCCTACCCCAGGCACCCCAGGTGCTGCGGCTGGGGCCGCTGCCGGCGAGCCGGCGGCTGCAGCAGTGGCTGGCGCTCCACGGCAACCAGCAGGTGCTGATCAGCGAAGGGGAGCCGCGGCGCCTCGACCCGCTGGGCGTGGCCGTGCAGTGGCCGGGAGGACTGGAGCGCTGGTGCAGTGCCCAACCGCAGGCGATCTGGCAGGGCCAGCCCAACCCGGCCAACCGGGCTCTGCAGCAGGGCTGGCAGCAGCGCGACACGGCCGTGCAACAGCTGTTGGATGCGCTGCTCGTAGGGCAGAACGGCCAGGGCGGCGAGACCGCGCTGAACGAACCGGCCCTGGCCCGCCAGCTCAGTCGGTTGCTGCCGCCCGGGCTGCCCCTGGTGCTGGCCAACAGCTCGCCGGTGCGCGACTGGGAAAGCTTTGCCGACCCGGCGGCACCCTGGCGGCCGATGTTCGGCTTCAGGGGAGCCTCGGGTATCGACGGCACCCTGTCGATCGCCTGTGGTGTCGCCGAGGCCCTGGGCCAGGCGGTCCTGGTCACGGGCGATCTGGCCCTGCTGCACGACAGCAACGGCTGGCTGTGGCGCAGCCAACTTCAGGGGCGGCTCACGGTGCTGCTGATCAACAACGGCGGCGGCGGCATCTTCGAGCAGCTGCCGATCCGCCACAGGGCGGGGAGCACGGGCCAGCCGATGGACTTCGAGCGTCTGTTCGCCATGCCCCAAGCGGTGGATCAGGGCCTGCTCTGTGCCGCGCATGGGGTGGCGCACAGGCGGTTGGCGGCGCAGCAGGATCTGGACGAGGCCCTCGCCTGGGCCCTGGAGCAGCCCCTGGCCGTGCTGGAGCTGCAGACCGACCGCAGGGCCGATGCCGCCCTGCGCCAGCGACTGCGCACAATGGCCCCAGTGCTCCCCATCGCGCCATGAGCGCCGACCCCGGTTCTGCAGCCCTGCCGTCCGAGGGGATCTGGCGGGCCAGCGGCAGCTACGAAGACATCTGCCTGGAGCGCAGCGACGAGGGCCTGGCCCGCATCACCATCAACCGCCCCCACAAGCGCAACGCCTTTAGGCCCCGCACCGTGCAGGAGCTCTGCGACGCCTTCAGCCGGGTGCGCGACGATCCCTCGATCGGAGTGGTGCTGTTCACCGGCGCCGGCCCGGCGGCCGACGGCGGCTGGGCCTTCTGCGCCGGCGGTGACCAGAGCGTGCGGGGCGATGGCGGTTATGTCGATGAGGCCGGGCTGCCCCGGCTCAACGTGCTCGATCTGCAGCGGCTGATCCGCAGCCTGCCCAAGGTGGTGATCGCCCTGGTGGCCGGCTACGCCATCGGTGGCGGGCAGGTGCTGCATCTGCTCTGCGACCTGAGCATCGCTGCCGACAACGCCGTGTTCGGCCAGACCGGGCCGCGGGTGGGCAGTTTCGACGGGGGCTTCGGAGCCGGCTACCTGGCTCGGGTGGTGGGCCAGCGCAAGGCGCGGGAGATCTGGTTTTTGTGCCGCAGGTACGGCGCCACCGAGGCGCTGGCGATGGGGCTGGTGAATGCCGTGGTGCCGCTCGATCAGCTCCAGGCCGAAGGAGTGCGCTGGGGCCGTGAGGTGCTGCAGCACAGCCCCACGGCGATTCGCTGCCTCAAGGCCGCCTTCAACGCCGAAACCGACGGTCTGGCGGGCATCCAGGAGCTTGCGGGCCAGGCCACCCACCTGTTTTATCGAACCGCCGAGGGCCAGGAGGGTCGCAACGCCTTTTTGGAGAAACGGCCGCCCGATTTCTCGGACGCGCCCTGGCTGCCGTGATCACAGAACGCACTGGCGGCTGCCCGTAAAGTTGCGCCCTCCGCCGGACCCTGCGTGCGAATCCTGTTTGCCGCCGCCGAATGCGCCCCCATGGTCAAGGTGGGAGGCATGGGCGACGTGGTGGGCTCCCTGCCCCCGGCCCTGGCGGCCCTGGGCCACGACGTGCGCGTGATCATGCCGGGCTACGGCCGGCTGTGGAGCCGGCTGCAGATCCCGGCCGAGCCGGTGTGGCGCGGCCACACGATGGGCAACGACTTCGCGGTGTTCGAAACCCGGCACCCCCAGTCGGGCCTGCCGGTGTATCTGGTGGGGCACCCGGTGTTCGACGCCGAGCGCATCTACGGCGGTGAAGACGAGGACTGGCGGTTCACATTCTTTGCCAGTGCGGTGGCCGAATTCGCTTGGAACCACTGGAAGCCCCAGGTGCTGCATTGCCATGACTGGCACACCGGCATGATCCCGGTGTGGATGCACCAGGACCCCGAGATCAGCACGGTGTTCACGATCCACAACCTCAAGTACCAGGGCCCCTGGCGCTGGAAGCTCGAGCGCATGACCTGGTGCCCCTGGTACATGCAGGGTGACCACACCATGGCGGCGGCACTGCTCTATGCCGACCGGGTCAATGCGGTCTCACCGACCTACGCCCAGGAGATCCGCACCGCCGAATACGGCGAGAAGCTTGAGGGCCTGCTGAATTACATCAGCGGCAAGCTGCGCGGCATCCTCAACGGCATCGACACCGACGACTGGAATCCGGCGACCGATGCCAGCCTGCCGGCCCGTTTCAGCGCCAGCGATCTGGCCCCACGCGCCCAGAACAAGGCGGCCCTGCAGGAGCGCTTCGGTCTGGCGGTCAATCCGCGCACCTACCTGATGGGCCTGGTGAGCCGGCTGGTCGACCAGAAGGGCGTCGATCTGCTGCTGCAGGTGGCCGACCGGGTGCTGGCTTACACCGACAGCCAGATCGTCGTGCTGGGCACCGGCGACCGGGCCTACGAAAGCGGGCTGTGGCAGATGGCCTCCCGCCATCCCGGCCGTTTTGCTGTGTTCCTCACCTATGACGACGCCCTCTCCAGGCTCATCTATGCCGGCAGCGACGCCTTCCTGATGCCCAGCCGCTTCGAACCCTGCGGCATCAGTCAGTTGCTGGCGATGCGCTACGGCTCGATTCCGGTGGTGCGCCGCGTGGGTGGCCTGGTCGACACCGTGCCCCCCAACGACCCGCTGGCGGGCAGCGGCACCGGCTACGGCTTTGACCGCTACGAACCGATCGACTTCTACACCGCGATCGTGCGGTCATGGGAGGCCTACCGCAACCAGGCCAGCTGGCAGGACCTGCAGCGCCGTGCGATGGGCGTCGATTTCAGTTGGGCCCGCTCGGCCCTTGAGTACGACGCCATGTACCGCGACGTCTGCGGGGTGAAGGAACCCACCCCTGAGGCTGCCGCCGTTGAGCAGTTCTCCCAGGGGCAGGAGGCCGATCCGTCCCGCCGCGGGCTGGCGGGGCTGCTGCGGCTGCGCGGCCAGGGCTGAACGCAGCCAGGGCTGAACGCGGTCAGAGCCTGGCACAGCCGCTAGAACCGACCCATGGCCGATCACTCCAATCTGCCGGCTCCCTATGAGAGCCCCTGGCGGCAGCTCGGTCGTGCAGCCAGAGCCGTGGTCGCCAGCCTGGGGCTGGATCTGCGCAGCCTCTGGCGCCGCAACCGCAGCGGGGAGCTTCCCCGTGTGCCCTGGTGGCCCAGGGATCTGGCTCCCCTGTTCTGGCCGCTGGTGCTGGCCGCCGCCCTGGGCCTGGTGCTATCGGCCGCGGGCTGGCTGGCGGGACTGCAGCAACAACCGCAACAAGCCGCCGCGCCCCTGACCACGGCTGCCGAAACCAGCAAGGCCGCAGCCGCGACCAACGCGCCTGACCCTGAAGACAACAGGCCTGAAACAGTTGAGGAACCCGTTGAAGACCCCGTTAAAGAGCCTGTTGAAGAGCCCACCGAAAAACCCAACAACGATCCCCTCAAACCTGACCCGGGCCTGGCGACAAGCGCGAGCCTCGCCGCTGAACCGGCGACCCCGCCCAGCGAGACCCTGCGCGATCGCATCAGCGCCGACGACCGCGAGCACTGGATCATGGCGGCCGAGGCCAGGCCCGAACAGCAGTTGGTGGTGCTGCAACTTGGGGACGGCTTCAACCGCCAGGATCCCCTGGCCCGCCGCCGTCAGGCCGAGCGCTGGCTTGAGCGCATCCGGGAGCTGGGCTTTGAGCAGCTCGAGCTGCGCAGCCCTGATGGCGAGCTGCTGGGATACCGGGCCCGGGTGGGTTCGGGCATGATCCTGCTCGAGCCCGCCGCCTCTGCCTGATGCCACTGCAGCTGCACGATCTGCAGGATCTCTTGGGTGCGCCCCTGGGCGGCCCGACCCCAGTCGATCAGGGGGGCGCTCCTGTGGGCCTGTGCACCGACAGCCGCAGGCTGCAGCCGGGGGAAGTGTTCATTCCACTGGTGGGTGAGAGCTTTGATGGGCACAGCTTTGTGAGCAGCGCGATCGCAGCCGGCGCCCGGGCGGTGGTGCTGCAGCGCGAGCGGCTCGATCACGGCGATCCCGGCGCCCTGAACGCGGTACTGCAGCTGGCCGAGCAGCGGCAGTGCCTGCTCTGGAGCGTGGCTGACACCCTGGAGGCCTACCAGTTGCTGGCCCGGCGAGCCCGCGAGCAACTGGCGGTGCCTGTGGTGGCCGTCACCGGCTCAGCCGGCAAGACCACCACCCGCGAGCTGATCCGCGCCGCCCTGGCTCCGCTGGGCCCGATCTGGGCCAGCAGCGGCAATGAAAACAACGACATCGGCGTGCCCCTCACCCTGCTGGGGGCAGCACCTGAGCACCGCGCCGTGGTCGTGGAGATGGGTATGCGCGGCCTGGGCGAGATCGATCGGCTCAGCCGCACCGCCCGGCCCGATGTGGCCGTGATCACCAACATCGGCACCGCCCACATCGGCCGCCTGGGCAGCCGCGAGGCGATCGCCACCGCCAAGTGCGAGATCACGACAGCCCTGCGCCCCGATGGCCTGGTGGTGATCCCGGCCGGCGACCCCCTGCTCGATGCCGCCCTGGCACGCGTGTGGGACGGGCGGGTGCTGCGGGTGGCCCTGAAGGGCGACACCCTGGCGACCGGCACGGCCCCCGCCGATCTGAGCGCTGCGCTCGACGACAACGGGACCGCGGAGCTCACGCTGCCGTGTGGAACCAGGCTGCCGCTGCCGCTGAGCGGCCGCCATAACGCCCGCAACCTGCTGCTGGCCGTGGCTGTGGCCCAGGAACTGGGGGTGGCGACCGAAACCCTGGCCGCCCTGACGGTCGACGTGCCGGGCGGCCGCAACCGCCGCCTGCAGCTGGGCGGGCTCACCCTGCTCGATGAGACCTACAACGCCTCGCCCGAAGCCGTGCTGGCCGCCCTCGACCTGTTGGCCGCCCAGCCGGGGCGCCGCTTTGCGGTGCTGGGCACCATGCTCGAGCTGGGTGATCAGAGCCTGGAGCTGCACCAGCGCGTCGCGGCCCGTGCCGCCGCGCTGGGCCTCGATGGACTGGTGATCGTCGACGCCGGCGCCGAGGGCGCCGCCATGGCCGAGGCGGCCGCCGCAGTGCCACGGCTGGTGGTGGTGAGCACACCCGAGCAGGCGGCTGCGCCCCTGCTGCACTGGTTGGTCCCTGGCGATGTGCTGCTGCTCAAGGCGAGCCGCGGCGTGGCGCTGGAGCGGTTGATTCCGTTGCTCCCCCAGAGCCTGGGCTGAAGCCCACTTGGCCCGCTCAGCTCGGCCCCTGCCAGTTCTCCTTGATGAGCTGCTTGGCCCGGCCCAGGGCCAGGCTGCCGCTGGGCACATCCTTGGTGAGGGTGGAGCCGGCCCCCACGGTCACCCCTTCGCCCAGGGTGATCGGGGCCACGAGCACGCTGTTGGCCCCGGTCTTGCTGCCCGAGCCGACCACGGTGCGGTGCTTGCGCACGCCGTCGTAATTGGCGGTGATGGTGCCGGCACCCACGTTGACATTGGTGCCCAGGTCGGCGTCGCCGATGTAGCTGAGGTGGTTGACCTTGCTACCCGTGCCGATGTGGCTGTTCTTGATCTCGACGAAGTTGCCGACACGGCAATCGCGCTCGAGCACAGCGCCGGGGCGCAGCTGGGCAAACGGGCCGATCACGCAGCCTGCCGCGACCGTGGCCTCGCGCACCACCGAATGGACGATCTCGACGCCATCGCCGATCGTGGCGTTGTCGATCAGGCAACCGGGGCCGATGCAGCACCCCTCGCCCACCACGGTGTTGCCCCTGAAATGGCACTGGGGCTCGACCACCACATCGCGGCCGAAACGGGTGCCCTCGCTCAGGGTGCAACTGGCGGGGTCGATGAAGCTGACCCCCTCGCGCATCCAGTGCTCGCGCAGCCGCTGCTGCAGCACCGCCTCGCACTGGGCCAGCTGCAGGCGGTCGTTGATGCCGTTGATCTCATCGGCATCGGCCACCTCCACATGCATGGCCGGGCTCAGCATCGCCACGGTGTCGGTCAGATACAGCTCGCCCTGGTCGTTGTCGCTGCTGAGCCGGGGCAGCACGGCCGCCAGCTTGGCCCAGTTGAAGCAGTAGATGCCGGCGTTGATCAGCTCAACGCGGCGCTGGTCGTCGCTGCAATCGCGATGCTCGACGATGGCACTCACGGCGCCGTCGGCGTCGGCCATCACGCGGCCATAGCCGGTCGGGTCGGCCAGCCGAGCGGTCAGCAGGGTCACGGCCGCCCCGCTGGCGCGGTGACGACTCAGCAACTGCTCAAGGGTCTCGGGCCGCAACAGCGGCACATCGCCGTTGAGCACCAGCAGATCGCCCTCGAAACCCGCCAGCGGCGCCAGCAACTGTTGCACCGCATGGCCCGTGCCGAGCTGGGGCTGCTGCAGCACAAACTCGAGGCCGCCCGTGCCCTCAAGCGTGCTGCGCACCCGCTCGGCCTGATGCCCCACGATCAGCAGGCGCCGCTGCGGGGCCAGCCCCTGGCAACTGCTGAGCACCCGCTCCACCAGGGTGGCGCCCGCCAGGGGCTGCAGCACCTTGGGCAGGTCGCTCTTCATGCGCGTGCCCTTCCCGGCGGCCAACACGGCAACGGCAAGCATCAGCGGGCAGGCAACTGGGGCGGAATCTAGTTGGCGCTCCCGGCAGCACGATCCAGCCCCCAGCGCCGCCGCCAGGCGCTGGTGGACAGCAAGGCGCCGCTGGCAGCGCGCTGCTGCCGCTGCTGGTCGCGTGCGACCAGGATCTGCTGGGCCGCAGCCTCACCACTGGGGTCGCGGTAGAGCTCGGCAGCCCCGGTGAGCAGATGCTCCTGCTCCATCGGCGACAGCAGCCTGAGCCAGGGGTGCGATGCAGCATCGTCGGCCGTCATCAACGGGGCCCAGCCCGCCGCGGTGCCGCCGCTCCAGCGCCTGCCCGCACTGCTGCGGATCGCCACCATCACCAGGCCCAGCTCCACCAACGCCGCCCGCACCGCCGCCGCCGAGCAGTAGGTGAGCAGCCGCCCACTGGGGGCCAGCAGCTGCGCCAAGCCCCCCAGAAACTCGAGCGTCCACAGCTCGGGGCAATGGCGGGGCGAAAAGGCATCGAGCAGCACCAGATCGACCTGGCCGGCCAGCTGCTGTTGCAGCAGCGGCAACTGGGCGCGGGCATCGCCCCACAGCACCTGCCCCTGTCCCAATGGCGAGCGCCAGGCCCCCGCCTGGGCCAGCTGACGCAAGGGATCAAGGGCTTCGGACCGCCACTGCGTGCAGAAGTGTGCTTGGGTCAGGGCGAGCTGCAGGGGGGCCGGCTCCAGCTCCAGGCCCCACCACTGCAGGCTCAAGCCATGGTCTGCCGCGGCCTCGAGCAGGGCAGCACTGTTGCTGCCGGTGCCCACGCACACATCGACCACCACCACGGTGCTGCCAGGGGCAAAACGGGCCAGCCCGGCCGGCCCCACAAAGGTGCTGCGGGCCTCGGCCAGGGCGCCCGCGGCACTGTGAAAGGCCTCGCCAAAGCGGCTGCTGAACAAGCTGAAACTGCCGTCAGCGGTGATGCGGGGGCTGAGCTCAGCCCCGCAACCGGGCCAGGTCATCCCAGAACTCCGGGTACGACACCGCAGCGGCCTCAGGGCGCTGCAGGGTGGTGCTGCCGCTGGCCACCAGCGACGCCACCGCCAGGCTCATGGCGACGCGGTGGTCGGTTTCGCTGTCGACCGTGGCGCCGTGCAATGGCGTGGTGCCGGTGATGGTCATGCCGTCGTCAAACTCGTCGATGCGGGCGCCCATCGCCCCCAGCTGGCGGGCCATCACGGCAAGGCGGTCGGTCTCCTTGACCCGCAGCTCTTCGGCGCCGGTGATGCGGCTGACGCCGTCGGCGCAGCAGGCGGCCACCGCCAGCACCGGGATCTCATCGACCAGCCGGGGCATGATCGCCGCACCGATGTCAAACGCCTGCAGGGGCCCATGGCTGACCTGCAGATCGCCGACCGGCTCGCCGGCCACATCGCGCTGGTTGACGATGGTGATGCGGGCGCCCATCTGCTCCAGCACCTCGAGGATGCCGGTGCGGCTGGGGTTGAGGCCTACGTTTTCGATGGTGAGGGCAGCGCCGGGGGTGATGGCGCCGGCCACCAGCCAGAAGGCGGCGCTGCTGATGTCGCCCGGCACGATCACCTGCTGGCCCCGCAGGGTGTGGCCGGGGGTGAGGGTGACGGTGGTGTTGCCCTCACCGCCCACCACCAGATCGGCCCCAAAAGCCCGCAGCATGCGCTCGCTGTGGTCGCGGCTCTGGACCGGCTCGATCACCGTCGTTGCTCCTTGGGCGGTGAGCGCCGCCAGCAGGATGGCGCTCTTGACCTGGGCCGAAGCCACCGGCGTGTGGATCATGGTGCCCACCAGGGCCTGACCCTGCAGCGCCAGCGGGGCAAAGTTGCCCTCCTTGCGGCCGTGGATCACCGCGCCCATCTGGGCCAAGGGTGCGCCCACCCGCCGCATCGGCCGGCCCCGCAGCGAGCCATCGCCGGTCAGCACAAAATGGCGACCCACCCGGCCCGCCAGCAGGCCGAGCATGAGCCGCATGGTGGTGCCCGAGTTGCCGCAATCGAGCACATCGCCCGGCTCGGCCAAGCCATCAAGCCCCACCCCCTGCACCGTGACCGGCTCGCCGGCGCGGATCTCTGAGACCGTCACCCCCATGGCCCGCAGGCAGGCGGCGGTGCTGAGGGGGTCTTCGGCCGGCAGCAGACCCTCGATGCGCGTCTCGCCCTCGGCGATGGCGCCGAACAGCAATGCCCGGTGCGAGATCGACTTGTCGCCCGGCACCCGCACGGTGCCCCCCAGGCTGCCGCCACCGCTGAGGGTCAGGGCATCACGGCTTGCGGCGCTCTCAGACAAGGGGGATCGGTGCCATTGAGACGATCCTATGGAGCCTTCTCGTCGCTGCGGCCCATCCCGCGTTCAAGCAGCGTGGGGTGGGGTAGGGGCAGAAGCGAGGAGTTCAGAGTTGACTCGGATGGGGGTCAACCTGCCACGGTTGGTGACAGTGCAAATCCAGCGAGTGAATCACCATCGCGGCGATGGCCGTTGACGGCCGATGCCTCCGGCGCATCGGCCAAAGGGTTGGTTGCCAGACGGCTTTCTCTGCTCGGGGGAAGCACGCCGAAGCTGCGGTTTCGAGGCCAGCGGTAGATCCGGCCGCGCTCAGCCATCGTTGCCGGCTACTCCAAAGTTGCCGTCGTCCAGGGACGCCAGATCGGCGTGGGCGGCATGGAGGGCGTCGATGCGTCGATGGGCCAGTCAATCCGTCAGTGCAGCGATCACCAGGGCAGAACGGTTGGAGCCTTGGGCATCGGGCTGGGCCAGCAGTGAGTGATCCAACGGGATGCTGATCGGGCGGTTCGGCATCTCACCAGCAGGAATTCTGTTAAGGATTCAAGGAATCCAGGGCTGGGTGCCAGTGGCACAGCGGGCCCTGGCCGGCGCCGATCGCCAGGGCCTGACGCAGCGCTCCCTCCACATACCGCTTGGCCTGCGCCGCTGACTCGGACAGAGCCAGCCCGCGGGCCCGGTAGGCGGTGATCGCCGCCCCCAGGGTGCAGCCGCTGCCGTGGGTGTGGGGCGTGTCGATGGCGGCATGGGCGAGCCATTGGCCCGAACCCTCGCGATCGAGCAGGTAATCGCGTCCCCGCAGCTCGCTCAGGCCGCCGCCCTTGATGAGCACCGCAGCCGGACCCAGCGCGAGCAGCCGCACCGCTGCCCGCTCCACATCGGCAGCCGACTCGATGGGCTGGCCTGTGAGCAGCCGCGCCTCATGAATGTTGGGGGTGAGCAGCTCAGCCAGGGGCAGCAGCAGCCGGTAGGCGGCGATGGCATCGGCCTCGAGCAGCACCGACCCGGCGCGCGACACCATCACCGGATCGATCAACCGCGGCAGCTTCAAGGGCGCCAGGGCGGCGGCGGTGGCCTCGATCAACGCGGCGTTGAGCAGCATGCCGGTCTTGAGCGCCGCCACCGGCAGATCGCTCATGACCGCTTCGATCTGGGCCACCAGGGCCGCCGGCGGCAGGGCATCGACCCGGCTGACGCCCGTGGTGTTCTGCGCCGTCACACAGGTGATGGCGCTGCAGCCATGGACCTCCAGGGCCATGAAGGTCTTGAGGTCGGCCTGGATTCCGGCGCCGCCGCCGGAATCGCTGCCGCCGATGGTCAGGGCGATGGGGGGAGTCACCAAAGGGTCTGGCAAGAGAAGCCGGCGCGCTGGGGATCGGGCCAGCATGCGATCACAGGGATCGCGGCGGTGAATCGACCGGAGCCTCTGGGTCCAGTCACAACGACGCCAACGCTGGCCTTACCCCAACAGCAGCCCTCCCTGCGCATCGCGGCTGGCTTCGGCGCTGCGCAGGTCGAACAGCAGGTCCTCAAGGCTGAGGTCTTGCAGAGCCTTCTGCCGGGCCCGCTGCAGCCGCCGCTCCAGGGCAGCGGTGACCTGATCGACGGCTGAAGGCCCGTCGCCCTGCTGGGCAGAAGCCGTTTCGGCATCAGCCCCGTCGTCGAGGCCGGCCAACACCGCCCACAGCGAGATCTCGCGGGCAGCGCGCGCCAGCCGGTACCCCCCCAGCCGACCGCGCCGCGCCACCAGCAGCCCTGCGCGCCGCAACCGCAGCAGCAGTTGCTCGAGCATCGGCTCGGGCAACTGCTGCGCCACCGCCAGGGTGTGGGTCGACTGCCAGGCATGGGGCTCACTTGCCAACAGCAACAGGGCCTTGAGGGCATGGTTGGCCTGACGGCTCAGCACAGCGCCGCCAGCCGCTCGAGCACGTGCTCAAGGGTGTAGCCGAACAACGCCGGATCGGGCGGGTTCGTGCCGATGTCGGCCAGGCCCAGTTCGGCCCAGCGGGCATCGATCCTGGTCTCGAGCTCGGCCGGGCGGCGCAGCGGCTCGCCCCAGGGATGGCGCTTCTCGGGGCCGATCTTGGTGGTGGCGTCGATCGCCAGCCGGCCGCCCAGGCCCAGGCGCTCGCTGGCGAAATCGAGGGTGTCAAAGGGGGTGTCGTCGAGCACGAACAGATCGCGCTGGGGGTCGACCTGGGCGCTGATCGCCCAGATCACCTGGCGGGGATCGCGGATGTTGATCGCCTTGTCGACCACCACCACAAACTTGGTGTAAGTGAATTGGGGCAACGCGCTCCAGAACGCCATGGCGGCTCGGCGGGCCTGGCCCGGATAGGCCTTGTCGATGGCGATCACCGCCAGCTTGTAGCTGAGGCCCTCCATCGGCAAGAAGAAGTCGACGATCTCGGGGATCTGCTGCCGCAAAATCGGGGTGTAGATGCGATTGAGGGCGATCGCGAGCATCGCGTCTTCCTTCGGGGGACGCCCGCTGAAGGTCGTGAAATAGATGGGGTCGCGCCGCTGCGTGACGCAGTGGAAGCGCACCAGGGGCGAGTCCTCGACCCCTCCGTAGAAGCCCATGTGATCGCCGAAGGGGCCATCGGCCAGTTCTTCGCCGGGGGTGATGGTGCCCTCGAGCACCACCTCGCTGTGGCTGGGCACCTCGAGGTTGACGGTCTTGCACCTGGCCAGCCGCACCCCTTCGCCGGCATAGAGCCCGGCAAACAGCCACTCGCTGAGCTGCACCGGGATCGGCGTTGCCGCCGCCAGCACCAGCAGCGGGTGCACGCCGATGGCGATGGCGATTTCGAGCTTCTTGCCCAGGGCCGCCGCCTTGCGCAGGTGGCGGGCGCCGCCGCGCACGCTCAGCCAGTGCACGGTCATGGTGTTGATCGACTGCTGCTGCAGCCGGTACACGCCCACGTTGGGGGTACCGGTCTCGGGGTCCTTGGTGATCACCAGCCCCAGGGTGATGATGCGGCCCCCATCGCCCGGCCAGGGGCGCAGCAGCGGCAGGGCATCGAGGTTGACCTGGTCGCCCTTGAACACCTGCTGATGGCAGGGGGGCGTGAGATCCAGGTCGGGCCGTGCCTTGAGCACATCGAGCAGCACCGAGCCAAAGCGCACCGCCTCCCGGGCCCCCTTGGGGGGCCGGGGCTGCTGCAACAGCGCCAGCCGCTCGCCCAGGGCCTCGAGCTCCTGGGGTGTCTCCATGCCCAGACTCCACAGCACCCGCTCCTGGGTGCCCAGCAGATTGACGGCCACCGGCATGGGGCTGCCGATCACGTTCTCAAACAGCAAGGCCGGCCCACCCGCCGCCAGCACCCGATCGGCGATCGCCGCCAGTTCGAGGTCGGCATCGACCGGCGCCGTGATGCGGCGCAACTGGCCCCGGGCGTCGAGCAGCTGCAAAAAGCCGCGCAGATCGCGCCGTGATGCCTTGCTCAGATCGGTCGACACCATGGCCCTGGCTTGCGGTGCCTACTGTGACGCACCTGCCGCGGCGGCCGCGAAGCCATGCAACTGCACTATTTCCATACCTCTGAAGCGGTTCCACCGTTGCTTCCCGTGGCCGAAGGGGGCCCCGACGCCGCCGTGGTGATCGATGTGCTGCGAGCCACCACCACCATCGCCTGGGCCCTGGAGAACGGCGCCGAAGCCATCCAGGCGTTTGCCGATCTGGGCGAACTGGACGCCGCGGCGGCCGCCTGGCCTGAGGCCCAGCGGCTGCGGGCGGGCGAACGCGGCGGCAAGCGCGTGGAGGGGTACGACCTCGGCAACTCGCCCCTGGCGGTGACGCCCGAACTGGTGGGCGGCAAGCGCATCTTCATGAGCACCACCAACGGCACCCGCTCGCTGGCGGCGGTGCGTGAGGTGCCGCTGCTGCTGACCGCCTGCCTGCCCAACCGCATGGCCGTGGCCAGGCGCCTGGTGCAGCAGGGCTGCCAGCGGGTCTGGATCGTGGGCAGCGGCTGGGAGGGCGACTACTCGCTCGAAGACAGCCTGGCGGCGGGGGCGGTGGCCTCGGCCGCCATCGAGCTGGCGGTGGCGCCCCATGTGGGCGTGGGCTTCGGCAACGACGAGATGCTGGCCGCCCTGGCCCTGTGGCAGCAATGGCACCACGACAGCGAGACCTGCCTGCGGGCGGCCAGCCACGGCCAGCGGCTGATCGGCATCGGCGACCACGACGCCGACTTTGCCTGCTGCGCCGCCGTCGACAGCCTGCAGGTGGTGCCGCTGCAGGCCGAGCCCGGGGTGCTGCGCCGCAGCTGAGCGGGTCTCCTACAGTTCGGCCCTACGCCAACAGGAGGGCTGGTGAGCAGTTTTCTGGCCGCTGCAGTGCAGCTCACCAGCACCCCGGACCTGGACGCCAACCTCACCGCCGCCGAAGAGCAGATCGAGCTTGCGGCCCGCCGTGGTGCCGAACTGGTGGGACTGCCCGAAAACTTCGCTTTCATGGGCGACGACCAGCAGCGCCTGCAGCTGGCACCCGACCTGGCCGAGCGCTGCAGCCGCTTTCTGGTCACCATGGCGCGCCGCTATCAGGTCACCCTGCTGGGGGGCGGTTTCCCGGTGCCGGCTGCTGAAGGCGCCACCTTCAACCGGGCCGAGCTGGTCAGCCACGAAGGGCAGGTGCTGGCCCGCTACGACAAGATTCACCTGTTCGATGTGGACCTGCCCGACGGCAACACCTACCGCGAGTCGGCCACGGTGCAGCCGGGCGACACCCTGCCGCCGGTGGTCGCGGTGCCCGGGCTGGGGCGCATCGGTCTGTCGATCTGCTACGACGTGCGCTTTCCTGAGCTGTACCGGCATCTGGCAGCCAATGGCGCCGACGTGCTGATGGTGCCGGCCGCCTTCACGGCGTTCACCGGCAAAGACCATTGGCAGGTGCTGCTGCAGGCCCGGGCGATCGAAAACACCGCCTACGTGGTGGCCCCCGCCCAGACCGGCGTCAACCATGGCCGCCGCCAGACCCATGGCCATGCCCTGGTGATCGATCCCTGGGGGACCGTGCTGGCCGATGCGGGGGTGGCTCCCGGGCTGGCCGTGGCCCCCGTGGATCCTGGCCATGGTGAGCGGGTTCGCGCCCAGATGCCGAGCCTGCGCCATCGCCGGCCGGCCCTGTTCTGAGCGCCGATCGGTGGGCAAGCACCCGGTTCTGCCGCTGCGCAGCCTGACGGGCGGCCTAGCAGCGCTGTGCCTGCTGTTGCTGCCGGCAGCGGCAGCGCGGGCCGCAGGCTCGGCCCTGGGGGCCTGGCGGCTCAGCAACACCGGTGTGCTGGAGCTGCGCACCAGCAACGACGCCCCGCTCAAGGCCTTCTTTGAAGCCGGCACGTCGGGGCGCGGCCCCCGGCTCTGGATCGATCTGCCGGGGGCACCGAGCCGCACGCGCAGCTTCAGCGGCAGTGGTCCGGTGCGGGAGGTGCGCATCGGCCGCCCCGATGACCAGACCACCCGGCTGGTGCTGGAGTTTCAGCCAGGGGTGCAACTCAACCCGGCACAGCTGCAATTGGTGGGCACGGCCGCCGATCGCTGGCGTCTCGAGCTGCGCGGCCTGCCCGGTGCTGCGCTGGTGAGCCTGGGCGAAGGCGATCTCGACAGCCCGGTGGCATCGGCCCCCTCCCGCAGCTTCTTCCCCAGCTCCAGCAAACCCCTGTCGGCCGATGGACTGCCCGTGGTGCCGCGCAACCGCTTCAAGGTGGTGCTCGATCCAGGCCATGGCGGGCCCGATCCCGGAGCCGTCGGCATCGGCGGACTGCGGGAAACCGATGTGGTGCTCGATGTGACGCTGCAGGTGGCGCGACTGCTGCAGGCCCGGGGCGTGGAGGTGCTGCTGACCCGCACCACCGAGATCGATGTCGACCTGCCACCGAGGGTTGCCCTGGCCAACAGCAGCGCAGCCGACGCCTTCGTGAGCATCCACGCCAACGCCCTGAGCATGGACAGGCCCGATGTCAACGGCATCGAGACCTTCTATTTCACAGGCGGGCCCAATGCCGGCCGTTCGCTGGAGCTGGCCCAGTCGCTGCAACGGCAGATGATGGCCATCTCCGCGGGCAGCCCCGACCGGGGGGTTCGGCCCGGCCGCTTCTTCGTGATCCGGCGCACCACGATGCCCTCAAGCCTTGTGGAGATGGGCTTTGTGACCGGCCGTCTCGATGCCGCAAGGCTGCAGCAGCCCGACTTCCGCCGGCGCATGGCCCTGGCGCTGGCTGCCGCGATCCTCGACTATCTCGGGGGGGCGGCATGAGCCTGCGGGTCGGTCTCTTTGACAGTGGCCTGGGGGGCCTGACCGTGCTCCGGCACGTGCACCGCTGCCACCCCCATTCACCGACCCTGTACCTGGGTGACACCGCCAGGGTGCCCTACGGCCAGCGCAGTGCCGACGACATTCGCCAGATCGCCGCCGAGGTGGTCCACTGGCTGCGGCTGCAGGGCATCGGTGTTCTGGTGATGGCCTGCAACACCTCCAACGCCCTCGCCTTCGATGTGGCCGTGGCCGAGGCCGGCGTGCCGGTGGTGGGTCTGATCGACAGCGTGGCCGCCACGCTGGGTGCCGACCGCATCGGCGTGCTGGCGACCCCGGCCACGGCCGCCAGCGGGGCCTACCGCCGGGCGATCCACGCCTGCAGGCCCGCCGCGGTGGTCAACGAGGTGGGCTGCCCGGCCTTTGTGCCCCTGATCGAGGCGGGCGATCTGAGCCATCCCGACCTGCGCGCCGCCGCCCAGTCCTACCTGGAGCCTCTGCTGCAAAGCCATGTCGAGGCGATTGTGCTGGGTTGCACCCACTACCCCCTGCTGACACCGCTGCTGCAGGAGTTGCTGCCGGACGGGGTGCAACTGATCGATCCGGCCCTGGCAGCGGTGGCCCGCCTGGGGCCCCTGCTGGCGAATCTGGGGGATCTGCCTGAAGGCGAACGGCAGCATGAACAGACCCCGCCACCCGGATCACTCCGTCGCATCTGCGTGACCGGGTGTGCCCTGACCTTTGCCGAGGCCGCCACCCGCTGGTTGGGCGAGGAACCCCGGGTCGAGCAGGTCGACCTCTCGGAGAAGGTCGACCTCACTCGGCAGTCGGCCTGCGGCTTCTAGGATCACGCCACGACGGAGGGTGTGTGGCCACGGTTGCAGAGCTGCTTCAGCCGGTCGAGGCCGACCTCGATGCCCTGCTGGCTGATCTGCGCAGCCTGATCGGTGCTGGCCATCCGATCCTGCAGGCCGCCGCCGAACACCTGTTCGCGGCAGGTGGCAAGCGCATCCGACCGGGCATCGTGCTACTGCTGTCGCGGGCGATCAGCCCCGGTGGCGAGCTGGGCCAGCGTCACCGCCGCCTGGCCGAGATCACCGAGATGATCCACACGGCCTCGCTCGTTCACGATGACGTGGTCGACGAGGCCTCCACCCGCCGTGGGGTGGCCACGGTTCACAGCCGCTTCAACCACAGGGTCGCGGTGTTGGCGGGCGATTTTCTGTTTGCCCAGGCCAGCTGGCACCTCGCCAATCTCGACGATCTCGAGGTCGTCAAGCTGCTCAGCCGCGTGATCATGGACCTGGCCGACGGCGAGGTCAAACAGGGTCTGTTTCGCTACGACACGGGCCAGACCTTCGAGACCTACCTCGAGAAGAGCTATTGCAAAACGGCCTCCTTGATCGCCAACAGCGCCAGAGCTGCGGGGGTGCTGTCTGAACTCCCAGCCGAGCACCTTGACGAGCTCTACCGGTTTGGCCGGCAGCTGGGACTGGCGTTCCAGGTGGTCGATGACATTCTCGATTTCACCGGCGACGACGAACAGCTGGGCAAGCCGGCGGCCAGCGATCTGGCCTCGGGCTACCTCACGGCTCCTGTGCTCTATGCCCTGGAAGAGCGACCCACGCTGGCCGGTCTGATCGAGCGCGAGTTCAGCCAGGACGGCGATCTCGAGCAGGCGCTGGAGCTGGTGCGCGGCTGCGAGGCGATCCCGCGCTCCCGTGCCCTCGCCGAAGGATTTTCGCGAGAAGCCGGCGAAGCGCTCAGTTGGCTGCCCGCCTCCGAGGCCAGCCGCGCGCTCAGAGCCCTGCCCGAGTTTGTGCTCAGCCGGCTTTACTGAGTTCTGGACTGGGTCAGCCAGATCCGACAACTCAGCCCAGGCTCACGCCCTCCAGGCTCCGGAGCAGCTCACAGCCCTCGGGCAACTGTTGCAACACGATCTGGGTGATCCGGTCATCCTGGGGAAGCAGCACATGCACGCGGCAGCCTGCGCCGCTGGCTGAGCGGGCACCGGCGGGAGAATCTTCAAAGGCCCAGCAATCGGTGGCCGCCACCCCCAGGCGCCGCGCCGCCAGCAAGTAAGGATCGGGCTCAGGCTTGCCTGCCGCCAGCTCGGGATCATCGCCATGGACCCGGCTGGTGATGGCCGCAAGCCACGCATGGGGTGCCTCCTTGAGAGCCACCGCAGCGCGGCTGCTGCTCGTCACCAGGGCCATGGGCACGGCAGCCTGCACCAGCGTTTCCACCAGCTGGCGGGCCCCGGGCATGGGCCGTGCCGCGGGCATCAGGGCATCGGCGATCGGCTGGCGCACCGCCAGCAACGCCGCAACCGATGGAGCCGCCAGACCCGCCTCGCGCATCCAGGCGATCACCTGCTGGGCGCACTCGAGCCGCCGCCGGCCACGCAGCGCCAGCAACGGGCCTGTCGCCAGCTCAAGGCCGAAGTGGGCCGCCGCCGCCTGCCACGCACGGGCATGCAGGGGCTCGGTGTCGAGCAGCAGGCCGTCGAGATCAAACAGGCAGGCGGAGGGGCGGCGCATCGGGCCATCCTCTCAGCGGACTCGCTCAGCAGACAGTTGAACATGCGTGTCACTGGCAGGCCGTGGTTCGACGCCGCTGGCTTGAATGCCTGCCAGTGCCAGCGGTGGGCTCCGTGACTCAGACCACGATCGAATCGGTGCTGCAGGAACAGCGGCTGTTTGAGCCCCCGGCGGCGCTGGCGGCCAGCGCCCGCATCGGCTCCCTGGAGGCCTACCGCGCCCTCTGCGCCAAGGCCGACGCCGACCCCGACGGCTTCTGGGGTGATCTGGCCCGCAGCGAGCTGCACTGGTTTGAGCCCTTTGACACGGTGCTCGACTGGAGCAACCCGCCCTTTGCCCGCTGGTTTGAGGGCGGCACCACCAACCTCAGTTACAACTGCCTGGACCGGCATCTGAACGGGCCCCGGGCCGACAAGACCGCCCTGATCTGGGAAGGGGAACCCGGCGACACCCGCACCTTCAGCTACCGCCAGCTGCACGCCGAGGTGTGCAAGGCCGCCAACGCACTGAAGGCCCTGGGCATCGGCAAGGGGGACCTGGTGGCCCTCTACATGCCGATGATCCCCGAGGCGGCCATCGCCATGCTGGCCTGCGCCCGCATCGGCGCACCCCACTCGGTGGTGTTTGGCGGCTTCTCGGCCGATGCCTTGCGCGATCGCCTGATCGACGGGCAGGCCAAGGCGGTGATCACCGCCGACGGCGGCTTCCGCAAGGACCAGCCCGTGGCGCTCAAACCCGCCGTCGACGAGGCCCTCGCCGGCAACGGCGGCGCCCCCAGCGTCGACCATGTGCTGGTGGTGCGGCGCATCGACTCGGGCTGCGCCATGACCAGCGGCCGCGATATCTGGTGGCACGAGCTGGTCGAGGGCCAGAGCGCTGACTGCCCGGCCGAGCCCATGGCCAGCGAAGACCGCCTGTTTGTGCTCTACACCTCAGGCTCCACCGGCAAGCCCAAGGGCGTGGTGCACACCACCGCCGGCTACAACCTCTGGGCCCACCTCACCTTCCAATGGATCTTCGACATCCGCGAGGACGACATCCACTGGTGCACCGCCGATGTGGGCTGGATCACGGGCCACAGCTACATCGTCTACGGACCGTTGTCGAACGGCGCCACCACGGTCATGTACGAAGGGGCTCCGCGGCCCAGCAAACCCGGTGCCTTCTGGGAGGTGATCCAGAAGCACCGCTGCACGATCTTCTACACGGCCCCCACGGCGATCCGGGCGTTCATGAAGAGCGGCCGCGCCGTGCCCGATCAGTACGACATGGGCAGCCTGCGGATCCTCGGCACCGTGGGTGAACCGATCAATCCCGAGGCCTGGATGTGGTACCGCGATGTGATCGGAGGCGACCGCTGCCCGGTCGTCGACACCTGGTGGCAGACCGAGACCGGCGGGGTGATGATCAGCCCCCTGCCGGGGGCCACCCCCACCAAACCGGGCTCGTGCACCCTGCCCCTGCCCGGCATCGCCGCCGACATCGTCGACAAGGCCGGCAACTCGCAGGGTCCCGACCAGGGCGGCTATCTGGCCGTGCGCCGGCCCTGGCCAGGAATGATGCGCACGGTGCACGGCGATCCCGAGCGCTTCAAGAAGAGCTACTGGGAAGAGGTTCGCCCCGCCGATGGCTCGTCTCTGTACTTTGCCGGCGACGGCGCCCGCCGCGACGCCGACGGCTACTTCTGGGTGATGGGCCGGGTCGATGACGTCATCAACGTCTCAGGCCATCGCCTTGGCACCATGGAGATCGAAAGCGCTCTGGTGAGTCACCCGGCCGTGGCCGAGGCTGCTGTGGTGGGCCGCCCCGATGACCTCAAGGGCGAAGGCATCGTCGCCTTCGTCACCCTGGAAACCGGTCGCACCGGCGACGACGCGCTGGTCAAGGAGCTCCGAGGCCATGTGGGCAAGGAGATCGGACCCATCGCCCGGCCCGACGAGATCCGCTTCAGCGATGCCCTGCCCAAGACCCGCAGCGGCAAGATCATGCGGCGCATCCTGAGGGCCCTGGCGGCCGGCGAGGCCGTGAGCGGCGACACCAGCACCCTCGAGGATCGCTCGGTGCTCGATGCCCTGCGCCAGTGAGCCGGAGCTGATGCACTGGAGCTACCGCAGAATCCTGCTGACCATCGTGGGCCTGGGCCTGGCACTGCGCCTGGCCATCGCCGTGATCCTGCCCCCCGGTTACGACGAGAGCTACTACCTCTTCTATGGCCAGAACCTGGCCCTGAGCTACTTCGACCATCCGCTGGCGGTGGGGCTGTGGGCGGCAGCCGGTGGGGCCATCGGGCGGCTCATGCCCGCGCACCCCGCGCTGGCCCTGCGGCTGCCGGGGCTGCTGAGCTACTGCCTGGCCCAGGTGCTGCTGGCCGAGGCCACACGCGAGTGGTTCGGCCGTCGCGCCGCCCTGCTGAGCGCCGCGCTGGCCAGCCTTGCACCACTGTTGTTTGCCTGCGGCGGCCTGCTGCTGCTGCCCGACAGCCCCCTGGTGCTGCTGCTCAGCCTGCTGTTGTGGTGGCTGTCGCGCCATTCGCTCAATGCTGCACGCAGCCCCAGCGAATCGCTGCAGTTCGGCCTGATCCTGGGGTTGCTGAGCCTCTGCAAATACCACGCGCTGCTTCTGATTCTGACCCTGGTGGCAGCCCGCCTGGTCGACACGCTGCAGCGGCGGCGCCTGCGGATCGGCGACACGGCCCTGGTGCTGGCGGGTTGGTTGGCGACCAGCTGGCCGCTGTGGCTGTGGAACCTGCAGAACGGCTGGCTGTCGTTCGCCTTCCACAGCGGCCGCACCAGCGCCGCCGCCGGGTTCCGCTGGGAGGGGCCGCCGCTGTTTCTGCTGAGTCAGCTGGCCCTGCTGTTTCCCAGCATCGGCGTGCTGCTGCTGCTGGCCCTGCTGCGGCCGGCCCCGGCCAGCAGCGACCAGGCCCAGGAAGGCACCCGGCTGCTGCGGCTGCTGGCGATTCCGCAGCTGCTGCTGTTTCTGGTGCTCTCGGGCCGCATGCAGGTGCTCTCGAGCTGGTTGGTGCCCGCCTGGTGGCTGCTGCTGCCCCTGGCCGCAGCGGTGCTGGCCCGGCCCGGGGTGTGGCGACAGCTGTGGCTGCGGCTGCTCGCGCTGCTGAGCGCCGCCGCCGTGGTGCTGCTGAGCCTGGTTGCCGCCGCCCATGTGCGCTGGGGGATCGCCGCTGCCCTGGTGCCCCCCGACGTTGACACCTCGGGGCAGTTGCTCGATCCCGAGCAGCTGCGCCGCAGCCTCAGGCAGCATCCGGCGATCTGGGAGGCCCTGAACACGGCTCAGGTGATCGGCTCCAACCGCTATGAGCTGCCGGGCTTCCTGGCCCTGGCCCTGCAGGGCTACAGCCAGGCCCGCTTCAGCTGCTTCGCCGCCGACTGCCGCGGCTTCGAACAATGGCGCAGCCGCCTGGATCCGGCGGCGCGCCGGGGCGTGCTGTTTGCGGTGGTGGGCGACTACACACCGATTGCCGCCCTGGCCCAGGGGCGAGACCAGCCCTGGCGCTTCGGCCCGCTCACGCCCCTGGGCCAGGTGCAGGTGAAGCGCAGCGGCATCACGACCACCACGCTCGAGTTCTACAGCTTTGATCCCTCACTGGTCAGACGGGCCGAGCCCATCAATCGCGCCCAGCCCAGCGGTTGATCAGGCCGGCGAGGTGGGTGATCCGCCTGCCGCGCGCCGGATCATCGGCCCAGCTGCCGAGCAGCTGGCGCCGCAGGCCGCCACTGGCCGGGCTCAGGTGATCGCCGGGCAGCTCCACCAGCTCCGAGCGGTCGTCGGTCCTGCTGCGCAGGCTGTCGAGCAGGCGGGCGCTCTGGTCGATGCGATCGGCGGCAAAGCGCACCAGCAGGTTGCGGGGCTGGACATACGCCTGCTGCACCTGAATCAGGGTGGCCGCCGGCGAGGGGCTGAATTCACTGCGAAACCCGAATTGCTGCCCCATTTCGGCCAATAGCGGCACCGAGCGCTCGGCCGAAAAGTTGTTGAAACTCAGGGCCACCAGGGCGCTGGCCCGGCCACCATCCGGGGCCAGCAGATGCAGCTTGCAGCCAAGGCTGTGGCCCAGCCGCAGCACCAGCCCAGGCTGACCGAGCTGCTGATCCTGCTGCTGGCGCAGGGTTCGGAAACAGCGCCAGGCCTGGTTGGCCTGCTGTTGATGGTCAAAGCCGGGCACGTAACTCCAGGCGTGGATCCACCAGCCCAGGCCGGCCAGGGCCTCGAGCAGGCGTCTGTAACTGAGCTGGGGACTGGCCGCCAGATAGCTGCCGCCGATGAACTCGAGCACGGCGCGGCGGTGCTCCGGCGGCTGCCCGCTCGCCAGGGGCAACCGGGTTGGCGGAGCCAGCTGCCACAGCTCTCCGCTGCGGATCCAGCGCGGCATGGCTCAGCTGCCGCCGACTGCGGCCTGCAGACGCTGGAGCGCCGCCAGAGCCTCGCGGCGATGCAGGGCACCATCGAGCAGGTTGTTGGTGATGTGGCGCACCACGCCCGCCGGATCGATCACATAGGTGACCCTTCCGGGCAGCAGCCCCAGCACCGGGGGCACGCCGAAGGCTTTGCGCAGGGCATTGCCCCGGTCCACCAGCAGTGGAAAGGGCAGGTCATGGCGCGCCACAAAGCGCTGATGGCTGGCGGCATCGTCGCCGCTCACCCCCCACACCTGCGCGCCAAGGGCCTGAAACGCGCTCCAGCCATCGCGAAAGGCACAGACTTCGGCGGTGCAGCCCGGGGTGTCGTCCTTGGGATAGAAAAACAGGACCAACCACTGGCCGGTGAGCTGGTCGCTGCGACGTTCGATGCCCTCCTGGTCCTGGCAGACCACCGCAGGGGCCCGATCTCCGACAGCCAGGGCCATGGTCAATCCATCAGGGCCGCCACCCTAGACAGAGCTGAGACGATGGGGCGAGCCCGGCGGCGGTGCGGCATGAGCGATCCAACCAACACGTGGCAGCAGAGCGATCTGCTCGGATTGCTGGGCGCACAAGGGAGCCAGACTGAGCCACAACACCGCGCTTCCCACCAGGTCGGGCAGAGCGAGTGCCCTGAAGCCGACGTGGCAGCGCCAGAACCAGCGGGATCGGTCCCGCGCACGCTGCTGATCCTCGATACCGAGACCACGGCACTCTCACCCTCCGACGGGGCCTGCATCGAGGTGGGGGCGATCCTGTTTGCGGTGCCTGAGCGGGCTGTGCTCTGCCAGCTGTCGTTTCTGTTGCCCTGCCGGGAGAATCCCGCCGAGGCGATCAACCGGATCCCGGCTGCGGTGACCCGACTGGAGCAACCCCGGGATGCGGCCCTGAGCTGCTTTGCCGCCATGGTGAACCAGTGCGATGCACTGCTGGCCCACAACGCCGCCTTTGACCGCCAGTGGTTTGCTGCGGGGGCTGGCGAGCTGCCGCCGATCGACAAACCCTGGATCTGCTCGATGAGCGAGATGCGCTGGCCGGCCGATCGTCAGCTCAAGGCCAACCCCTCGGTGCGGGATCTGGCTCTGGCCTATGGCATTCCGGTCTGGGCCGCGCACCGGGCCCTGACCGACTGCACCTATCTGGCCCAGGTGCTGGAGCGCTGCGACGCTCTCGAAACCCTGCTGCTGCAGGCCCTGGAACCGCGCAGCCTGTTTCGCGCCCAGCTCAGCTACGCCGAGCGGCACCGCGCCAAGGATGCGGGCTTCCGCTGGAACGATCCGGTACAGGGAGCCTGGAGCAAACGCCTGAGCCAGCGTGAAGCCAGGGCATTGCCCTTTCCGGTGCTGGCCGTGGAAGACCTGCCGGCCAGCGCCTGATCGGCCCGGCGGTGCTCCCAATTCGGCGATCCGTGGCCAAGGTAAAGGGTGGAGACGGGGGTAACGATGGCCAGACGAGCGCTCCACCGGCAGCCGGTGGAGCCGCGGCAGCGACTTCGGCGTTGGCAGGCCGCCCGCACCTGGGCACGGCTGATCCGTGAAGCGGAGTGCCTCTGGCACGTCGATGTGCGCACCCTCCACCGTCTGGCTGCCGAAGAGCTCGGTCTGCTGCTGCACGAAGTGCCCGAACCCCTGCGCCCGCGGGTGAACCGCTGGTTGCGGCGGTACGGGGTGGTCACGCGGCTGGGATAGCAAGGACCGCGGTTGAACACTGAAATCGAACACCCATGAGACCCACGCAAACCGTTCAAATTTTTATCAAATTTGAACAATGAAAAACCCACGCCAGGCCATCACAACAGAGACTTGGTTGGGCTCTTCATGCGATCAGAAAGCATGAACCTGATCCGGCTGCAATGATCACCACAAAAATCAAAAAACTTGGCAGCCGGTCGTTCACAAAGGCAGTGGATTTCTTCAAAAGGCGAACCATTGCATCCCTGTTTCTACTGTTTTTCACAGGGATCAGCATTGCCACGGTCAACATGATTCACCTCTCGTCCGAACTCATCAATACACAGGCCCTGCAAAGCTCATTTTTATATGCAGATGCCCTACAACAGGCACGCACGCTTTACAATGAAGCCGTCGTTGACAAACTGAAAACCGAAGAGTCGATCAATATCAACTACAATCATTTTGATCAAGCCAAGACAATTCCGTTTCCAGCAACGTTCCTGATCGAATTATCGGAGCGCATCAGCAAAGAGAATCTCGGCGTCTCCGTCAAACTCTTCAGCAACTATCCCTTTGCTTTTAGAAAAGCCCCCAATCCTCGGGATCCATTTGAACGCGAAGCGTTGGCATTTTTAGCCAAAAATCCTGATCAGCCATACACCAAGATCATGACAGTGAATGGCCAAAAAGTCTTTCGGTATGCACAAGCCGAAATCATGAAGTCCAGTTGCATTGCCTGCCACAATTCACATCCCCAAAGCACGAAACGAGACTGGAAAGTTGGGGACGTTCGAGGCGGCCTGGAAATCTCATCATCCATTGACTTTTTGGTCCAACAAAACAGAAAAGGCATCCTTTCGGGGGTAGCCATGATTTCAGGCCTGTTTGGGCTTGCGGGGATCGGAGTTTGGATTGTCTTCAACAGACTCAAGAAAGTCTCCATCGAGCTGGAACAGAAGGTCAAGATTCGAACGAAAGAGCTTTCACTTGCAAACGAATCGCTGAGCATAGAACAAGAGAAATCGAACAATCTGCTTTTAAATATTTTACCCAAACCTATTGTTGAGCGGCTTGAAGGGGGCGAGAAAAATATTTCAGACGCCTTTGCAGAAGTCAGCATATTGTTTGCTGATATCGTGAACTTTACGCCCCTATCGCAGCGCGTGCAGCCCGCAGAACTGGTTGAAATACTAAATCAAATTTTTTGCATGTTCGATGATCTAAGCGCAAAACATGGCCTCGAAAAAATCAAAACCATTGGCGATTGCTACATGGTTGCCAGCGGCCTGCCGGAAGCATGCCCAGACCACGCCGCGCGCATTGCTGACATGGCTCTCGGCATGCAGGATGTGATCCGAACCATTGGAGCTGATCTCAAGATTGATTTGGACATCCGGATCGGCATCAACTCAGGACCGGTCGTTGCCGGTGTGATCGGCAAGAAAAAGTTTGTCTATGACCTTTGGGGCGATACCGTCAACGTGGCATCGCGCATGGAGTCCCATGCCGTCAACGGATCAATTCAAGTCTCTGAGTCAAGCTATCAGCTGCTCAAGCACGATTATCTGTTCGAAGAACGAGGCATGATTGCCATCAAGGGGAAAGGTGAAATGAAAGCCTACTTTCTCAAGTCAAAAATCAACGCCATGAACTAGTTCGCGGCAATTCAACTGTGGGTCGCCACGAAGACCTGGGTGCGGTCATCGTGGCGGCCTGCAACAGAGCAGGAGGCGGTCCTACGGATCACCGGCTGACCCCAGGGAGTCACCCGAAACCCTGGGGTCCCTGGATGGGCGCGCAACCATGGCCAGACTGCGCTGGAGCAAGTCCAAACACATTGGACAACTCCCGGTGCGGGGCCAACAAAAAAGCCGCCTCCCGTGGGAAGCGGCTCGAGAGCTGGAGTTTCAGGCCCTGATTGAAATCGGAGCGGCGGGATTTGAACCCACGACCCCCACTACCCCAAAGTGGTGCGCTACCAAGCTGCGCTACGCCCCGGCAAACTGAAACTATCACAACAGGGCCAGCACACCGGCCAGGGCCAGCACCAGGCTGAACACCAACAGCACCAGGGCACCGGCGACCGTCAGACGCCGTGCGGTGGAGCGGCGGCGCAGGCGGGGCTCGGGCTCGTTCCCGGCCTCACGACGCCGCCGGATCGCCTTGAGCAGCCGGGCCGAGAGGCGATCCCGCGACAGGGCGGCATAGCCCGGCACGTGCAGCTGCCGGGCCAGCAGCCGCAGCTCGGCCAGGCTCATCGCCGCCAGCTTGAGTTCGGGCAGGCGACGCCAGGCTCCGCTGGGGCCCGGCAGGGGGGCGGCCGTGGTGCCCTTGATCAAGCCCTGCATGGCCCCGCTGGCCATCCATTCAGGAATGAGCACCACCAGCACCGCCAGCAGCCCATAGAGCTCCACCAACCCCCGGGGCAGCGGGTGCAGGGGTCTGTTCGGCTCGCGACCGCTCGGTCGATCCTCCGGCGGGGGCGGCGACAGTGTCGGCATCCGGGTCGGGCTCACTAACTGCGCTCAGGGGAGTCTGATCCGGCCGGCAAGGCAGCAGGCACGGTCGCAACAGGCTGTCGCTGGATGGGGGTCTGGCGCCACTGCAGCGGGGGCTCCCCCGGGGCCAGCCGCACGCTCCAGAAGGCCAGCGCAAAGCAGATCCCGATGGTCACCAGGATCGCGGTCAAGACGACGCGGTCGGGCAAGGGGGTCATCAGACGCTCTCGGTGCGCATGCAACTGGTGCGGTTGGGCAGCTGCTCCAGGATGAGCTGGTCTCCCCTGAGGATCAAGGTCATCAGCTCATTGCGGTAGACGATGCCGGTAATCGGTTCCTGGCCGGGCGTGTTCTGCTGGGCACGGAACAGCGTGGTGCGGTACCGGCCGGCAAGCAGCGAAGCCTGGGCATCGTTGCGTTCGACAACCACCTGGGCCCGGTCTGAACAGAGGTAGGTCTCCTTGATGGCGTAGTCCTCCCACCAGGGAGACCCCATGGCCAGCGTCAAGCCAGCCCAGATGGCGAGAGCAGGCCCCATGGCCGCCGTCACATCACAGCGATGGGTGCATTGTCACCCCGCAGCACGCAATGGGGAATGCTCCAGTCGAAGGCCTGCCACACCGTGGGATCGAGGCGGAACACCGACCCTGCAAACGGCTCCAGTCGCACACCGCTGGGCTGGGCCGAGCAGTAGGGCCGGCTGCCGGGCTTGGCCAGGTACTGCTGGTGGTACGGCTCAGCCCAATGGAATTTCACCCCCTGGGCGATCTCGGTGGTAATCGGGCCAAACCCTGCCGCACTCAGCTGGCCTTGGTACTGCTCGCGGCTCGCCTCGGCCAGGGCCAGCAGGTCAGGATCCGCCACAAACACGCAGGAGCGGTACTGACTGCCCCGGTCGTTGCCCTGGCGATCGCCCTGGGTGGGGTCATGACACTCCCAGAACAGCTTCAGCAGGTCGCTGAAATGGATCCGGCTCCCATCCCAGACCACGCGCACCACCTCGGCATGGCCAGTGCGGCCACTGCAGACCTGCTCATAGGTGGGGTCGGCGGTCTGACCGCCGGCATAGCCGACCGCCGTGGAGACGACCCCCGGCAGGCGCCAGAAGCCTTTTTCGGCGCCCCAGAAGCAGCCGCAGCCGAACAGGGCTTCGCCCTGCCCGTCTGCCGGGGCCGCCGTGATCGAAGTGCCCAGCAACACATGACGCTGTTCGGCAGCCGGAGGGCCTGCGGGAGTGCGGTTGGAGCCGAAGCCGAACACAGCGTCGTCTATCAATGGAACAAGAAGCTAGGCAAGACCAAGCGCTGACTGCAACGGCTGCAGACCACCCTGATTGAGAATGGCATCTCTGAATAGAGTGTAATTTTCACTGTATTCATCAAGAATCGCTGCGCTCACCGGCGCAGCATTGGAGTCTTTGTTGTTGCTCGCGAACAACTGCACACGTCCCGTTTGTCCACCTTTGATCCCAAATGTCGGATTGTCGACGGTTGTGACGTTGAGGTCGTAATACGCGATTTCACTGCCGCCCTTGCTGTAGGTCCACTCGGGCTGTTCACCGAACCAGGCGGCGTGATCAAAAATCCTGGCTGAAGGAACAGGCACCTGGAAACCACCGATGCCATCAAAGGTGACCAGCGGGCCATCCTGATTGGGTCCCGTCATGCTGCCAAACAGGTTGGCCACATCCGAGGGGACCCAGAACGAACTCAGATCGCTTGCCTTCGGGCCTACCTGCAGGCGCACCCCGGTGAGCGGGTCAATGGTGCCGTTCTTGAACAGCGTCAGATTGAACGGCTTGCTGGTCCCTTCCGTATCCTGAATATGGCGCACGATGAAGGCCGCTGCCGTGTTGTCGGTGAAGCCACCATCGGCCAGTCGTGTCATGCCGGTGCTGCTGTAGAGGCGCATCAGCTCTTCAACACTGGTGCCACCCCGGCGTGACGGTGTGGGCAGCACCTTGGGCATCGCAAGCGTCCCCTGGCCCAACGAGGCCAGCGGTGCCATGTCTCTGGCGGTCGACGCCACGGTGTTGGCGATGGCTTGAACACCGACGGCATCCAGGGTCTTGACCGCCGCCAGGTGGGCCAACGCCGACGACGAAGCTGTGGTCGCATCCACCACCGACAGACCCGACTTGAAGGAAGCCGTAACGGGTTGCTTCAGCGAGGGAAGCGACGAGAACAACTTGTTGTTGTTGAGGTCAAGCGACACATCACCGGCACCGAAGAATGCCGAAGCCACCGGAGAACCTGCGCCCTCCTGAACATCACTCAGGAAAAACAGAGGTGTCATCATCCCCTGCGGTGGTGCCTGGGCTGCGCTCAACGGCGTAGCGCTAAAGATCTTGTTCTGCAGCAGACCGATGTTGTCGAGCACCACGGGTGTGGTCTGGGCCGAGGCAACAATCAGCAGGTCCTTGCCGGCAGCCCAACCCTGCCGCGCTGCATCGAGCCCTTTGCTTCCCAGATCGGCCAGCATGTTGTAGGGCTGAAACACAAACTTGTCGGTGAAGTTTCTCCAGCTCAACTGGGCCTCACCGGCTGCACCTGCCAGACCCAACAGATAACCGGCCTGCTGGAGCGAGGTCTTCAAGGACTGCGGCAACGCATCGATGGCGGTCTGCAGCCAGTCCGGGATCGCGGGAGTCGTGGCCTTGAACAGGGTGGCGACCTGGCCGTTGTAACCCGTGCTGTTGTATTGGTCGCGGGCCGAGGCCTGCTCAAGCCCCGCCAGGAACGGTTGCGAATAGGCCAGATGGCTCAGGAACCACGAGCCCCCCGAATTGGCGGCGATGCCTTTGACCGCCCCCATCAAGGTTGCGAGATCGCCCGTCTGCCCCTTGCTGCTGAGTCCATCGAGGCCCCCGGCAATCAGCCCCGCCAGCGATGAATGGGAATTCCAGCCACCACCACTGAAGGCCACATAGCGGGTGGGCAGCGCAGGCACCCCAGGAGCAGGGGCTTGCCCAGCGTTGGCGGAGGTGGGTTGTCCAGTGGGTTTGGCCATGGCCCAGGCTCATCGGGATGCAGTGCGAGTATCGGCGCTCCCGATCGCCTGTGCATCACCCAGGTGAGTGGCGACGCCTGTCTAGCGCTCGGCGGGCACCAGGGCGATGTGATTGAGCAGCGTCGTGGTGAAGGCGAACAGCAGGAACGGCAGCGACAGCACCAGGATCAGGCCCACGCCCACCAGGGCGAACAGGGGCCGGCTGGCGCCCATCAGGGCCAGACCCGCCGCCAGACTCACGAAGATCACGGCCATCCAGATCAGAATCTGGGCATAGATGTCGCCGAAGGTGAGCGTGCAGCGCAGCTGATAAGGCTGCCCGCGACGCTGTGGATCATCGGGGGCTGACGGGGCCATGGACGGGTACCAGAAACAGCGGACTGTCTCCAGGTAAGCCACGACGCAGGCATCTGTCCGCCCGGCGCAACACTCCGTTCAGAGGGGGGGGCGCCAAGTGGCAGATCAACCTGCCCCTGCAACACCCTGCAACTGCTGATCGACCTGCTGGCGCTCCCACAGGCGGCGATAGGTGCCGTCGACCGCCACCAGGTCCTGGTGTCGTCCCTGCTGCACCAGCTGTCCGTTGTCGAGCACCAGCACGCGGTCGGCGGCAGCCGCGGCCGAAAGCTGGTGGCTGATCATCAGCACCGTGCGCCCCTGCTGGCTGCGCACTGAAGCCAGGATGCCCGCTGCCGTGGTGTTGTCGACGCTCGCCAGGGCGTCGTCGAGCACCAGCAGTGGGGCCTGCAACAACAGGGCCCGCCCCAGGGCCGTGCGCTGGCGCTGGCCGCCGCTCAGGGTGATGCCGCGCTCGCCGACCAGGGTCTGATAGCCATCGGGGAACCCCTTGATGTCGGCCGCAAGCCGGGCCTGGACCGCCACCGATTCAACCTGCTCGGGCGAGGCCTCGGGATCGCCGTACCGAAGGTTGTCGGCCAGGGTGGCCGTGAACAGGTAGCCCTCCTGGGGCACCAGCGCCACCTGGCTGCGCAGGTCCTCGAGCCGCAGGGCCGTGGCATCGACCCCATCGACGAACAACTGGCCGGCTCCGATCTCGACCATGCGGCCGAAGGCGCGGGCCAGGGTGGTTTTGCCGCACCCGACCGGACCCACCACAGCCACCAGTTCGCCGGGCTCCAGGACAAAACTGACACCCGCCAGCGCAGGCCGGCTGGCCCCTGGATAATGCACCGTGAGACCACGGGCCTCGACCCGCCCACGGCGTGGAGCGGCTGCCGCGACAGGCTGGGCAGGCGACTGGATGCGCGGCACCCGGGAGAGCAGGTCCTCGACCCGCTCGAGGCTGACCTGACCGGTCTGAAACGTGTTGAGGGTGAAGCCCAACAGCGCGGTCGGAAACACCAGCCTCTCGACATAGAGGATCAACGCCACCAGATCGCCGATCGAGAGCCGGCCGCTGGCCAGCTGACCACTGCCGAGCGCCAGCAGCAGCAGCAGGCTCAGCGATGAAATGCCCTCGAGCAACGGAAACAGGGTGCTGCGGGTGCGCGCCAGATTGAGGGCCGCATCGCGGTAAACGCGGTTGCGCCCGGCGAAGGCGGCCTGCTCGGTGACCTCCTGGCCATAGATCTTGATGGCGCTGATGCCGCTGAGGTCTTCCTGCACCAGATCACTGAGATCGGCGAGGGCCTCCTGCTGGCGTCGCTGCTGGCGCATCATGCGACCGCCGAACAGGCGCACCACCATGAGCATCAGCGGGTAGAGGGCCACCGCCGCCAGGCTCAGCCACGGGTCGATGCTCACCATGGCCGGCAGGGTGAGGGCATAGGCCAGCACCGTGTTGGTGAGGCTGAGCACCGCAAAGCCCAGCAGCCGCCTGACGTTCTCCACGTCACTGGTGGCGCGGCTGATCACCTCGCCGCTGCCGGTGCTCTGCACCCAGCCCGGTTCCTGGCAGAGCAGATGGTCGAAGATCCGCTGCTTGAGATCGGCCTCCACCTGGCGGCCGACCCCGAACACCAGCATGCGGGAGTACAGCCGCACCGCCCCCATGAGCGTGGCCAGCGCCACGATCAACAGCGCCTGATGCAGCACATCGGCGAGGGCGAAGCCGTCCTGCAGGTCATCCACCACCCGGCGGACCAGCAGGGGGATGGTGACGCTGAGCAGGTTGACCACCACCAGCGCCGCCATGCCCAGCAGCACCACGCGGCGGTGGGGCCGCAGGTAACGAAGAATCAGAGCCAGCCGCGGAGCAGCCATCGGCGACGTCGGGGCGGCAGAGTCATCGCCAACCTAAAGACCGGCGGCCGGCACCATGAGCAACGGCGAGCAGACCCATCCACTCCATGCCGCCGATCGGCAGACGGTGGATCGCCTGCTGGCCGCTCAGCAACCCACGGATGCCGACCTGGTCGATGCCGCACGGCTGCTGATGCGCTACCAGGGCTTCCCCGGCGCCCGGGACCTGCAGGACGACCTGGCCAAGATCCTGCGGCTGTGGCAGTTGACGCGGGACGCGCTGCACAGCCGCACCCGGGCGATCTGGGCCACCGGGTACAGACCCGCGCCTGATGGAGCCGACGCCGTGGGTTCGGGCTTCGATACCACTGATCAGGACAACGCCTGACAGCGGGCCGGCGCAACCCAGCGTCTGCCCCCCTCGCCAAGAGCACCCTTTTCAGGTGATAGTGGATCCGTCCCCATCACCCAGCCCGGCGTGCCCTGCACCCGGGCTTTTTTCTGGCTGTTCAGCCTGGCTGATCAGCCACACACCGCTCCCACCCAGCCATGCCGACAGCGCCAGTCCGACCCGCCATGCTGGAGACGCTGCTGCAGGGGCACGACCTCAGTGCCCAGGAGGCTGCGGCCCTCATGGAAGGGTGGCTTGAGGGCACGATCGATCCCGTCGTGACCGGCGCCCTGCTGGCAGGCCTGCGGGCCAAGGGCGTCAACGGTGAAGAGTTGGCGGCCATGGCAACGGTGCTGCGGCAGGCCTGCAAGCTGCCGGCCCCTCGGCCCGCACTGCCGTTGGTCGACACCTGCGGTACCGGCGGAGCCAGTGTCGAACGCGGTCAGGAGAGCTTCAACATCTCAACGGCGGTGGCCTTCACGGCTGCGGCCTGCGGTGTGACGGTCGCCAAACACGGCAACCGCAGCGCCAGCGGCAGGGTGGGTTCGGCCGATGTGCTCGAGGCCCTGGGCATCGACCTGGCGGCTCCGCCGGCGACTGCCCTGGCGGCCCTGGGCCAGGTCGGGGTGACCTTTCTGTTTGCCCCGGGCTGGCATCCGTCGCTGGCGGGGGTGGCACCGCTGCGCAAGGCCCTGGGCGTGCGGACGGTGTTCAACCTGCTGGGTCCGCTGGTCAACCCGCTGCAGCCCGAAGCCCACGTGCTGGGGGTGGCCCGCCGCGATCTGCTCGATCCGATGGCCGATGCCCTGCGCCGCCTGGGCATGACCAGGGCCGTGGTGGTCCATGGCCACGGCGGCCTCGACGAAGCCACCCTTTCGGGCCCGAGCGAACTGCGGCTGCTGCTGCACGGCAACATCGAGGAGTCGTGGCTGGATCCCAGCGCGCTGGGCTTGACGCCGGCACCGTTGAGCGCCATCGCCGGGGGCGATCTGGCGACCAACCAAGCCATTTTTGAAGCGGTGCTGCAGGGTCGCGCCCCTGCCCCCCACAGTGACGTGGTGGCCCTCAACACGGCGCTGGTGCTGTGGGTGGCCGGGCGCTGCGATGGCTTTGCCGACGGCATCGCCGTCGCCCGCGACGCGCTCGCAAGCGGGGCTCCCTGGCAACGCCTGGAGGCCCTGCGCACGGCGCTGCGCGACGGCGCTGAAGGATGATCAGATCGTCAGCATTGCCGAAGCCCTTGAGCCACACCAGCGCCGTTGCGCCCCACCGGGCAGCCGAAGCCCTGCTGGTGCTGGCTGATGGCACGGTGCTGCGGGGGCGGGGTTTCGGTGCCACCGGCACCAGCATCGGCGAGGTGGTGTTCAACACCGGCATGACCGGCTACCAGGAGGTG
Organism: Prochlorococcaceae cyanobacterium; assembly: GCA_040399325.1. GTDB lineage: Bacteria > Cyanobacteriota > Cyanobacteriia > PCC-6307 > Cyanobiaceae > RGUW01. The sequence goes on from JBBASJ010000003.1 coordinate 38,046, forward strand.
ATCACCGACCCCAGCTATGCCGGGCAGCTGGTCACCTTCACCTACCCCGAACTGGGCAACACCGGTGTCAACCAGCAGGATCAGGAGGCCGACCGCCCCCACGCCCGCGGTGTGATTGCCCGGCAGCTGGCACCGGTCTGCAGCAGCTGGCGGGCCGAGAGCCCGCTCGAAACCTGGCTCGACACCCATGGGGTCGTGGGCATCTGTGGGGTCGACACCCGCGCCCTGGTGCGCCACCTGCGCGAAGGCGGCGCCATCAACGGTGCCATCAGCAACGACGGCACCCCGGCGACCGAACTGCTGCAGCGCGTGCGTTCGGCCCCCGCGATGACGGGCCTGAACCTGGCGGCCCAGGTCAGCACCACCACCCCCTACAGCTGGAACCGGACCTGTGGCGCCGGCTTTGACGTGCGCAGCCAAGCCGCCCCCGAGCGGCCCTACCGGGTGGTGGCGATCGACTTTGGCATCAAGCGCGCCATCCTTGAGCGGCTGGTGGCCCATGGCGCCCAGGTGGAGGTGCTGCCGGCGACAGCCAGCCTCGCCGAGGTGCTGGACCTGGAGCCAGAAGGCGTTTTTCTGTCAAACGGCCCAGGGGATCCGGCGGCAGTCAGCGGCGGCATCGCCCTGGCCCGCGGCCTGCTGCAGCAGCGCCAGCTGCCGATCTTCGGCATTTGCCTGGGCCACCAGATCCTGGGCCTCGCCCTTGGGGGCCGCACCTTCAAGCTGGGCTATGGCCACCGCGGCCTGAACCATCCCTGCGGCAGCCCGGGCAGCGTCGAGATCACCAGTCAGAACCACGGCTTTGCCATCGACCCTGAGTCGCTGCCGTCAGAGCTGGTGGACATCACCCACCTGAACCTGAACGACCGCACCGTCGCCGCCTTGGCCCTGCGCGATCAACCGGTCTTCGGTGTGCAATACCACCCCGAAGCCAGCCCGGGGCCCCACGATGCCGACCACCACTTCGCCCGCTTCACCGCCTTGATGGCCGCCCGGCGTCAACCCTGAGGCGCTTGCTCACACAAGGGTCCAGACACAGTTTTGTTGCGAGCGCGACCAACCCGGATTTGCTCCCTACACTTCGGCCGATCGGACGTTGGGAGTCAGGAGCCATCACCGAGCTGCAACGATTGACCGTCTCCCTGCGGGGTGGATTCGAGCAGCAGGCCCATTGCCAGCTGTTTCAGTTCACGGGGCAGCTGGATGCCTACTCCGACAAGCAATTCAGCGACTTCATCAGCGGGCATCGCAGCGTCACGCCCCAACCCCTGGTCATCGACCTGAGCCGCATCGACTTTCTCGACTCGTCGGGGTTGGGTGCCCTGGTGCAGCTGGCCAAGGACTGCAACACCAACAAGTACCCCTTTGTGGTGGTGGGCAATGCCCGTGTGGTCCAGACCGTGAAGCTGGTACGGCTTGAGGACTTCCTGCACCTCCAGAGCGACCTCGACAGCGCCCTTGACCAGTTCGCCGCCTGAGGCCTCGCCGCCGCCAGCCCCTTCTGGCCAATGGTTGAAAGGGCTGCAGCCCAGCCGTCCCAGCAACGCGCTGGGCCCCCTGCAACTGGCCTGGCTGGGCGATGCGGTCTGGGAGCTCCACCAGCGCCTGCACCACTGCCGTGAACCCGGCCGCTCGGATCTGATGCACCGCGCCGTGGTCGCGGCCGTGCGGGCCGAGGCCCAGGCAACGTTGCTGCAGAGCCTCGAGCCCCTGCTGCAGCCGCAGGAGCGCGACCTGGTGCGCCGTGCCCGCAACCGGGCGGGTCAGGGACCACGGCGCGGAGACGCCCGGAGCTACGCACAAGCCACCGGATTCGAAGCCCTGCTGGGCTGGTTGTTCCTCCACGATCCCGCCCGGCTGGTCGAACTGCTAGATCACTTGAAGGAGAACGTCCCATAACCAGTCACCCCCCATCGCCATGAGCCCTCGTTTTCAACGCCGTCCGGAACGCCGGAGCGGCTCCGGGGCCTCCGGCCGTTCTGCCGACCGCAGCGGCGGTCGCTTTGCCGGTCCAGCGGGCGAGCGCGCCGGCGGCCGCCCGGCTGGGGGGGCCGCACGGCGCTGGGGTGCCGCCAAATCGGAATGGCGACCCCAGGGCGCCGAGGGCGAGGCCCGGGGTGAACGCCGTTCGCTACCCGAGCGGCCCCGGCCCAGGCCGGGGGATCGCGGCGGCCAATGGCGCGGCCAGGAACGGGACCGCAACTCGGGCGGCGAGCGGCGCCCCTTTCAACGGCGCGACGAGCGGGGTGACGCATTCGGGCGTTTCGAACCACGCCGCGACCCACGCCGCGAGACACGACGGGAACCGGGCCGTGAGTTGGGCCGAGAAGTGGTCCGAGAAGTGGGCCGTGATCTGGGCCGTGACCCCCGTCGCGATGCACGCCGCCACGACCGCGAGGAGCGCCAGCCCCAGGGCGAGGCCGAAAGCCTGGGCACACCGCCACCCAGCGACCTGATCTGGGGCCGCCACCCGGCCCAGGCGGCCCTTGAGAGCGGCCGGCCGATCCATCGCATCTGGTGCACCGCTGAACTGCGGCACACCCCGCGGTTCCTGCAGCTGCTGCGCGAAGCCAAGGCGTCGGGCGTGCTGGTCGAAGAGGTGACCTGGGCCCGGCTGGGACAGCTCACCAGCGGCGCCGTGCATCAGGGCATCGTGCTGCAGAGCGCCGCAGCCGACACCCTCGATCTGCCGAGCCTGATCGAAGGGTGCCGCCAGATCGGCGAACCACCGCTGCTGATGGCGATCGATGGCCTCACCGACCCCCACAACCTGGGGGCGATCGTGCGTAGCGCCGAAGCCCTCGGCGCCCACGGCATGGTGCTGCCCCAGCGCCGCTGCGCCGGGCTCACCGGCTCGGTGGCCAAGGTGGCGGCCGGAGCCCTTGAGCACCTGCCCGTGGCGCGGGTGGTGAACCTCAACCGCGCCCTCGACACCCTCAAACAGGAGGGATACCGGGTGATCGGTCTGGCCGCAGAAGGCAATCTGACCCTGGAAGAGGCCGATCTTGATGGTCCGCTGGTGCTGGTGACCGGTTCGGAGGGCGATGGCCTGTCGATGCTGACCCGACGCAGCTGCGACCAGCTGGTGCGCATTCCCTTGCGGGGCAGCACCCCCAGTCTCAACGCGTCGGTGGCGACGGCCCTGCTGCTGTATGAGATCGCACGCCGCGGCTGGATGGGAGGGCTGCAAGGTCAGGCTCCAGCCCCCCGGATCCAGCGCCCCCAGCTGCCGGCCAACCCGCTCGAGAACGATCAGGCCACACCACCGTCTGCCGACAATGCGCCCCAGGGCGAAGCCGAACCGCAGACCGTGCCGCCCACGGATCACCAGCCCGATGGGCAGGTTGATCTCGAAGCCGATCTCGAAGCTGAGCTCGATGTTGAGCTCGAGGTTGAACTTGGAGCTGAGCTCCAGGTTGATCTCGCAGCTGATCTCGGAGATGATCTTGGAGCTGAGCCCGTGGCTGAGCCCCCGCACCTGCCGGTTCACCAGGAGCCGGAGGTCCCCCGGGAGAGCGACGGTCCGGCCTTTGCCAGCGACATCAGTCTTTGATCACGGCACAATGGGGAACATCCCGCCATGCCGTTGATGAATCCCCTGTTGCAGCCCGTGCGCAGCTGCGCCAACGGCTTGGGGCTGGCCTGGTGGGCCAGGGTCGAAACCCGCTCGCCCAACGTCACGTACTGGTTTGGCCCGTTTGTACGGCGTCGCACCCTCGAAGCCCAGCTGCCGGCCTTTCTGACCGACCTGAGCTCCGAGGCGCCCGGCGACATGCACCACGAGCTGCTGCGCACCCGCCGCGGCGAACCCTTCACCGAACCGGCCTGAAGTCAGGCTGATAGCGTCCATTCCAGTTGGAAGCCGGCTCGATGGGCATTGCCGCATGGCGCGAGCAACTGCGTTCTGGTGCGATCTCGGCCCGGGAGCTCACCGACCATCACCTGGATCGCATCGCTGCCGTTGATGGCACCGTGCACGCCTATCTGGAGGTGACCGCCGAGCGGGCCAGGGCCGATGCCGACCGCGTCGATGCCGCCCGGGCCGCCGGTGAGGCCCTGCCGCCCCTGGCCGGCATTCCCCTGGCGATCAAGGACAACCTCTGCACCAAGGGGATTGCCACCACCTGCTCCAGCCGCATGCTGGAGACGTTTGTGCCGCCCTACGAGTCGACGGTGACCGAGCGCCTGTGGCAGGCCGGTGCCGTGCTCCTGGGCAAGACCAATCTCGACGAGTTCGCCATGGGCAGCTCGACCGAGACCTCGGCCTTCGGCCCCAGCCGCAACCCCTGGAACCCCGCGCGGGTGCCCGGCGGCAGCTCAGGTGGCAGCGCCGCCGCGGTGGCCGCAGGCGAATGCATCGCGTCCCTGGGATCAGACACCGGCGGTTCGATCCGCCAGCCGGCCGCCTTCTGCGGCGTGGTCGGCTTCAAACCCACCTACGGCCGTGTGAGCCGCTGGGGCCTGGTGGCCTTCGCCAGCTCGCTCGACCAGGTGGGACCATTTAGCTCCAGCGTCGCCGACAGCGCCGAGCTGCTGCAGGTCATCGCCGGCGAGGACCCCCGCGACAGCACCTGCCTCAAGGCACCGGTGCCCGACTACAGGGCCGCCCTGGAGCGCCCCGTGAAGGGTCTTCGGGTCGGTCTGATCAAGGAATGCTTCGACCAGCAAGGCCTGGACCCCGCCGTCAGAACCGCGGTGCTGGCGGCGGCGACCCAGCTGGAGGCCCTGGGCTGCGAACTGGTGGAGGTGAGCTGCCCCCGCTTCAACACCGGCATCGCCACTTACTACGTGATCGCCCCTTCGGAGGCGAGCGCCAACCTGGCCCGTTATGACGGCGTCAAATATGGCTTCCGGGCAGAGGGGGCAGACTCGCTGGCCGAGATGACCGCCCGCAGCCGCTCCGAAGGGTTCGGCGACGAGGTCAAGCGGCGCATCCTGATCGGCACCTACGCCCTTTCGGCCGGCTATGTCGACGCCTACTACAAGAAAGCCCAGCAGGTGAGGACCCTGATCCGCCGCGATTTCGACGCCGCCTTCGGCAGCGTCGACCTGCTGCTCACGCCGACCACACCCACCACGGCCTTTGCCTTTGGCGCCCACAGCGAGGACCCGCTGGCCATGTACCTGGCCGACCTGCTCACGATCCCGGCCAACCTGGCGGGTCTGCCGGCAATCAGCCTGCCCTGCGGCTTCGATCCCCAGGGGCTGCCGATCGGTCTGCAGCTGATCGGCAACGTGCTGGCTGAAGAGCTGGTGCTGCAGCTGGCCCATCACTATGAGCAGGCCGCCCAGGTCATGGCGCAGCGCCCCGAGGCCGAGCTGGCCGTCTGACGGGCGGGCACACCAGATCTGGTGTGCCCCTTTAAGCTGGGGCCCCGTCAGGCCGCTCTGTGGTGTTTGTCCCCCTCCACAACCACAGTGACTACAGCCTGCTGGACGGGGCCAGCCAGCTGCCGGCCATGGTCGAGCGCGCCGTCGAGCTGGGCATGCCGGCCCTGGCCCTCACCGACCACGGCGTCATGTATGGCGCCATCGAACTGCTGAAGCTCTGCAGCAAAGCCGGCATCAAGCCGATCATCGGCAACGAGATGTATGTCATCAACGGCTCCCTTGATGACCCCAATCCACCCAAAAAGGAGCGCCGCTACCACCTGGTGGTGCTGGCCAAGAACGCGACCGGTTATCGCAATCTGGTCAAGCTCACCAGCATCAGCCATCTCAAGGGGATGCGGGGCCGCGGCATCTTTGCCCGCGCCTGCATCGACAAGGCCACCCTCAAGGCTCACAGTGAGGGTCTGATCATCGCCACCGCCTGCCTTGGCGGCGAGATCTCCCAGGCGATCCTGCGCGGCAGGCCCGAGGTGGCCCGCGAGGTGGCCCGCTGGTACCAGGAGGTGTTCGGCGGCGAGTTCTATCTGGAGATTCAGGATCACGGCGGCATCGAGGACCGCATCGTCAACACCGAGATCGCCAGGATCGGCAGTGAACTCGGCATCGAGCTGATCGCCACCAACGATGCCCACTACCTGAGCGTCGGCGATGTGGAAGCCCACGACGCCCTGCTGTGCGTGCTCACCGGCAAGCTGATCAGCGACGAAAAACGGCTCCGCTACACCGGAACCGAATACATCAAGAGCGAAGCCGAAATGCTGCAGCTCTTCGGCGATCACCTGGACGCAGGCGTGATCGAACGGGCGGTCGCCAACACCGCCCGGGTCGCCGACAAGGTCGAGGACTACGACATCCTCGGCCGCTACCAGATGCCGCGCTTTCCGATCCCGGATGGGTTCACGGCCCCCGGCTACCTGCGGCATGTGAGCGAGGAGGGCCTGCGCAGGCGTCTGGGGCTGGGCGATGGTGAAGCCTTTGAGGCGACCTACGGCGAACGGCTCGATTTTGAGTTGCAGGTCATGGAGCAGATGGGCTTCCCCACCTACTTCCTGGTGGTGTGGGACTACATCCGCTTCGCCCGTGACAACGGCATCCCGGTTGGCCCCGGCCGCGGCTCGGCGGCGGGTTCGCTGGTGGCCTATGCCCTGGGCATCACCAACATCGACCCGGTCACCAACGGCCTGCTGTTCGAGCGCTTCCTGAACCCCGAGCGCAAGTCGATGCCGGATATTGACACCGACTTCTGCATCGCCCGCCGCGGCGAGGTGATCGACTACGTCACCCGCCGCTACGGCGACGACAAGGTGGCCCAGATCATCACCTTCAACCGCATGACGTCGAAGGCGGTGCTCAAGGACGTCGCCCGGGTGCTCGATATTCCCTATGGCGATGCCGACCGGCTGGCCAAGCTGATCCCGGTGGTGCGGGGCAAACCCGCCAAGCTCAAGGAGATGATCGGCGACGAATCGCCGGCTCCCGAGTTTCGCGACAAGTATCAGAACGACCCCCAGGTGAAGCACTGGGTCGATCTGGCCATGCGCATCGAAGGCACCAACAAAACCTTCGGTGTGCATGCCGCCGGTGTGGTGATCGCCGCCGATCCACTCGATGAACTGGTGCCGTTGCAGCGCAACAACGACGGCCAGGTGATCACCCAGTACTTCATGGAGGACGTGGAGTCGATGGGGCTGCTGAAGATGGACTTCCTCGGCCTCAAGAACCTGACGATGATCGACAAGACCATCGATCTGGTGGCCAGCAGCTGTGGCGAAACGGTGGATCCCGACGCTCTGCCTCTGGATGACGAAGCCACCTACGGCCTGCTGGCCCGCGGTGATCTGGAAGGCATCTTCCAGCTCGAATCGAGCGGCATGCGCCAGATCGTGCGCGACCTCAAACCCTCGTCGCTGGAGGACATCTCCTCGATCCTGGCCCTGTACCGGCCGGGCCCGCTCGACGCCGGTCTGATCCCCAAGTTCATCAACCGCAAGCACGGCCGCGAGGCGATCGACTTCGCCCACGAGAAGCTTCAGCCGATCCTCAAGGAGACCTACGGAATCATGGTCTACCAGGAGCAGATCATGAAGATCGCCCAGGACCTGGCGGGTTACTCACTCGGGGAAGCCGACCTGCTGCGGCGGGCCATGGGCAAGAAGAAGAAGAGCGAAATGGAAAAGCACCAGAGCGTTTTCGTCAACGGTGCCAGCGAGCGAGGCGTCGATCCCAAGCTCGCCGAAGGCCTGTTCGAGCAGATGGTGCTGTTCGCCGAATACTGCTTCAACAAGAGCCACTCGACCGCCTATGGCGCGGTGACCTACCAGACGGCCTACCTCAAGGCCCACTACCCGGTGGCCTACATGGCCGCCCTGCTCACGGTCAATGCCGGCGACAGCGCCAAGGTGCAGCGCTACATCGCCAACTGCAATGCGATGGGCATTGAGGTGATGCCACCCGACATCAACGCCTCTGGCATCGACTTCACCCCGGTCGAAGGGCGCATCCTGTTCGGTCTTTCGGCGATCCGCAACCTGGGCGAGGGTGCCATTCGCCAGCTGCTCGAGAGTCGCCGTGCCGATGGTCCGTTCAGCTGCCTGGGCGAGCTGTGCGACCGGATCCCAGGCCAGCAACTCAACCGCCGCGCGCTGGAGGCCCTGATTCACTCGGGCGCTCTCGATGCGCTCGAGCCCAGGGCCAACCGGGCCCAGCTGATGGCCGACCTTGATCTGGTGCTCGACTGGGCCAGTTCGAGGGCCCGCGACCGGGCCAGCGGCCAGGGCAACCTGCTCGACCTGCTGGGTGGGGGTGGCGCCGACGGATCGGCGATCCCGGCCAGTTCCGCCGCGACGGCCCCCAAGGCCGCCCCGGTGAGCGACTATCCCAGCAATGAAAAACTGCGTCTCGAGAAGGAGCTGGTGGGCTTCTATCTGTCGGACCATCCGCTCAAGCAGCTGAGCCGCCCCGTGCAGCTGCTCTCCCCCCTGGCCCTGGCAGCCCTGGAGGAACAGGCCGACAAGGCCAAGGTGAGTGCGGTGGTGATGGTGAGCGAGGTTCGCCAGGTCACCACCCGCAAGGGCGACCGCATGGCGGTGCTGCAGCTCGAAGACCTCAGCGGCAGCTGCGAAGCCGTGGTCTTTCCCAAGACCTACGCCCGCCTGGCCGACCATCTGCTGACCGACACCCGGTTGCTGCTCTGGGCCTCGGTCGACCGTCGCGACGAACGGGTGCAGCTGATCGTCGACGACTGCCGGGTGATCGACGAACTCAAATTGTTGATGGTGGAGCTGCCGGCCGATGACGCCGCCGACATCACCATTCAGCACCGCCTGCGTGAATGCCTGCAGCGGCACCGCCCGGGTCAGGAGGACTCGGCCGCTGCCCGGGTGCCGGTGGTGGCCCTGGTGCGAGACAACGACAGCCTGCGCTACGTGCGCCTGGGCCCCCAGTTCTGCGTCGACAACCCGATGGCCGCCATGGCGACCCTGAATGAGGCCGCCTTTGCTGCCCGGGTCAGTTCACCCCTGCTGGCCGCCTGATCGCATGGCCCGCACCGACTGCCGCAGGCGGCCGATGTTGAGTCCCAGCTGTTCGGTACCCAGCAGGGTGCCGGGTTCAGGCTCCCAGCTGGCCGAGAGCACGCCATAGCTGAGACCGAGCACCCCCAACAGAAAGAATCCGCCTGAGGCGATCAGGGTGACGCCGGTGGGGACCTCGATGATCTGACGGCTGATCAGCAGGTAGCTGACCACGAACACCGCCATTCCCATCACCGAGGGAATACCGCTGGCCACGGCGATGCGCCGGGCCATGCGGTTGGCGACCACATCGGGAATTCCCGACTGTCGCCCGGTTCCGGATTGGCCGGCTCCGCCTTTGGAGCGGGCTCCTGACCGAGCGGCCGGTGGCTGGGGACCGAGGCCCTTGGACGCCATGGGGACACGCCTCAGCCGCGAATGCCGAGCTTGCTGATCAGCTGGCTGTAGCGGTCTTGGCTGATGCCGCGCAGATAGCCGAGCAGGCGCTTGCGGCGACCGATCATCTTGAGCAGGCCCTGGCGCGAGGAAAAGTCGTGCTTGTTGGCCTGCAGGTGGCCGGTCAGCTGGCTGATGCGCTCACTCAACATGGCCACCTGGACCTCGACCGATCCGGTGTCGGACCCGTGGGTCTGGTGGTTGTTGATGAGTTCCTGCTTCTTGGTCGTGGTCAGCGGCATGGGCGGCTCAGGGCGCCCGCGGCGGCCCCGTACACAGCAAACAACCATCCTACGACCTGGAGTCAGGCTGCATCGCGGGACAACCAGCGAAGGCAGGCCCTGATCCAGCCATCGGGATCGTCGGGTAAGCCCTCGCCATCGGGGCCCTGCCCCCGGGCCGCCACCGCCCGCATCGCCCGCTGAATCTCGAGGGCCTCATAGCCCAGGGCAGCCAGGGTGAGGCGCACCTCTTCGCGGCCGGAGCCACTCAGGGCTGGCTCGTGCTCCAGCCCGGCATCGGCATCGTCGGCCTCGCCATCGAAAGCGTCGACCAGGTCGCTGAAACGCTGCTGCAAGCGGCTGCGCAGCTCCACGGAGAGACGCTCAGCCGTGCGCTTGCCGACGCCGGGAGCCTGGGCCAGGCAGCGCAGATCGGCCTGGATGATTGCCGCGACCAGCGCCCGCGGCGCCAGCTCGCCCAGCAGGGCGAGGCCCACCTGGGGGCCCACGCCGCTGACGGCCACCAGCTCGCGGAACAGATCCCGTTCGCAGCGTTCGGCAAATCCGTACAGCGACCAGCCGTCATCGCGGATGATGTGGTGGACGTGCAGGGTGAGCCTGGCGCCCTGCGGCGGCAGCTCAGCAAACTGGCGGCGGCTGAGCTGGACCTCGTAACCCACACCGGCCACCACCAGCACCACGCCAAACCGGTTGGCCTGCTGCCAAGGATCCTGAACCTGCCCCTGCAGCCAACCGATCATCGTCGCCGTTTCACTGCCCCCATGCTGCCCGCCCTGCCAAGCCCCAGACCCTGGCAGCCCTGGCGGGCCCTGAAGCGGCTGGCGGTGCTGGCCCTGCTGCTGCTGATGCCCCTGGGCCTCTCGGGCTGCGGCCGTGGCGGCGCCCCACCCCAGGCCACCGTGCAGAGCGCCCTGGCCCTGCAGATCGAACTGACCCAGGGCGCGATCGCCGCGGCCCTGGATCTGCCCCCGGCCGGCACCCCCCGGGTGAGCCATGTGCGCATCGAGCGACGCAGCGGCGTGCGCATCGGCGCAGGGCAGGGTCTGCAGCTTGAAGGGCATTTCGACTGGCAGCTGGCAAATGACCCGGTCAAGGTCGACAGCCCCTTTGAGATCTATCTGCAGCGCGGCGAACGCGGACAGAGCTGGCGACTGGCCCGGCCCGGCGGCGGCGATGCCGAGGGTCAGGCCCAGCAGTGGCTGATTGATCCCCTGCCGATCAGGAGCTGAGCAGGCGGCGGTCGCTCTGGCTGATCAACGTGGCCGCCAGCACCAGCAGGGCACCCCAGAGGGTGGCGGTGCCCAGCGGCTCGGCAAAGACCAGCCAGCCAAGCAGCACGGCAAAGGCGACCTGCACGTAGCTGATCGCCGTTGCCCGCGCAGCCGGCAGGGCCGTGAGGCCCTGGGTCAGGTAGACCTGCCCCAGCTGGGTGAACACCCCCACACCGAGCAGGGCCAGCAGCTCGCGCATGGTGGGCAGCACCGGATCGATGAGCACCGGCGGCAGCGTCAACACCAGCGCCACCAGGGGGAAATAAAAGACGATCACCAGCGGATGCTCGCTGTGGCGCAGGGAGCGCACACTCACGTAGGCCAAAGCCGTGCTGAAGGCCCCCAGCAGCGCCACGAGCACCGCCAGGGGGGGCAGCGACGGCCCGCCACCCCCAAGCGCCGCCGGCAGCAACCAGCCGGGGCTGGCCAGAAGCACCACCCCCAGCCAGCCCAGGGCAACGGCCAGCAGCACCCGTTTGCCGATGGGTTCACCCAGGTGCAACCAGGCCAGCAGAGCGGTGAAGGTGGGGTAGCTGTACTGCAGCACGGTGGCGGCAGCCAGCGGCAGCAGCGCCAGGGCGCGGTAGACGCACAGCAGCGCCAGGGTGCCGATGGCGCCGCGCCAGATCAGCAGCCAGCGGTGGTGTCCCCAGGGCGCCACACCGGCCCGGCGCAGCAACCACCAGCTGAGCACCAGGCTGACCACCGCCCGGGCCAGCACCACCTCGGCCACCGGTATGCGGCCGCCCACCAGCTTCACGCACACCCCCATGAGCGCGAAGAACAGGGCACTGACCACCATGGCCCAGGCCGCGGGGATCGACGTCTGGGGGGCGATCGTCATCGAACCATCGAAGCACTGACGATCGGCCGTAGCGTGGCTACAAGACCCCTGTCGCCCAGACCGACCCGTTTGTGATCCCTCGCTTCGGCAACCTTGCCCTAACAGCCCTGGCGGCCCTGAGCCTGGCCCTGTTGCCCCGCTCGGGTGACGCCCAGGTGGGCTCCAACATGAAGGATCAGATGATCTTTCACTTCTGCAGCAAGGCGATGACGGCCGACCTCGAAAAGGCCGGCAAGACGCCCCCCAGCGGCATGGTCGACCACACCTGCGCCTGCGTGGTGCAACAGATCAACGGCCGTGCCTCGATCGAGCAGGCCAAGGCGATCTGCCAGGCCCAGGCCCAGCAGAAGTACGCGCTGCAGTAACCGCCGTTGAGCCAACCGCGCCTGCACCCCCGCACGATCGAGGCCGTCAAGGAGCGAGCCGACATCGTTGATGTGGTCGGTGAGCACGTGGTGCTCAAGAAAAAAGGTCGTGAATTTGTCGGCATCTGCCCCTTTCACGACGACAAGTCGCCGTCGATGACCGTGTCACCGGCGAAGCAGTTCTATTACTGCTTTTCCTGCGGCGCCGGTGGCAACGCCATCAAGTTCCTGATGGAACTGCAGCGCACCAGCTTCAGCGAGGTGGTGCTGGAGCTGGCGCGCAAATACCAGCTGCCGGTCGAGACCCTCGACGGCCCCCAGCAGGAGCGCCTGCGTCAGCAACTGTCGCGGCGCGAGCAGCTGCATCGGGTGATGACGCTGGCCGCGGGGTTCTTTCGCACGGCGCTGCAACAGCCCCAGGGACAGGCCGCGCTCAGCTACCTGCGGGAACAACGGGGCCTGCAACCGGCCACGATCGACGCGTTCGGGCTCGGCTATGCCCCCGAAGGCTGGGACGGACTGCTCAACCATCTGCAGCGGGTCGAGGGCCTCGCCCCCGAACTGCTGGAGGCCGCGGGTCTGGTGGTCGCCCGCAAGGGCGGTGAGGGGTTCTACGACCGCTTCCGCCACCGTTTGATGGTGCCGATCAAGGACCGTCAGGGCAGGGTGATCGGCTTTGGCGGCCGCAGCCTGGATGGCAGCGAACCGAAATACCTCAACTCACCCGAGACCGAACTGTTTGAGAAGGGGAAGCACCTGTTCGGGCTCGATCTGGCCGCCGACGCCATTCGCCGCGATGACCGGGCTGTGGTGGTGGAGGGGTATTTCGATGTGATCGCGCTCCACGCCGCGGGCATCAGCAACGCGGTCGCCGCGCTGGGCACGGCGCTCAGCAGCCAGCAGATCACCCAGCTCTGCCGTTGCTGCGACAGCAAACGACTGATCCTCAACTTCGATGCCGACGGTGCCGGGGTGCGTGCCGCCCAGCGGGCCATCGGCGAGGTCGAGCAACTCGCCCTGCAGGGGCAGCTGGAGCTGCGGGTGCTGCAACTGCCGGCAGGCAAAGATCCCGATGAGTACCTCAAGCAGCACGGCCCGGGCGACTACCGCGCCCTGCTCGATCAGGCGCCGCTGTGGCTCGACTGGCAGATCGAACAGGTGCTGGCGGGGCTGGATCTGAGCCGCTCCGACCAGTTCCAGCGGGCCGTCGGCGGGGTGGTGGGCCTGCTGGGCAAGCTGCCGGTGAGCGCGGTGCGCAGCCGCTATCTGCAGCAGGTGGCCGAGCGCCTGGCAGGAGGGCAGGCGCGCCTGGCTCTGCAACTCGAAGAGGACCTGCGTCAGCAGGTCAAGGGCCAGCGCTGGCACGGCCGCTCCAGCCGCTGGGAAGGCCCGGGCGAAGCCGGCCTGCGCGAGCGGGCCGAAGCCGAGATCCTGCGGCTCTACCTGCATTGCCCCACCGAGCGGGCCGCGATTCGCCAGGAGCTGCACCGCCGCGAGCTCGAGGACTTTGCACTGCAGCACCATCGCCTGCTGTGGGCCGCGATCAGCACCCTCGAAGAGGACAACCTGGGCAATGGTCAGCTCGAGGCGATCAGCCGCGGCCACGCCGATGGCCATGCCCTTGCCGACCTTGATCTACCTCGGCTCCTGGGCGATCAGCTGCTGATCGATCAGGGCGAACTGCTCAACCGGCTCACGCCGCTGCTCGAACCCACCGAGGTGCAGCGCGCGGCCCTGGGCCAGCCCCTGCTGCAGCTGCGCGGGGCGGCCGCCACCCTGGAGCGGCAGAAAAGCCTCAAGCGCTGCAGGCATCTGCTGGACGCCTGGAGCAGCCAGCGTCTCAAAACCCTGGAGACCTGCATCGCCCGGCTGCTGCAGGAGGGCGAGGGCACAGGGGCGGGCCCCGCCAACCCCACGGCCACCAATCCGGGGCTCGACATGGAGGCCCGGATCGACAGCCTCTTCGCTGAGCTGAACCGGGATGCCCTGCGCTTTCAGACGCTGTACTACAGCGAGCGCAAACATGTGGAGCATCTCGACGATCAGCGCCGCGCCCGGCTGCACGAGGTGGCAACGGCGCCACAATGAGACGGCGCCGCAATGAGGCGTGATCGTCACCCCCCACGGCCAAGCGATGGTTCTGCGTTCTTCTGCCCTGCTCCTGGGTCTTGGGCTGCTCACGGGTGCACCGGCAGCCCTGCACGCCCAGGGCCTGGTGCCCGACAGCCAGATTCGGGCCATCAACACCGCCCGCAATGCTGCGGTGACTGCCAACGGAGGGCTCTCGGTCTACCGGCCCGCCAAGTGCATGTTTGAGACCACCAATCCGTTCAACAAGTGCCTGATCAGCAACGATGACAACGGCTTCGTCTTTCGCTTTCTGGGAGGTCCTCCCGGCTGGCAGCAACTGAACCTGCAGCCCACCCTGCAGACCCAGATCCGCATCTCCAGCGATGGCCGCACCGTGCTGCAGACCATCTACAACGGCCCGCCGCAGTCCAACGGGCAGCAGTGACACAATGGATTCTCGTCAGAAGCCCAGGCTGAATGGCTTGCCCACGCTGCGGCTGCCGCATCATCAGCAAGCTGGGTAAGGGCCACGCCGGTCAGCTGATCTGTGCCGACTGCGGCCTGGATCTGACCACGAAGCTGGCGCTTCAGCGCAACGGCACCGGCCTGGGCAGCCAGTTCATGACGATCGTCCTGATCACCGTTTTCGGCATCACAGCGATCGCGTTGATGGTGATCAAGGACCGTCGCCCCGAGAGCCTGGATCCAGGCACTGCGGCCACGGTTGATCTCAACAAACCCCGTGACGGCGAGCGGGGCCCGTTGCGTTTGATCATCGTGCCGCGTCTGCCCGGACGGCTGAATCCCTGAGGGCTTCACGGACAGGGCCTCAGTGAGCGCGTCAGTCGGGCTCCTCGAGATTGAACCGCTTCCAGCCCGCCAGCACGCCGAAGATCGCTTCAGCGCTGATCAGGCCCACGAAGGCACCGAATTCATCGACCACCACCCGCAGCGATGACGGGTCACCACGCCTGAAACTGGTGAGCAGGCGGTCGGCCCTGATCACCTCGGGCACGTAATCGGGGGCCTCGGCCAGGGCCGCCACGGGCTGGTCGGTGGGGCCGGCCGCCAGGGCGGCAAGGGCCACCTCGCGGCGCAAAACCCCCATGACCTCATCGACCTCCTTGCCCAGCAGCACCCAGGCCGAGCCCGCCGGGGCTGCCACGATGGCATCGGCGGCCTGAGCCAGGCCCAACTCCACCGGCAGGGTCAGGGTGGCGACCCGCGGCGTCATCAGATCGCGGGCCGTGAGGTCGTTGAGGGCAAAGACCTTGCCGATCATGGCCGCCTCATCGGCCTCGATCTGGCCCTGCTGGCTGCCGAGGCGTGCCAGCAGGTGAATCTCGTGCTCATTGGTGGTCAGTTCGGCCGTGGCCGTCAGCGACGGCATCAGACGCTCCAGCAGCACCAGCAGGGGCCGCATCAGCCGCTGCAGCAGCAGCAGAGGCCGGGCCGCCACCAGGGCGATCGGGATGGCGAAGGAATTGCCGATGGTCTTGGGGAAGATCTCCCCGAACAGAATCACCGCCACGGTGAAGCCACCGTTGAACAGCAGCAGGGCCAGCTCGCTCTGACCGAGCCGGTCGAAGGCATGACCGGCCTGCACCCCCAGCAGCAGCGAGCCGGAGATGTTGAACAGGTTGTTGAGCACGACCAGCAGGGCCAGGGAGCGGCCAGGGCTGGTCTTGATGCGTTCCAGGGCGACGGCTCCACCGACCCGCTGCTTGGCCAGGGTGTGCAACTGGATCGGATTGACCGAGAGCAGTGCCGCCTCTGTGCCCGAGGCCAACGCCGAGCCCAGCAGGATCAGACCGGCCAGCACGGCGAGCACAACAAGCGGATGCATGGCGAAGGCCGAAGCCGGTGTGAGGGTGTCGCCTCTTTTTAACCTGCATCCGGGCTGGCACCCATGGGGCGCTGCAGACTGGGGGCCATGAACAGGAGCCCCGCAGCCCAGACCTGGAGCCGCCTGCAGCACTGGCGGCACCGGCTCACGGTTCCCCAGTTCACGGCGGTCACGGGTCTGCTGGTGATCGCCGCCGGCACGGTGATCCTGGCCTCACCCCTGTGTTCCACCGATGCGGTCGGCCTGTGGGAAGCCCTGTTCACGGTGACCTCCGCGATCACCGTGACCGGGCTGTCGATCATTGATGTGAGTAGGGATCTGACGCCGATCGGGCAGGGGGCCCTGGCTGGGCTGATCATGGTGGGGGGCCTGGGCCTGATGGCCATCACCACCTTTCTGCAGGGATTCGTGCAGGGACGCAGCGGCCTGCGTCAGCGCCTCGACAAAGGCCGTGCCCTCGACGAATTCGGCGTCGGCGGCATCGGCCCCACCTTTCATCAGATCCTGATCACCGCCAGCTGCCTGATCGGCCTGGGAACCCTGATTCTCTACAGCTTCGGTTTCACCGACATTGAGAACCGGGGCGCCCGGCTGTGGGCCGCCCTGTTCCACTGCATCAGCGCCTACAACAACGCCGGCTTCGGCCTCTGGGCCGACAACCTGGTGGGTTACCAGGTCAATGCCGTGGTCTGCGGCGTGATCGGCTCCCTGATCGTGATGGGCGGCATCGGCTGGCGGGTCACCAACGACCTGTTGAACTTCAAATTTCGATTGCGGCGGTTGCGCCACCTGAGCCTGCATACCCGCCTGGTGCTGCGCTCCACCGCGCTGCTGATCGCCATCGGCACCCTGGGGCTGCTGTTCACCGAACAGTTCAGCCCCGATGGTGTGGTGCAGAAACTGGGGCTGCTGCCCCGCCTGCAGGTGACCCTGTTTCAGTCGATCACCACCCGCACCGCGGGCTTCAACACGGTGCCGTTGTCGATCGAGACGATCTCCGACGCCGGCCTGCTGCTGATGATCCTGTTGATGTTCATCGGCGCCAGTCCGGGGGGCACCGGCGGCGGCATCAAGACCACCACGTTTGCGGTGCTGATCGGCGCCACCCGCTCGACACTGCAGAACCGTGAAGGGGTGGTGATCCGCAACCGGC
Organism: Prochlorococcaceae cyanobacterium; assembly: GCA_040399325.1. GTDB lineage: Bacteria > Cyanobacteriota > Cyanobacteriia > PCC-6307 > Cyanobiaceae > RGUW01. The sequence goes on from JBBASJ010000003.1 coordinate 55,196, forward strand.
TGATCCCGGCGTCGGTGGTGCTCAAGGCGATCGGCACGGCCCTGGCCTCAGCCATTTTTGTGGTGCTCATGACCCTGCTGCTGGGGATCGGCGAAACGGTCAACGGTCAGGCGGCCGGCGGCACCTTCAGCTTTCTGGAGAACCTGTTCACCTGCATGTCGGCCTTCGGCACGGTGGGGCTGGATCTGGGCGTGACCGCCAATCTGGGCCGCTGGAGTCAGCTGGTGCTGATGGTCTGCATGTTTGTGGGGCGGCTGGGAATTCTGCTGATGCTGTCGGCGATCTACGGCAATCGCCCCCCATCGAGGGTCGGCTACCCCCGCGAAGAGGTGTACCTCTGAAGGGCAGACCAGCCCAGGAGCGCAAGAGATGGCGCGAACGGCGAATTAGCACTGTTTCCCGGTCGTCTTTGCGTGTTAAAAAAGACGCATGCTTGACCTCCTTGCTTCGATCTCGACCGGCGGCTGGATCACCCTGGCGGTGCTGGCCGGATCGGTGGTGCTGTTCATCGGCGGCTGGCTCGCGCCCGAAATCACCGGCCTGCTGGCAGCCGCGCTGCTGATCGTGACCGGGGTGCTCAAACCCGGCGAGGCGCTCGAAGGGTTCGGCAGCCCGGCCCTGATCACCCTGATGGGTCTGTTTGCCCTCTCTTCAGGCTTGTTTCGCTCGGGGGCCCTCGACCGGCTGCGCGCCCTGATCGGTTCGGATGCGGTGCGCAGCCCCAAGCGCATGATCGCCCTGATGGTGGCCGCCGTTGCACCGGTCTCGGCCTTCGTGCCCAACACCCCGATCGTGGCTTCCCTGCTGCCGGTGGTCGAGGGCTGGTGCCAGCGCCGCGGCATCTCGCCCTCCAAAGTGCTGCTGCCCCTGTCGTTTGCCACGGTGCTGGGGGGCACCATGACCCTGCTGGGCAGTTCGGTGAACCTGCTGGCCAGCGAGGTCAGCAGCAAGCTGGGCTATGGCGCCTTCGGCCTGTTCGGCTTCAGCGCCATCGGCATCGGGGTGTGGCTCGGGGGCGGGGTGGTGATGGTGCTGCTGGCCGATCGGTTTCTGCCCGATCGCGGCCGCAACGACGACGATCTGGTCGGCAATCTGGCCAGCAGCGGCTATCTGACCGAGGTCAGGATCCCGGCCGGTTCAGAACTGATCGGCCAGTCGCTGCATGGCAGCCGTCTGCAACGGCGCTTTGACCTCGACGTGCTGGAGCTGCACCGCGGCAGCGAGCGGTTTCTGCCACCCCTGGCCGACCGAACCCTGGCGCTCGAAGACCGGCTGCTGCTGCGCTGCAGCCGCGAAGACCTGCTGCGCCTGCAGCAGGACCACACGATCGAGCTGGCCCCCGTGCCCGACACCCAGCCCAGAACCGACCAGCAGAACAACCAGCGCACGGTCGAGGTGCTGCTGCCGGCAGGATCGACCCTGGCGGGCGACTGCCTGCGGGATCTGCGCTTCCGGCAGCGCTACAACGTCACGGTGCTGGCCCTGCGGCGTGGCAACGCGGTGATCCGCGAGCGTCTCGGCCGGGCCCAGCTGCGCGAGGGCGACGTGCTGCTGCTGCAGGGCCCCAAGGATGCCATCCGCGGCCTTCAGGCCAACAATGATCTGGTGGTGCTGGAACAGCTGGAAAAGGATCTGCCGACCGTGAGCCGCAAGCGCCTGGCCTTGCTGATCGCGGTTCTGGTGGTTCTGCTGCCGGCCTGCGATCTGATTCCACTGGTGGCCGCGGTGCTGCTGGGCACGGTGGCCATGGTGGCGACCGGCTGCCTGCGTGCCGGCGAGCTGCAGCGATCGATCCGCCTCGATGTGATCCTGCTGCTGGGCTCGCTCTCCAGCTTCAGTGCCGCCCTGGAGAAGACCGGTCTGGCCGGTGCCCTGGCCCAGGGGTTGCTGCGGGGACTGCACCGCTGGCCCGTGTATGCCGCCCTGCTGGTGGTGTTCTTGTTCACCACCCTGCTCACCGAAGTGATGAGCAACGCTGCCACGGTGGCCATGGTGATTCCGATCGCCGGCCAGTTGGCCGTGGGACTGGAACAGCCTCCGATGGCCTTCATCTATGCGGTGCTGTTTGGTGCCAGCCAGAGTTTTCTGAGCCCGGTCGGCTATCAGACCAACCTGATGGTGTTTGGCCCTGGCCGCTACCGCTTTCTGGACATCGCCCGTTACGGAGTCCCCCTCACCGTGACCATGACCCTGCTGGTCCCCTGGCTGATCTGCCGTCAATTCGGCCTGTGAGGGACGGTGTCAGCCGCCGCGCAGGCGCTGCCGGCGCCAGCTGAGCACCTCGGTGACCAGGAACACCATCACCAATGGAATCACCAGAACCAGCACAGCCACGCGGAACGTGTTGAGCAGGTCCCCACCGCTGGTCACTTCGATCAGCTGGTCGACCAGATAAAGCACATAAAGCACCACGAGCAGGAAGCCTTCACGGCGACGAATCACCCCGCCGGTCCAGAAAATGGGCAGGCAGGCCAGGGTGGTGGCGATCATCAGTGGCAGATCGCGATTGATCAGAATCGGCTCGGCCACCAGGCCATCGCCCGAGAAGGTGGCACACAGACCAAGGATCAGCAGCTGGTTGATGATGTTGCTGCCAACCACGTTGCCGATGGCGATGTCGGCCTTGCCGCGATAGGCCGCCACCACCGAGGTCACCAGCTCGGGCATCGAGGTGCCGGCCGCCACGATGGTGATGCCCACCACGGTTTCAGGAATCTGCAGCAGGGCCGCCGCCGCCTCGGCACCGCGCACCAGGATCTGCGACCCGATCACCAACAACACCAGGCCGATCGCCAGCTTGCCCAGAGCCACCGGCACCGTGCTGGTCTCATCGATGGCAAAGGCATCGGCCTCATCGGGGTTGTCGACGGCCGTCTCGGTGGCGGTGCGGCACTCCCAGACGATGTTGATCACCAGGGCCGTGAGCAGGGCCACCCCCGCCTGCCAGTAGAGCCGCCCGCCGGCAGCCATGCCCCAGACCGCCATCGAAACGGCCAGCAGCAGTGGCACATCGCGGCGCACCAGCCGGCTCTTCACCCGCAACGGCATCACCAGGGAGCTGAGGCCCAGCACGATCAGCACGTTGAAGATGTTGCTGCCGACGATGTTGGTGATGGCGATTCCGTCGTTGTCCTGAACCGTCGAGATCAGGCTCACGAACAGTTCAGGGGCGCTGGTACCCAGCGACACCAGGGTCAGACCGATCACGATCTGGGGAATGCCCAGCATCAGCGAGATCGCGACCGACCCGGCCACAAAGAACTCACCGCCGCCGAACAGCAACAGAATGCCGACAACAATCTGAATCACACTGGGCAGATAGGTCATCGCACCTCAAACAGGCAGATGACAGCAGGCTATCAGCCGCCTTTCCCGCGCCAGAACAGCGCCAGAGCGTCAACGAAGAACCGCGTCACGAAGAAGGGTTGGCTTTCTTCGCCACATCGAGGTCATAGGCATGTTTGTGCTGCAGGTAAAAATCAAGCGCCTCAAGAACAACCGTGCCAAATGACTTAGCCTCAAGGATCGCTAACAGACGCAGCGCACGATGCATTTCATCAGCCACTGAAACCGTGATTCTTCGCATTGACCAGCGTCGATCCGCAACAAAAAAGAGAGCATAAGTCAAAACTATTAGGCATTACTGTGAAAGCAGAAATGCAGATTTGCAGCACCTCAGCTATAACTGTGAAGTCCCTTGACCGCTTGTGCATCGCTGCCATGCAGCCGGCTCAGCAGGTCCCGCCCGAGCGCGGTGCTGCGCTGGCGTAGCCCGGATCCAGCCAGCATCGCGGCAGAGGCTCGCCCGAAGGAAACCGCAACTCGGCCTTGAGAAACGACTCGGGATCCTGCAGTTCTTCGCCCGCGTGGAAGCGGCCTTCCACCCGCAACGCAAACGGATCCATCAGGGGCTTCAGCTGCCCCACCTCAACGAGGCTGCCGTCGGGGCAATAGGTCAGAAACATGCGCAGCGCGGGGCAAGGGAACACGGTCCGCCCCAACCTCCCAGCTCCGGCATGCGCGCGGGTCTCGGCTCAGCAACACCGCTGGCCATGCGCCGCAGTTCTCTTCACCACTGCGGCATCGGGCCGTCAGCCCGGGCTGGCACCGTTACACCCGGCAGGCATTCAGCCGCCAAGGCCTGATTTCCACCATGCCCCTGTTCAGCACCCATCGCCCCGCCCGACTCTGGCTTGCGCCACTGCTGCTGGTTCCCGGCCTGATCGGCAATGTCTGCGCCGCGGGCGCTGCCCAGGTGGGCACCAGCCAGGGGGTGAACTTCGGCCAGGCCGTGATCAACAGCTCGTGCACCGTGACCACCGGCGATGGATCGATCGGCGTACGCACCAACCGCAGCCTGATCACCTCCGACAGCGCCGAAACGGGCAATTTCACCGGTACCCGGGCCGCGGCCTCGATCTCGGCCCTGAGCAACCTCACCGACAGCGCCGTTCTCAAGGTGGAGAACCCCACCCTGGGTGGCGGCACAGCGGCAAGCAGCGCGCAGGTCAAAGTTGGGACCACTGGCGCCACCTGGGGAGCTGCGGGCGAGGTCAGACTCGGAGCCGACGGCACCCTTGAGAGCACCCCGGTGCATGTGCGCTTCAGCACCACCGACAACAACAGTCGCTTCGCCACCGGCACCTACACCGCCAGTGCCACGGTGAGCTGCTACGAATGACCCTGTTGGCGAGGCCCCTACGGCGGGGTCTGGCGGCTCTGGGGCTGGTGCTGCTCGGCATGCCGAGCGGGCCGGCCCTGGCCTTCGGCCAGACGCCCCTCAGCCTGAGCGAGCGCAGAGGTGTCGTACAGCTCAATAATCCGGGCCAACGCAGCCTTCGCCTCCACCTGCAGGTGTTTGCCGCGGTGCCGCAGCAGGGCCGCGCCAGCGCCGCCCTCACCCCCCTGCCGCTCGAGCAGGCCGAGCGACTGATCCGCCTGCGTCCCAGCCAGTTCCGGCTGGCGCCAGGAGCGAGCCGCACTGTTTCCTACACCGTTCTCGATCCCAGCCAGGACTTCTTCTTATGTGGCGTCTCGCTTCAGGGACTGTTCACCGTGCGGGTGTGCTCGCGCTGGCGCTCGGCGGCGGCAGCCTCTGCGGCAGCCTTCCCTGGCAAGGCGCCTTAGCGCAGATCTTTCTGGCTCCGACCCAGCAGTTTCCCCAGGGCTCACGGGTCTCGATCGACCTGGGGGGCCTGCGCTGCAACGCCGATGGCGGCGCGCTGCCGAGCCTCTCGCTCTCGGCCGGGGCCTACCCCGACCAGTGGGGCAACAACGTCAACGTTGCCCCCAACGCCAGCAGCAGCATCGGCAACCAGAGCAGCCTGCTGGCCCTGGTGACGCTCAACATCCCGCTGGCCCGCAGCCGCAGTGAGTTCAGCTGTCAGACCCTGCTCAAGGACGCCCAGATCAAGGCCCGGATCGACAATCTGCGCCTGCTTGTCGAGGAGAACGTGATCAGCGAAAGCCAGTACCAGAAGGCCCTGCGATCCCTGTTCGGGGCGCAGTTCGTCGAGCTGGGCGCCAACGCCGCCAACCCAGCGGCCGGTGTGTCGGTGGTGCTGCCCTCAGCGGGCCAGAACGCGGGGGATCTGGGCCAGGCAGGTGGTGGCCGCCCGCGACAGCCGTGAACGGCGCATGGCCCAGGCGGGCTGCAGGCCGCAGGCGGCCCACTGCACGGCGCCGCGGCCATAGCGCCGGTTGAGCCCATCGATCACCGCCATCAGCCGCTCACGGCGCTGCTGCTGCTCGGGGGTGGTGGGCACCAGCAGGTGGTGCTGCAGCAGGTCATCGGGTTGCAGCTGTTGCAGCAGCACACCGGCCTTGACCAGAGCCCTGTGGGGGCGAAACAGGCGCTCGGCCAGGGGCAGGGCCGCCGCCAGCAGCACGGCCGTGTCGTTGCTGGCCAGGGGCAGGGTCACCGTCGCCGAGGCGCTGTAGAAGCTGGCGGGTGCAAACGGACTCGTGCGGGCAAACACGGTGATGGCGCCGGCCCGCTGGCGCTGCTGGCGCAGCTTCTCGGCCGCCCGCACCAGGTAGGTGGCGATCGCCTCGCGCAGCTGCGCGAGGCTCTGCACCGGCTCGCTGAAACTGCGGCTGACGCAGGTCTCCTGCTTGGCCGGCGCCACGCTGATCAGCGGCAGACAGGCGTGACCCTGCAGCTCCTGCTGCAGCCGCAGCCCCACCACACCGCACTGGCGGCGCAGCTCGCCGGCCGGCATGTCGCGCAGGGCGCGGGCATGGGCCACCCCCCGCAGGCGACACCAACGGGCCAGGCGCCGGCCGATGCCCCAGACCTCTTCAATGGCGATGGTCTCGAGCAGGGCCTCGACATCGGCGACGGCGGCCAGATCGAGCACGCCACCACGGGCTGGATCGACCTTGGCAGCCCGGTTGGCGATCTTGGCCAGCACCTTGGTGCCGGCGATGCCCACCGCCACCGGCAGCCCCAGATGGCAGAGCACCTGGCGGCGCAGGGCACGACCCCAGTCGCTCAGATCGCCGCCGGCAGGCCTGTGCAACAGCCCGAAGGCCTCGTCGATCGAGTAGATCTCGAGGCTCTCGACCCAGCGCTCCAGCGTGCTCATCAGCCGCTGGCTCATGTCGGCGTAGAGGGCGTAGTTGGAACTGCGCACCACGACCCCGTGGCGCTCGAGCTGGGCGCGCACCTTGAAATAGGGCGTGCCCATGGCGATGCCCAGGGCGCGGGCCTCGGCACTGCGCGAAACGATGCAACCGTCGTTGTTGGAGAGCACCACCAACGGGCGGCCGATCACGGCCGGATCGACCACCGCCTCGCAGGAGGCATAGAAGTTGTTGCCATCGATGAGCACCGTGGCCAGCGCCATACCCCCCTCTCAACAGCACCGGATCACGCAGCGGGCGACCCCCAGCAGCTGATGGTCGCCATCGGCCGGCAACGGCAGCAGCGGATAGGCCGGATGGGCCGCTGCCAGGGCCAGGCCACCCCGCCAGCGCACCAGGCGCTTGACGGTGAAGCCGTCGCCGAGCCGCGCCACCACCACCTGACCCGGCCGGGGCTCAAGACCGCAGTCGACCACCAGCAGGTCGCCATCGCCGATACCAGCCCCCTGCATCGAGACACCCCCAACCCGCAGCAGCACGGTGCAGCCAGGGTCACGCACCAGCAAGGCAGCCAGATCGAGGCCCAGGGCAAGCTCCCCACGACAGACCCCAGACTAGTACATCTGTACGAGGCGACTGATGCAACAGCCGCACTCCAAGGTGGCCCTCAGCGACGCGGCGCCGGACCGGCTTCAGTCAAGTCAGTTCAGGCCGAAGCTCCCCGGGGCCCACTCGGTGATCAGACGCTCGAGCCGGACCAGCTGGTAACGGTTGTGCTCACTGGGGTGATGGGCATAGCGCAGGCGCAGATCCCGCAACTGGGCCTCCAGCGCATTCAGCACAGGATGGTTGCTGTTCACAGACGGGGCCCGGATACCAACCAAATCTTAAGCGAAACGGAAGCGTTTCGCACCATGCCGGCGCGCAGGCGGCGCCAACCACGACAGCCAGGCGCCAGAGTCGGGGCAGTCGCCACAGCTGCCATGGGTCGCCCAGCCCCCGATCGCCACAGCAAATCCCAGCCCCCGACCCCCTCACCCATGGTGATCAAGCTGCAGATCGCGGGGGCCGTGTTTGTGCCGCCACTGCTGCTGGGCCTGTGGCTGCAGCATCAGGGCTTCTGGTGATGACGGGGCCGCTGGCCGGGCAACAGGTGATGCACGGCGTGACGCACCACCCCCCAGATCAGCAGATGGGGGTCGTCGCCGCTCAAGACCAACGGCGCGACCGCCGGATCAGATGCCACCAGGCGCCAGCGGGGCGCGCGCCCCTCGAGACGCCGCAACAGCAACTGGCCGCCATGGGCCACCACCACCGTGGAGCCACACCGGGGCGCGACGCTGCGGTCAACCACCAGCAGGTCGCCATGGCAGATGCCCGCGGCCGCCATGGCATCGCCCTCGACCCGCAGAAAGAACGTGGCGCTGGGATGGGGCACCAGCTCCACATTGAGATCGATCGAGGCGTCGACATAGTCGGCCGCCGGACTGGGAAAGCCTGCCGCCACCGCCTCGAGGGCCAACGGCAGCAGCCACACCACACCCCCCGGGCACGGCTCGCCCAACGGCACCAGACCAGCCTCGCGCCCCACCGCCACCACCCCGACTGGTACAGATGTTCGCATGCCCGGGTCGCTGGTGGTGACCGCGCTCAGCCCGGGCGCAGCTCCTGACCGGGAGCCGCCAGGTCGCGGCGATGGGGCCGATTGCCGAACTGCTCGCGGGCCAGGGCCAGCAGCTGGGCCTCGCTGCAGGCCGAGGCATCAACGCCGACGCTGGCGACGATGCGCTGCAGCAGTGTGGGGTGACGGTGCCTGAGATGGCGCAGCAGCAGGTTGCGCAGGTCGCTCTCGCCGTGGCCATGGCCCAGCAGCAGCACCGCATCGGCGGCCTCGATCGCCAGGGCGATCTGCTCGAGATAGGCATGGTCAAGGGGGGCCCGCTGCCCGGCGATGTCACGGTCGTGGCGATGGCTGAGGTTTTCACCGCTGGCCCAGAGGCCATGGGGCCGCAGCACGGCCTGATCGACGGCCTCGCCATCGAGGCGAAACAGACGGGTCTGGCGATGGTCAAGAACCAGCACCAGCCGCCGGGCCTGATCCCCGCGGGGGGCATCGGGCACGGGCTGGGGATGGCCGGGGCTGATGCCGGCTGCCGCCAGCAGGTGGCGCAGCCGCTGGATCGCCTCGGCATCGAGAGCGCCCGCAGGCAACCCACCACCACCGGCATGGATCCAGCTGCGCGGACCCCGGGGAAAGACCACCTCCAGGCGCGATCCCTCCCGGTGCAGGTCGGCACCGAGGGCCGCCAGCAGAGCCTCCACCTCGGACAGGCGCAGGCCATGGGGCAGGGGATGGCACCCGAGCAAGGCCAGGGTGCGCTGGTGATGACGGCTGAGTTCAGGCATCGCCTGGTGGGCCACGACTGCCCCGATGCTGACGACGCCGGGGTGGGCTGACGGCCAGGGCGGAACGGATCCGCCCAAGGGCAGAACAGGCATCCCTACCTATGGTCAGCAGCCCGAGATGCCCTGAGACTGATGGCATCGATTCGGAGGCCCAGACATGGATGACACTCCACCCCGCCAGACGCCAGGAGTGCGCTGACCGCAGGCCCCTGCTCCAACAGTCTTGTCCTGATCTGCGGTTCCCCGGTTCACAGAACCACCCGATGCATCGTTTCAGGTGCCCCCGGGTTCACGGGAGCCGATCCTTGGACACCATGGCCCCAGGTGCCGCCTTGAGCAGCTCCGAAACGAACTGATCACCCAGAAGCAACGACGCCGCATCACTTGGTGAACCAACGCCCCCGGAACGTCCGGGAGCCGCCACCAGATCAGGCCTGTCCGGCCTTGGCGTCACCATTCTGCAATCCCGTTTTCAAGTCGATTTCACTGCTTTTGTGTTCACCCAGGCCCGGCACCGATGGTGTCGGGCCTTTTGACGTGGGCGGGCCATCACCACAGCCGCGCTGGAGCACCTGGCGGCGCAGGACCTGCAACGGCTCTGCGACCGGGGCCTGGCGGGCATAGAGCAGCGCCCAGGCCAGGGGCACATCGCCGCTGTTCAACGCCCGATTGATGGCGGCCATCCAGGCATCGACCCGCTGGCCCAGGGTCCGCATCAGGCTGGCGGTGGAGGCCATGCGGGCAGGGCCGGCGGCCCGCAGGCGCACGTGGGCAAAGGCATCGGCGGCCGCGCCCAGGGGTTGCAGCCGCAGCAGCACCGACTGACCCGGCTGCAGGGGTGGCAGGGGCCAGAACAGGGGCAGGGCCAAGGGCCGGCCGGCAGCGGCCTGGCGGCTCCAGAGCAGCCGACCCTGAGCGGTCTCCACCCTCACCTGCTGCAGCGGTTCGACCACCAGCAGGGTGGGAAACGCGGTGGGCACCTCGCCGAAGGCATCGGCCTCGTCGACGGGCTCGACCCGGGGGGAGAGCACACACAGCACAACCGGGGCCCCCTGGCGGGTCGCCGACCGGGCCGGGAGCGGTGCCGCCGCCCAGGAGCCCAGCCCCGCCAGCGCCCACAGCAGCCCAGCCGCCAGAGGCCTCAGCAGCATGCCGTGTCGCCGCCGGCCCCGGTTGTGGCAAACGGCAGGGCCCCGCCACAACCGGGAAACAGGCCGAAATGACGCTGAAAATCGCCCACAAAGCTGAAATGGGGCGCCAGCCGGCTCTGCCGCAGCATCCTGAAGGTGTTGCCGCAGACCGGGGCAAGCCGGCCGGTCTCGAAGTGGTGGTGGGCGTCGAGATCGAAGGCATGGGGCTGGCCGGCCGCCGTGCCCAGATAGGTCACCGCCTGACCATGGTCTTCGCAGGCATCCTCGAGCTGATCGAGGTGGAACAGCCGATAGGTGGCCGAGAAGAACCGGGTCTCGCCGGTGCGCACCGCCAGCTCCGGATCGGTGATCGCCAGCGGCCGACTGCTCACCAGCCGCGGATCGGCAAAACCATTGCCGCGGGCCAGGCGCAAAAAATCGTTCCAGTACAGAGCGCCAGCCAGGCACTCGCCGTACAGCACCGGATCGCCTCGGAGGCCGGGATCAAGACGGCGGTCGGCATAGACATCGGCGAAATAGAACTCACCGCCGGGTTTGAGCAGGTGCCGCACGCCGGCCAGCACCGCAGCCTTGTCGGTGGCCAGGTTGACGACGCAGTTGGAGACCACCACATCGAAGCTCGCAGGTTCCAGGCCGAGCTGGTCGAGCTGCTCGATCAGCCCCTCCACGAACCGCACGTTGGCGTAGCCGAACTGCTCGGCGTGCCAGGCCTGGTGGGCCGTGGCCACCGCCAGCTGCTCGGCGGTCATGTCGACCCCCATCACCACGCCGTCAGCACCCACCAGCTGCGACAACAGATAGACATCGCGACCGCTGCCGCACCCCAGGTCGAGCACGCGCGCGCCCTGGAGCAGGGGTGGAGCCACCAGACCGCAGCCGTAGTACCGGGCGCTCACCTCCGGATGAATGCGGGCCAGCAGTGGCTTGAGTGCGGCCGGCACGCTGCTGGCATCACAACAGGCGCTGGTGCGCAGATCGGCACTGCTGCCGAGGGTGCTGCCGTAGTACTGGCGCACACCCTGCTGCACAGCTTCGGCAGTGGTGGTTGCTGGCATGGGTTCGACACGGTGTGCTTTCAGGATGATCCCAGTTCAGGGATCAACGCAGGGCCCCACCACAGCTCGATCCGCTCCCGGCAGTGCAGCCAAAACAATGGCGCTCAACGGCGATCGGCGCTGCAGCGGGATCCCACTGCAACAGGTGAGCCAGGTGCAGCGGCGGCTGACCAGCCAGAGGCAGGCGCAGCATCTGGTTGAAATCGCAGTCGAAGAGCTGTCCCTGCCAGTCGACGCTGATCAGGGAGCGGCACATCACCTGGCCGAGGTTGGCGGGGTTATGACTGCACTGCAGCAGCTGCTGATAGGCCGCCAGCTCGCCGCGGCGTTGCAGCTGATCGGCGAAGCGTGCGATCGGCATGTTGGCCAGGGCCAGCAGATGGTTGAAGACGATGCCGTAGGCCTGGTCCAGATGCCGGCGGTAGGCCTCTTCCAGCTGGAGCTGGGGTGGCGGCAGGGTCGGCCCCTGGGGGTTGAACACCAGATCGAGCGTCAGCCCGCTGCCCGCCTGGCCATAGCCCAGGGCGTTGAGCTGCTGCAGGCCGGCGATGCTGCGTTCGAACACCCCCGCACCGCGTTGCCGATCGACGTTGTCCTGCAGGTAACAGGGCAACGACGCCACCACAGAGACACCCTGGTCGGCCAGGAACGCCGCCAGATCCTCCTGGCCAGACTCGCTGAGGATCGTGAGATTGCAGCGGTCGATCACCCTGACGCCGAGGGCCCGCGCCTGGCGCACCAGCTCACGAAAGCCCGGATGCAGCTCCGGGGCCCCGCCGGTGAGATCGAGGGTCGCGATGCCGCGGGCTGAAAGCACCGGCGGAATCAGGGCCAGCGTGGCGGCCTCCATCATCTCGGTGCGGTTGGGCCCCGCATCCACATGGCAGTGGCTACAGGCCTGGTTGCAGCGGTAGCCCAGGTTCACCTGCAGGGTGGTGAGGGCGCCGCGCTGGAGTGGCGGAAATAGGGTCAACGGCGCCGCTGCGATGGCGCTCATGCCCGAACATCCCTCGGGATGGCTTGTGCAGCAGCCCACGACAGGCTGAACATGGGCAGAACCGCAGCGCGCCCATCCTGGCGCCCCGGAACCCAGCCTGACCGCCATGACCGACCTGTTCACTCCCCTGCAGCTGGGTTCACTCGCGCTGCCCAACCGCATCTGGATGGCGCCGCTGACCCGCTGCCGCGCCGAGGAGGGCCATGTGCCCGGAGCGCTGATGGCCGAGCACTATGCCCAGCGGGCCAGCGCCGGCCTGATCGTGGCCGAAGCCACGATGGTGATGGAGGGCCATTCGGCCTTCTGGCATGAACCGGGCATCTACAACGAGGCCCAGATCGCCGGTTGGCGGCTCACGACCGATGCCGTGCACCGCGCCGGCGGCCGCATCGTGCTGCAGATCTGGCATGGGGGCCGGGCCTGCCATCCGCTGCTCAACGGCGGCCGCCAGCCGGTGGCGCCCAGCCCCATCGCGATCACCGGCGACGAAGTGCACACCCCCGAGGGCAAACAGCCCTACGTGGTGCCACGGCAGCTGGATGACGACGAGCTGCCCGCCATCGTCGAGGGCTTTCGGCTGGCGGCTCGACATGCGATGGCCGCCGGCTTTGACGGGGTCGAGGTGCATGGTGCCAACGGCTACCTGCTGGATGCGTTTCTGCGCGATGGCAGCAACCGGCGCTCAGGGCCCTACGGCGGGTCGATCGAACACCGGGCGCGCCTGCTGCTGGAGGTGCTCGAGGCGGTCGCGCTCGAGACGCCGCTGCTGGGGGTGCGGCTGTCGCCGCTCAACGGCTACAACGCCATGGCCGATTCGGACCCGATCGGCCTGATCACCTGGCTGGCCAGCCGGCTCAATGATCTGCCGCTGGCCTACCTGCACCTGTTGCGGGGCGACTTTCTGGGTCAACAGCAGGGCGATGTGGTCGGCCCGGTGCGCGAGCATTACAAGGGCCTGCTGGTGGCCAACATGGGTTACACCGCCGCCGAGGCCAATGCCGCCATCGCCGCCGGTGGCCTCGATGCGGTGGCCTTCGGCACCAGCTTCCTGGCCAACCCTGACCTGCCGGAGCGGTTCCGCCAGGGGGCCCCGCTCAACCCGGCGGACCCCGCCAGCTTCTACAGCTCCGGTCCGGCGGGCTACACCGATTACCCAACCCTCAACGCCAACTGATGAACCCCCAGCCATCCACCGACGTGTTGGTGATCACCGCCAGCAACGGCGAGAACCTCAAACTGGCGGAACGCTTCGCCGCAGCCACCAGGGGGCAGGGTCAGTCTGCCGAGGTGCTGGATCTGACCGCGGTGGCGTTGCCGTTGTTCAGCCCCAGGGCCCTGGGCAACGGCACCCCTGACGCGCTGGCAGGCCTGCAGGCGATCCTGCAGGCTGCGCCGCGCTGGGTGATCTGCGCCCCTGAATACAACGGATCGATCCCGCCGGTGCTGACCAGCGCCATCGCCTGGCTGTCGGTGCAGGGTGACGACTTCAGAGCGCTGTTCAACGGCCGGCCGATCGCCATCGCCACCCACTCGGGCGGCGGTGGCCACACACTGTTGATTGCCCTGCGCCTGCAGCTGGCCCACCTGGGGGCCCATGTGGTGGGCCGCCAGCTGGTCAGCAACAACGCCAGCCCCGCCAAGGACAGCTCGATCGCCGACCTGGTGGCCCGCTTGCTGCGCCTGCCCCCCGCTGACGCCTGAGGTTCTCGCCATGCCCCCTGGCACTCAGACGCCACAACTGCCGCCCGGCCTGGTCTGGCGAAGGGCCGGCGAACGCTTCCACAGCCGCAACGGCTGGCTCGACAGCTGGCACACCTTTTCGTTCGGCGGCCACCATGACCCGCAATGGATGGGCTTCGGTCCCCTGCGGGTGATCAACGACGACACCATCGCCGCCGGCCAGGGCTTCGGCATGCACCCCCACCGCGACATGGAGATCATCACGGTGATGGTCGCGGGCCAGCTCAACCACCGCGATTCGATGGGCCACAGCGCCGTGCTTCAGGCGGGGGAGGTGCAGCGCATGAGTGCCGGTACCGGCATCGTGCACAGCGAAATCAACCAGGGGCCAGGGCCCTGCCGCCTGCTGCAGATCTGGATCGAACCGAGCCGCACGGGTCTCACGCCCGCTTACGAGCAGAAACCCTTCGTTGTCTCAGGCGACTGGACACCCCTGCTCGATCCCCGGGGTGAGGGTGGGGCCATGGCGATCCACAGGCCCGTGCGGCTGTGGCGGGCCCGGCCCGCGCTCGGCAGGCCACTGCCGCTGCCTCTTGAGACAGCGCCACTGACAGCGCCACTGATTTGGCTGCAATTGATCGCCGGCCAGGCCCAGCTCAACCTGGCCGCCGCACCTGGGCCGCTGAGCCTGTCAGAGGGCGACGGTGTGGGGCTCACCGCCGGAGACGCCACGCTCACCAGCAGCGCCGAAGGCACCGATGTGCTGCTGTTTGCCATGGCCTGACAGGGGCGCGACCGCTGCCGACGCGCTGCAGATCGGCGCATACATTGAGACCGCCCATGGGGATGGCAACGCCCCGCCAGCTGCCGATGTTGAATCCACCCCACGGCTACAGAACCCTCGCCATCGTGGGCCTGGTCAGCAACATCCTGGCCCTGCCGCTGGGGATGGCCGCCATCGTGGTCGACCCCACCTGGCGCACCGCCAACATCGCCGTGGTCGCCGGTGCCGTGTTGCCAACCGCGGTGGTGGGCATCGTCGCGTCGACTGCCCTGCTGCGGTGGCGACGCTGGGGACAGGTGCTGGCGATCGTGACCCTGGCCATGGCCCTCACGGCAGGGGTCCCGTACGCCATCGTGCGACTGGTGCTGGTGGATCAGAACAGAATCCTGACGGCGGTGCTGGCCGCCCTGCTGACGGTGGCCAGCACCGCAACCCTGGTGTTCTGGTGCAGGCCTTCGGTCCGCCGCTACCTCAGTTGAAGCCAACCGACAAGGGGTTGCAGCGGGCGATTCCGAAAGATGTTGTGAAGACGACAGACCGATCGCTGCAGCGGGTCAATCATGAGATCAGTGTGTTGGTTGCGTTGTGGAACACGTTCTGCCCGCGGGTCGCTCCGGCGTGCGGCAGTACCGCCTGGTCGATCACAGTGGTTGCCCCCATCCGGTGCTCGACGACCTTTATGAATCCCTCGATGCCGCCTGGGACGAGGCCAGGGGTTGGTGGCATGAGCAATTCGGCGGCGACCAGGGTCCCGTCGGCATCGGCATCGAGGTGAGCACCGGTTGCGGCAGCTGGCGCACACTGCGCTATCCGGGCTGCTAAGCGGCCAGGCTCCAGCTTCAGCGGGGTCGCGTCAGCCTGAGATCTGCCGTCAGATCCGGTGGAGGCAGCAGGGGCGGCAGATGGGGCGTGGGGTCGTGGGCCAGGTCGCCGCGGTCGCCACTGCGCAGCTCAAAGTGAAGGTGGGGGCCGGTGGCCGAGCCGGTCATGCCCAGGGTGCCGAGCGCATCGCCCTGGCTCACATCGGCCCCCACCGCCACATCGATACGGTCCAGATGGGCGTAGAGCGTCTGGATCCCGCCTGGATGCACAAGCATCACGGTGAGGCCATAGCCACCCAGCGACTCGGCCAGCACCACCCGCCCCGCCTGTGCTGCCAGCACAGGGGTGCCCTGAGGCGCAGCGAAATCGACGCCGGTGTGCATGCGCCAGGCCGAGCGGCGTTCCGAATAGCGCCAGCCCCAGGGGTCGATCTGCAGTGCAACCTGCGCCAGCGGATAGGCCAGGGCGGGCAACGCAGCGGCGACGGTGCTGCCACCGAAGGCAACGAGGGGGGCGACGGAGACCGTCAGCGGCACCGCCGTCGGCATCTGCACCGGTTGCTCGACCCCAAGCACCGCCCCATGCACAGCTCCCCACCCCAGCAGCAGGCCAGCGCCGATCAGACCGATCCGGCGCGACAACCGAGCTCTGACCACGGGGTTCACCACCGATCGGGCATGTAGATGCGCAATGTGCCGTATCCAAGTGGTGCTGGCGAGGGGTCTGGACCACTGGGGAAGGCCGTGACCTGGAACATGTAGGTGTCGGCCATGGAGGGATTGCTCCACGGCTTGAGCATCAGCGTGACCGTATTGCCGGGTTGCACAGGCTGCGGAAACACGACCCGGAAGGTGCGCTCCGCCTGATCGAAGCGCACCTGCACCGGCACAGCGGAGCCCTCCTGGCGAGGTCGCCCCAGGAAGGCGCGACTGGCTTCGACATTGAAGGGAAACCAGCGATCGACCCCCCTGGTCTGGGTGATCACCAATTCGCCCAGGGAGGCGCCGGCAGCCGGATCGAGTTCAACCGTGAAGTAGTACTCGGCAAACGGTTGCCAGACCGTGGTGTAGTAGCTGATCAGGTCAACCGACCAGGGTGGCCTGCTGAAGTAGGTCCTGCCGTTGAGTTCCAGGGCCCGAGCATCGATGCTGAGCGCCAGGACCCCCAGCACCGCGGCAGGGACCCGATGCCGCAACCGACGCAGCAACGGTCCCGGGTGGAATCGAACCATCAGCATGATGCAGCTGAGGCTGAAACTAGTCAGATCAGGCTGATCAGACTGAGCCCACAAAGCCGATCGGGTCCTGATCGCGGCGGTGCTGGCGCGTCAGGGCCGGCCCCTGGGCTCCAGGGTCGCCGCGGTCAAGCCGGGCTGTGGCCTCGAGAGCCTGCCGCAGCAGGCGTGCTGCATGGAGACCCATGTCACGCGGAACGCTGACACGGTCCCGCAGGTAGCGCAGCGCCGCGGCCGTTCCATCAGGAGGCCGGCAGACGGCCGGCTCAGGAACCAGCAGGCCCAGAGCGGCCCTCAGGGCCGCATCGACCCGTGGACTCTCGAGGGCTGTGGCGGCGGCCATGCGCCTGATCAGGGTAGGGCCATGGCGCAGCACCCGCCCCAGGGCCTCCTGAGCCGCCGCCGTCTGCGGGGCCAACCATGTGGTTTCGGGGTCAGGCTCCTGCACCGGCCAGGGCCCGGCGTCGATGGCAGCAGCCAGCTGGCGCTGCTGCGGCGTGCCGCTGGCATGGCAGCCCCCCATCTGGGGCGGCAGATCGTGCGCATGGGTGTGAAAGTCGCTCTGGGTGCCCCGGTAGGTGGAGCGAAGCTCCAGCGCCGCAAACCAGGCGTGGATGCCGGGGTGCTCCCGGCGCAGCAGAAAACCCTTGTAGTAAGCAAGGCTGGCGCCCATGCGCTCGAGGTAGGGCACAAACACCAGATCTGCGGTGACCGGTTCCTGACCCAGCAGAAACGGTCCAGGGGTTGACGCCAGCGCGTCCTCCATCGCCGCGGCCAGACGCTGGAACTGCTGGCGGCAGCGCTGCTCGTCGGTGGCGCTGAGCCCCGGGGTGCACAACCATTGGCACCAGGCCCGAAACAGCAACCGTTCGAGCTGCCGCAGCTGCAGCACGGTCGGATCCTCGAAACCCAGAGGGCCGAGCGGCCCGAAGGTGTGCTCCAGCACGGCCAGGATGCGATCGCTCTCGGTGATGAGGCGACCATCGAGCTCAAGGGCGGGCAACATGCCCGAGGGCACCAACCGCGTGAACCAGGCTTCCTTCTGCCCGTAGCAGAACATCGTCACCTTGCGGATCCGGTAGGGGATCCGGCGCTCCTCGAGCCACAACCAGATCTTCTGGCAATACGGACACCAGGCGTGGTGATCGCGGTAGAGGGTGACCCGCACCGCTGATTCACTCTGGCCAAACAGACGCAGGGTCGCCTGGGCAGTGGTGGGGCCGTGACAACGCTGGTGCTCGAGCGCCCCAGCCTCAGGGGGTGCGGCCCACTGCCGCAACGAATCCCAGCTCGGAGCCTGCATGGATCGGCAGAGGGCTGGAAGGACCCTAACGGGATCGCTCCAAGCGGCAGCCCCCGCGACCAACAGGGCTCACGCTGCCCCTGCGGTGATCCTTAGCATCAGGCAGACTTTTTTGCTCCAGCGATGTTTGACGCCTTCACCAAGGTCGTTGCCCAGGCTGATGCCCGCGGCGAATTCATCAATG
>JBBASJ010000004.1:0-45561 GCA_040399325.1 Prochlorococcaceae cyanobacterium
GCCTCTCGCGGGGGGTGGGCCGGCAATTCCTGCAGCAGATCCGCAGCATTGAGCGTTCGGCCCAGCACTCCTGATCAAACTGGCCGCCGCAACCATGCCGTTCATGCACCTCGAGGACGACATCACCCTGGACGAGCTGGCGCGAGAGCTGGCAGCCATCTACAGGCCGCAATCGCTGCAGTACCTGGCAGCGGCGCTGCGCACAATTGCCAAACAACAGCTCTCAGGGCTCTCGCCAGAGCAGTACTGGCTCGAACGGCAGGGAATCTGGCCCGCTCATGGCTGGAAACGGCACGCCTGAGGGCGTTTTGCCCTCAGGCGTTGCCTTGCTGGCGGGCGGCAGCCCATCTCTGACCAGCCGATCAATGTTCTGCGAGAAGTCACTCAGGGAAAGTCTCCCTCCCCCCCCTTCCGCAGTTCAGCGCATGAACAGCATCTCCTGGTAGGTGGGCAGGGGCCAGAGATCGTCATCGACGATCGCTTCGAGTGCGTCGACGGCCTGGCGCACAGCCTGCATCAACGGCAGCAGACCTTCGGCGCAGTGCTGCATGTGACCGATCAACTCCTGTTGTGTCCCCCCTGACAGGGCAGTCTCCAGAGCCATGCAATGGCGGATGAGCTCCCCGTTGCGTTCGGCCACCGCGGCGGCCATGCTGCGATCGGGGGGGAGTCCCAGCTCCTGCTGGTCGCGCAGCGACCGGCTCAGGCGCTCCAGGTAGGTCATCACCACCGGATACACCTGGGTGCGGGCGATGCGCAGCACCAGCCTGGCTTCCACCTCGATGGCCTGGATGTATTGCTCGGCATACACATCAAAACGGCTCTCCAGTTCGACTGGTGTCAGCACGCCGTGCCGTTCGAACAGCTCGCGAATCTCCAGGCGCTTGAGCACCGGCAGGGCATCGGCGCTGCTGCGCAGATTTTCCAGACCGCGTTCCTCGACAGCGATGCGGTGCCATTCGCTGGAATAGCCGTCGCCACCGAAGACCACCGCACCATGGTCGTCCATGGTGCGTTTGAGCACCGCGAAGGCGGCCTCAGCCAGAGACGAGCCGGTGTTGAGTTGATCCTCGAGCTGATCGGCGATCCAGCTGATCGAATCGGCCAGCATGGTGTTGAGCACCACCAGGGGCCCTGCCACCGACTGCCCCGAGCCCACGGCCCTGAACTCAAAGCGGTTGCCGGTGAAGGCAAACGGTGAGGTGCGGTTGCGATCGCCAGGATCGCGGTTGAGCTCGGGCAGGGTGTCGATGCCGAGCGACATCAGCGCCTTGCTCGCCGAGCCGCTCAGCTCGCCGCTCTTGATCTGACTGAACACATCCTCCAGTTGGCTGCCCAGGTAGACCGAGATAATGGCTGGCGGCGCTTCGTTGGCGCCGAGCCGATGGTCGTTGCTGGCGGTGGCGATGGCGGCCCGCATCAGTGGGCCGTACTGGTGCACACCGCGAATCACGGCCCCGCAAAACAGCAGGAACTGCAGGTTCTGGTGCGGGGTATCGCCGGGATCCAGCAGGTTGCCCTGGGTGGCGTTGCCGATCGACCAGTTGACGTGCTTGCCGCTGCCATTGACACCGGCAAAGGGCTTTTCGTGCAGAAGGCAGCTGAAGCCGTGTTTCTTGGCCGTGCTCTTGAGCACGGTCATGATCAACTGCTGGTGATCGGTGGCGACGTTGGCGGCCTCGTGAAACGGGGCGATCTCGAACTGGCCGGGTGCCACTTCGTTGTGGCGGGTCTTGGCCGGGATTCCGAGCCGGTAGAGCCGATGCTCCACGTCCTGCATGAACACCTGCACCCGCTCGGGGATGGCGCCGAAGTAGTGATCGTCAAACTGCTGCCCCTTGGCGGGTGCAGCGCCGAACAGGGTGCGACCGGCCAGTTGCAGATCAGGCCGCAGGGCCGAAAACGCCGCATCGACCAGAAAGTATTCCTGCTCAGCTCCGCAGCTCGAGTTGACCGGGGCGATCTCGCTCTCGCCCAGCAACCGCAGCAACCGTTGGGCCTGGGCGTTCATCGCCGCGTTGGAGCGCAGCAGCGGGGTCTTCTTGTCGAGGGCTTCGCCGGTCCAGCTCACAAACACCGTCGGAATGCACAGGGTGATTCCGTTGGGTGTCTCCATCAGGTACGCAGGGCTGGTCACATCCCAGGCGGTGTAGCCCCTGGCTTCAAAGGTGGAGCGAATGCCGCCGTTGGGAAACGAGGAGCCATCCGGTTCCCCCTGCACCAGCAGCTTGCCGGTGAATTCGCTGATCACGCTGCCGTCGCTCTGGGGAGCGATGAAGCCGTCGTGCTTTTCGGCGGTGAGGTTGGTGAGCGGATAGAACACGTGGGCGTAATAGAGCGCTCCACGGGCGGTGGCCCAGTCCTTCATGGCCTGAGCCACGGTGTCGGCGACCGACGCGTCGAGCTTGAAGCCTTGCTTGATCGAGCGTTGGATCGACTTGAAGACCGCCTTGGGCAGCGCCGCGCGCATGCGTTCGAGGGTGAACACATCGCTGGCCCAGAGCTCCTCGAGCGGCTTGAGTGGGGGCGTACCCACCGCTGGCCGCTCAAGAATCTGCCTGTAGGCCTGCAGTCGGGCTGGGGTTGGCATCGCTGAAACCTCTTGGCTGATCCCTTCAGCAAAGACAGGCATCAGGCCATTGCCAAGTGATTGTTGCTACTGAACAACACGATGAGCACAAATGCTTATCTCCTCGCCCTGGTTAAGGCGGCTGTCGGCTCCATTCGGGCGTGCATCGCGATGACCACGGCTGCACTGTTTCTGCTGATGAAGAGATTTGAAACTTTTGCCTTTTGGTGTCTGTTGCTGCAATCACGTTTCCATGGCAGTGAGCAATCTGATGGCAACGATTCAGTGGAGATCGGTGCTGGCCTTGCAATCGTTCATTGATTGCTCTGTTGGATGGCTCAGCTTGATTGCTTGGCTGGAGGACCGGCCCCCTTCGTTCTGATCTTGTGTGTGCCGTTGCTGACAACGGCGTTCGGTTTGGCTCCCTTTGTCTTTTTTCTCCATGTCGCTTCAAGCTGATCCCGTTCAAGTTGCTGACATCGGCCTGAAAGACGCGATTCGGCGCCATCTGTTTTTCAGCCAGGCAAAATCGCCGTCCCTGGCGACCCAGCATGACCATTACATGGCGCTGGCACTGGCTGTCAGAGATCGCCTGTTGCGCAACTGGGTTGATACAGCCGAGACCTACACCGCCAAGGGGGTGCGTACGGCGGCCTATCTGTCAGCTGAATATCTGCTGGGGCCCCATCTCGACAACAATCTGGTCAACCTGGGCATTCGCAAGGAGGCTGAATGCGCATGCCGCGATCTTGGTCTGGACCTTGATGCTCTGATCGCCTGCGAGCCCGAGCCGGGCCTGGGTAACGGGGGCCTTGGTCGCCTGGCGGCCTGTTTTCAGGAGTCGCTGGCCAGCCTTGAGCTGCCGGCCATCGGCTATGGAATTCGCTATGAATTCGGCATTTTCAGGCAGTCCATCGGTCCGCAGGGCCAGTGTGAAAGCACCGACGCTTGGTTGGCCCAGGGGAATCCCTGGGAGGTGATTCGTCCTGAGTGGTGTTACCCGGTGCAGCTCGGTCAGCAGACCGTGCTGGGCGTGGCCCATGACACGCCGATCGTGGGTTACCGCGTGCGCACAGCCAACACCCTGCGGCTGTGGTCAGCCCTGGCAACGGAGGCCTTTGATTTTGCCTCCTTCAATGCCGGCGACTACACCCGTGCAGTCTTGGCCAAGGTGCAGAGTGAAACGCTGAGCAAAGTTCTCTATCCCAATGATGAATTTGATCAGGGCAAGCGGCTGCGATTGAGCCAGCAGATCTTCTTTGTTTCCTGCTCCCTGCAGGACATGCTGCGCATTCTCAAGAAGCAGGGTCTGCCAGTCAGTGAGTTCCATAAGAAATTTGCTGTTCAGCTCAATGACACCCATCCCGCCATTGCAGTGGCTGAGCTGATGCGTCTGTTGATGGATCAGGAGCAGCTCGATTGGGAGCATGCCTGGGCGATCACACAGGCCAGCTTCAGCTACACCAACCACACCCTGTTGCCTGAGGCGCTCGAGACCTGGGGGGTGCCGTTGTTTGAGGAGCTACTGCCCAGACAGCTGCAGATCATCTACGAGATCAATACCCGTTTTCTGCGTTCAGTGCGCATTCAGAACCCTGGCAAGCAGGACTTGCTGCAGCGTCTTTCCCTGATTGAGGAGGGCCCGGTGCGGCGGGTGCGTATGGCCAACCTGGCTGTGGTCGGGAGCCATCACACCAACGGAGTCGCCGAGCTCCACAGCCAGCTGTTGAAGCAGCATGTGCTGCATGATTTTGCCCAGCTCTGGCCCGAGCGCTTCACCAATGTCACCAATGGTGTGACGCCCCGACGCTGGCTTGCGGTGGCCAATCCTGGATTGACGGCCCTGCTTGATGATGTGTTGGGTGACGGCTGGCGCCGCGATCTTGATCAACTGGCGCGGCTTGAGCCCTGGCTTGCCGATTCTGTTTTCCTGGAGCGCTGGCAGCAGGCCAGAGACCAGGCGAAGATGCGCCTCGCGCACAGCATTCATCAGCAACTTGGGGTGCTGATTGATCACACCTCACTGTTTGATGTGCAGGTCAAGCGGATCCATGAGTACAAGCGTCAGCATCTTGCTGTGCTCGAGGTGGTACAGCGCTATCTGCGCTTGCGCAATGGTGAGGATCTTCCTCCGCGCACAGTCATCTTTGGAGGCAAGGCTGCGCCTGGCTATGCGATGGCCAAGTTGATCATCCGTCTGATTGTTGGTGTGTCTGAAATTGTCAATATGGATCCCGCGATGCGCGGCAGATTGCGGGTCATTTTCCTACCCAATTTCAGCGTCAGCCTGGGTCAGACCGTTTATCCGGCCGTTGACCTCTCTGAACAGATTTCTACGGCCGGGAAAGAGGCCTCAGGTACGGGCAACATGAAAATGGCTCTCAACGGTGCACTGACCATCGGCACATTGGATGGCGCCAACATCGAAATCCGAGAGCGGGTCGGTGAGGATCACTTCTTTCTTTTTGGCCATGACGCCAGGGCGGTGGAGCAACTGCAACGGGAGGGCTATCACCCGATGCCATGGCTAGACAGCAACCCCGCGATGCGGGCGGCGATTGATCTGATTGGTTCAGGTCACTTCAGTGAAGGTGACCGCAATCTGTTTCAGCCGTTGTTGCACAACCTCTGCAGTCAGGATCCTTTTCTGGTCATGGCCGATGCGGCTGATTACAGCCGCGCTCAAAATGCTGTGGATCAGGCCTGGCAACAACGCGATGGCTGGATTCGCTCCTCTGTCACCAACACAATGCGTTGTGGCTTTTTCAGCAGTGATCGCGCCATTGCCGAGTATGCCGATCGCATCTGGAAGCTTTCATCTCAACCCATTACTGCTTCTGCGCTATGACAACCGAAGACGAAATTCACCAGGCTGTCCCAGCAGCCTTTGCGGCGATTGCCCTTGCCGCGGTCTCCTGGGATGGCGCCCTGACCATGGCAGGCTCACGGGCTCTGCGCCACGCACTCGATTATCGCCCTCCCTTCAACGCTTGGCAGGATGGGCAAATGGTGGCTCTGTTGGATCGCTTGCTCACGGAGCGGCGTGTGAAAGGTGCCCAGCATTTGATGATCGATGCTGCTGCTGTTTTGACCGATGATCAGCGCGCTACCGCCTATGCCGTTGCTGCTGAGATCATGCGCTCTGATGGTCCCTTCCAGGACGATGAGCACAACATTCTGAACAGCCTTGCTGTTGTTCTCGGTTTGGATTCACAGCTTGTTCTCGCGATTCAGTCTGTGATGAATATTCTGCATGCCAGTCTTGAACGATGACGGCTTCCTTGCCAGCCCATGCGCTGTTGTTGCGGTTGCAGGATCCAGCCGCTCTCTACAAGGGGGTCTGGACCCTGGAGGATCAGGGTTCAGGATTGGTGCGCGACAGGCATCTCACTGACTGCTCGCTTGATCAGCCTGGCTGTGTGATCGAGCAGCGCTATTTTCCCGCCCATGGCCAGGCGGGACGGTTCGTGAGACATCTGATGCTCCATGGCTGGAGCATCTGCGAGTCAACGCCTGACGGGCATCTGCGCCTGGGTCGTTGACCCTGGGTCAGGCTGGGACGGCCCCGTTCAGCACAGCGAGCGACCCCAGGGCCAGCAGGCCTCCAAGCGCCAGAAACGCGATGGCTGCCCTGCGGGTCCAGCTCAGCGGAAGCCGCTTGAGCAGCAGGGTGCTGCCGCCGCACAGCAGCACCGAGCTGGCGAGGGCACCTGTCCACCACAGCAGGGTGTTGCCGTCGTGGGGTGCCTCCAGGCCGTGGAGCATGGCGTGGATCGCCACACCCAGGGCCACCACGCCGCCGCTGATGTTGGTCAGCAGGCGAGGACTGTTGCTCCAGCGCAGGCGACCGGCAGCCAGGGTCAGGGCGGCCACGGCCGAGATCGCCAGCGGGGCCAGCAGTTCGGCTGCGGGCAGACTGAATCCCGCCAGGCCGATTCCCGCTCCGATCGCAGCGCCGGCCAGGGCCCAGAGCAGCAGCTGTGCCGAAATGAACGAGGCCGCCGTGCCGACCGTCATCAGCATCACCACGTGATCGAGGCCCCCAAGGGGGTGCAGGAACCCGCCCAGGGCTCCACCAGCGGCAAGGCCGTGGGCTTGGGCCGGTGAAGCTGTGATCAGGGCGGCGCCTGCAGCAAGCGCGAACAGCGTGGCGGTCTGGCGGGTCATGGATGGACTCGGTCGTTGCCGAGCACGAATTGGAGGGCAGGCAGGAAACCTCGTTCCCACTATGCCCTCATTGTGTCGGCGTCTTGTTCATCAAGAGCACTCTGCCGTTGCGCTGAACCAGCTCGGCAGCGCTGCGTAGCTGGCCGCGTTCTTCTCGTTTTCGCGCGCCTCGACGCGCCAGCAGCAGGCACGACCGCCCTCACGCGCCTGCAGCAGGGTGTTGGCCCAGCCCCAGACCAGTGCGGCGCTGGCTTCCATGCCCACGTTGTCCATCACCCGCAGATTCAGGGCACCCTGGGCATGCAGCTCGCGCCAGGTCTCGAGCAGCGGGTCGTCGGCACTGGCCAGAAAGGTGTGGTCAAACTGGGCAGCGAGCTGGGCCTCAAGCTCCTTCAGGCCTGAAAAATCGACCACAAACCCACAGCCGTCGAGCTGGTGGGCCTGAAACCACAGCGTGAAGCTGCGGCTGTAGCCATGCACAAAGCGGCAATGACCCAGATGCCGCCACTGGCGGTGGGTGCAGGGGTAACCGCTGAAGGTCTTGGAGCAGCTGTAGGCGGCGGTCATGGCCTGGGCGCAGGGGCTCTCCTGCGGGAGGATCGGGGCAGCGGGACATGGCGCCCTTGACCTCATCATTTCAGGCACCCGACGCCGCTGCGACCGAGCAGCTGCTGTCGGCTCTGCGCTTCAACGACGCGGGCCTGATCCCGGCCGTGGCCCAGGACTGGCTCGATGGCGCCGTGTTGATGGTCGCCTGGATGAACCGGGAGGCGATCGTGCGCACCCTCGAGACCGGTGAGGTGCACTACTGGAGCCGTTCGCGTGCCGAGCTGTGGCATAAGGGTGCCACCAGTGGCCACATCCAGACCCTGCGCGGATGGCGTGTCGACTGTGACGCCGACGTGCTGCTGCTCACGATCGAGCAGCGCGGCGATGTGGCCTGTCACACCGGTGCCCGCAGCTGCTTCTACGACGAGGGCTTCGCGCCATCAGCGGGGGGAGCCTCGGCCCCTGCCCCACCTGCCGATGCCTGCACCGAGCTGATGCGGGTGATCGAGGGCCGCCGTGACACCCCTGAGCCCGGCAGCTACACCAACACACTGCTCGCGGGTGGTGACAATCGCATCCTCAAGAAGATCGGCGAAGAGAGCGCCGAGTTCGTGATGGCCTGCAAAGACGGCGACCCCGCAGAGATCGCCGGTGAGGCAGCCGACATCCTGTTTCACCTGCAGGTGGCCCTGGCCCACCACGGCGTCAGCTGGCGGGCGGTGCAGCAGGTGCTGGCGGAACGCCGCGGAGCCCCACGGCGTTCCTGAGTGCCGGGCTCAGCCCTGGCTGGCGGTGCTCAGCATGGCCAGGGCGGTCCAGACCACAAAGCCGGTGAGCACAAAGCCACCGGTGGCCACGAACCAGCGCCAGGCGTTCTGCACAGCGGGGCTGGGCTGTCCGGCCAGCCAGGCGGGCTGGGGCCAGCCGCCGCTGGGTGCCCAGGCGCTGCCGCGACCGGCGGGGGCGCGGCGGGCCATGGCTTCACGCCAGTAGGCGTCGTAGCGGGGGGCCTGCTGGTTGAACGGCATGGTGCCCACGGCCTGGCCGGCCAGCACCCGCGACC
Source organism: Prochlorococcaceae cyanobacterium (assembly GCA_040399325.1). Classification (GTDB taxonomy): domain Bacteria; phylum Cyanobacteriota; class Cyanobacteriia; order PCC-6307; family Cyanobiaceae; genus RGUW01. Next base: position 8,349 of record JBBASJ010000004.1, read on the forward strand.
GCTGGTAGGGCACCAGATCGTCACCGAAGCAGTCGCGATACTCGGCCGAGTCGAGCAGGGCGTCGATGAAGCCCGGCAGCCCCTTCTGGGCGATCACGATCGACCAGGCGATGCGCTCGCTCTCCCCGTGCACAGGCCGGCCCAGCACGCGCCCCACCACCTGCTCCACCACCCGGTAGTTGCTGTTGCAGCGGTAGAAGTCAGTGCGGAACTTGTCAGACTTCAACAGGGCGCGAATGAAGTCGCGGGTGCTGATCTGGCCTGAGCGCAGCTGCGACTCCAGCACCGCATCGCGGTCGACCTTGAAGGCGTGAAAGAAGATCTGCCGGTAGGCCTGCTCGATCAGTTCATCGGCGCCGGCCCGGTCGCGCTGCAGTGCAAACCGGCCGTTCTGGCGAACGGTCTCTTCGTTGCCGACAAAAAAGCTGCTCACCCGGGCGTTCGTTGTGATGGGCCGGGTGGTCAGAACAGGCAGGGCCATGGAGTGTGGGGCGTGCAAAGGCCGAAAGGTATGGCCAATGCCGCTGCGGCTGGTTGCGATCGCCAAAAGTCACAAGCAACGTCACGGCTCGCAACACCTCGCAACCTTTGCTGCCGCGGCCTGGCCCCCTAGCCTGATGGGTATGGGCGAAACGATTCTCGAAGTCAGCCATCTGAGCGTGCGTCAGGGCGGTCTGCTGGCTGTCGAAGATGTCAGCTTTGCGCTGCCCCCCGAGACCGACACCGCGCTGGTGGGGCCCAACGGCGCCGGCAAGAGTTCGCTGGTGCAGGCCGTGTTGGGCCTGATCCCACGGCAGGGCGGCAGCGTCAAACTGCTGGGCCATGCCCTCGGTCCCCGCGGTCAGTTGCCGGCACCGGTGCGTGACCAGATCGCCTATCTGCCCCAGCTGTTTGCACCGCGGGGTCGCTTCCCCCTGACCGTGGCCGAGTTTGTGGCCCTGGGCGGGGCGCCGGCTGCCGGCCGGCGTCAGGCGGTGCAACGCTCCCTCGAGCTTTGCGCCTGTCAGGGGCTGGAGCGGCGGTTGCTGAGCGAGCTCTCGGCCGGTCAGCTCAAGCGGGTGTTGCTCGCCTTCTGTGTGGTGCGGCCGCGGCGGTTGCTGGTGCTCGACGAGGCCCAGGCCGGCCTGGATGCCCAGGCGGCGGAGCAGTTCCACAACCTGTTGTTTGATCTGCGCCGCAGCCAGGGCTGGACGATCCTGCAGGTCTCGCACGATCTCGACATGGTGCGTCGCAGCTGTGATCGGGTGCTGTGCCTCAACCGCAGGCTGCGCTGTGCGGGCAGCCCCGACCACGCGCTCAGCTCCGCCCGGCTGGCGCAGCTCTACGGGCACCACTACGCCCCCTACCGCCATCAGCACGAGCCGGCGGCGCAGCCATGAACCCCGACGCTTCGGCGCTGCTGGTGCTGCTGGGTCTTCCGTTCATGCAGCGGGCTCTGCTGGCGGGCCTGCTCACCGGTGGCCTGGGCGGCCTGCTGGGCAGTGTGGCGGTGCTGCGGCAGATGGCGTTCTTCAGCGACGCCCTGGGCCATGCCTCATTGCTGGGCCTGACCCTGGCGGTGGCGCTGGGGTTCAACCCCACCCTCGTGCTGCTGCCGTTTGCCGTGGTGTTTGCCCTGGTGGTCAACGCCGTGGTGCGGCGCAGCCGGTTGCCGGTGGATGCCCTGCTCAACATCATCTATTCGGCATCTCTGGCGATCGCCGTGCTGGCCCTGAGCCGCCTGCCCCGGCAGGGCCCGGGTCTCGAGGCCCTGTTGTTTGGCGACATTCTTGGCGTCACCTGGTTGGATCTGGGGCTGATCGCCGCCCTGCTGCTGGTGACCGTGGCGCTGCTGGCCCGCCACCGCCGCAGTCAGATTCTGCTCTGCCTGGATGAACCACTGGCCCGCTCCCGCGGCGTGGATGCCGAGCGCCAGCAGCTGCTGTTCGTGGTGCTGCTGGCCCTGGCCGTCGCACTCGCCATCAAGGCCGTGGGGGTGCTGTTGATCAGTGCCTTCATCGTGATGCCGGCCTGCGGGGCCCGGCTGGTGAGCCGGGGCTTCAGCGGCTACGTGCTGCTCTCCAGCGCCATCGGCGCGGGCGGGGCCGTGATCGGCCTGCTGGCTTCAGGCCTGTTCAATCTGCCGTCGGGGCCTGCCCTGGTCGTGGTGCAGCTGCTGGGCTTTGTGATCGCGCTGATGGTGTCTGCAGCCGATCGCTCTGGCGCAGCAGCCAGCGCATCGTCGCCCGATCGCGTGGGCTGAGGCGCAGCACCGGCATCGCACCGGGCACGGCGGCCATGGCATCGCCCGCGTCGTCGCTGTGGCCCCACAGGCCGAAGGCATGGCCCAGCTCATGCAGGGCGGTGGCCTGCAGGGCCAGGGCGCGCTGGCCAGGGCTGAGCAGCACCTCGACTCTGGGTTCGAGCTGTTCCCGGCCGCCGCGTCGCACCTGCAGCAGCTGCAGCACGGCCCTGCCATGGCTGGCCCGGGTGCGGCCATCGGCAAGCCGTTGCAGCGGCGGTCGGCGACGCCAGAGGCGCACCTGGGCCTGTTCGGCGTGCTCGACCAGGGTGATCGACAGCAGGGTCTGCCATTGCTCAAGGGCCGCCCGCACGGCGTTCTGCCACTGGATCGCACGCTGCCCCTCGGCGCTGGCGGGCCCGGTGTTGCCGATCCCGGGGCCCGGCGGTTCCATCCAGACGCACCAGTGCTCCCGCACCGGCCAGCCCAGTGGCGTGGGCCTCAGCCGCGTGTTGTAGGTACCGGGTTCCGCGTCGCTGGGCGCTCGGGGGGGGGGCTGCCGGTCGCCGGCCGGCAAGGTCAGCGGGCTGAGGGCTTCGGCAGTCGGGCAGCGGCTGGCTGGATCGGCTCCGGCCGCCGGGGGTGCCAGACCGGCGCTAACGATCAGGCCTGCGGCCAGCAGTGCCAGCCGGCTCGCCATGGCTCAGGCAGCCGGCAGGCCCACGCCGCGGGCCATCAGGGTGGCCAGCAACGGCACGGCGGCGAAGCCCACCAGTTCAATGTTGAGGATCCAGGCCAACCGGTTGGCCAGAGCTTCACTGACCTTGGGCAGTTCGCCCTTGCGCAGGGGAAGCGCCCAGAGGATGTAGGTGACGGTCGGGTAGAGCGACAGGGCACCCACCGCCAGGTAGAGGCCGACCTTCCACCAGAAGAGTGGATTCTCGGTGTAGAAGCCGCTGCCCTGGCCGAAGTAGAGAACCCGCAGAATTCCGCTGACCAGCAGGGCCAGGGCCGCCAGCCCATAGACCACATCGGTGATCACCATCATGGTGGCCTCCTGCCGGTTCGGGTTGGCCTTGATCAGACGGCGCTCGAGCACCAGCGCGCCAAAACACAGCATGAAGCTGAGGTAATGCACGTAGGCCACCCCTGCCCGTTGCAGCACCTCGGTCGGAATGGCGGCCAGCAGGGACGTCATGGCGGGTCGAACTGGGCAATAGAGCGCTGACGGTAGCTCCTGCCGAGCCCGCTCTGTTGAGTGCTGCAGTTGAGTGCTGCAGACAAACTCGAAGCAATCCTGCATTTGCGTAGCAAAAGTGAAAGTCGGAAGTTTTTCAGTGAGTTTTTTCTTGGCGACAAATCTCCCTTAGGTTCAAATCAATCTGCAGTCTCACCATGGTGAGCTCCTTGAGCGCCTTTCTCGGTGAGATCGGTCGCCATCAGTTGTTGACACCCGAGCAGGAGCTCACCCTGGGTCGCAAGGTGCAGGCCATGGTGTCTCTGCAGGAACGCTGCACGTCGGCGGGAGGCACGGGGCCGGCCTGCAGCTACGACGAGCTGGAGCGCCGCACCATGAGGCTGGGCGAGCGGGCCAAGAATCACATGATCACCGCCAATCTGCGCCTGGTGGTCAATCTGGCCAAGCGCTATCAGGGCAAAGGTCTTGACCTCCTCGACCTCATTCAGGAGGGCACGTTGGGGTTGACCAGGGCCGTTGAGAAGTACGACCCCACCCGTGGACACCGATTCAGTACTTATGCCTATTGGTGGATTCGTCAGGGCCTCAACCGTGCGCTGTCGACCCAGAGCCGCACGATTCGGATTCCGGTCAATGTCAACGAAAAACTGACCAAATTGCGCGCGGCCAAGGCCCGCTATCTGCAGAGCCATGGCGTGCTGCCGGGCCCCACGGTTCTGGCCAAGATGCTGCATCTCAGGCGCGATGAGGTCGAAGAACTGTTGGCCTGCGAATTGCGCAGTGTCACCGTGAGCCTCCAGGGTGTCGTCAAATCGAAGGCCGACCCCTCGGAGCTGGTCGACGTGCTGCCCTCCGCCGAGCTGCCTCCTCTCGAGCAGGCCGAGCTGGCCGAGCGCATCTCGGCGGTCTGGGCACTGCTCGATCGCGCCTGCCTGACCCCCAAGGAACGCACCGTCGTGATGTTGCGTTTCGGGCTCGACGGCAGCCACGAATGGCGCACCCTGGCCGAGGTGGCCAGGCAGTTGAACTGCAGCCGTGAGTACTGCCGCCAGGTGGTGCAGCGCGCCCTGCGCAAGCTGCGTCGCGCCGGCCAGGAAACCGGCCTCGTGGAGTGCGACTGACCCCTTAATCTCGGGTCCAACGCCTGGGGGTGATGGCCGCGCTGACGCAGGACCAGCTCGGTGATCTGGAGTCCTTCATCAAGGACTGGTTGCGCCATGCCGGCCGCAGCCAGGCAGACCTGCGCCGCGCCCTGCGGGCGGCTTCGGTGCGCATGCCGGTGCTCATCGATGAGTTGCACCGCACCTACCGCCGTGGTGGCCTGCCCGAACTGGTGGCCCGCCTCTGCGCCATCGAAGCCGAATGGCATGGCGAGGATCAGGCGGCCCTGCTCACCGGGATCGATGACCCGACCACGCTGCCGCCGGCCATCAGCGGCTCTCTGGAGCAACTGGATCTGCTGCTGCAGGAAATCCGTCAGGAGCAGCCGGGCTGACCGCAATCCACGGGCCTCTCGCCATAGTGGTTCGGTAGCCCTTGAGCGTGCACCGATGTTGCGGCGTGATCCCATCCTTGCCCTGCTGCTGGGGACGTCTTTCGCCCCGCTGCTGCTGAGTGGTCTGCCTGCCCGGGCTCAGGTGCAGCAGTTCCTGCTGGCGCCTGGCAGCTCGGTGGGCAGCGAAACCCAGGTCAAACCGAAGAACTGCGTCACCGATCCCAAGACCGGCGCGATCACCTGCGACACCGAGATCGTCAATCCGCCCGGCAACACGCCGGCCAAGCCTTCGTACACACCCTTCGGCAACTAGGGAGTGTGGGCATGAGACCGCTGAGCGACAACCGTTACCTGGCCCTGGTCGACGGGGCCGAGCGTTGGATCGCCAAACTGCTCGGAGCGGTGCTGCTCGTGGTCATGGTCATGGCCACCGTCCAGCTGTTGGTTCAGGTGGCCTGGGCGATCAGCACGCCCCAGACTCCCTGGTTGAGCGAGCGGCTCACCCGGGTGCTCGGGGATCTGCTCAACATCCTCATTGCGGTTGAGGTGCTGCAGAACATCACCTCCTACCTCCGCAAGCACGTGGTGCAGATCGAGCTGGTGCTGATCACGGCGATGACCGCCGTGGCCCGAAAGGTGATCGTGCTGCCCCCCGGTGCCGAGAGCAAGCCCCAGCTGCTGGCCGGTCTGGGCGTGGCGGTGCTGGCCCTGGCCGCGGCCTACTGGCTGGTCAAGGCCGGCAACCTCAGGCCGGTACCAACCAGAACAGGGCCAGCCAGACGGTTCCTGGATCGGGATCCGACGCAGCTTTGATCCGCGTTCACAGCTCCTGCACAGCAGCTCTGGAGCTCTGGATGATCACACTCTCGAGTGCACGGTGGGCACACGCAGATCGTGGTCGAGGGGTTGGAGTCAGTACCAGGCCTCCCGGCCGATGCCTCGGGGCCGGCAGGGGCCGGGTTCCGGTCGCAGCATCCGTGGGCGCAGCTCTGGTGGGTCGAAGATGATGTGGATCTCTGCCAGGCCCTGACCCCGCGCCTGCGGGCCTGCGGTTGGGGCCTGCAGAGCTTTTCCCAGCCCGAGCCCATGCTGGCGGCGTTGCGGCGTCAGCGTCCTGATCTGTTGATTCTCGATCAGGTTCTGCCCGGATGTCTGGGGAGTGCGCTGCTCCAGCAGCTGCGCAGTCAAGGCCACTCCTTTCCCGTGCTGATGCTTTCGGGCTGTGGGCGAGCAGTCGATCGGGTCGTGGGGCTGGAGTCTGGGGCCCAGGATTACCTGGCCAAACCCTTCCTGTTCAAAGAGCTGGCGCTGCGCTGCGAGCAGCTGCTGCGGGTCGCGAGTCTGTCCCCCGTGGCGCCGTACAGCCATGAGCAGGCTCTGGTGTTGGGTCCCGTCACCTTCTGGCCCCGTCTGGGCACGCTCCGACTGGATCAGGAGCCCGTTGTCTCCCTGAGCCGCGGCGAAAGCAGCTTGTTGCTGGCCCTGGCACGATCCCCCGGCCGCGTGCTCAGTCGGGCCCAGTTGGCCCAGGCTGCCGGCAGCCTGGTCAACAGTGGCAGCAGCCGCAGCATCGATGTGCGGCTCGGCCGGCTGCGCCGGCTGCTGGAGTGCACCTCCAACGGCGTTCTCACCATTGAGTCGGTCAGAGCGCAGGGCTACGCCCTGCGCATCGCGTCGGCGAAGCCGGCCGCAGCAGGGGCGGAGGCCGAATGAGCAAACGTTCGATCCTGCTCAGTTCCCGCGATCGCCGGGAACTGTTGCTCTGCTGCCTGCTGGGGATCGGCGCGGTTCTGTTGGTGGATCTGCTGGTGAGCCTGTCGTTGCTGCTGCTGCGCCAGCCGCAGATCCTTACGTTGCCGATGGTTGGCCTGGTGCTTGGCCTGAGTGTGGGCCTCGGTGTGCTGCTGGGACTGCTGGTGTTTCTCAGGCGGGAGCTGCTGCAGCCCATCAACACGTTGTTGACAGCTTTGCCCCGGCGTCTCAACCAACGGCAGACCCTGCCATGGGCGAGCCTTGAGCTGGACGCGGGTATTGCACCGCTGCAGCTGCTGGCCTATCGCATCAACCGCTTGCTGGAGTCGCTTCGCAGCACGTCGGAGTCTCGCCAGCAGCGCCTCGATGGCCTAGCCCACGACATTCGTGGACCCCTCACCAGGCTGCTGCACCGCGTCGAGCGGCTTGAGGCCCAGGGGGGCGCTGACCCACAGGTGGTCGCCGGATTGCAGGCCGACCTGCAGGCCCTGCTCGATCTCGATCGGGAACTCGATGCCATCGCCATCGGCCCGGCGCTGCCCTCGCAACGGCAGCGGGTCGAGCTCGATGGTCTTTGTCGCAAGCTGGCCCAGAGCTATGGCGCTGGCCAGGTTCAGGTGAGTGTGCCGCCACTGCAGCTGTGGGTGGACCGTCACCTGTTGCGGCGCAGCCTCAACAACCTGATCGACAACGCTCTGGAGTACGGCGCTCCTCCGGTGGTTCTGTCGCTGCGCCAGAGCGCCCACCATCTCGAGATTCTGGTGGACGACCACGGTGCGGCAGCCGGTGCCGGCCCATCGCTGCCAAGGATCCATCGCGGCCTTGGGCTGGCGATCGCCACCAGCTTCTGCCGCCAGCACGGAGGCACACTGGCCCTTGGTCGCTCTCCTCTGGGAGGCCTGCAGGTGCAGCTGCAGATCTCCACACAGGCGCTTGTTGACGGTGACGTGCCGTGACGGATCCCCCGGCTGGCCCTGCCATGGAGTCAGAGGCTGCGATCCGTGATGCCCTGACCCACTGGCGACGCCGAACCGGTCGCTTCGCCGAGGACCGGCTTGATTCCATTGGGCGACTGGATGCGCCGGCACGGGCCCGTGCCATCGACCTGTTGCTGGATCTCGGCGAGTGGGCACAGGCCCGTCGTGCGGTTCTGGTGTGGCTGCTGGCATGGTTGAAGACCATGCCGAGACAGCCCTCCCGCAGCGAGGCCTGTTGCCTGCCGTTGTGGCGCTCGCTGGCCAATGTGTGTGAACGCAGTGCCGATGGTCAGCTGCTGGAGGTGTTCTGGAAAGGGCTGGCGCAGATGGATCCCCCTGCCTCAGAGCCTGGCGTCTTGCCCTTGCTCGGGGTGCCGATCGTGCACGGGTTGGCGCACCTGCAGCGGCTGCTGCACAGCCTGGATGTGCCCGTTCACACGCTGGCGATCGTCGATCAGAGTGGGGGTCGACACGACGCTGAGGCGCACAACCTGCGTCAGGCGCTCCGCGAGCTCGAGCAGCGGGGCTGGCCAGGGGTGCAGGCGGTGCGGGTGGCCCAGCCATTTGGCAATGCCGGCGTGGCCAGTGCCTGGAACCAGATTTTGCTGGGTTTCCCCAACGCCCCCCTGGCGTTGATCGCCAACCACGATGTGGTGTTTGCCCCAGGGGTGCTGGCTCAGGCCCTGGCAGCCATGGATTGCGGGCGCCCCCAGTTTTTGGCGCTGTTTCCAGGCGAGCGGGCGTTTTCGGCGTTTCTGCTCAGCGCTCTGGCCTGGGACCGGGTGGGCGTGTTCGATGAGCGTTACTACCCCGCCTACTGGGAAGATCTCGACTACCGCGACCGGTTGCTGGCCAGCTCCGAGGTGGAATGGCTCGATGGCCGGTTCGCCCATGGGGCGATGCTCGAGGCCAATCCGCAGCAGAGTCGCACCATTGCAGAGGACCCGGTTCTGGCTGGGCACAACGCCCGCAGTTTTCAGCTCAACCGCCTCTGGTATCTGCACCGACAGCGCGGGCCCGCCAGTCGCTGGCTTCCCGGGGGCCTCTGGCGGCACCGTTGGCTGAACCAGTGGAGTGGCTGAGCCGGTGATCGGCCGTTCTCCCGCATCTGCTGTCGCGGCTTTCGAGCCCTGGTTGGCGCGGGCCCTGGAGCTGATGGTGCATCCAGGGCAGGGATCCGCGTTGCGTCGCCAGCGAGGCGCCCGCGAGGCGTTGGCCCAGGCCAGGGCTCTGGGGGCGTCCCCCTCGACCGTGGTGTCCACTGCGCACTCGGCGGCATTGGGCTGTCTGGCCCAGGCCCTCGACCAGGCCGCTCTGCCTGGGGCGTCATGGCGTTGTGGCGCGCTGGCTGCGCAGCAGCAGGGGCCGCTGCTGGATTGCCAGACCCTCGACAGCTGGGTGGTTCCCCGGTCGATTCGTCTTTATCAGGAGTGGCTGCTGCGGGGGCGGCGGTTTCGGCTGCGGTTGCACGACGGGATCTATGTCCTGGTGAGCTTCAGGGCCGACAGTCGCTGCAATCGCCTGCTGCTGCAACGTCACACCGACGGGAGCCGGTGGGTCCTGCTCTCCAGGGAGTGCGGTGAGGCCTACGCCCTGGCCGATCAGCCGCTGCGGCGTCCTGGACTCCAGGACGCCGGCGAATCCCTGAGCGGTGCGGCAGTGGCTCGGGCGGGCAACGACAACTTTGCCCATTTCCTCTGGAATGAACTTGATCCGCTGCTGCGGGCCCGCACGGCTCTGACCACCCTGGAGGTGGTGCAGGATTCCGACACGGTTCTGGACCTGGGTCAGCTCCGTGGCATTCGCCGCCTGGATCCGGCGGTGTTGTCGCAGCGCCCCAGTGTTCGCCTTGGCGGAACCCTGGTCACGGCGGCTGCCCGTGCGGCGGTGCTGGCAGCCCTGGTCGCCGAGCCGCACGATCCCTTGCCGCCGGGCCGTGACCAGCCGCTGGTGTTGCTGGGAGTTCGCGGTCCGGGGCGGCGCGAGCTAGTCAACGAAGAGCCCTTCTATGCAGCCCTGATCGCTGCCCTGCGTCAGCGCTATGGCTGTCCGTTGATTGTGCTGGATGGCTTCACCTATCAACACGACAACCAGGCGAATGCTGCAGCGCGCCAGCGCGAGCAAGCCTGCACGGCGCGGGTGAAGCGGATCATCGCCGCCAGCGGGGGCCAGGGCCTCGAGTGCCTCTCAGGGCTTGACTTCGCCAACTGGCTGCGGCGAACCGAGGGCTTGCGGTGTTACGTGACCCACGAGGGAACCATGCAGCACAAGGTGGGCTGGCTACGGCCCCAGATCCCTGGCCTGCTGTTGGTGGCTGGGGCCAATGCCGGGGCCATTGCCGCCTGGCACCGGCAGCAGTGTGAGGGGGCTGTTCCGGTGTTGACGCTGCCCCCGTCCCTGCTGGCCCAGCAAGCTCCAGCGCCCGATTTGCCGCCGCTGGAGATGCGCAATCAACCGTTTTGCATTCGCAACGTCGCGCTGGCGGTGGAGGTGGCGATGGCCATGATCACGGCCTGCATTGATGGTGCGGATCTGCAGTCGTTTGCTCCTTAGCGCACGCGAATGCAGGTGCTGCCATGGAGCATCTCTAGCTTGAGTTTGAGGCTTTGAGCGTGGTGGTTGATGGCCAGTCTTTTGTTCTACATCTATGGCTATTACGGCTCGAAGAATGCCGGTGACGAGGCGTTCAAAATGGCATTCCGGCTTCTGCTGCCAACGGGCTGCGAGCTCCGTTTCATCAGGCCGTCTGAACTGGCAGGAGACCGTGAACTGGCTGATCGGATCCGCAGCCAGGTGATGCAGGGTCAGGCGCGGTTGATTGTGGGTGGTGGAGCGATCATCGGCGAGCCTTACTTCTGGGAGCACATTCCTCCAGACACGCCGTTTCATATCATCAGCGCCGATATTGGCTCCAGAGATTTTTTGCTGAGCCGGTACCAGCCATCGCTGCGTATGGCGCGTCTCTCCTTGATTCGCAGTGAGGCCGATGCCGCGCTGTTGAGTGAAATGGCACCCGATGCCGGCCCGATTCAGTTTTTACCTGACATCGTGCATTGCGTCGGACCTCTGGCCAGCGAGATGGCGCGTGTGTCGGCGATGGCGCCTCTGGATCGCTCTCGGTTGTTGCTCGAGCGCATGGCTGAACATTGTGAAAACACTGTCGCACCAGAGCAGTTGCGCAATAAAAGCATGGCCATATTTTTGTCTGATCATTATTATGATTACCGCACTATTGCTAGTTCGAATGTTCTTGAAGCAATCGAGCGGAGCGCTGCTGACACGGTGTATCTGGCCCGTCTGCGCCGCGCCTTGGATGACATTTTGCAGTATTACAACTTGTATTTTTTTAGCTTGAGTTATTGGTTTAATTCGATTGATGTGCATGTCGCCTATCGCCTGGCTCGTTCATCAAGATCGGCGCCCTTGTACAACCTGGTGAACCGATACCTGGATCCCGAGACAATCCTGGCTCTGATGCCGTATTTCGATGCGGCCATCTCGATGAAGTTCCACGGCTTGGTCTTTGCGCTCTCGGCGGGGGTTCCCGTGATGAATCTCGGCTCTTCCAAGAAGAACCGTGATTTGGCTCAGCAGATGGGACTGTTGTCGGTGTTGCCTGATGAATTCACAGTTCCACACTTCCTTCAGACCCTCAAGCAGGTGGAGAGCCCGGAGTATGGAACCTCTCTGGCCGAAACCCAGCGGCTCGCCCGTGAAGCGATTCTGTCGACGTTTGCCTCGCCCCGGCTCTGGGACTGACGGTCTTCCCTCTGCGCCTTGACTGGGCTTGTTGGGGCATGGTTTCAGATCATTGAAACTGAGGCAAATGCGTCGTCCCGCTCGATCAATGCGATCAGGTCTTCCATGGTCACGGTCAGCACGCAGGTGCGGCAGTCGAACAGATTGCAGTAGAGGCGCAGGCTGCCGTCGAGAACCAGGGCCGCTGTGACATAACAGACGCCGTCATTTTTGCGGAAACCACCGTCGCTGCTCAACGCCTGCTGATTGATCGAGAGGATCGGGTGTCGGCTGATCCGCAGCGGCTGCAGGGTCTCAGCATCCAGCACCATCAGGTACTGGTCGTAGATGTAGGTTCCGCATCTGCGGTGGTGCACCACCAGGGCGAGCCGCTCTGCCGATGCCGGCTCACCCAGGGGCACGGGAGCGGCACTGTTGCGCAGGGTCTGGGGAAGGCTGGGTGGCAGCTTCAGGTGTCGTGCCGGCAGGGCGGTCCAGGGGCCAACCAGGTCAGATCGGGTCTGAAAGACTCGCCAGGGCTGAACTGAATAGAGCAACCAGTTGCTCCGCTCGCTGCAGTGGATCAGCCAGTTCTTCTCGAAGCCGCCGGGCAGGCCGGGTGTCTCGGCCGATGTTGTTGCAGTGAAGTCCAGGACCGGCAGCCCGCTGAAGGCCAGTTCACCGCGATGGGGGTCGATGCGGCCCAGGGCCTGCACCACCACCATGTCGTCGATGGTGTTGTGCGCCGAAGCTTCGGCAGCGATCTCCGCGCACCAATCGCGGTAGCGGGCCCGCGACAGGATCAGCGCTGCGGTGGCGTTGATGGAGCCCCGATGGCTGAACAGCCGCAGGTCCTCGACCTTGCATTCGCAGGGGAATCCTGCATGGATCAATGGCCGGAGCCTCAGCGGCTGGGCCGTTGCATCGGGGTCGCTGGGGCACGCTTGCCAAGCCAGGAAATTCAGCGAGGGGTGCCGGCCCACATCAGCGCTGCGGCCTGACCAGCTGTCGAAGTTGCGCTCGTAACGCCAGGTCGACAACTGGGCCTCTGGGGTGATCAACACCGATTGGTTCAGAACCCCCGAAGGGCCATGGCCCGAATAGCCCTGAATCCGGGCGTAGCGATCGGCCAGTTGGTGGCAGGGGCTGACGTCGAACCAGCAGTGATCCGCCTGCACCAGCAGGCCGTTCACCAGGCAGCGGGGCAGGCTGTCTGCGCCCAGACGGACGCCGGCCGTCATGGCTCGAGCCAGGCCGGGGGGCGCGCCACTGAGCTGCACAGGCTGGTGCCAGAAGGCTGGATCCCCCAGGCGATAGTCCTGGGGATCGCGATAGACCAGCGACGATCCGCTGTCGATCACAGGCCCAAAGCGCAGCGCAAGGTGGTTCAGCTGGTGGGGGCTTTCCAGGGGCGTGCCGCGCAGCAGCAGGTAGGGCTCCAGGGCCCGGTTCAGACAGAACGGAACCGGGCGGGCACCATCGAAGTACGTCGCGGTGCTGCGCTCATCCGGCTTCGACAACGACAGCTTGCGTGTGCCCAGCGGGGCGCAGATCAGAGCGTCCGGGTCATCGGCCAGGCTTGTCAGCAAGGGGATCAGGCGCGCGACCATCTGGCACAGGGTTTCGGCCGAGGCGATGGCCAGGTGACTGGCTGGCACCAGCAGATAGGCATGCCGGCTGGGCGTTGGGCCGCCGGGCTGGGGTTGGAAGCTCCACAGGTGCCCATACCAGGGGTGCAGCGCGAGGCTGGGCTCCTGTCTCGTGCCATCGGCTGCCGTCAGCCCTGGTGGGGCGGTTCCCCTGACCCGAGGTGCCAGCCCAAAGTAGGCGGCCAGATCCTGCCCGAAGCCGCATGCCTCCGCGGCCCGACCGGTGCTCAGCCGAGCCGTTCCATGCAGAGCGGTGGATTCCTGCAGCTCCCGGTCCAGGCCATGACGCAGCAGGAAATCCTGCGCTGGCTGATCGATGAGGTCGTGCAGGGAGCACAGCAACCGCAGACGCAAATAAAGGTCGGTGATCGGCCCCACCGTGGGCTCATCGGGCTTCAGGAGCGCTAGAGCCTTGTAATAGGCCACAAGAAGTTCTTCTCCGAAGCCGGCCTGCAGCTCCACTTGCAGCTCCGTCGCCGAGACGGCAGCGAGGCCATCGGCCAGCATCGCCGCCGCCAGAAGGGTGAACCGCTCCGAGACGCCGATCAGGTCGCCCAGCTCGCAGGCCAGCTGGGTCAGGGGGGTGGTTGTCGCTGCGGTGCTGCCGGGACGCTGCATCAGTGCGCTCCCCGCAGCTCCAACCTGAACCCACGCCAGATTTCGAGCCGCTCAGTCTCAAGGTTCAGGCCGGGGCGCTGGGGCAGCAGTGCAGCCAGCGATGGTGCACTGCCCTGCTGCCAGGGGAGGCGTTCCAGTCGGGCCAGGCAAGCCCCGTGCAGCCAGGAGCTCAGAGCTGGCTCGGCCAGCCCGATCACACGCCACCGCAGCAGATCCAACAGCTGATGCAGCACCAGGCTGCAGTCGCTGCGGCCGGCTGTCGCCGGATCACCCAGGAGGTTGAGCAGGATCCGCAGCATCTTGCGACGCTCCTTGTTGAGGTGGCGAAGGCAGTGTTGGCCCAGCTCTTCGGTGTTGCGGCTGATCCGATCGGGATGGATGAGGTCAGCGACCCGCAGATCGATGGCGCTGCTCTGCGTGACGTCGAGATGCGCGAGTGACGCGGCGGTCAGATGGTGCACCGCCGCCAGCACCAGAGCCTGGTGCTGAATGGTCTCGGAGTTGTGCAGCAGCAGCGCCTCGACGCTGAAATCGAGCCAGTCCCGCCTTCGCAGTGCAGCCACGCACGTCCAGTAGCGGAACCAGGCGTTGCAGGGCTCGCTGGCAAGGGCTCTTGTGAATTCGGCGTAGCCATCGCTGCGGGTCAGCTCGGCTGCCAGCCCGCGCAAGGCATGCAGCCAGGGATGGGCCGGGTTGAGGGCGTTCAACCGGGTGATCGCCTGTTCGAGCGCGGCCGCATCACCGGCTCGGTGGGCCTCGAGTGCCTGCTCGACAAGCGCGGTGTCCCCTGACCCGCGCGCTGCGTCGTCGCTCGGGCCGGCGGGCGCGACCAAGGGCTGCTCAAACAGGGCGTCGAGATCGTGCAGCAGCGGTTCTCCCCCCAACGCGGTGATCAAGCCCACAAGCTCTTGCCAGCGGTTGCCGTCCGTGGGCCTGAGCAGCAGGGCACGGCGCAGGCGTGGCAGCTCGGCAAGGTTGGCCATGGTCAGTGCTGAAACTCGGCCACGAGCACCCCGGCGAGGTCGGCCCCCAATACCCCGTGCTTCCAGCTGCTGACCAGATGCATGGCCACAGCGCTGAAGCCCACCGTGGCGGCCAGATCGAGAATGTCCCAGCCGGGGATCTGAAACACCAGTGAGCCCCTGGTGGGCCGGATGGGGTCGCCGTGGTGTTCGGGCTCGCCACGGAACAGCAGCGGTTCGTGCGCGCTGATGTATTCGGCTTTGATGATGCTTTCGCGCTGACCGAAGGCCATCGGAAAGGTGGCCAGCAAGCGACCCGCCGGCCGCAGAACCCTGTGGATCTCCTCCAGGGCCTTCGGCAGGTCGTAGAGATGTTCGAACACCTCGTTGCAGATCACCAGATCAAAGCTTTCTGAGGCATAGGTGAGGGCACAGAGGTCCTGGTGCGCGCCACCACCCTGGGGGCAGACTTCGGCATCCTGCAGAAAGTCACTCAGGGTCAGGCTCTGGGGGATCAGGCGCCGCAACCAGGCGGCGAATCCGGTACTGGTCTCAGGCATGTAGACCGCTTTGCGCTGCAGGCTTCCCAGCGACTCCCCCAGCAGCTCCAGCACCCGGGTCAACCCCCGGTGGCGTGAGAGGCAACCACCGGCCGTGAGTCCCTCGCGGCGGTTTGCGGCGCTCAGGTCGATCTCCCGAGGGTCGAGCTGCCGCTGGGTCAGCGGTTCCAGCAGTCCCAGCAGGCCGATGCAGGTTGTGGCCGCAGCGACCTCGTTGCCGAGCTGCAGCAGTTCCGGCAGTTGCTCCTGGAACATCTCGAAGCCGGTGTACCGGCGGTGGTCGTCATGCAACCGCAACAGCGCAGCCCGCAGACGGGGCTGCGGTCGGGGGGGCTGTTGGAGCAGGGCCATGCTCAGCGCACCATCAGGGGGCAGGGTGAGGGCCCCACTGTGTTCACGCTTTTGGTTGCTGAAGGGTTGGGGCGTCGGGCCTTACGCCAAAACGGCTCAATATCTGGGGCCCCACAGCCAGGGTGGTGCAGCCATAGCGCCGACCGATGGCCTCACACAGCGGCAGGTCGTAGGCGCCGCAGGCGCTCAGCACGATGTCAAACGATCGCGCTCTGGCCTGTTGCTCCACCGCAGTCAGGCAGTGGGCCAGGCTGGTCTCAAAGCCTTGATCGGGGCGCAGCGGGTGCCGCGAGTCCGGTGCCGCAATGCAGCGCAGGCCATAGGCAGCGATGGGTTGGCCAGGCGTCAGGTTGAAGGCCTGGCCGCTGCGGTGGAAGGCCTCGGCCTGGGCTGCCAGGTGGGTGATCAGCAGCACTTCGCGGCCGGCCAGCATCTGGTCCAGGGCTGAGTCGGCAGGTTGGCGCACCAGCATCGGCAGGCGGCCATGGGCTTGAAACAGACCCTGGAGCACCGCAAACAGGGCACTGCCGGGCTGCTGCGGGTCCACGATCAGCTGGGCGCTGGCCAGCTGGGCCAGGCTGGGCTCGGCCCAGGCGGCCAGGCTGGCCAGGGGCCTGGCGGTGTGTTCATAGAAACCCTCGATCAGCGCCAGTCGGCAGAGATTTTCGAGCGGGTCCCTGGGGTCCCACCACTGTTCGGGCCGGCATCGCTGCAACAGGGCCCGGTCGTGGTGGTGGCGGCGGAGCGTGCCCAGGGCCTGCTCCAGGGCCTGCCGGTCCAGCAGCCAGCTGCGCAGCGCCGCCAGCTGCACGGCAGAGGGCTGCACCACGGCGCTGCCGGGTTCCAGGCATGCCGCCGGGTAGGGCATCGGTAGCTGCTGGGCCCCCAGGGCACCGGGGCCGCCACAGCGATTCCAGATGCCCTGGGCCCAGCCCAGGGCACTGCATTCGCTGCCGTTGAGGCTCCCCCCGGCACCCCAGAGATGGGCCAGGGAGTCCAACAGGCTGGCCAGCGGGTGCTGCAGGCTGAAGCGCGGTCTGTTCGGGACGCTCTCCTGCGTCGCCCGCTGCAAGGGCACAAAGAACGCTTCGATGCCCTGTTGCAGGGTGAGTGGGTCGATGGGGCCAGGGGCGACCAGGGCCGCCAGGTTCAGGTCGAGCCCGCCCTTTCTGTGGGGCAGTGCCCGGGCGCCTGGGATCCACACCAATCCCAGCGTGATGGGCTGCGGGGCTGCCGGTCCGTTGCCCAGCTCCAGGTCTTCCAGCCATTGCTGCACCAGCCCGCTGAGCTGATCGGCTGCGAAGCCCTCGGCGTGCTCATCGCCGGTCGGTTGACGCCCCAGCTCCAGGCTCAATCGGGCGCGCTCCAGCGCATCGGCGATGGCCGCCTGCCGCTGGGGGTCGCTGACCAGGGCCGTGAGCTGGCGGCAGCTGTTCACCAGGGCACCAGCCTCGGCTGGACCGGCCGAGAGGTCGGGGTCGGTGGCGAGGTCATGCAGCAGGTCCACCAGGGTGTGCTCCACCCGCGCCGGCAGCCATTCGGGCAAAGGGTCAACCAACTGGGCCAGACGCAGCAGCAGCGCCACCGCCTGAAGCCGCGAGCGCCGTTCAGGCTGCTCCAGCAGGGCCAGCGCACCGCGGCGCACCAGACCTTCCTCCACAACGGGAAGCCAGGCCGGCAGGGGTTGTTGCAAGCCCCTGATCGCCTGCAGCAGGTCGCAGGCCAACCCGTGCAGTCGGGCCGCTTCCGCAGCCGAGCAGGGTGCCACCCATTGCCCATGGGTGAGCACCTGATCGAGCCTGGCCAGAACCTGCACAAGCCCGTCGCTGAGGGCCAGTGCCTGGGCGGCAGCGGCGTCGGGCTGGCGCGCCTCGAGTTGCTGGTGGTGCGCCAGCGCGGCACTCCAGAGGGTCTGGGCGTCGTCCCAGGCACCGGTCTCTACCGCCCGGCAGGCCAGCAGGGGTTCCAGGCTGGTGAGGGCGGCCAGCAGGGCGGCTCGGCAGTGCTGCTGGTCCGGTGTGTCGAGACCCGGGGGCTGGCTCAGGCCGTTGAGGAGGGCCCTCCAGAGCATCAACCGTGCCTGATCATCGAGGGGGATCTGCAGCAGGCTCGGCAGGCTGAGCCAGAGCCCCAGCTCGCCTGATGCACCCCCGGTTGGGCTGCGCTGCACTTCAACGCCGTTCATCGCGCGCTCCTGCATCGGTGGTCCCCGCGGCTGGGGGCATTCATCAGTTTGTGGAGATCGTTCAGCGATGAAGGCCCGAGCCCGTGTCGACCCCCTTGCCGGTCGCGATTGCCGCCCACAACCGGGGCGCCTGGGTCGGTCGGCTCGATGATCTGGCCGATGTCGGCCAACTGAGTGGCTGGGCCTGTCGGCTGGCTGCCGCCGTCGATCAGCCACCTGTGCAGGTGCGCGTCGTGGTCGAGGACCTGCTCAGGCCCGGCCAGAGCTGGCCACTGGCGGTGGTGCCGGCTGGCCTGCATCGGCCGGATCTTCAGCAGCAGGGGGTTGCCCCCGACTGCGGATTTCTGGTGGAGGGCCCGTTGTTGCAGCCCCTGCCCACCCGCGGCACCGGAACCGTGGTGCGGGCCTTTGTGGAGACCGACGAGGGCCCTGTGGAGCTGAGCGGCAGCCCCCAGCGGCTCAATCCCCGTCGCTACCACTGCCTCGAAGCTCTGGTGCGGCGCGGCAGGGGCCAGCTGGGAGGGCTGCATCCGCTCGAAGGGCCGTGGATCCAGGGTTGGGCGCTGCCGGCCGCATCACTGCGGCTGTGGCTCGATGGGCGCATGACCCTGATGGTTCAGGCCGATGGCCAGGGCCTGTTTCAGCAGAACCTGCCAGCCGAGTTCTGTGATGGGTGCCCGCACCATGTCGAACTCCGTTCAGGCGATGGAACCGTGCTCGATGCGCGCATCGAGCTCACACCTCTGGTGCTCACGCCCTGGCCGGTTCTGCTGGAGCATGGCCCGCCGCCGTTTCCCGACCAGCTGCAGCCTCTGGTGCGAGAGCAGTACCGAAGCCTCAGCACCTGGCTGCACTGGGCCGCCAGTGGCATCCGGGATCTGCCAGGCGAGCTGCCCCGCTGGCACCGATTGCTGCTCGCAGCCGGCGCTGATCCCCCTCCCGGCGACCCCCTGGACGCTCCGTTGCAGTTGCCGAGCAGCGACAGCCCATGGGTCTCGGTGGTCATTCCAGCCCACAACCACTACGGCGTCACCCGCCGCTGTCTGGCGGCACTGGCCTATGCACCCACCCAGGTGGCGTATGAGGTGATCGTCGTTGACGACGGCTCCTGCGATGGCACCGCCGAAGCGCTGGCCCGCGATGTGCGCGGCTGCCGCGTGGTGCGCCACAGCCGGGCCAGCGGCTTCAACCAGGCCTGCCACAGCGGCGCTGCCCAAGCCCGCGGAGAGGTGCTGGTGCTGCTGAACAACGACACCCAGCCCTGCTGCCGCTGGTTGGAGGAACTGCTGGAGCCGTTTCACCGTTGGCCTGCCACCGGCATCGTCGGAGCCCAGCTGGTGTTCCCCAATGGCCGTCTGCAGGAGTCGGGCGGCATCGTCTGGGGCAACGGGGATCCCTGGAATTACGGCCGGGGCGGCAACCCCTATGACCCGAGGGTCAGCTACACCCGCCAGGTCGACTATGTGAGTGCGGCCGCCCTTGCCATTCCGCTGGAGCTGTGGCGGCAGGTGGGCGGGTTCAGCAGCGAGTTTGCACCGGCCTACTTCGAAGACACGGATCTGGCCTTCAAGGTCAGGGAGCTGGGGCGCCAGGTGCGCTGCGCCCCATTGGCCCGGGTGGTGCATCACGAGGGCACCACCTCCGGTTGTGACCCGGGCGATGCCGACAGCATCAAGCGCCTGCAGAGCGAGCATGCGCCGTTGTTCAGGAACAAATGGCGCCAGGCGCTGCAGCCGTCTGGACCTCCGTCGGCGGCCGAGGCCGAGCGTCTCAAGGATCGGGATGTGCTGGGTCGCGTCCTGGTTCTGGACCATGGGGTGCCCAGGCCTGACCGGGATGCCGGTGGTCAGGCGGCTCTCACAGAGATGACGCTGCTGCAGGAGCTGGGCTGGAAGGTCACCTTCCTGCCGGTCAACCTGGCCTGGTTGGGGGGCTACAGCGATGAACTGCAGCGCAGCGGCATCGAGTCGCTGCACGCTCCATTCGTGCTGTCGGTGGAGCAGCTGTTGCGGGAGCGCGGGCGGGACTTCGCGTTGATCTACCTCACCCGCTACACGACCGTTCGCGACCACATCGACAGCATTCGCCAGTTGGCTCCGCAGGCGCGGTTGCTGTTCTGCAATGCCGATCTCCACTACCTGCGCGAGCTGCGTCAGGCCCTGGCCGCACGCCTGGAGGGGCCAGACCGGGAGAGGGCGCTCGAGGCGGTGGCCCGCACCCGGCAGGAGGAGCTCGAGGCCATGGGCCAGGTGGACCTGACCCTCAGCTACAGCGCGATGGAGCGAAGCCTCATTGAAGTCGAGGGCCTCGGCCAGATCGCCACGGCGCCCTGTCCGTGGGTGGTGGAGCCGGTGGCAGAGCCCGCGCCCCTGGAGGGGCGCTGCGGCCTGGCGTTCCTCGGCAGCTACAGCCATCCCCCCAATGTCGATGCGATCGAGGCCTTCCTCAGCGAGGTCTGGCCGTTGCTGCGCAGCAGCCACCCTGCGCTCGAGCTGCATCTCTATGGCAGTGGTCTTGCCGCCGAGCAGACCCAGGCCTGGGGCGCGCAGCCGGGGGTGCGCGTGGTCGGTTGGGTCCCCAGCACCGCAGGCGTCTATGACAACCACAGGGTGTTCATCGCTCCGCTGCGTTGCGGCGCCGGCCTCAAGGGCAAGGTCATCGCTGCGCTGGCCAGGGGGGTTCCCCAGGTGCTCAGCCCGGTTGCAGCCGAGGGCACGGCACTCCGTCATGGCGACGAGGTGTTGATCGCCGAGTCCCCGGAGCAGTGGGCTGCATCCATCGACCGCCTGCTGGCAGACGATTCCCTCTGGTGGCGGCTGAGCAGGGCCGCCCTGACCCATGCCCGCAGCCACTACGGCCGCACCCAGGGACTGGCCCAGATGGCCGCCGCCCTGGGGCGGTTGGGGCTTCCGATCCGGGAGGGGCGGTGATGGAGCCCCCGTCCCTTTCGGGGGTGATGCCCGAACGGGCCATCGCCCTGGCGCCGGGCCAGCCGCTGCTGCCGGTGGCAGAAACCAACCGGCTGCTGTTGCGCCATGGCCTCAACCGAGCCCTGGCAAGGGCTGTTGTGCAGGAGGCGGTGGCAGCCGTGGTCCCCTTGACTGCCGCCGAGGAGCAGGCCCTGAGCATCGCTCTGTTGGAGCAACAGGGGCTCACCTCCCCTGCCGAGCGGCAGGCATGGCTGCTCGAGCGCGGCTGGCAGCTTGAGGATCTGCGGGCCATCGCCGGTCTGGCTGAGCGATTGCGCCGCTGGAGCCACTGGCGCTTTGAGGCCGAGGTGGAGGTCCGCTTTCTGGATCGCAAGCCCGATCTTGACCGGGTGGTGTATTCGCTGCTGCGGGTGGCAGAGAGGGAGCTGGCCGAGGAGCTCCATCTCCGCCTGCTCGAGCAGGCCGCCAGCTTCTGGGATCTGGCCGTCGCGTTCGGCTCGGGGGCCGAAGCCGAGACCGGCGGACTGGTGGGTCCGGTGCCGCTTTCGGCCGCCCATCCGCAACTGGCATCGCGGCTGCGGGCGGGCCGGGAGGGGCAACTGTGGCGTCCGTTTGCGATTGGCGAACACTGGCTCGTGGTGCGCCTGGAGCGGCTGCTGCCGGCCCGCCTGGATGACGGGACCCGCGCGCGCTTGGTGCATGAGCTGTTTGAACGTTGGCTCGACGAGCAGGTGGAAGGGTTGCTGTCGGGGGTGCCGCTGGCGCCGGTTCCCAGACCTGGGGGGTCCCGGGAGCCATGAATGGCGCTGCTGCCGCGATTCAGGCATCGGGCCAGCCAGGCCAGCTGCTGCGACGCTTTCGACCCTTTGATGCGCTCAGTGCCGAGCGGGCGGCCGCCCTGGAGCTGGCTCTGGAACCCCGCCGTTACCGGCTTGGTCAGACGGTTCTGCGCCCCGATGTGCTGCCCGATGCGGTGCTGCTGGTGCGCAGCGGCAGCCTGCGTTCCCTGGGACGCGACCCCATCGACGGTGCGCTGCACACGGTGGAGCTGCTCGAGACAGGTGCCAGCGCCGGATGGAGCGGCCTGTTGCGTCAGGCGCCCTGCGAGCATCTGCGCGCCTCCACCGAGGTCGAACTGCTGGCGCTGCCGGCGGGGGTGTGGGCTCGGGTGGTCGACGAGAACGAGGCGCTGCAGACCTGGTACAGCCGGCATGCGTCTGCGGCCGAACTGCATGGCCTGCTGGAGGCGATCGGGCACGACCGGCCCAGTCCCCTGCTGACGCAGAAGGACTGGCCAACCCTGCGAAGCCAGGCCCGGGTGCGCAGTCTGGCGCCGGGTGGGGTGTGTCCCGACCTCGACCCTGACTGCGACTGGTTCGTCAGCAGCGGGGGGCCCCTGGGCCAGCCATGGCCCGTTGGCCATCAGGTGGCAGCACCGCTGGCCGGTGGCCCCTGGTGGCGCTGGATCGGTCTGCCCCGTCTGCACATGGAGCGCAGCGAGC
Source organism: Prochlorococcaceae cyanobacterium (assembly GCA_040399325.1). Classification (GTDB taxonomy): domain Bacteria; phylum Cyanobacteriota; class Cyanobacteriia; order PCC-6307; family Cyanobiaceae; genus RGUW01. The sequence continues at coordinate 30,487 of JBBASJ010000004.1, forward strand.
CCTCACCGGCCGCAGCAGAGCTGGTGATCGGCCAGCCGCCGCCACCCCTTGCTGCCCAGGCGGATGCAGAACCTGCCTCCAGCTATGCGCTGTCACCCCTGGAGCCCCCACCGACCCTGCTCCATCCCGGTCAGCTGAAGCTCCAGCCGGCGAGCGGACCGCGCGACATCCCCCGCGCCCTCTGCATCGCCCTGGCCAACTACTTCGATGTGCCGGTCAACCGTGATGCCCTGAGCGATCGCATTGCTGCCCTGCTGGAGCGCCAGGAGCATCTGACTTTGATGAACCTGGGGGAACTGCTCGATGCCCTGGGGTTGCGGGTGCTGTTGGTGTCGTTCCCCTGGGACCGGCTGGGGCGGGTGCCGGTGCCGGCCGTCGTGGAGCGCGACGGCCAGTTTGCCCTGCTCGAAGGGGTGGAGACCGATGGGCGGTTGCGACTGCTTGAGCCCGAACTGGGGCCCATCTGCGTCGACGCCGCCGAGCTGGGTCGTGCCATGGGTGGGGCGGTGCCGGCGCTGTTGCTGCAGCGCAAGCAGGACGCCAAGCAACAACGCTTCAGCTGGGGCTGGTATGCCCCGTTCCTGCGGGAGCACCGTCGCGCCCTGGTGGAGGTGCTGGCGGTGTCCACGGTCATCAACGTGCTGAACCTGGCAACGCCTCTGGGAATTCAGCAGCTGATCGATCAGGTGGTGCGTCAGGACAGCCTCAATGTTCTGATCAGCATCTCCGCGGCGTTGTTGCTGGCTGCGGTTGTGCGGGGTGTTCTCAAAACCTTGCGGAGCTACATCTTCGCTGACACGGCGAATCGCATTGATCAGGCGACCAAGGCCACGATTCTGGATCAGTTGGTGCGACTGCCGCAGGGATTCTTTGACCGTCGGCCTGTAGGTCAAGTCATTCACTATTTCCATCAGCTGGATCGATTGCGCGAATTTCTTGTGGGTCAGAGCATCACCACTACCGTCGACTTTTTGTTCAGCTTTCTCTATCTTGCGATTCTGTTGGTGATGAGTGTGCCGTTGACATTGGCCATGCTGGCGACGGTGCCTTTGATGCTCATTCTGGCGATCATCAGCAACCCTCTGGTGCGTCGGCAGATCAACTCAAGCATGGCAGAAGCGGTCAAAACATATTCCTATCTCAATGAATCTATTACGGGCATTCAGACGATCAAGTCCCAGAATGCAGAGCTGCAGACACGTTGGGAATTTCAGAATCGCTATGCCCGATTCATCGGCGAAGACTTCAAGTTGAAGGTCACGCGAGAAGCTCTGAGCAACATTGCTGGGTTGATTCAGGACGTGAATTCACTGGTGGTGGTTGGGGTTGGAATTTTTCTGGTGATGCGCAGTCAGTTGACCATTGGCTCGTTCATCGCTTTTCGTATCCTCAGCGGCTATATCACTGGGCCATTGGTGAAGATGGTTCAGACCTGGCAGCAGTTTCAACAGTCCACTGCGTCACTGCGCATGGTGGCTGATGTCGTGGATCGTCCCACCGAGCAAAGCCAGCAGGAATCGTTGAATATTCCCATGCCGCCTTTGCTCGGCAAGGTTCAGTTCAGCGAGGTGATGTTCAGCTACGACGAGGATCAGGAGTCGATTCTCAATGGTGTCAATCTGGAGGTGCCAACCGGTTCATTTGTCGGTTTGGTGGGGGGCTCAGGTAGCGGTAAGAGCACGCTGTTGAAGTTGCTGCCCCGCTTTTACCGACCCACCGCTGGCAGGGTGCTTGTGGATGGACTTGATATCAACAAGGTCGAGCTCTATTCCCTGCGTCGGCAGATCGGAGTCGTCCCCCAGGACACGGTGTTGTTTGACGGCACCATTCGCGACAACCTGTTGCTGGTGAAGCCCGATGCCACGGCCGCAGATCTGATCGGCGCGGCACGGATCGCCTGTGCCCATGACTTCATCATGAACCTTCCCAAGGGGTACAACTCCGACGTGGGAGAGCGTGGCGCGGGTCTCTCGGGTGGCCAGCGGCAGCGCCTGGCCCTGGCCAGGGCCGTGCTGCAGAACCCCAGGCTGCTGATCCTTGATGAGGCCACCAGTGCACTCGATGCCCGCACCGAACGTCAGGTGTGCCTCAACCTGCTCGAGGCCTTTCGGGGCCGCACCGTGTTTTTGATTACCCACCGCCTGACCACGGTGCAGCCTGCCGATCTGATCGTGCTGATGGATCGGGGCGCGGTGATGGAGGTGGGCACCCACCAGGCCCTGATGAGCCGTCAAGGCTGGTACTACGCCCTGTACCAGAGCCAGCAGCAGGAGCAGGGCCTCTGAGATGGCTGCACCCTCCCCGTTGTCCAATCAGCCGCGGCGATCCCCGACGCCGCCTGTCGATCTGGTGGGGGATCCGCTTGCTGATGCCAGCCCGGATGCGTCGCCCCGGCCCCAGGTTGCGCGGCCGTCCGGCAGCGAAGCGTGGCAGTTCAACCAGCCCGTGCTGTTGAGGCGGAGCCCCCGGGCCTCCTCGCTGATGGTCTGGACGTTGGTTGGAGGATCTGCCCTGCTGATGGTGTGGGCCCTGGTGGCACCCCTGGCCGAGACGGTGGCTGTCCAGGGCAAATTGCAACCCGGCAGCCGGGTCAAGCAGGTCGAGGCCCCCGTGGCCGGGGTTGTGGCCGAGATTGCCGTGAAAGAGGGCGAGCCGGTCCGCCAAGGTCAGTTGCTGGTGCGCTTCGACCTGCGGGAAGCGCGCAGCCGTTTGCTGGCCGCCGAAGCCGTCAGGGCCAGGCTGGCGAGCGAAAACAGGATCTACGCCTCAGCCTTGGGCGATCGCGCGGCCAGCAGTCTGACCGTGAATCAGAGGTTGCAGCTGCAGAGCCAGCGGGCCGATCTGCAGGGCCGTCTGCGCGCCGCCCAGCAGGAGCTGCGGCAAAGCCAGCAACGGCTTGCCGGGCTGCGGCAGTCCTGGGCGACGTCCAACGACATCGCCAATCGCTTTGAGGCCCTGGCCAGCACTGGTGCGGTCAGCGGGGTGCAGGCGTTGCAGACCCGTGACACGGCCAACCAGCTGCAGTCCCGTCTGCTCGAGGAGCTGCGGGTTGAAGCTCGCCTGCAGGCCACCCTGATCCAGGCCCAGGCCGGTCCTGCCGCTGATCTGCGGGGCCGCATCGAGGCGAACCTGCGCCAGATGAGCGAACTCGAGGGTCAGATTCGCCAGGCGCGGCTGCAGATCCAGTTCGGGCAGCTGACGGCCCCCAGCGATGGTGTCGTGTTTGATCTGCTGGTCAATCCCGGCAGTGTGGTGCCGACCAGCGGCGTGCTCATGACCGTGGTACCTGGCGATTCCCTCGATGCGCGGGTGTTGGTGCCCAGTCGGGTGATCGGGTTCGTGCTGCCGGGCCAGAAGGCCAACATTTCGATCGACACCTTCCCCTCGACCGACTACGGGCGGGTGCCGGCGGTGGTGCGCAGCATCGGCTCCGATGCCCTGACCCCTGAAGAGATGCGGAGCAGCCTGGGGGCTGAGGCCAACGGTCTGTTCTATCCGGTGACGCTGCAACTGCAGAACCAGCATCTGCAGGCGCGCACCCGCGTCGTCCCCCTGAAGGCTGGAATGACCCTGACCGCCGATATCCGTCTGCGGGAGCGGCCGTTCATCAGTGTGCTGACGTCGTTTTTCGAAGACAAACTGCGCAGCCTGGAGCGCCTGCGTTAGGCCATGGAACGCTGGGACTGGATTGGCTTGTACCCGCCGGCGCAGCAGCTGGCCGCGCGTCGTCGTCGCGCCCGGCTACGCGGGTTGGCTCAGCTGCGGGAACCCCGGACCTGGGTGTCGGCCTTGCTGGCCCTCGAACTGGGGCTCGCGCTGCTGCTGGGGGTTGGAACCGGAGCCGTGCTCGGGGCTCTGGTGCTGCTGCAACTGCTGTTGGCCCCCCTGCTCGCGGGGCTGGTGTGGTGGCTGGTGTGGAGTGAGTTTCATCGCTGAGCAGGCTGTCACTGCTGAACAGCCGTCCACTGCGCCCCCAGGCGGGTTAACGCCGCAACCAGCCAGGTGGGCAGCAGCTCCCGCGAGGTGGGCAGCTTCACCTGTCGGATGGGGTAATACAGCAGTGCCGCCATCAGCGCATTGAGCGCATGGGGGTGGCGCAGGTCGGCCGCCATGTCGGCCAGTTGGTGGCGCTGGTTGAGGTCGTCCTGGTGGAGGGCTTCAGCGGCGAAGTTGGAGGCGATCAGGTTGTCGGTGAGTTGGCCGAAAGGCGTTCGGTACAGGACCTCCAGCTGCTCGGGTTCCACATCCAGCCAGACCTGGGCGACCTGACGCCGACTCCGGTCCAGGTCGCGGCAGACCTCGGGGTCCTGGGGTTCGATCGCATACAGGTTGATCAGGGCACTGACCCGTCCCAGGAAATCCTGGTCGCTGATCAGGCCCATGCAGGCCTCCCCGGTCAGGGGGGCCAGCACCGGCAGGGGCACGCTGGCGGCCGGCAGTCGGGCGGCCACCGCGTCAGCTCGTGCGGGCTGCAGCAGCGGGGTCGGCTGCTTGGCGGTGTGGTTCAGCCGGTCGGCGACGGCAGGATCACAACGCTCGGCATAGAGCGGCAGCACCCAGGCGGGCAGTTGGTTGAAGGGGTCGGAAACCTGCAGGCCGTGACGGTCCACGTAGGGCAGCAGGGCGAGCAGCACGTTGAGGCTGCCCTGGCGTTCCAGGCCCTCCAGCAGGACCTGCGACAGGGCGGTACGCCAGGCGGTCTCCTCGTCATCGAGTGGCAGGGCCGGCAGCACCCCCGTCAGAAACTTGCGATAGACCTGGCCGACCGGACCGGCATACAGGCTTTCCAGCCCGTCAACCGGGGTGGCCAGCCAGAGGCGCGACAGGCAGGTGCGCGCCGAGCGGGCGGCATCAAGGGTGCTGCGGTCCGGTCGCTCCAGCAGTGCGGTGGCAATGGCGTCCAGGCGCGCCACCGACCAGGGGTGGAAGGCCAGCCCAGGCGGCTCTCCTGGGTCTCCAGGCTCCAGTGGGGGCAACTCCGCCGGACTGATCCGTTCGCTGAAGTGCACCGACGGGGGGAGTTTGCGGCGCTGGAACCAGCCCCAGCCAAGGGTCTGGAGCAGGGAGACCATGGTGCGCAGGCAAGGCGGGGGCTCAGCCGCGACCGTAACGGTGGTGCCGGTCGTTGAAGGCATCCAGCAGCTGATCAACAGCAGGGAGCCAGTCCCCGCTGCGGGGCTGCCGAAACAGACGCAGGTTCGCGTACCAGGGACTGATGCTGGTGGTCACAAGCCAGCGGGGGTCAGCGCTCCAGGGCAGCAGCACCCAGGTTGGATGGGCCATCGCCCCACCCAGATGGGCCATGGCGGTATCCACGGTGATCACCAGATCCAGTTGCGCCAGCACCCGAGCCGAGGTGGCAAAACCCGACAGCTCGATGCCGGGATCAAGCAGATTCAGCCCGAGGGCACGGTTCCGTTCGCGATCGGGTCCGAACTGAAGGTCGACCAGCGTCGCGCCCCGCTCGCGCAGGCCCTCGACCAGCAGCCACAGCACCGACTCGGGCAGGGTGCGCTTGTGGTACTCCCTGGCGCAAAAAGGGTCATCGAGTTTGCGGCCCGCTGCGCTCACCAGGCCGACGCCCAGCCGTCGCGCCGTGGCGTCGACCTGTGGTCGGGTCCACAGGGGGGAGCGCAGGTAGGCCGAGTCAGGGCTCGCCGCATCTGGACAGTCGAGCCGCAGTGCATGCGGCAGCGCCAGCAGGGAGAGGCCGTTGGTCGGCACTGCGCCGTTGGCGCCCTTGGCGTGGACGCTGGGCGGGTCCTCCAGCCAGTCCAGCCCTTCGCGCAACAACGTCACCAGAGCCGGCTCCACGATCAGCTGCACGCCGCCCTGCAGGCCCGCATCGCGACGGCAGCGCAGCAACGCGATCACGAAGCGCACGTATTGCAGCGTGTCTCCAAAACCCTGGTCGCTGACCAGCCTCACGTGCTGTTGCAGGGGGGCGGCGGCTGGAGCCCCAGGCGGCCCCGGGCTGGGGCTCAGCACCAGGGCACGGTGGGCGGCCATCAGTGCAAAGGCTTCGCGGTACTGCTGCAGCCCCAGCAGCACCTGACTGTGCGCCCAGAGGTTCGCCTGCCCATCGCGGCCATCCAGTGGTAGCTCCTCAGCCAGTTGCGCATGCATGGCCAGGGCGTCAGCAAATTGATTGAGGTCCCTCAGGCACTGGGCCAGTCCCCTGCGGCTGATGGCGCAGTCGGGTCGCAGGGTCAAGGCCTGGCTGTAGCACCGCTGGGCGGCCTGGGGCAGGTCGGCGAGCCACAGGGCATTGCCCTGGTTGGCCAGCAGGCGGTGGTCGCTGGGCTGCCGCCCATGCAGTGCGGCGTAGGTGGCGGCCGCGTTCAGCCACTCTCCCTGCTGTTGCTGCCGGTGGGCCTGCTGCAAGCGATGCAGGTCTGAGCGGTCCACGGTGGGGGCGAGCGAAGCTGCCGACGCGCGTGGATCCAGCCTGAGAGGGCAAAGGGATTTACAAATCCCTTGCAGCGCAACTGCGGCTGATTGGAAGCTCCTCGGGTCAACACGAGCTGATCAGGGGCGTTCCGCGCCCTGTCGGCTCCACGTTCCACCGATGAGCTGCCATGTCTGCGTCCACCCAGTCGCTCGGCCAGAGCCTGTTTGATTTTCTCGATGGCAAGGACTTCCTCCAACACCCGGGCGGTTTCCAGGGCGGGGCTCTGGCTCAGGAGATCCGTCGTTACGTCGATGACCAGCTCGAGCGGTTTCACATCGGCAGCTTCCATGACGCCCTGGGCCACCCAGGTGCCCATTCATTGCGCAACGATCCGGTGGTCTTCGGGGCACACACGGACCATGGCGGCCGTCCCGATCTCGTCGGTGGTCAGCAGCAGGTGGTCCATGCGCAGGTGGATCTCACCAGCTCCCTTGGTGGCATCGCCGACATGTGGCTGGGCGAGGGCCAGGCCGAAAGTCCGATGTTTCGCTCCCATCGCGGCTGAGCGCTTGCCGATGCCTGATCCCTGTATCAGGCAGATCCTTGCTCAGGCGTGGGTGGTGCAGTCGGCTGGCCAGAACAGGGCCAGCCAGACGGTTCCTGGATCGGGATCCGTAGCTTCCACGCGGTGGCGGGTGCCGGCCGGGATCAGCAGGTGGTCGCCGCGGCACAGGGCCCGGGGCAGGGCTTCGCCTTCCAGGGTGAGCCGGGCACTGCCCTGCAGCAGCAGCACCCATTCGTGCTCGTGCTGGTCGTACCAGAAGCCTTCGGGGCTGCAGGCCTGGTTTGAATGAATGCGCTCAAGCCGCAGGTGCGCGTTGCTCAGCAGCACGGTGGCGCGCTCCTGGCCAGGGGGCGGCAGCTCGCCCCCCAGCAGGCCGGCCGTTCCCCCCACCGGCACGTCAGGTTCCCCCCAGCGCCGGCCGATGGCGAAGCCGAGGTCGCGGGCCAGGTTGACCACCTCGTGGTGGCTGCTGCAGGCGGCCAGGGCCGCGCGCACGGTGGGGTCGGCCTCGCTCAGGGCCACAAACGCATTGAGCTGGCTGACCTTCTCAAGAAACTGCTGCAGCTGCGCTTCAGCCATGGCCGGCGGTGAGAGCTCTGATCATGCGCCAGCGCTCAAACAGCACGCCGGCATAGGGCACGGTTTCGCTGGCCTCGATCTGCCAGCCCAGCCGCAACAGCAACGGCCGTGACAGCTGGCTGGCTTCGGTGCGCAGCTGCTGCACCCCCTGTTGGCGGGCCCGCTGCTCCAGGGCGCGCACCAGCGCAGCGGCGCGCCCCTGGCGGCTCCAGCGTCCATCGCAGTAGAGCAGTGCCAGGCGGTCGGCCGGATCGAGCACGGCAAAGGCGGCGAGGCGTCCATCGCCAGGAGCCACCGGATTCACCAGGGTGAAGCCGCGGCTGATCGTGGCAGCCACGGCACCTTCGGGCTGGCCGTGTCGGGCCCAGGCTTCGACCTGCCCGGGGCTGTAGAGCCCATGGCACTGGCTGCGCACCGCTGCGGCATAGAGGCCCAGCAGGGCGGCCAGATCCCCGGGTTCGGCCGGGCGCAGGGTGTGGCCGGGCTCAGTGGCCATCGGCGGCGCCCAGGCTCAGGTGCTGCCCCGGTGCTGCCGCCAGCGGCGCGAAGTCAGCGGGGGTGCAGCTGAACAGCAGCACCTGCACCCCACGCTGCACGCCGCGCTCGAGCATGCGCAACAGGCCACCCCGCCGTGCGGGGTCGCTGTTGCTGAAGGCATCGTCGAGCACCAGCGGCAGGCAGCCGTCGTAGGCCCCCAGCAGCACCTCGGCCAGGGCCAGCCGCAGGGCCGTGTTGAGCTGCTCGCGCATGCCGCCGCTCAGCTGGCCGAAGTCGAAACGCACGGCCCCCTGTTGCAGCTGCAGCGCGCTGATGCCCTGCTGCGGGCTGAACTGCAGGGCGGCCGCTGCGGCTGCCGGCAACGCCAGGGCCTCCAGGTAGCCCTGCAGGGCCCGTTGCAGCGGCAGGCAGTAGTGGTCGGCCGCCTGCTGCTGGGCCGCGTCAAAGGCCTGCAACAACAGCTGCAACGCCGCAGTGCTGCGCTCGAGGGTCTGGCGCTCGGCCCGGGTCTGCTCCCAGGCGGCCTGCAGCAGCTCCACTTCGGCCGACGGGTCGCTGGCCCCGAGGCTGCGGCAGATCTGCTCCTGCTGGCCCCGACGCGTCAGCAGGGTCTCCTTTTCGGCGGCCAGCAGGCGCAGCGCCTGCTCAGGCTCGCCCCCCCCGGGCTGCAGGGACGACGCCACCGCGGCGAGCTGGGCGCTGAGGTGTTCCAGTCGCTCCTGCAGCTGGCCCAGCGAGCCGTGGGTGCGCTCCAGCTGGTCCAGCTGCTGGGCGGTGGCGCTCAGGGCGCCGCTCAGCCGGCCTGCCTCGGCCTGGTGCTGCCCCTGCCGCTGGATCAGCTGCTCGCGCTCGCGCGCCGTGGCGTCGTTGTCCTGTTCCAGTTGGGCCTGCTGACGGGCGAGGGTCTGCAGCTCCTGCCTGAGGGTGTCCTGATGGGCTTCGAGGGCGGCCAGGTCGGGCGCCGCTGCGCTGGCAGTGGCGTCCTGCCCCAACGCCGCCAGGGCCCGGGTCAGCCGTTGCCGGCGGGGCCCCAGGTCGGCCAGCTGGGCATCGAGGCGGGCCCACGGGATCGTGGCGGCCGCCTTGCGCAGATTGGCCAGCTCGCTCTCGAGCACCAGACGCTGCTGGGCCACGCTCTCGGCCGCCTCGCTGCTGCTCTGGCCCAGCTGCTGCTGCAGCGCCTGCAGCCGCCCCTGGGCCTGCTGGCGCTGGGCCACGGCCGCCTCCATGGCCTGGCCCCCACCGGGGCTGATCAGCAGCCGGGTGCGGCCACCGTCGAGGCTCAGTTCGGCGGCATGGTCAAGCCGTTGCGGTTGTGCGCGTTCGAGCGGCCGCCCATCGAGGCTGACCGGCGCAGGGCTCGCCAGCAGCTCCACCTGGGTCGCCATGCCCTGGCAGCGGGCCTGGGCCTGGGCCAGCTGCTGTTCGGCCTGGCGCAGTTCGCGCACCTGGTCCCCGCTGATGGCGGGCAGCTGCTGCAGGTGCTCCTTGATGGCACTGGCCTGCTGCTGCAGCGCCTCAAAGCGGCTCTTGTGAGCCTGCAGCTGGTCCTGCTCGCGCTCCAGCGCCGCCAGATCCAGCTGGGCCGCAACGTGCTGCTGCTGCTGCGCCAGGTCCTTGCTGCTGCGCTCAAGGGCCTGGCGCCGGGTTCGCCCGGCGCTGGCCGCATGGTCCAGTTGACCCAGCTGAAGCTGGTGCTGCTGCAGTTGCTGCTGCAACCGCTCGAGCTGGGCCTGGTCGGCCTGGCGCTGCTGCTGCAGGACCTGCTGCTGCCGCTGCACCGCCTGCAACTGCTGCAGCTGCTGCAGCTGGCTCAGGGCCTGCTCCTGCAGCACGATCGCCGCGAGCCGATCGCCGATCTGCGCCAGTTGCACCATGGCGGCTTCGAGTTCGCTCAGGCGGGCCTGGCTGCGGTGCAGCGCGTCCAGGGCCTCGGCCTCCCGCGTCTGGGCCAGGGCCAGGGGGGAGCCCGCCCGCACCTTGCCGGTGGCGGTGAGCTGCTGGTCGAGCCGCTGTTGCAGCAGGGCCTGCACCTGCCGGTCGCGCGGCGACTCGAGCGCCGTGGCGGTGGCCCGCAGGGCATCCTGGGTGCTCCCGGCCCCCTGCAGCTGCTGCACCAGCAGGGCCAGGTCGTAGCTCTCCCCCCCCGCCGCCAGCAGATCGCTGCCCGCTTCCCCCTGGCGCACCCACAGATGGGCCCAGCGCAGGGGGAGCTGGGCGATGCGGCGCCCCTCGACCGGGCCGGGCACCTGCAACAGCGCCGCGAGCCTGGTCTCGGCGGCACTGCCCTGGAGGGTGTCGCCGCCATCGCTGCTCAGCTGGCAGGTGCCGCCCGTGCCGGCAAAGCGTTTGCGCAGCAGCCATTGCACGCCAGCGGCCTCAAAGCGCAACTCCACCTCGGGCAGGCCCCCATGGGTCAGGGAGCGCAGCTCCTCGACCCCGCGGCCACTGGCCGTGGCCTTGAGGAACAGGGTCTTGTGCAGCGCCTCGACAACGGTGCTCTTGCCCGCCTCATTGGGTCCGCCGATCAGGGTGAATCCGGGAGCGAAGCTCAGCTCCAGCAGCCGGTGCTGGCGCACCCGCTCGAGTCGGGCGGCGATCAGGCGCATGTCTCGCCCACGCTGCGGTGCAACTCCAGCAGCGCCTGGTCAAGGGTGTCGCTGCCAGGGGCCTGAGCCAGCCGTTGGCTCAGGTCGCGCACCACCGCTGCCACCAGGGGGGCGTCGGCCAGCTCGGCCAGCGAGCGGAGCTCGTCAGCCTCCGGACTGAGGCCCACGCGGAGGCGCCGTTTGAGCCGCAGCAGCTGGGCCTCCCAACGCTGCAGCAGCCCATCGAGCCGCTGCTGGCCGCGGATGCTCAGCTGACCGCTGAGCTCCAGCAACAGCAGATCGGCGCCCACCCGGGCCTCCAGCAGCGCTTCGACCTGGCGTTCCAGCGCTGCCAGGTCGCCATCGCCGTTGAGGGCGACCTGCAGCGGATGCCAGCCCACCGTGCCGCTGGGCTGGGGGCGCACCCGGGGCGGGGCGGCTCGGGTGAGCTCCACCACCAGCACCTGACCGCTGCGGTAGTCGGCATGGCGTGGAAACCGATCGGCTTCGGGGGTGCCGCTGTACCAGGCCTTGGCGTGCACCTGCTTGCAGCCGTGCCAGTCGCCCAGGGCCACGTAATCGACCTGCTCCAGCCAGGGGGCCCGCAGGTCGATCAGGTTGGCGGGGCCGCTGGGGTTGTCGTCATCGAGATCGCTGCCGGCAAAACCGCTCACGCCCCCGTGGGCCAGCACCAACCGTGGCTTGTGCGCCGGCAGGCTGCCCCAGTCGAGGCGGTTGAGCCAGCCGCAGGGGTCGCTGCTGTCGTGCCGTTGCTGCAGACCACACGGAAGGATCAGCAGGTCGTCGAGTTCGAGGGGCTGGTGCTGATCCAGAACCGACAGGGCGGGTGCACGGCGCTGCCGCTCGTCGGCGAACAGCGGTGACTGCCAGATGCTCCCGGGTCCGCCATGGTCGTGGTTTCCCGGGATCACCAGGGTGGGGCATCCGATGCGGCCGATGGCCGCACACACGCCGCTCACGTCGCTCGGGCTTGGCGTGGGCGAATCAAACAGATCGCCCGCCACGACCACGGCCCTGGCTCCAGAGTCAGCGGCGACCGCTGCGATGCGGTCGATCGCCTCAAGGCGCACCTGACGCAGCCGGCTGCGTTTGTCGGGGTCGCTGATCCGGCCATAGGGCTTGCCGATCTGCCAGTCGGCCGTATGCAGCACGGTGATGGCTGTCGGCACCTGGGGGATCACCCGCGCTCGAGCGACCTGTCTAGCGCCTGAGGCCCCAGACTGGTACCGCACCCATGCAGGCGCCATGGCTTTTCACGTCGGCCGCGTGCTGCAGACCAGGATTCTCGAGACCCGGATTCTCCAGGCCCGCATCCTCCAGGCAGTGGCCCTGCTGTTGGTCGTGCTGCTGGCCTGGTGGCCCCTGCCGGCCCAGGCGAGCCCCGACGGGGCGCTGTTGTTCGACAACCATTGCGCCGGGTGCCACATCCATGGCGGCAACATCATCCGGCGCGGCAAGACCCTCCAACTGGGCGCCCTGGAACGCCAGGGGCTGGCCAGTCCCGAGGCGATCGCCCGGGTGGCCGCGGCCGGCATCGGCCAGATGGGCGGCTACGCCACGAGCCTCGGCGATGGTGGTCCTGAAGCGGTCGCAGACTATGTGTGGCAGCAGGCCCAGGCCGGTTGGCCGCGGGCCTAGAAGGCCTGGGTCCAGGGGTGGATCTCGATGTCGGTCCAGATCCCCTCGCGCCAGTAGACATCAGCCTTGACCAGGGCTTCGATGGCCTCGGCCGAGTCACCCTCGAAGATGCCGAACACCCGACTCAGGTCGGTGGTGGGGCCCAGGGTGATCAGGCTGCCGCCCTCCTTGAGCTGCTGCAGCCGGGCCAGGTGCTCCTCACGAAAAGGGGCCCGTTTCTCGAGCACGTCCTCGCAGTAGGTGCCCCAGAGAACAAACCGCGATGCCATGCCAGCGTGCCGTGATGCATGTGGATCCTCCCAGATCCGGGCTGCCCGAACGGCCCGGCCCGGCCCGGCGCCTGGCTGGCGTGCTGCAACCGGTGATCCCCGAGATCAGTGCCCTGGTGCGCGCCACCCCCGGCTGTCTGTCGCTGGCCCAGGGCATGGTCAGCTGGGGCCCACCGCCTGGGGTGGCCGCCGTGCTGGCCGCGGCTGCCGCAGAGATGGCGGCTGGCGATGGCGCTGCTGAGCTCAACCGCTACGGCGCCATGGCCGGCGATGCCGCGCTGCAGGAGGCCATCGGTGGAGTGCTCATGGCGCCGCACCGCCCCGGTGGCCCGTTGCAGCTCGAGGGCGCCACGCTGCTGGTGACCGCCGGCAGCAACATGGCGTTCAACGCCATCGCCCAGGTGATCACGGGGCCAGGCGATGAGCTGATCCTGCCGCTGCCCTACTACTTCAACCATGCGATGGCGGTGCAGCTGGCCGGCGGTGCGGCGGTGCCGGTCGACGCGGGGCTGATCCCCGATCCCGAGCGCCTGGCGGCGGCGATCAGCCCCCGCACCCGGGCGATCGTGACCGTCTCCCCCAACAACCCCAGCGGTGTGGTGATGCCCCGCTCGGTGCTGGAGGCGATCAACCGGCTGTGTGCGCAGCGGGGCCTGTTTCACATTCACGACGAGGCCTATGAGCACTTCGTGCACGGCCCGACGCCCCACTGGAGCCCGGGCTCCCAGGCCGGAGCGGCCGAGCACACGATCAGCCTGTTCTCGTTGTCCAAGGCCTACGGCATGGCGGGTTGGCGGCTGGGCTACGCGGTGGTGCCGGCCCAGCTGAGCCCAGGTCTGGCCCAGGTCCAGGACACGGTGCTGATCTGCCCGCCCCGGCTCACCCAGCGGGCGGCGGTGGCGGCCCTGGCAGCCGGTGCAGCCTGGTGCCGGCCCCGGGTCGCCCGGCTCGCAGCCCTGCAGCAGCACCTGGTCGATGCGGTCGCCGAGGCCCGCGCCGGCGGGCTGCCGCTGCGGCTGCTGGCTGAGCCCGATGGCGCTTTCTACGGGCTCCTGGCGCTGGAGCCCGAGGCGTCACAGCGCCTGTCGGCCGGGGGGGTGGATGGGCGCACCCTGATGCGGCGGTTGGCCAGCGAACACGGCGTGGCCGGCGTCAGTGGTGATGCCTTTGGCCTGGACGGCCATGCCCTGCGGCTCAGCACCGGCATGGTCGATGGCCCCACCCTGGCCGTGGCGCTGCAACGGTTGTTTGGCGGCATCGGGGCGCTGCTCGGCCAGGCTTGACACCCACAGGGGCGGCTTCAGCATTGGGCGCAGTTGGGCGTGCGCCGGTGACCCTCAGGCAGAAGGCGATCGCGGCCGGCGGCGTGATCGTCGGCGTCGCTGTGGTGGTGCTGGGGCTGCAGTGGTTGCTGGCCCATCTGGCCTATGAACAGCAGCTGGCCCGCTGCAATGCCCTGCGCGACCAGCTCAGTCAGACCAAGGGCCGTCTGGATGCGACGACCCGTGACATGCGCCAGAGCCGGCTCAACCCCGAGCAGGCGCGGCTGCTGCGCAGCACCGATCCTGCGGCCTACGTGAATTACTCGGAGAAGGTCGCCACCAAGGTGGATGCCGTTGCCGACACCGGCGAGCAGCTGGTCAGCCTCAGCAGTGACTACCAGGCGGCCCGCTGCCTCGATGTGGTGCGCTGAGCCGGGCCCTCGTGCACCACGCCCCAGCGGCCCATGAAGGGCCAGCGCACCAGCAGCGCCATGGCGCCAGCCTCTGGCCACAGCTGGGCCAGGGCCGCAGCCAGCTGTGGCAGCGGGTCATGGCCGGCCTGGCGGGCGGCCTGCACCGCCGACCAGGTGCCCAGGTAGCCCAGCAGTTGCTGCAGATCCCAGCGACGCTCGATCCAGAGGTCTGTTGGAAAGTCCCACTCCTGGCCCGGAAACGGCAGACCCGCATAGCTCTGGTCGACCCAGTGGCGCTGGGGCGGCCACCAGGGCCGCAGGGTCTCGCCGTAAAAGTGATCGAGGGCTCGCTGCAGCGGGTCCATCGCGGTGGCGCGCCCTGGGGGGGCGCTGCCGTCATCCACCTGAAAGGGCAGGTAGCCGATCCAGGCCATCACGGCTCCGGGCCGGCACACCCGTCGCACCTCGGCGTTGAAGGCGTCGCCGGCAAACCAGTGCACCGCGGCAGCCACCAGCACCCCATCGACGCCGGCGTCGTCGAGCCCGCTGGCGCTGGCCGGCGCCTGGCGGTAGCTGATCAGGGGGTGGGGGTCGGCCTCGGCAAGCTGGGCCGCGCTGGCATCGGTGGCGATCACCCGGATGCCCCGGCGGGCCAGGGCCCGCGACGCCTGGCCGCTGCCGCAGCCGCAGTCCCACACCAGCGGGGCCGCGCCGCTGGCCGGTTTCAGGTGCGCTGCAAAGGCCTCGAAGAACGCCTCCGGATAGGTGGGGCGATGGCGCCCATAGGCCACCGACACGGCGCCGAACAGATCGGCGGCGTCACCGGCAGCATCAGCCGGCGGCATCAGCGG
>JBBASJ010000004.1:45661-71793 GCA_040399325.1 Prochlorococcaceae cyanobacterium
GGCATCAGCGGCAAACACCAGCAGACGGTTGTTGGCGGGCATCGCCACGTCGGCTCGCAGCTGCAGGCCATGCCTGCTGGCGAGCAGGGTCAGCCAGTCGGCGTCGCGCACCCCCATGGCGGGGTCGAGGCTGCGCAGATGGGCATCAAAGGCGGCATTGCTGGGGGCTGTGTGCCGCCCACCATCGCTGAAGGGGCCATAGAGCAGCAGCAGGCCGCCGGGGCCCAGCAGCGCCGCAGCTCCGGCCACCAGATCGGGCACCGCAGCCGCCGGCATGATGTGGACCGTGTTGGCGCTGAACACGGCATCGAAGGGACCAGGGGGCCAGGGCCCTGTGGTCACATCGAGGGCCACCGCATCGGCCAGGTGACTGCCGGCGGCGGGCTGGCTGCGGCCCTCACGGTCGATGCGCTGCTGCAGCGCGGCCAACTGCCCGGGCCGTTCACTCGGCAGCCAGTGCAACTGGTCGCGCTGGCGTGTGACGTGCACCGCATGCTGGCCGCTGCCCGAGCCCACCTCCAACACCCGTGCCGGCCGCGGCAACCAGCGCGCCAACGCCTCGGCGATGGGCTGCTTGTTGCGTTCGCAGGCTTCAGAAAACTGCACAGCTGGTAGGGCGACGGCGTGCGTCGCGATCAGGGCTGATCCAGGGCCTGGCGCAGCGCGGCGCAGAACCGGCCAGCGGCGTCGGCCACCGTTTGACCGCAGCTGTGAGCTTCAGCCATCACCTTGACCAGGGCGCTGCCGACGATGGCGCCATCGGCCCCCCAGTCACGCACCCGGCGGGCCTGCTCGGGGCCCGAAATGCCGAAACCCACGGCCACCGGCGTGCCGCCCTGGGCCTTGAGCTGCTGCACCAGCGGTGCGACCCGCTCCTGCAGGTTGGTGCGCACCCCGGTCACCCCGGTGACGCTCACCAGGTAGGTGAAACCGCGGCTGGCGGCATGGATCCGGGCCATGCGCTCGGCCGGCGTGGTGGGGGCCACCAGCAGCACCAGATCGAGGCCGTGGCTGGTGGCGATGGTGGAGAGTTTCTCGGCTTCCTCGAGTGGCAGGTCGGGCACCACCAGCCCGGCGGCACCGGCCGCGGCGGCCTCGGCGCAGAAGGCCTCCATGCCTTTGTTGAGCAGGGGATTGCTGTAGGTGAACAGCACCACTGGAATCGCGAGCCGGTCTTTGAGGCCGCCCAGCATGGCCAGCACCCTGGCGGGGGTGGTGGAGGCGGCCAGGGCACGGCTCGCGGCCGCCTGGATCACGGGGCCGTCGGCCAAAGGGTCGCTGTAGGGGATGCCCAGTTCGATCAGGTCGGCCCCGCCAGCCTGCAGGGCCAGCAGCGTGTCGGCGGTGGTGGTGAGATCGGGATCCCCTGCCATCACAAACGGCATCAGGGCGCAGCGCTGCTGCTGCCGCAGGGCCTCGAAACGCTGCTGGATCGCCGTCACGCCTGCTGTTCGGATGCCCCTGAGCCTATGGGGTCGGATTCTCCCGACGGGCTGGCCGACTCTGTGGCCGTTTCGGCCAGGAGCCTGGCCTGCTCCTCGGGGCTGAGGGCTTCAAAGCGGCGCAGCAGCTCGGCATCGGTGAAGGCGTCGTAGGCCTGGCGGTAGTCGCGGCGTTGCTGCATGTAGGTCATGCGGCCGGTGACCGCCCGAAACAGGTAGCTGCCGGTCCACAGGACCACCACCACCATGAGCACGGCCGAGGCCGCGATGCCGGCCGAAAACCCTTCAAATCCCGTGGATGCAAATGCGGCATAACCTGCTGCACCAAGCCCCAGAACCGCCAAACCCAGCAGCAGGGCACCCCCTTTGGTCATGGGTGTCAGACCTGCCCCTGGCCCGCCATGCGCAGGTTGATGAACGGGGCAAACAGGATCAACCCAGGGAAGAACAGAAACACCAGGCCATAGACCCCCAGCCGCTCGAACTTGCCCATGGTGGTCCAGCGCCTGACCATCCAGGCGTAGAGCAGCAGGGGCACCACCACCAGGTAGGCACCGCCCAGCACGGCGTAGAGGCCCAGCACCAGCAGGGTGTCGGTCGGCAGGTGACTGAGCATTCCAGACAAGGGTGGCTTCGCCGTTGCAAGCGATTTTAGTTGGGTGCAGCAGTGATGCGCCCGGCGGGATTCGAACCCGCACTGGAGTCATTTTAAGTGACCTGCCTCTGCCAGTTGGGCTACGGGCGCTGGCTGCGATCCAAGCCTATGCGTCGCCTGGATCGGTCGGTCGGGGTCAGGGCATGGCAATTGGGGCACAACAGCCTCAGGTTGCTGAGTTGATTGTTGCTGCGGCAGCCATCAATGCGGTCCAATTCCAATGGGATCGGGCCCTGCATCCATGTTGTCTTCGTGCAGGATTGGCAGATTGGCTCAAAGACTCCTTCCTTTAGAAGGCGTTGCTTCAGCCGACAGCTGGTGACCGTTGAGGAGGTCAGCAAATCCCCAGCGAACGACGTGGACCAATCGGCCGACCGTGGTTCCACCGTCGACCCGTGAAGTGTTCGGTGGAAAGCGCATGATTGCTGATGGCAGATTGGATCTGCACATGGTTTCCACCAGCGGGTCTCAGGCCGAGTGCGATCAAAACCTGGCGGATTGATCTGGAGGAGGCAACAGCGCTTCTCAGCTGATCGTCGCTTCTCAGCTGATCGTTACTCCAGCTGCGACGTTGCATGCGGCACAATTGTGCTCAACTATCGTCATTCATTGTACATCGATCTTTTCGTAGTGCGCCTTTTGCGTGTTCATTGTTGAGGCTGTTGTTGCTTATGGTTTGGTTGATCTGGGCTGGTGTGCTGCGGGTATCATTTAGCCTGGGTCGTTGATTCTTTTTTCTTCCAATCAGTCAGTCATCCAGTGGTTGCCCCTGCAGGGAATCCCTGATCCACGGCGTGGCTTGCGCAGTGGAGCTGCTGCCCCTCCCCACTCCCCCCTGTTTCAGCTGTTGAACGCGGTTTCTAGGGTTGGATCCTGCATTGCAGGTTTGGATGGCAGGCGGGCAAGAGAACCCGATGCAGCTTGAGCAGGAGCTCGAGCAGGCCCGCCGCCATGGGCGCTGGCTGGCCGATGATGAACGTGAAGCCCTGGCTCTGGCCCAGCAGCAGCAGGCCGAGACGGCCCTGGCGCAACGCCGGCAGCGGCGCAAGCTGCTGATCCTGACGGTGGTTTGCGTGCTGATCCCGCCGTTGTGGCCGTTGGCGCTGGCTCTGGTGCTCTATCGGCTGTTTCCGCGCACCACCAGGCGCTTCGGCCTGATCGCCGGTGTGATCCTGCTGGTCGGCGGAGCCTTGGTGCTGCTGCTGTTGCTCAGCCTGGTGGTGGCGATCCTGATGGCGGTGTTCTGAGCAGAACCGACCGCCAGCTGCGGATCTGCAGGCCGTTCAGCTCCCAGCCCTTGATCAGCTGATAGACCACGGGCACCACCAGCAGGCTCAGGGCGGTCGAGGCCAGCAGCCCGCTGAACACCACGGTGCCGATGCTGACGCGGCTGCCGGACCCGAAGCCGCTGGCAAACAACAGCGGCAAAAACCCGGCCAATGACGAGATCGCCGTCAGCAGGATCGGTCGCAGGCGGGCGGTGGAGGCTTCCCGGATCGCCTGCTCGAGCGGCTCCCCGGCGGCCAACCGCTGGTTGGCGAATTCGACGATCAGGATGCCGTTCTTGGCGGCCAGGCTGACCAGCACCAGCAGGCCCATCTGGCCGTAGACATCGAGAGGCAACCCGCGCAAGGCCAGGCCTGCGCTGGCACCCAGCAGGGCCAGGGGCACCGTGACGCCGATGATCAGCGGATCGATGAAGTTCTCGTAGAGGGCGGCGAGCACCAGCAGCATCACCACCACCCCCAGGGCAAACACCCGCACGTTGCTGCCCTGGGCCTGGTTCTCTTCGCGTGCGAGGCCAGCCCATTCGAGCGCCGTCACGCCGCCCTGCCGCTGCTGGACCTGCTCGAGAAGCGCCATCGCCTGGCCGCTGCTGATTCCGCTTTTGGGCAGGGCGCGCACGCTGATCGAGCGCACCAGGCGGGTGTGGTTGATGCTGGTGGGCCCGCTGCCCTGCTGCAGGGTCACCAGCTGGCGCAGGGGGATCAGCGTGCCCTCACGGTTCCGCACCATCAGGCTCAGCACGTCATCGGCATCACGGCGCCTGGCCCCGTCGAGCTGCACAATCACCTTGCGCACCTGCTCGCTTTCGAAGCTGTCGTTGACGTAGTCGCTGCCAAAGCTCGCCCCCAGGGTGTCAACCACGGTGGCCAGGTCCACCCCCAGCGAGGCCAGCTGCAGGCGATCAGGGATCAGCTCCAGCTGGGGCGAGCCGGCGCTGAATCGGGTCGAGACCCGTTCAAACGCGCCGGTGGCGCGCGCAGCGGCGATGAAGCGCTGGGCCTGTTGTTCAAAATCGGCGAGGCTGAGCTGGCCATTGCTCACGTCGAGCAGTTCCAGCTCCAGTCCCCCTTCGCTGCTGAAACCCCGCACGCTCGGCGGTTCACTCAGCTGCACCACGGCCTGGCGAATCTGGCGGCGCAGTTTGCCGTTGAGTCGATCGGCCACGGCAGCGGTGGTCTGCTCGGATCCGGTTCGCTGCTCGATCGGGGCCAGGCGCAGATAAAAGAGCCCTTTGTTGGGGCTGCTGTCGCCGAAGGAGCGACCGGCAAAGAAGGTGGCCCGGGTGATCAGCGGCTCGCTGCGCACCACGTCGCGCACCTGGTCCAGCACGGCCTGGGTCTGCTGCAGGGCCAAGCCATCCGGCAGGATCACCACCCCCCGCAGCTGGCCGGTGTCCTCCTGCGGGATGAAGCTCTTGGGCATGGCCTGCAGGGCCAGGGCCGTGATCACCATGCCGGCCAGCAGCAGCACCAGCACCTGGCGGGAGCGGGCCATGGCCCAGGCAAGCAAGCGGCCATAGGGCGCTTCAAGGCCCTCGAGCCAGCGCCGGGGCGGGTCGATCCAGCGCAGCAACCAGCGTGGTTCGGCCCGCCCGGGGCCCACGGACCGGCTGGCCAGAACCGGGGTGAAGGTGAGGGCGTTGAAGGTGGAGAAGCTGATCGCCGCACTGATCGTGATCGCGATCGGGGCATAGAGGCGCCCCACGCTGCCCCCGAGACCCAGCACCGGCACGAACACCACGATCAGCACCAGCGAGGTGGCGATCACGGCATTGCCCAGTTCGGCCATGGCCTCGCGGGCCGCCTGCAGGGGCGCCGTGCCGTTCTCGAGTCGGCGGCCGATGTCTTCGCTGACGACGATGGCGTCATCGACCACCAGACCCGACGCCAGCACCATGCCGAACAGGGTCAGGGTGTTGAGGGACTGGCCCGTGAGGTAAAGCACGCTGAGGGCACCGACCAGCGCCACCGGTACGGCTGCGGCGGTCACCAGGGCCAGGCGGCTGTTGCCCAGCCCCAGCAGCAACACCACAAACACCAGCACCACCGCATCCCTCAGGCTGGCGGTGGTGTTGTCGATGCTGCCCTGGACGAAGTCGGCTTCATCGACGATCAGCTGCATGGTGATGCCCGGCGGGAACCGGGGTTCCAGTTCCCTGAGGGCTTCATTGACCGCGGCGCTGACGGTGATCGCATTGCTGCCGTCGCGCTGGTTGATCACCAGGGCGACGACCGGGTTGCCGGCCAGGTTGGTGGCGATCGCGTCGTAGCTCTCGTTGCCCAGTTCGACCCGGCCCACATCGCGCAGCAGGGTGAGGCCACCGGTCTTGCCATCGCGGGCCACCACCAGCTGTTCAAACTCGGCGGGTGTGCGCAGCCTGCCTTCCATGCGCAGCGGCAGGGTGAGCTGCTGGCCCTCGGGGCTGGGGGCGTCACCGCTCTGGCCCAGGGCTGCCAGCACGTTCTGCTGTTGCAGGGCCGTGCGCACATCGCCGATGGTGAGCCCCCGCTCTTCGAGCCGCCAGGGGTCGAGCCAGAGGCGAAAGGCCAGGCTGTTGCCGCCCGAGAGGCTGACGCTGCCGACGCCTGGAACGCGTTGAATCCGGTCGCGAATGACCTGGTCGACCCAACCGCTCAGAAAGGTGCTGCCGTACAGGCGACGATCGGCCCCGAAGCTCAGCACCATGAGCACGTCGTCGGAGCTGCGCCGCACCTGCACCCCCTGGCGCGCCACCACCGCCGGCAGCAGCCGGCTCACCACGGCTGCCTCGTTCTGGGTGTTGATCTGGTTGAGTTCGGGGCTGCCCCCGTCAAAGCTCAGGCTGATCGAGCTGCCGTTGGCCGAGCTGGTCGAACGGATCGTGTCGAGCCGCTCGAGTCCGTTGAGCTGCTTTTCGAGAATGGCGGTCACCCCCTGCTCCACCACTTCGGGGTTGGCGCCGGGGTAAGCCGCGCGCACCGTGACCCGGCTGGGGGCGATCGGGGGCAGGTTCTCCACCTGCAGGGCCGGCAGGGCTACCAGGCCAGCCAGCAGCACCAGCAGGCTGCACACCAGGGTGAACACCGGCCGTTTCAGGAACGGGTCGGAGATCGATCGCAAGACTCGGCGTTTCCGCTCCAGAGCAGGCCCTAGGGGTGATGGACACCGGGCAGCAGGGTGGCCACCTGGTTGGCATCGAGTCTGCCTGTCTGTTGCAGCACCTGGGTGATGCGGGTGATGTCGAGCACAGCGTGCACGCGGTAGCCCGCTGCGGCGAGACGCTGTTTGGCCTGGCGATCATGATCGCCGCCGTGGTCGAGAAACACGACCACATCGTGGACCACCAGTTCTGAGCTCTCCAGCTTGGCGATGCCCTCGAGCACGCTGCCGCCGGTGATCAGGATGTCGTCGACCACGACCACCACATCGCCGGCCTCGAAATCGCCCTCGATCAGGCGGCGGGCGCCGTGGGCCTTGACCTCCTTGCGGGGATAGATGAGCGGTTTGTGCAGCTGCAGCGACAGGCCGGTGGCGGTGGGCAGCGAGCCGTAGGGAATGCCGGCGATGCGGTCAAAGTCGAGCTGACGCAACAGCTCGCCGTAGCTGTGCAGCACCCGGTGAAAGAGGTTGGGGTCCGAGATGATCTGACGCAGGTCGACGTAGTAGTTGAAGACGGCTCCACTGGCCTGCACGTACTCCCCGAACAACAGACAGCCGATGTCGAACAGGTCGACGATCAGGGCTGCCAGGGGATCGTTGCTGGCCCCTGCCGCGGCGTTGGGCAACCACAGGTCGCAGCTCTGGGCCCCGGCCCGCTGGCGCTGGCTCTGCAGCTGCGCGCGGCAGCCGTTGATCTGCTGGCGCAGGGCATCGGCCCGCGCCGCCAGGTCGTCTTCGACCAGCAGGTTCTGGGGCAGGGGCAGCAGCAGACCGTCGCCCGCCTCGCTCAGCCCGGCCTGCAGCAGCGGTTCGAGTTGGTCTTCCTCGGCCCAGAGGCTGCGCAGCAGCAGAAACCGCTGCGGTGCCGCCTGCCGCACCGCCGCCAGCACGGCTGCGTCGCTGGTGCCGACCTCGAGCAGCAGTTGCTCAGGCGTGGCCCACAGCTGGCTTTCGCGCACGATGTGCAAAAACAGGGGCGCCTCCTCGCCGGGGTAGTGCTGCAGCACCCGTGCCGCGGGGTTCGAGCTGTGGCAGGTGATCACCACGCCCTTGTCGGGGTAGAGCAGAAACGGCGCGGCGATGTCCTGGCCCGCCAGGGGCGAGAGGGTCACCCCGTCGGCGCCGAGCTCCTTGAACAGATAGTGGGCCAGGGCCGATGAGCTGTTGAGGTCGCCATGTTTGGCGTCAATGATCAAGGGGATCTCGGGTGGCACCAGATCGCGCACCTCGGTCAGCAGCTCCAGGCCGATCGGCCCCAGGGCCTGGTAAAAACCCAGGCTGGGCTTGAAGGCGCAGACCTGTGGCGCAGTGGCTTCGATCACCGCCTTGATCCAATGGCGCGCCTGGCTCAGGAACGAGCGGCCCGCCAGCCCGCGCGCCGCCGCCCAGCTGGCCAGCAGCTCCGGGTTGGGATCGAGCCCGGTCACCAGCAGGCTCTGGTGGCGGCTGATGGCCTCGGTCAGCTGCACAAAAAAGGACATCGTTGTCAATCCAGCAGCTGCCAGCCCAGGGTCTCGCCCGCATGGAACGGAACCAGGTCGTCAATCCGCTCAGGCACGGGCGTGGGGCGGCGCTCCAGGGTGACGCTGCCGGTGTTGAGCGGCAGTCCGTAGAAGCGGGGGCCATGCTCGCTGGCAAAGGCCTCGAACCGATCGAGGGCGTTTTCGGCCTCAAACACCGCCGCATAGCTCTCGAGGGCATGGGGGGCGTTGTAGATGCCGGCGCAGCCGCAGGCGCTCTCCTTCGCCTCGCGGGGGTGGGGCGCCGAATCGGTGCCTAAAAAGAACCTGGGGTTGCCGCTGGTGGCGGCGGCCCGCAGGGCGATGCGGTGCAGCTCCCGCTTGGCCACCGGCAGGCAGTACAGGTCGGGCCGCAGGCCGCCGGCAAACAGGGCGTTGCGGTTGATGTGCAGGTGGTGGGGCGTGATCGTGGCGGCCAGGTTGGGCGGGCCTGTGCGCACAAAGTCGGCCGCATCGCTGGTGGTGATGTGCTCCAGCACCACCTTGAGCCCGGGATGCCGCTGCAGCAGCGGCGCCAGCACCCGCTCAATGAACACTGCCTCGCGATCGAAGATGTCGATGGCGCTGTCGGTGACCTCACCGTGAATCAACAGCGGCATGCCGATGCGCTCGAGGGTCTCGAGCACGGGTGTGATCGCGGCCAGGTCGCGCACGCCGGCATCCGAGTTGGTGGTGGCGCCGGCCGGATACAGCTTGACGGCGGTCAGCACCCCCTCGCGGTAACCCAGCTCCAGATCGGCCGGGTCGATGGTCTCGGTCAGGTAGGCGGTCATCAGGGGAGTGAACCCTGCCGCCAGGGCGGCGCCGCCGCGCGTGCGCACCGCCGCCACGATGCGCGCGCGGTAGTCGCGGGCCGCCGCGGTGGTCGTCACCGGTGGGCGCAGGTTGGGCATCACGATCGCCCGGGCGAACTGCCGCGCCGTGGCCGCGGCCACCACCTGCAGCAGCGCTCCGTCGCGCAGGTGCACGTGCCAGTCGTCGGGCCGGCGGATCGTCAGGGTGTTCATCGCTCCAGCTTGGCGGCCCGTGTGGCCGATTCGAGCAGGTTCAGCTCCAGGCCCAGCCGGCGCAGGTTGTCGCTCAGGACGGTGGCCAGTTCGGGGTCGATCAGCAATTCCTGCCACGGCTCACCGATCTGCAGGGCCTGGGCGGCTTCCACCGTGCAGCCCAGGTAGCGGGCCAGGTTGCGGTGCACCTCGAACAGGGCCTCGGGTGTCAGCGCGCGCCGCAGCCGCAGCTGCAGCCGCTGGCTGGGTGGCGCCAGCTGCCCCAGCTCGATGCGCCGCAGTCCGGCCAGGGTGGCCAGCACCAGCAGCTGATCCCCCGGGTTCAGCAACAGGTCCAGGGGCGGCAGTGCCAGCACGTCGCCCCTGGAGGGTCGTCGCAGGGCAATGGTCGTGACCCCGTAACCGTTCTGAATCCTGGCCAGGCTCTGGCCGCAGAGGCTGTCATCGGCGTTGATCCGGTAGCGCACCAACAGGCCCATGGCCTCACCGACCGGCCAGACCCCTTCGACCCGTTCACCGAAGGCGGTGGCCACGATCACATCGGCCGCCAGGCTCAGGCTGGAGATCACCGTGACCCCGCCCAGCAGCTCACCGAGCTGTTCGGCTGCCTGTTCGGCGCTCGCCACCATGGCCAGGCGCGCCCCCGGCCAGAACCGCTGCAGGGCCAGCACGGCCTGCACATTGGCCAGCAGATCGCTGCTCAGCAGCCCGATCGAGCGCACCTCGTGATCACGCAGGCTGCGCTGCACCCGCTCGAGGTCTCGGCCGTCGGCGTCGATCGGCCAGACGCAGTACCCCTCGCGCTGCAGTTCCTGGGCCAGCGACGCGCGCAGGATGTCGCCTCCGATCAGCAGAATCGGTCGCGCCCGGCGCGGCAGCCGGGGCCGGGACTTGAGTCCGAAGCGGGCACTGAGCAGCTGATCCAGAATCACGGCCACCAGGGCCGAGGTGAGCAGGGTGCCCAGCAGCGACAGCAGCAGGGTGCCGGTGATGGTGAGGCCATCGAGGCCCCCGCGGCTGCCGGGTCGTGCTGCGGTGAGCACATTCACCGGATCGACGTACTCGCCCTTGAGCAGGCCCAGGGTCACGAATACCCCGTGCTGCCAGCTGGTTCCCAGCGAAAACTGATGGATGCCGGCCACGACCACCAGCACCAGCCCCAGGCTGAGCAGCAGCAGGTTGCGGCTGCGGCGATCCAGCGCCGACCAGCGCCATCGGCGCCGGGGCTGGCGCCGGAGCTGGCCGTCTGGCTCGGTGCTGTCGATGCCGCGTTGGTGAAAGGCCAACGGCGCCACCAGCCACCCTTCCATGCCGCGCTCCAGCTGCACCGGGCGTTGAAAGCGGTGGTCCTGCCACGGCCCCTGAAACAGGGCAAAGGCGAGCCCATCGGCCTCAAACCTGGCGGCATCGTCACCGGGCCTCAGGGCCTGCAGCAGGGCCCAGCGCATCAGGCTCTGGGGATCCACCACGTTCACACCGCTCAGCCGGCCTTCGAGCAGGTCACCGAGCTGGCGCTGCTCACCCGAGGCTCGCACCACGATCTGGGCGGTGGGGTTGAGCAGCCGCACCTGCAGCGCGGCCTCGAGGTTGACCGTGCTCTCGGAGCTCAGCAACAGCACGGCACGCGCCTCGCGCACCCCGGCCTGGCCCAGGTGATGGGGGCGGCGCATGTCACCGATCACCACCGGTGCGCTGAGGCACTGCTCCAGATCGGGCTCGCGCCAGTCGGGGGCATGGCGGTCCATGGCCAGCAGCGGCATGTCGAAGCGCCGCAGGCGTCTGAGGCAGGCCTGTCCCAGCTTTCCCAGTCCGCAGATCAGGATGGCCGGCTGGGGGGCTGGGGCTGCCATCTGGGGTCTGGGGATCAACCCATGCTCATCGGCGGCACGGGCAGCGGCAAGCGAAACAAATCAAAAGTTCCCGGCTTCTTGTTGCCGCCTTAACGCGCGCTGTTCAAGTTGTGGGCATCTGTCTGCGTGCGCCCATCGATGACGTTCACCGAGAACCCCCAGGCTCAGCCGGGTGCAGCCCTGCCGATGTCGGCCAGTTTCAGCGACCGTCAGCGCACCGGTCTGACGGCCGATGACCTGTTCGAAGGCATCACCGAGCACCTGTTCTTTTCGCTGGGCCGCAGCGCCGTTGATCCCAGCCCCCACGACCTGTACATGGCGCTCAGCTACGCGGTGCGCGACCGGCTCATGAACAGGCATCTGGCCGCCAAAGACCTGATGCGCCAGCAGCGCCCCAAGGCGGTGGCCTACCTCTCGGCCGAGTTTCTGATCGGCCCCCAGCTGGCCAACAACCTGCTGATGCTGGGGTTGCAGAGCGAAGCCGGCGAGGCCCTGGCCCGCTTCGGCATCAGCGACCCCGAGCAGGTCTTTGCCGTGGAGGAGGAACCCGGTCTCGGCAATGGCGGTCTGGGGCGCCTGGCGGCCTGCTACAGCGAATCGCTGGCGTCGCTGGAGATCCCGGCCACCGGCTACGGCATTCGCTACGAATTCGGCATCTTCGATCAGCTGATCCGAAACGGTGCCCAGGTCGAGATCACCGACAAATGGCTCAAGGGCGGCTGGCCCTGGGAGCTGGTCCATCCCACCAAGGCCCAGAGCGTGGGCTTCGGCGGCCGCACCGAGGCCTGGCACGACGAGCAGGGCCGTTACCGGGTGCGCTGGATGCCGGCCGAGGTGGTGCAGGGCATCCCCCACGACGTGCCGGTGCCGGGGTACCGCGTCAACAGCTGCGGCCGGTTGCGGCTGTGGCGGGCCGAGGCCTCCGAGGCGTTTGATTTCCATGCCTTCAACAGCGGCGATTTTCATGGCGCCGTTGAGGCCAAGGTGGGCAGTGAAACCCTCTCGAAGGTGCTGTATCCCAATGACGGCACCGACGGCGGCCGCCGTCTGCGGCTGATGCAGCAGCACTTCTTTGTGAGCTGCTCGCTGCAGGACATGCTCGCCAACCTGCAGCGCCGCGGCATCGCCATCGAGGAATTTCCGCGTCACTGGGCCGTGCAGCTCAATGACACCCATCCGGCGGTCGCCGTGGCCGAATTGATGCGGCTGCTGCTCGATGACCATGGCCTCGATTGGGATCAGGCCTGGGCCATCGTCTCGGGTTCATTGGCGTACACCAACCACACCCTGTTGCCCGAAGCACTGGAGTGCTGGGGTCTTGACCTGTTCGGCTCCCTGCTGCCCCGGCATCTTGAGTTGATCTATGAGATCAATGCCCGCTTTCTGCAGCAGGTGCGGCTGCGCCACCCGGGCAATGATCAGATCCTCAGGCGGGTGTCGATCATCGATGAGGGCGGCGCCAAAGCGGTGCGCATGGCCCATCTGGCCGTGGTGGGCAGCCATCACGTCAATGGCGTGGCGGCCCTGCACAGCGACCTGGTCAAGCGCGATCTGTTTCCTGAATTTGCGGCGATCTGGCCCGAGAAGTTCACCAACGTGACCAACGGGGTCACCCCCAGGCGCTGGCTTGCCCTGGCCAATCCACCGCTCCACGATCTGCTGAGTCAGACCGTGGGTGCCAACTGGCCTGCCCAGATCGATGCGCTGCAGAGGCTGGAATCCTTCCAGCACGACGAGGGCTTCCTGGAGCGCTGGGCCGCCTGCAAGCTGGCCGGCAAGCGCCGGCTCGCCGCCGTGATCGATCAGCGCAATGGCCTGCTGGTCGACCCCACCAGCCTGTTTGATGTGCAGGTGAAACGGATTCATGAATACAAACGCCAGCACCTCAATGCCCTGGGGGTGATCGCCCGTTACCTGCGCATCAAGAACGGCGACACCCAGGGCCTGGCGCCGCGCACGGTGATCTTCGGTGGCAAGGCGGCTCCCGGTTATGCCATGGCCAAGCTGATCATCCGCTTCATCAACGGCATCGCCGAGACGGTCAACAGCGATCCCGACATGAAGGGGCTGCTGAAGGTGGCCTTCCTGGCCGATTTCAATGTGCAGCTGGGCGAGAAGATCTATCCGGCGGCCGATCTCTCCGAGCAGATCTCAACGGCCGGTCTGGAGGCCTCGGGCACCGGCAACATGAAATTCGCCCTCAACGGTGCTCTCACCATCGGCACCCTTGACGGGGCCAATGTCGAAATTCGTGAGCAGGTGGGTGAGGAGAACTTCGTGCTCTTCGGCCACACCACCGATCAGATCCAGGAGCTGCACCGCAACGGTTACCGACCCTGGGAGTGGGTGGCGCAAAGTCCGTTGCTCCAAGAGATCTTCGCCCTGATCGAGGGCGGCCATTTCAGCGCCGGCGATGGCGATCTGTTCAGGCCGTTGGTGCAGAACCTGGTCGGTCGTGATCCCTTTGCCGTGATCGCCGACTTCAACGCCTACCTCGAGGCCCAGCAGCGGGTCGATGCGGCCTGGCAGCACCGGCGCGACTGGCAGCGCATGAGTCTGTTGAACACGGCGCGCAGCGGTTTCTTCTCCTCGGATCGGGCCGTGCGCGAGTACGCCAGAACCATCTGGCAGGTGAAGCCGGTTCCCGTCGAGCTGAGCTGTCCTCTGTGAGGCCTGCTCAGGGGTGCTGACGCCGGATGCCGGCCCGGTCACACTGGGTTCAGGACGTCCATGACCTGAGCCTGACCACGCGATGACCCATCACCAGATTCTTGTGGTCGGTGGTGGTGCCGCCGGCATCACCGCCGCCGCCCAGCTGCGGCGGGCCCGCCCCAGCCTCGACATCGCCATTCTTGAGCCCGCCAGCGAGCACTGGTACCAGCCCGGCTGGACCCTGGTGGGTGGTGGCGTGTTCAGCCTCGATGAAACCCGCCGCGCCGAGCGCGATCTGATCCCCAGCGGCGTGACCTGGATCCAGGCGGCGGCCCGAGGTTTTGATCCCGACCACAACCAGGTCACCACCAGCGATGGCCAGACCCTGCAGTACGACGTGCTGATCGTGGCCACGGGGCTGACCCTGGCGTGGGACCGCATCAAGGGGCTGGGCGAGGCCCTGGGGTCAGGCGGGGTCTGCAGCAACTACAGCAAGGACGTCGCGCCTTACACCTGGGAGGCGATCCAGGCGTTCAAGGGCGGCAATGCCGTCTTCACCTGCCCCCCCATGCCGATCAAGTGCCCTGGCGCGCCGCAGAAGATCGCCTACATGGCCGATGACGTGTTCAAGAAGAAGCGTCTGGCCGCCAAGGTGATCTATGCCACCGCGACCCCCGGCATCTTCGGCATTCCGGCCTATGCCGCTCCCCTGCGCGAGGTGGTCAGGCGCAAGGGCGTCGACGCCCGTTACAACCACGTGCTCACCGAGGTGCGAGCCGACACGCGCGAGGCGGTGTTCGCCGTCAAGGAGAACGACAGCGAGCGTCAGGAGGTGATCCCCTACGACCTGCTGCACGTCACCCCGCCCATGGCCGCTCCGGCGGTGGTCTCGGGCAGCCCCCTCGCCAATGGCGCCGGCTTTGTCGAGGTGGACCAGTACAGCCTGCAGCATGTTCGCTACCCGAACGTCTTTTCGCTGGGTGATGTGAGCGGGATGCCCAACTCCAAGACCGCCGCGGCGGTGCGCGGTCAGGCGCCGGTGGTGACGGCCAACCTGCTGGCCCTGCTTGATGGCCGGCCGCTGGAGGCCGCCTACGACGGCTACAGCTGCTGCCCGCTGATCACCGGCTACGGCAAAACGATCATGGCCGAGTTCAACTACAAGCAGGAGCCCACGCCCTCGTTCCCGCTCGATCCCACCAAGGAGCGCTGGAGCATGTGGTTCGTCAAGCGCAAGATCCTGCCGTCGCTGTACTGGAACCGCATGCTGGCCGGGGCCGCACATGAACGTCAGTTCGTGCCGGGCAACCACTGAGCGCCGTCGCGGCGGCTGATCGCCACCACCCCCGGCCGCGGCGGCCGCCCCGGGACCCCTGAGGGCCAGTTGGAGCCCAGGGGTACCCAGCGCAGTTGCTCGAAACGCCGGCCACTGCGATCCACCAGGGTGTGGGCCTGGGCCTCGACGGCCTGGCCCTGGCGCGTGCCAGTGGTTTCGCCGGGATGCTGCACCGCCAGAAACAGGGTGCGCCCGTCGGCATCAAAGCAGGGGCCGCACAGCTCACAGTCGATCGGGCCGATGGCAAAGCACAGGGCCTGGCCGGCCGCTGCCCCCTGGCGGGGCAGCACCCAGCAGCTGTTGTTGCCAAACACATCGAGGTTGGCGCTGCTCGAGCGGTCGGTGGTGATCCAGAGGTTGCCCGCCGGGTCAAAGGCCAGGTTGTCGGGGTTGCTGAACCCCAGGCCCCCCTGCCAGGGGGTGCCGCCGGTGGCCTCCATCCGCCAGCTGAAACGGGCCCCGCGCGCGCTGCCGCCGTCGCCCAGACGCATCACCCAGCCGTGGGGCCAGTTGGCCTGGCCGGCGGGCCCCTTGAAGATGGCCGGGTCGGCGCCGCCCTCATCGCCCCGGCCGGCGGCCGTGAAGGCGATCAGCAGGTCGCCGTTGTGTGGGTCGATGTCGGTGTCTTCGGGGCGGGCCGCGGCGGTGGCGCCGATCGCATTGGCGGCCAGGTGCGCGTCGATCAGGATCGCCCCCTGCTGGCGCAGGCGTGCTTCGGGGTCATCGCCCAGCACCGGGTAGAGGTCGGCCAGGGTGGTGTGACGCTGGCAGTAGGCGTCGACGTCGGCATCGCTCGCCAGGGCCTGCGCGCCGCTGCGACGCCGGTCGCCATGGGGCAGCAGGGTGGGTTGGGCAATGCCAAAGCGCGCGTAGTGACTCGGTCGCTGCGGGTCGAGTCGGGTGGCGGGCTCGAGCACCAGCCAGCGGCCGCTCCCGCCCGGTTCAAAGCGGGCCACCTCCAGCCGGCCGTGCTCGAGCAGCCGTCCGTTGGCCGGGTCGCTCGGGGTGCTCACACGCCCATCACTCACAAACCGGTAGAGGTGGCCGCCGTGACGGTCGCAGCCCGAGTAGACGATCAGGGGGTCGCCGGCCCTGGCCACGACGGCCACGGCTTCATGGCGGAACCGTCCCAGCCAGCTGTGTTTGACGGCGTCCTGCCGGGGCTGGCGCGGGTCGAATTCCACCATCCAGCCGTAGTGGTTGCCGGGCAGCCCGAACGGGTTGCCCAGCCCGTCGAGCCGGGTGCCGTCCCAGCGGAACGGTCGCTGGGACGGTGCGGTTGCCGAGCCGTCGGCAAACACCGCCTCGCTCACCTGGCTCTGGACGTTTTCTTCGGCGCTGAGCACCGTGCCCCAGGGGGTGGTGCCGCCGGCGCAGTTGGCGAAGGTTCCGCGCAGGCCCGCGCCCTGGCTGCCGCGGTAGCCCAGCGGTGCCGGGTTGCGAAACACCGCTGCC
This sequence comes from Prochlorococcaceae cyanobacterium, assembly GCA_040399325.1. GTDB lineage: Bacteria > Cyanobacteriota > Cyanobacteriia > PCC-6307 > Cyanobiaceae > RGUW01. The sequence continues at coordinate 62,004 of JBBASJ010000004.1, forward strand.
GCCGGGCCGCTGCAGCGCACCGGCGTCAGCCCGTCGATGCGCCGTTCATAGCCGCTGCCCTGCAGGCGATGCCAGCGGCCGTTGCTGTGCTGCAGTTCGAGCACGCCGATGCCGAGATCGGCCATGGCCGCCTCGGCCACCTGGCGCACCATCGCGAGCAGGGGATCATCCGCTGGCAGCGCGGTGGCGTCGACGCTGCCGCCGCGGGCCGCCAGCGCCTGCTGCAGCGCCGCCAGCGGCAGGGGCGTGCCCACGGCCTCGCCGTAGCCCGACGCCCAGGTCTGGGGACTGATGTATTCGAAATTGACGCTCAGCAGGGCGCGGTTGCCCTCCAGGGGGGTGAGGGCCAGGTAGTCGTTGTTGAACCCGAAGCGACCACCGGCGAGCCGATCGCCCCACACCACCAGCAGTTCGGCGCTGAAGCCTTCGGGCACGAGCAGCCGGTCGTCGAGCGTCAGCTGGCGGTACAGCGCGCGCTGCTGGGCCGCGCTGAGCCCGTCGCCGGGCAGGGGCAATGGCGGCCGCAGGGGCTTGAAGCCCAGCTGGCCGTGGCCTGCGCCTGCCGAAGCCTGACCCTGCATCAGGCTTGCGGCCGCGGCACTGCCGCCCAGGCCCAGCAGCTGCAACAGGCGGCGACGGCTCAGCTCAGCGGTTTGGCTCATGGCTTGCAATCGGGGTGTCGCACCGGGCTCAGCCGCACCAGGTGGCTGGCCTGCAGGGGGTTGAAGTTATCGTCGCTGGCCAGGATCAGGGTGGGCCGTCCATCGGCCAGCGGTGGTGCGGCCAGCAGCACCTCCCAGTTGTCGCGCGGCAGTCCCAGGCTGTCGAGGTTCCACTGCTGCAGCGGCACCAGGGGCCTGGCCGCGGGGTCGGGGCCCGGCAGGGGGTAGAGCACGAGCCGGGCCTGCCACCGGTCAGGGGCGTCAAACCGGCGCCACAACCCCAGCAGGCCGCGGTCGGTGGCCAGCAGATCGGTGAGTCCCCAGCCACTGGGCAGGGCCAGGGGCTGCAGCGGCTTGCGCTGTACCGGCCAGCGCAGCAGCCGCACCCGGTCGGTGGGGTCCTGTTGCAGCGGCCGTTCAGCCGCCATCAGCAGGGCGCCCGATCCGGGCAGCCGGGTCAGGGACTCCGGGCCGCCGTTGCTGTGCAGGCCGCTGCCCTGCTGCAGCTGCCAGTCGGCGGGCAGGGCCACCCGCTGCTGCAGCTGGCCCGTGACCAGGTCGTAGCGCAGCAGCTCGGCCGGGCGCGGTGGCTGCAGTCGCCCTTCGCTGGCGACCCACAGGCTGGCACCGTCGAGCACCAGACCCTCGCCGTCCATCGGTTGCGGCTGGGGCAATGGCAGCGGGGCCAGCGGCCTGAGTCCCGCCAGCCCGCCATGCCGCAGTCCCTGCCAGCGGCCGATGCTGCCGTTGGGGCCATCGCTGAGCAGCCACAGCGTGTCGTTGCCGCTGCTGTAGGCCCCGGCCGAAAAGCCCCCTCCGGCAGAGCGGGGCAGCACGGTCTGCTCGACGCGTTGCCAGCCGGCGCTCAGGGGGCAGGGCAGCGCGATCGGACCGGGCCACTCCATCGCGCCCGCTCAGATCGATTCCATGTCGACCCCGGTGGTCTCGATCCGGTAGATCCAGGTGATCACGGCCCCTACCAGGGAGGTGATCGCCAGCAGCGGCAGCAGCCGCTCGGTGCCCCAGTCGGCCAGCAGGGTCGGAAAGAAAAACGCCGTCAGCACGGCACCCACCTTGCCCGTGGCGGCGGCCAGGCCAGCCCCCAGGCCCCGCACCCGGGTCGGAAACACCTCGCCGGCGAGCAGATAGGTCTGGGCATTGGGCCCCAGGTTGGTCATGAACTGGAACAGCACGAAGCCGATCACGATCACCACCAGGTTGCTCTGGCCGTTGAGGTTGCCGAGGGCCGCGATCAGCAGCCCGGCGGCGCAGCCCACAAACCCCAGGATCTGCAGCGGGATGCGGCCCCAGCGATCCGCCAGGGCAATGGCGCAGGCGATGCCCACCAGAAAGCCCACATCGACCAGGGCCGTGCCGCGGGCCCCCAGCAGGTCGTTGTGAATCACGGCTGCCACGGTGTGCTCCCTGGCCTGGGCCCCAAAGGCGGCGGCGATGATCACCGGCGTGAAGATGCCGATGCCGTAGGTCGACAGGTCCTGCAGGAACCAGGGCACCGAGGCCAGGATCGTGGCCCGTTGCAGCTTGCCGCGAAACAGCTGGCTCCAGTCGCTGCTGCGCTCGATGTGGCCCTCTTCGGCGATCTCGAGGTCGAGGAGTTCCACATCCTTGCGGCCCAGGAGTTTGCGCAACTGCTTTTCGGCCTTCTTGACGTCACCCCTGCTCACCAGCCAGTGGCTGCTTTCGGGCAGGAACAGGCGGCCCCAGACCACCAGCAGCACCGGCACCACCGGAATCAGATAGAAGAGCCGCCAGGTGCTCAGTTCGGGTTTGCTGCCCAGCACCACCGCGGCGATGGCGGTGCCCAGCACGGCCCCCAGGGCCTGAAAGCTGAACGCCCCCAGCACAAGCCGGCCCCGCACCGCCGCCGGAATGCTCTCGGAGATCACCAGGTGGGCGGTGGGGTAGTCGGCCCCCAGCGCCAGCCCGATCACAAACAGGGCCCCCACCAGGCTGTGGGTACCGGGGCTGAAGGCGGCCGCCACCAGGGCCACAGCCAGCAGCACCATCTCGCCGATGAACACCGGCTTGCGGCCAAAGCGATCGGCCAGGCCCCCCAGGGCCAGGGCACCGATGAGGATGCCTGCCAGCGTGGCGGCGGTGACCAGACCCTTGTCGGTGCTGGTCATCGCAAATTGTTCGGCGATCAGGGGCAGGGCAATGCCACCCATGAACACGATCAGCCCTTCGAAGAACTTGCCGGCGGTGGCCAGCGACCACACCAGCCACTGCATGCCGGATAGCGGCGGCCCGGCCAGCCGGGCGCCCCCGTCCCAGCTGGGCACCTCTTCGATGTAGGCCTGAACGCTGCGTTTGGCCATGGCGTGGTTCGGCGCCACCTCAGAGAGGCCCCAGTGTTACCGCAGCCTGCAGCAGTCGGATGGTCATCCGGTTAAGACCGGCCCCAGCTCGGGCGCACCCAGACCCTCACCTTGGTGCCACAGCCGATGATGAACGCATCGCCGCTGGTGCTGGTTGCCGCCGGTCTCGCGTTGTTCTTAACCGCCGCGTTGCAGGATCTGGTCTGCATGCGCGTTGTTGCCGATGCAGGCCCTGCTGTTGATGCTGCTGGTGGCCGGGAGCCTGCTCGGCCCTGCCGCGGCTCAGGTGACGGCACCGGTGGCCGACCCGGCTGAGGGCCTCACCCTGAAGGCTGATCGCTACCGCGCGGTGATCGGCACACCGCCGGCCCCCGGCAGCCCGGCCGAGCTTGAGGACCTGGCGATCCTGCGCTGGAACCAGCGCAGCCGTTATCCCGAGGCGGTGGTGCACAGCTGGCGTTTCCTGGACCGCAACCTCAGCAGTTTTGATGCGGCGGTGGGATCGGATCTGGGCAAGACCGCCCCCACCCTGGTGAAGGGGTTGCCGTTCTTTCTGAAGCGCATCGATGCGGTCAAGGACGGGCTCAAGGACGCGGTGGCACGGCCCCGCCCCTACGTGAGCCATCCCGAGCTGCAGCCGTGCGTGCCCACCGAGACCACCTGGTCGTATCCGAGTGGGCATGCCACCTGGTACGGGGCCGTGTCACTGCTGCTGGCTGATCTGTTGCCCGAACGGCGCGAGCGGTTGTTGCAGGTGGGCCGTCAGGGTGGTTACGCCCGCAGTTACTGCGTGGTGCACTACCCCAGCGATGTGCTGGCCAGCCAGCGTCTGGCCGAGGCGATCAGCCGCGACGTGATCGCCTCACCGCAGTGGCAGGCGTTCCGGCAGCAGCTGCGCCCCGAACTCGACCGCTTGCTGGTGGCACCGCCGGCGGGGCTGCCCCAGTTGACGGATTGACTCTGGCAACCTCGGGTGATTCAGGCCGAACCCCCCGTGGCTTTGCCCATCTCTGCCTTGATTGCAGCCCTTGCGGTCGCCCTGCAGCCCATGGCGGCCGGTTCAGCCTGGGCCGGGCCGGATCAGGTGGTGCTGATCCGCCATGGCCACAAGGATCGGCCCAGGCCCGAGAAGCCGATTGATTACAACCTCTCGGAAACGGGCCTGCTCCAGTCGTTGCAGCTGGGACGCATGATTCCGGCCTGCCTGCAGGCCGGGCGGCCCCTGCATCTGGGCAGCTATGGCTTCGAGGCGGCCAGCGGCAAGAACGCCCGCAGCTACCAGACCCTGGTGCCCCTGGCGGTGGCCACCGGGGCCAACATCACCGTCTTTCCCGAGGCCGACCGTGACTCCGAGGCCCTGGGTCTCCAGATCCGGCGCCAGTCGCGCTACGACGGCGGTGTGCTGGTGCTGGCCTGGGAGCACCGCCACCTGCCCCTGCTGGCTGCAGGTCTGGGCTGGGCTGGCATGCCCCCGGTCGATGACGACGATTTCGACAGCCTCTGGGTGCTGCGTTACGGGCCCGACGGCGGCTTCAGCGGTGTCGAAGTGCTGTCGCAGCGTCAGCTCGAGAGCCGTGCCTGTTACCGCTCGCCCGCGGCCCAGCGCGATCCGCTGATGCGGGTGGTGCAGCGGCTCATCAATGGCGCAGGGCCCGGGCGTTGAGGCACTGGCGGGCGATCTGCAACTCCTCTGCGGCCGGGATCTGCAGCAGCCGAAACGGTCCGAGCCAGGCCAGCTCGCTGTGCAGCAGCGCCGCCAGTTCGGCATCGTTTTCGCCGATGCCGCCGCTCAGGGCGATCACATCGACGCCCCGCAACACGGCGGCCATGGCGCCGATGGCCTGCAGCAGGCGGGTGCTGAACACCGCGATCGCCAGGGTGGCCCCGCGGTGACCCTGGGCTGCGGCCTGCCGCAGCGCGCGCATGTCGCCGCTGAGCCCAGACAGACCGAGCAGGCCACTGTGGTGGTTGAGCCCCTCGTCGAGGTCGGCGACGCTGAGCCCCTGCTGCCCCAGCAGATGCAGCAGCACGCCGGGATCCACCGAGCCGCTGCGGGTGGCCATCACCAGACCGTCAAGCGGCGTGAAGCCCATCGTGGTCGCCTGGCTGCGCCCCCCCGCAATGGCACACAGGGAGCAGCCGGCACCCAGGTGGGCGCTGATCAGGCGCACACGCAGCAGCTGGTCGTCGCTGTGGCCCTGCTCGCGCAGCAGGGCCGTGACCGTCTCGGCCAGGTGCTGGTGGTTGAGTCCATGAAAGCCGAAGCGCCGCAGCCCCAGCTCGCGCCACCGGGCCGGCAGCGCATAGGTGTGTTCAACCTCGCTGAGACTGCTGTGAAAGGCCGTGTCAAAGCAGGCCCATTGGGGCATGGGGGGGTGCCATGGCCCCGTCGTTGTCTCCAGCCAGTCGATAACGGCCAGGGCAACGGCGTTGTGCAGGGGCGCCTGGGCAGCCATGGCGGCGATCTGCTGGCGCACCTCCGCCGTGATCAGGGTCGGGGCCGTGAAGCGCAGGCCGCCATGCACCACCCGGTGGGCCACCAGCTGCAGGCGATCGCGCCAGGGGGCCAGAACCTGCGGAAGCCAGGGGTGCAGCGCGGCCTCCACGGCGTCGGCCAGCTGCCGGGGGTTGTGGGCCGCCGGCTGCCAGCTGCGTTGCCCCGCCCACAGCGCCACGGGCTCGTTGGCCGGGCTGCCGGCTTCGAACACGGCGGCCTTGAGGCTCGAGCTGCCGGCGTTGATCACCAGGACGCAGGGGTCCATGGATTCAGTTGGCAGGGTCTTCAGCGTCTCTGAGGAGTTCGCCTTTGCTGTTCTTGAGTTCCTTCCAGATTTTGCGGATTTCGGTGTAAGCGGCTTCCTGGCTCATCTTGCCGTTGCTCTGCAACCCCACGATCAGCCCGACGCGATCGGCGAAGCTCTCGAGGTTCTGGTGAAACACCAAGCGCTGGGGGCTCCAGTCCTTGCCGCGGTAGCTGCTGTGCGCTTCGAACGGAGCTTGCACAGACCTGCTGGCATCACCGCCTTCGCCGTCCTCGGGAACCGGTGCTGACAGTGGGTTGATCACGTCGTGGTGCCGGCAAAGCCAGGGCAACCTTAGGAAAGCTCAGGTCAATGGGCGAGGAACGCTCGGCACTGTGATGTGCATCACCGCCAGATCGGTGTCGATGCGCTGCAATGTGAGGCCCATGCGGTGGCGACCGCCGGCAATCGATGGCACAGTTGCTGAAAACCTGGACCCCTGCTGTAGCGGGCTGCCTGATGCTTCAGGCCGGCCTGATTGGTGCGGGTGTGCTTGTTGATCGCTGGTTCAATCCTCACCGCCCTTGCTGCAACCAACACCTGGTGCTCTGAGCCCCCACCTGCTGGAGCAGAGGCCGGCCAACCTGCCGACGGCGCTGTTTGTGAGTGGCGGCCGCTCGGCCAGCAGCTTTTCGGCTGTGGCCTTCCATGACGCTGGCCCTCAGCTGATCACCACCTGTGAACAGGAGCCATTGCTGGCCCTGCGCCAGCAGGGCATTCCCCTGTGGTTGCGGGTCAACGGCCTGGGTGATCACGACAGGGTGCGTGGCCTGCTCTGCGCCCTGGGTGTGCACGAGGAGCTGCTGCCTCCCATGGTTCAGGTGCCGCAGCGTGCCCGGGTTGCCGGACTCGATGATGCGGTGCTGGTGGTGCTGCACCGCCTCGGGTTTGCCCACGATCCATCACGACTGATCAGCAGTCAGCTGGGCCTGCTGTTGTTGCCCGGTCTGTTGGTCACCTTGGACGAGACCCCGAATGCGACCCCCTTTGCCGAACTGACCGGCTGGCTGCTGCGGCAGGAAGTGGCGGTGGAGCAACGGGATCTTGATGACATCCTTCACTATCTGATCGATGAGGTCCTGGACGATCTGTTTCCGATGCTCGAACAGATCGCGTCGCGCCTCGATGATCTTGAGGCTTCGGCCCTGCGCAGTCCGAAGCCGAAACTGCTCAACCGCACCTTCCAGCACCGCAGCAACCTGCGCACGATCAGTTCGCAGATCTGGCCGCTGCGCCACCAGATCCGGGTGATGCTGCGCCAGCGCCAGCAGCTGCTGGGCCCCGAGGCCCTCGGTGGTTTTCGCGAGATGGCTGAGCTGGTCGAACTGCTGTTCGAGCACATCGAGCTGCTGCGCAACCAGTGCGACCACATCACCCAGGCCTATGCCGCCAGCGTCGGCAACCGCATGAACCAGGTGATGAAGACGTTGACGATTCTCACCAGCATCTTTGCGCCGTTGACCTTCATCGCCGGCATCTACGGCATGAACTTCGACAAGATGCCCGAGCTGCACTGGCGCTATGGCTACCTGGTCGTGTGGGTGGTGATGGGGGTGATCGCCCTGCTGCAGGTGGGCTGGCTGTGGCGACGGGGCTGGTTTGAAGACTGGACCCTGCCGCGCTGAGGGTCTGAGCTGAGGGTCTGAGCTGAGGGCCTGAATTGAGGGTCTGATCCCGGGCGATCGACAACCTGCCCTTAACCCCTTGCTGCCGTGGGTTGACCCAGGATTTGGTGGCGAGCCCGAACCCCCATGACGCGCGCCCTGGTTGCCACAGCCCTGCTGATGCTGAGTGCTCCCGCCTGGGGCGCACCAGCCTGGGCCCAGGTCAAAACCCCGGCCAGACCTGCGTCGACCGACGCTGTGATCCGGATCAGCGGCTCGAGCACGGTGTATCCGATCCTGCAGCTGGCGATCGCCGCCGATCAGAAGGGCGGCCGCAACCCCCAGGCCCGCTTTGATCTCAAGGAGACGGGCACCTCGGCGGGTCTGCGCCAGTTCTGCAGTGGTCAGCTCACCCTTGCCAATGCGTCAAGGCCGATCAGCCGCAAGGAGCTGGACCTGTGCGCACGCAACGGCGTGCGCTTCGTCGAGCTGCCGATCGCCTTTGATGCGCTCACGGTGGTCGTCAACCCCGCCAACACCTGGGCCCGCCACATCAGCATCAAGGAGCTGGGCGCCCTCTGGGGCCGCCAGGCCCAGGGTGTGGTCAAGAACTGGAACCAGGTCAATGCCGGTTGGCCCAGGCGGCCGATCCGCCTGTGCGGGCCCGGCGCCGACTCGGGCACCTTCGACTACTTCAACAAAGCGGTCAACGGCGACAGCGCCAACACCCGTACCGATGTGACCACCAGCGAAGACGACACCGTGCTGGTGCGCTGCGTGGCCAAGGATCCCGAAGCCCTGGGGTACTTCGGCTATGCCTATTACGCCAGCAACGCCAAGCAGCTCAAGCCCCTCTGGGTGCTCGGCAGCAAGGGTCTGGTGGCCCCCTCGGTGGCCACGGTGCAGAACGAGACCTATGTGCCGCTGTCGCGCCCGCTGTTTGTGTATGTGAACGACAGCAAGCTGCGCAACGAGCCCCAGACCCGCCGCTTTCTGACCGGATTTCTGCAGAACGGGCTCGAGCTGGTGCGCCAGGCGCGCTACATCCCCCTGCCCTCGAGCACCTACCGGCTGGTGGAATCGAAGCTCTACCGTCATGTGCTGGGCAGCGCCTTCGGCGGTGAGCTCACGCCCGGCATGAGCCTGGGTGTGGCCCTGCAGCGCAGCCTGGAGCAGACCAAGCGCCCTGAGTTTCGTTGAGCTTCACCACCACCGTCAGCAACGGTGACCACGCCATCGGCCTGATCGACCGTCAGCTGCGGGCCCTGGTCGACTGGCACAGCCCGGTGCTGGCCAACAACGATCCTGAACCCCTGCACCAGCTGCGGGTGTCGATGCGCCGCCTGCGGGTGAGCCTGAATCAGTTTGCACCGGTGCTGCGGCTGCCGGCCGACCTGCGTCTGAGCCGGCTGGCCAAGACCGCCCGCCGCCTGGGGCTGGCCCGCGATCTCGATGTGCTCCAGGCAAGGCTGGAGCAGCAGTGGCTGCCGCTGCTGCCCCAGGCCGAAATCGCTGCGCTGCGCCCGGTGCTCAAGCAGTTGCAGCGCGAGCGTCAGCAGGCCCATGGCCAGCTGGTCGAGCAGCTCAAGGGGGCGGCCTACCTGAGCTGGCTCGCCCAGATGCAGCGCTGGTTGCGCAAGCCCGTGCTCACCCCGCTGGCCGACGAGCCGCTGGCCGCCTGGCTGGTGCAGTGGCAGCTGGGCTGGATGTCCCAGCTGTTTGTGCACCCCGGTTGGCAGCTGGGCGCCCTGCGCAAGGAGAGCCACAGGGATCAGCTGCACGACCTGCGCAAACAGATCAAGACGGCCCGCTACCAGCTCGACAACTGCAAGGCCCTGCTGTCGGCGCCCTGCCGTTCCCGGCAGAGCACCTTCAAGCAGATGCAGGAGCTGCTGGGCGAGCTCAATGATCTGCAGGTGCTGCAGCGGGCCCTCGACGACCAGCTGCCCGGCGCCCTGGCCAAGGAGGTGCCCGAACTGGCCCAGCTGCTCAGCCAGAGCGAAAGCCAGGCCTGGCAGAGCTGGCGCGCCCTGGCCTGCGGGCCCATGGGTGGCGGCGGCGGCCGCGCGCTGCTGGGGTTGCTGCAGGACGACCAACGCCGGGCCCTGCGTCACAACCAATGGTTGAAACTGTGTTCTGGGATACAGCGAGCCGTGTTGCTTGACTTGCTTCCCCTGGGAGTCAGCCGTTAAGGTCCGGCCAAATCCCCTGTCTGGGGATTCCTACCTATCGGTGTGAGGACCCCGATGAAACTCTTCAAGCAACTGCTCGTTGCTCCGGCTGCGCTTGGCCTGGTGGCTCCCCTGGCCGTTTCGGCCCAGGAGATCACCTCGCTGAACGGCATGTCGGCCGTCAACGCGTACATGAACCAGCAGGACGTGGAT
>JBBASJ010000005.1:0-58302 GCA_040399325.1 Prochlorococcaceae cyanobacterium
ATGCAATCCACGTCTGATCTGCATGTGGTCGAGACCCGGCCGCTGGTGCCGCCGTCGCTGCTGCATCGCGATCTGCCCCTGAGCGAGGCCGGGACGGCCACCGTGCGTCAGGCCCGCGAGCGTATTCAGGCGATCCTGCACGGCCGCGACGATCGCCTGCTGGTGATCGTGGGTCCCTGCTCAGTCCACGACACCGTCGCGGCCAAGGAGTACGCCAGCGCCATCGCCCAGCTGCGCCACCTGCACCGGGAGCAGCTCGAGGTGGTGATGCGGGTCTACTTCGAGAAGCCCCGCACCACGGTGGGTTGGAAGGGTCTGATCAACGACCCCCACCTCGATGGCAGCTACGACATCAACACCGGCCTGCGTGTGGCCCGGGGCCTGCTGCTCCACTTGGCCGAGATGGGTCTGCCGGCGGCCACCGAGCTGCTCGATCCGGTGGTGCCGCAGTACATCGCCGATCTGATCAGCTGGACCGCCATCGGTGCCCGCACCACCGAAAGCCAGACCCACCGGGAGATGGCTTCGGGCCTGTCGATGCCGATCGGCTTCAAGAACGGCACCGACGGCAGCGTCACCACGGCGGTCAATGCCATGGAGGCTGCGGCCCGGCCGCACCATTTCCTCGGGATCAACCGTGACGGCTCGGCCGCGATCGTCAGCACCACCGGCAATCCCGATGGGCACCTGGTGTTGCGCGGTGGCAAGAGCGGCACCAACTACCACGAAGAAGCGATCAGCAAGGCCTCGGCCGCCCTGGCCGCCGCCGGTCTGCCGAGCCGCCTGATGGTCGACTGCAGCCACGGCAACTCCAACAAGGACTACCGCCGGCAGGGTGAGGTGCTGCGTGACCTGGCCGCCCAGGTGCGTGGCGGCGGTACCCAGGTCATGGGGGTGATGCTGGAGAGTCACCTGGTGGCGGGCAACCAGACGATCCCCGCCGATCTCACGCAGCTCACCTATGGCCAGAGCATCACCGATGCCTGCATCGATCTGCCCGCCACCACCGCGTTGCTGGCCGAGCTGGCCACGGCCGTGGCTGAGGCTCAGCAGGCCAGACCTGTTGGTGTAGCTTAAATCTCGGGCTTATTTGCCTCAATTGGCACTCGCACATCGTGAGTGCTGATTGGCAGCGTGAAACGAAATGTTCCTGGTGAGCAGATTGTTTTGTCGTCTTGATTAGCTTGTTGGCAACCTTGCAGAAGGGGGCTATGAGCTATCTCCTTCAGTTCTGTGGTCTCAGCGATCCGTTGCAGCTCTTCTATCTCGAGCAGTCAGCCGGCCCGGCTTTTGCCGGGTTCCGCCCGTTTCAGCTCGATGGCTTGCTGAGCTGGGCCCAGCTGACGGCCCAGCAGCGCCACTGGGATCTGGCTGCGATTCACAACGCCGTGCTCAGCAGCTGGATGGAGCGGGCGGATCTCATTCACCAGTGGCAACTGCGCCTGCGTGACGAGCCCGCCGATCGTCTGGTGGTGGCCGGCCTGGGAACCCAGCTCGACTGGGAGCAGCGCTGCGAGCAGTTGCTGCGGGCCTGATCGGCTAACGCCAACCACTCCAGAGCCAGGCGCTGACGATCGGCACCGTGAGGTTGTCGATCCCCAGCCAAGCCACCTGCTCCAGGGCGGTGGCCACCAGGGCGATGGCCACCAGGGCGGGGAGTGCCGGGGCCGGCCAGGGCCCCTGGGCCAGCAGCAGCAGTACCACCATGCTCACCAGGGCCATGGTCGTGGTTCCCAGCAGCGATTTGCGCTGCTCACCGATCTGCCAGCTGGGCGAGCGAAAGCGGGCCCCCAGCAATCCGGCCAGGCCATCGCCCAGAGCCATCACCAGCACACCGGCGCAGACCGCATCGGCCTGTTGCGGCCAGAACGCCAACAACAGACTCGTGATCGCCGCTCCATAGGCAACGGTGCCGTAGCTGTGTCGGCCCACATCCTCGATGGCGGGCAACAACCGGTAGCGGTGATTGATCGCCGCGAGCACGGTCACCGTCAGGGCTGCAGGCACAGCGATCAGTCGGTCGACACCCAGCAGCCAGGCCAGAGGTACCACGGCTCCGGTGCCGATGTGCACCAGCTTGCGGCTCCATTCGCGAGCATGGTCACTGCCCGCCTGCTCCAGATGGTGCCGCCGCATCCAGGCGGCAGCAGCAGCCAGCAGAGCCAGCCAGAGGCCGACGGCAGCGACGCCGGCCAGTTGCTGCAACCACCACGGCTGACCCACGCCCGGTTCAGGCGGCCTGTCGTGTGTTGCTCAGCAGCCGCAGTTTCAGGATCGCCTTGGCCTCCAGCTGACGCACCCGCTCGCGGGAGACGTTGATCAACCGGCCGATCTCGGCCAGGGTCAGCGGCTCGCTGCCTTCGAGTCCGAAGCGCAGCCTCAGGATCTGCTGTTCGCGCTCATTGAGCTGCGACAGCCAGCCACCGAGATGTTCCTTCTGCAGATGGCGGTCCATCGAGTCGAAGTGCTCGCTGCTGTTGGGATCAGCGATCAGTTCACCCAGGGTGCTGCGATCCTCTTCGCCGCGGGCGTGCGCATCGAGCGAGGCGCACGGTGCGCTCTGGGCCATCAGCTCCTCGAGCTCCTCGGGGGTCATGTCGAGGGCGTGGGACAGCTCCAGTCGGTTGGGTTGGCGGCCCAGGCGATGGGAGAGTTCCCGGCTGACCCGACGCATCTTGGAGAGCTTTTCGCTGATGTGAATCGGCAGTCGAATCGTGCGAGCGCTGTTGTCGATGGCCCGGGTCATGCCCTGGCGGATCCACCAGTAGGCATAGGTCGAGAATTTGTAGCCCATGGCGGGGTCGAACTTGTCGACCGCGCGCTCGAGACCGATGGCTCCCTCCTGCACCAGATCCAGCAGCTCGAGCCCCTGGTTCTGATATTTCTTGGCGACGCTGACCACAAGCCTCAGGTTGGCCGCCATCATGCGATCGCGGGCCCGTTGGCCCATGCGGATCTGTCGCCGATGTTGCGGTGTTCGCTCGGCCGCAGGGATCTGCTGGATCCGTTTGCCCGCCTGCACATGATGCGCCAGCTCGATTTCTTCGGCCGGTGTCAGCAAGGGCACCCGACCGATGGTGCTGAGATACCAACCGATGGAATCTGCACTGAGCTTGGCGCCAGGTCGCGGACCGGTGGTCCGCGAAGCTGCCTTCGGCCCTGAGACATTGCCAACGGCAACGTCGAGGGCGGATTGCAGAGGTGTCCCCATCACCCCAGCCTCCTAATGGATTTGGCCGGAATGTAGCACTGACAGTGCAGCGGGAACATCAGAAATGGAAAATTTTCCTGTATCGAATCAAAGGAAATTGTGATGTCTGGCTGCTAGCGGCGTCTGGATGTTCAGGCTGCGATTCAGGCTGTGGTCGGCATGCCACCGCGCCAGCGTTGCATCAGTTGCTGCTGGGCAATCATCGGATCGCCTTCATGCTGGCGCTGATGGAACTGTCCGTCGCTGTCCATGTGCCAGGCACCGGTGTCGTTTAGGTAGAGATCCAGCAGATTTTCCAGCTGTCGCCGGACCTGCGGATCCTCGATCGGGGCTACCGCCTCGACGCGTCGATCGAGGTTGCGCCCCATCCAGTCGGCGCTGCCGAAGAAGAGTTCACTGTCGCCACCGTTGGCGAACCAGAAGACCCGCGAGTGCTCGAGGAAGCGTCCGATCACGCTGACGACGTTGATGTGTTCGCTGATACCGGCAAGGCCTGGTCTCAGACAGCACATACCCCGGATGATCAGATCGATGCGCACCCCGGCCTGGGACGCCTCGTAGAGCAGAGCGATGATCGCCGGATCGACGAGGGCGTTCATCTTGACCTTGATGTGGCCGCCCCTGCCGCTGCTGGCGTGCTCGATCTCCCGTCGGATCAGGGCCTCCATGCCGCTGCGCAGCGTCACGGGTGCCACCAGCAGTTTGCGGAAGCTCTGCTGCTTGGAAAAACCGGTCAGATAGTTGAACAGCTGCACCAGGTCTTCACCGAACTCGGGTCTTGCGGTGAGCAGACCGATGTCGGTGTAGAGGCTCGACGTCTTCGAGTTGTAGTTGCCGGTGCCGATGTGCACATAGGTCTTCAGCACGGTTTTTTCGCGCCGTACCACCAGGGCGGTCTTGGTGTGGGTCTTGAGGCCCAGCACGCCGTACACCACATGCACGCCCGAATTTTCGAGCTGCTTGGCCCACTGGATGTTGTTGTCCTCATCAAAGCGGGCCTTGAGTTCCACCAGGGCCATGACCTGCTTGCCGTTCTCGGCGGCGCGGATCAGCGCATGCACCACCGGCGAATCCTTCGAGGTGCGGTACAGCGTCATCTTGATCGCCAGCACCAGCGGGTCGTCGGCCGCCTGGTTGAGGAACTCCTCCACCGACGTGGAGAACAGGTCGTAGGGATGCTGCAGCAGCACGTCGCCACGCCTGATCACCGAGAAGATGCTTTCGAACTCCTCCTGTTTCAGTGAGCCGTCTTCAAGTTTGCCCTTCTGTGCCCGAGCCAGCGCCGGCGTTGTTCTGCCCTTGTGGGGTTTGTCCTTGAGCTTGGGCAGGGGGATCGACAGCAGGCTCATCAGGTCGTCAAGACCGAGGGGGCCGTTGATGCGGTAGAGGTCCTCCGGCTCAACGCCCATGCCCTCCATCAGCAGCTGCACGACGTCATCGGGCATCTCGTCGGCCACTTCGAGGCGGACCACCTCGCCACCGCGCTTGCGTTTGCGCAGTCCCTCCTCGATCGCCTCCATCAGATCGTCGGCTTCCAGATCCCGCAGCTCGAGGTCGGCGTCGCGGGTCACCCGGAAGAAGTAATGGCCCTCCACCTCCATGCCGGGGAAGAGATGGCCCAGGTTGAAGGCCACCACCTGCTCCAGCGGCACGGCGGTGAACACCGGTTCAGGGGTGCGACCACTGAGGTCGGTCGGAATCGGCAGGAAGCGCGGCAGGATCTTCTGGGGAACCTTCACGCGGGCAAATTCCCGTTGGCCGGTTTCAGGGTCCCGCACCAGCACGGCCACATTCAGGCTGAGGTTGCTGATGAAGGGAAAGGGGTGCGATGGATCGACCGCCAGGGGTGTCAGCACCGGGAAGATCGCCTGCGTGAAGTAGGTGTCGACCCAGTCGCGTTGGCGCTTGTTGAGACGGGTGTAGTCGATCAGGTCGACCCCGTATTCGCGCAGATGCCGCTTGAGTGAATGGCGGTAGTGCTGCTGCTGCAGGTCGAGCAGGGGCCTGAGCCTGGCCTGGACCGCTTCAAGCTGCTGCAGCGGCGTCAGCCCGTCGTCGCTGAGGCTGGTGATGCCGGCTTCCTGTTGTGACTTCAGCGAAGCCACCCGCACCATGAAGAATTCGTCGAGGTTGTTGCTGAAGATGGCGCTGAACTTGGCCTGCTCCAGCAGCGGTGTGTGTTCGTTGAGGGCTTCGGCCAGGACCCGATAGTTGAAGGCGATCCAGCTGAGTTCGCGGTTCAGATAAAGCTCAGGCGCGAGCGCCGTGTCCGCACTGTCAACGCCCATGAACCTGCCTGAATCCGCGGGCAACGTAGCAATGGCCTCGGTCAGCAGGACGTGTTCAGCTTGCTTGACGGGAGTTCTCGGCCGGCTCAGGCAGACCGCCCGCGACCAGAGCGATCACCCCGCCCAGCAGCAGGGCGGCCAGCCAGAACGGACTGCGCTGCCCGAGCGTTTCATAGGCCAGGCCGGCCAGGGGTGGTCCCACGAAACTGCCCAGGCTCTGCAGGCCCTGCAGGCTGCCGAGGGCCGAGCCCTGACCGCTGCCGTCGAGTCGGCGCGAGACCAGGGCCCGCAGGCAGGGGGTCACCAGGCCGGTGCCCAGGGCCAGCAGCGACACCGCCGGAAACACCACGGCCTGAGCTGTCTCACGGGTCGCCCCCGGGATCAGCAGGCAGCCGGCGATCACCAGACCAAGGCCCGCCAGGCTCAGACGCCACTCGCCGAAGCGTTGCACCAGCGGGCCGATCAGGCCGCCCTGCACCACCGTGGCGATCACCCCCACCACCATGAACGCGGCCCCGGCCAGGCCGGGCCCCCAGTCAAAGCGCTGCTTGAAGTAGAGCACCAGGATCGCGGTGAAGCCGTTGAAGGCCAGGAAGAACAGCAGAAAGGCCCCGCACAGCCGACGCACCCGCGGGTTGGCAAACACCGCCGCGAGCTGATTGATCGGCTGCAGCTCCCGTTTGCGCGGCAGGTCGATGCGCGCCTCGGGTGGGTGGGTTTCGGGCAGCAGGGTGAGCACCAGCACCAGGTTGACGGCGGCGATGCCCACGGCCACCAGCAGCGGCAGCGTCACGTTGATACGGCCCAGCAGGCCGCCGGCCGCGGGCCCAAGAATGAACCCCAGCCCGAAGGCCACGCCGATCAGGCCAAACGCCTTGGCGCGCTGTTCGGGTGGTGAGATGTCGGCCAGCACGGCGCCGGCGGTGGCGGCGGTGCCGCCGCTGACCCCGTCGATCAACCGCGCCACGAACAGCAGCCCCAGGGGCAGGCCGGCGGCGCGGGCCGCCGGGGCAAACTCCTGCCAGGGCAGGATCAGGGTCAGGGAGAACAACCCCAGCCCCAGCACTGATCCGGCGACGCAGCCGGCGATCACAGGCCTGCGGCCGTAGCGGTCACTGAGGGCGCCGATCAGCGGTGTGAAGGCGAACTGGGCCACGGCATAGCTGCCGGTCAGCAGACCCAGCACCCGGCCGTCGCTGGTGAAGCCGGCCAGCAGGAACGGCAGCAGTGGAAAGATCAGCGTCTCGCCCAGCCGGTCGTTGAGCAGGGTGAGAAAGGCGCACAGGTAGGTCGACGGGCGGGAAAGGCGCACGGGCCGCAGCCACAGATCGGTCCAGTTCAGCAAATGCCCCGATCAGGGGTTCTGGCTACAACGCGGGCAGCGCCTCTCCGGTTTGATGCCGCCGCCCCTGTTTGTGACCACGACCTTCACGATCGAGGGCTATCGGATCCGCGAGTACAAAGGCCTCGTGCGCGGCATCGTCGTGCGTTCGCCCACGCTGGTGCAGGGATTCCTGGGCAGTCTCAAGCAGCTCGTCGGCGGCCGCATCGGTGCCTACACCGAGATGTGCGAGCAGACCCGCGAGGCCGCCTACGACCAGATGGTCGAGCACGCCCTGCTGCTGGGTGCCAACGCCATCGTCGGCACCCGCTATGACGGCTCCGATGTCACCAGCGGCAGCGGCGGCGCCACCGAGGTGCTCTGCTATGGAACGGCGGTGGTGGTGGAGCGGCTCAAGCCTGAACGGCCGGGTTATCTACCCGGCTGAACCAGGTTGAATTCGGCCAGGGCCCTGGGCAGGTTGCGGTGCTCATGGCCCGGGTGGCTCAGTTTCACCAGCGCAAAGCGCTGCAGCTCATTGAGGTTGCTCCAACCGTTGGCGTCTGGTGCAAGCCCCAGTTGCTGGCAGGAGGCCAGCACCGCCTCAGGCCAGCACCGCTCTTGTTGCCAGGGCTCGTCTGAGGGCAGCGGCAGAGTGTTGGCCTGCCCTGCTGCCAGCTGGCATGTGCGTGTGAGCAGATGCTCGCGCAGGGCCTCGATGGCGCCTGGGCTGTCGTCCCAGGCCAGCAGCTGTTGGCGTTCCGACTCGGTGAGCCCGTTCCAGTGGACCAGCTTCAGCTTGATGCCGGCGAGATCGAGCTTGCGGCGCACCGCCATCGGGATGCAGCGCAGGTCGGCCGTGAAATCGGCCTCAAACGCAAAACAATCGCAGTGCAGCGGCATGGCCAGGCAGAGCGGAGCCATCGCCATCTCAGCATTGGCCGACTCCGGCGGCCATGCTGAAGGCCAACGATGCGGTGCTGCCATGGCCGACCTGACCCATCTCAATGCGGCCGGCGAGGTGCACATGGTCGAGGTGGGTGATCGGCCGCTGACCAGGCGCGAGGCCGTGGCCGAGGGTCTGATTCAGATGCGGCCTGAGGTGCTGGCGCTGGTGCTGGCGGGCCAGGCCCCCAAAGGTGACGTGCTGGCGGTGGCCCGGGTGGCGGCGATCCAGGCGGCCAAGCGCACCTGGGAGCTGATCCCGCTGTGCCACCCGATCGCCCTCAGTGGCGTCGAGGTGGCGATCGACCCCAACCCCGATGGTTCGGGCCTGCGGCTGCAGGCCAGCGCCCGCACCACCGGCAGCACCGGCGTCGAGATGGAGGCCCTGACGGCCGTGCAGGTGGGGTTGCTGACCCTGTACGACATGCTCAAATCGGCCGACCCGGCCATGACCATCACCGGCGTGCGCCTGCTCAGCAAGAGCGGCGGCCGTCACGGCCACTGGCAGTGGGCTGGGGCCGGTGTTGAGGCCAGCAGCCATGGCTGAGCCCTACGGCCGCGAAGGCCTGCCGCTGGAGCAGGCCCGCAGCCAGATCCTGGAGGCGTTGCAGCCACTGGGGCTGCAGCAGACATTGCCGCTGTCAGCCTGCCTGGGGCGCACCACCGCCGCGGCGGTGCTGGCCCAGGGGGCTGTGCCGGGCTTCTGCGCGTCGATCATGGATGGCTACGCCATCGCCGGCGGCGAGCAGCCCCAGCCCGGTGCCAGCTGGCGTCTGGTGGGGGTGTCTGCAGCCGGTGCTCCCTATGGCTCTGCCCTGGCCCCGGGTGAAGCGATCCGCATCCTCACCGGTGCCGTGGTGCCCGCTGGCAGTGGGCGGGTGCTGCCCCAGGAGCTGGTGGTTGCCGATGGCGATCGGCTCGAGCTGGTGCAGCCCTGCGGGCCCAACCCCTGGATCCGCCAACCCAACGAGGAGGCGGCTCCCGGCCAGGAGCTGGCGGCGGCGGGTCAGCGGCTGGGTGTCGCCGATCTGGGGCGTCTGGCCAGCTGCGGGGTGCAGCAGCTGGCCGTGACGCGCAGGCCTCGCCTTGGCTTGCTGATCAGCGGCGATGAGCTGCTGCCCCCCGGGGTCGAGCGGGGGCCCGGCCAGATCTGGGAGAGCAATTCGGCCCTGCTCAGCGCCCTGCTTTCGCAGCTTGGCTACGGGGTTGCCGAGCAGCGGGTGGTTGTCGATCAACCCGAGCCGTTGCGGCAGGCCCTGCAAGAGCTGGCCGCCAGCTGCGATGTGGTCGTGAGCACCGGTGGCGTCTCGGCCGGCGACAGCGACTGGGTCCGCCCGTTGGTGGCCGAGCTGGGGGAGGTGCGCTTCTGGAAGCTGTTCCTCAAACCAGGGCGTCCGTTTGCCTGGGGTCAGGTGGCGGGGGTGCCGTTCTTTGGGTTGCCGGGCAATCCGGTGGCGGCGGCGATCACGGCGCTGCAGCTGCTGTGGCCGGCGTTGCAGCGGCTCGAGGGGGCCCAGGTGCAACTGCTGCCAAGGCTCAGGGTGCGGCTCGAGGCCCCCATGCGCCGGGGCGCCGGCCGGCCCGAACTGGCCCGGGCGCAGCTGGTGGTGGCGGCCGATGGCGCTCTGCTGGCGCGGGTCGAGGGCTCCCAGGCCTCCTCGCGCATCGGCTCGCTGCAGGGGGCTGATCTGTTGCTCGAGATCCCAGCCGAGTTGGGGAGCCTGGAGGCAGGAACCGAGCTGTGGGCGCAGCTGCTGCGGCTGCCAGTGTTCTGATTCGTGCGATGCAGATCCTTTCGGCCAATGAGCTGAAGACCGCGGGGGTCGGGGCGATCACGCGAGCGTTGGAGCATGGGCGGGAGGCCGGTGTGTCGGTGCGTGGCCGCCTCGCCTATGTGGTGATGGCTGCCGATGAGTTTCAGCGGCTGCGGGATCTGGCGTTGGAGTTGGCCCTGCTGGACACGCGCGCCGATGTGGCGGCAGGGCGTTGCATTCAGGAGTCCGTTGATGACCACCTGGCTCGGTTGGATGCCCTGGAGTCGGAGCTGCCTTGAGTTGGATCCTGCTCTTCACCGAGCGCTACAACGGTCGCGCCGCCCGTTTTCTGCGTCGCCACCCCGAGTTGCGTGATGCCTACCGCAACACCCTGTTGCTACTGGAGGTCAACCCGCATCACCCTGGAGGCGTTGATCGATGGCCAGCGGCTGATCCCGATTGACATCGGCAGCCACGATGCCGTGTGTCGGGGTTGAGGGGTTTGTCGTGCATTGAGCTCACAACGGCGTGTTGCCGGTGACCCAGGCGCTGCTGCCATCGCGGCGCCATTCGCGCTTCCAGAAGGGCGCCTCGTGTTTGAGAGCTTCCAGCAGCTCCTGGCAGCAGCGCTGGGCGGGGCCGCGCCGGTCGGCGCCGATGGCCACCAGCACGATCGCTTCGCCGGGCAGCACCCGGCCGATGCGGTGCTGCACCAGGCAGCTGCCGGCTCCATGCCGTTGGCCGCAGGCCGTTGCCAGCTGCCGCAGCTGGCGTTCGGTCATGCCCGGATAGTGCTCCAGCTCCAGGGCTACAAGGGGCGCGCCATCCGCAGCTGCTGGGCGCACTCGGCCAATGAACAGGCTTTCGGCGGCGCTGCCGGGGTAGCCCTGGACCGCGAGCTGGCGCTGCCACTGCTCCAGGCAGACCAGGGGTTCGAAGGTTTCTGGGTGCAGGTCGATCTTCAGGTGCATGGCATCACCCTCAGCCTCCACTGATCGGCGGCAGAAAGGCCAGTTCGTCGCCGGGCTGCAGGGGCGTGTCG
The DNA here is from genome assembly GCA_040399325.1 of Prochlorococcaceae cyanobacterium. GTDB lineage: Bacteria > Cyanobacteriota > Cyanobacteriia > PCC-6307 > Cyanobiaceae > RGUW01. Next base: position 10,562 of record JBBASJ010000005.1, read on the forward strand.
GGCTCGGCGAACTGCTGGTTGATGGCGATGCGCACGCTGTCGAGCGGCCCTGGCAGCTGCAGGGCCTGCCAGAGCTGGCGCGGGGTCAGGGTCGTTGCTGTCACCGCAGGGGCAGGCCAATGGCGCTCGCCCCAGCCCGCCTGCTCGCGCAGGCCGGCAAACAGCAGGATCCGGATCCTGTCGACCGTTGGTTCACCCATGGCAGCAACCGTAACCAGCGCGGCGGGTCTCCTTTTGCCACGATGCCCCTACTGCCGGCCGCTCCGTCTTGAGCCTCGCCATTGCCCTGCTCACGGTCTCGGACACCCGCACCCTGGCGGACGACCGTTCCGGTGATGCCTTGCAGCAGCGCCTGCAGGCCGAAGGGCATCGGTTGGTCGATCGCCGTCTGGTTGCCGACAACCGCTACCAGATCCGCGCCGAACTGAGCCGTTGGATCGCCGATCCCGCCGTGCAGGTGGTGATCACCAGCGGTGGTACCGGCCTGACCGGCCGCGATGGCACCCCCGAGGCGGTGGCGCCCCTCCTCGACAAGACGATCGAGGGGTTCGGTGAGCTGTTTCGGGTGCTGTCGTTCGAGACGATCGGCACCAGCACCCTGCAGAGCCGCTGCCTGGGCGGGGTGGCCAACGGCACGATCATTTTTGTGCTGCCGGGTTCGCTCGATGCGGTCGAAACCGCCTGGGATCGCCTGATCGCGGCCCAGCTCAACCCAGCCACCCTCCCCTGCAATCTGGTTCAGCTGCTGCCGCGGCTCACGGAGCCGGCGATGGAGCCGGCAGGCAGCCGTGGTGTCGGCGCTTGAGTGGGCGATGGTCGTGTGCTTGTTGGTGCTGTGATCAGGGAGTGGGGACAGGCCATCCAGCGCGAGCGCCAGCGAGGCCGTTCTTATCAGCCTCGGTTTCGGCGTCGTCAGATCGCCGCCACCTCTTGCGGGGCGCTGTGTGCAGTGGCCCTGCTTGGCCTGGTGACGCTCTGGAGCGGTCAGGTGCTCATCGCGGCGCCCCTTGGAGCTTCCTCGGTGTTGTTGTTCGGCTACCCCCGCAGTCCGCTGGCGCAGCCGCGCAATCTGGTCTTGGGCAATGGTCTGGGTGCCTTGGTCGGTCTGGTGTTGCTGAGCCTTGGGGCCCATGGACCCCTGGCATTGGCGTTGGCAGTGGGGGTCACCATCGTGCTGGGTCAGCAACTGCGCTGCCTGCACCCACCTGCCGGGGGTATGGCCTTTCTGGTGGTGTACGTGGGCGCTGGTTGGGGGTTTTTGCTCTTTCCGGTGCTGAGTGGTTCGTTGGCGTTGGTGCTCCTGGCCTGGTCATTCAGCCGCTGGGTGCCTGGCGCCATGGCCTATCCGCAGCATTGGTTGTGAGAACCCCTAGCGTGAAGCGACGGTCAACGCACCCACCCAACCGTTTTCACCACCGGTGATTCCCTGGCGGCAACCTCAGGCGTTGCCAGCGGTGATCGACCTGGGACCGGGGCTCGACCAGGCTCTGCTGCAGCCGGCGCTCGAGAAGCTGCTCAAGGCCTGGATTGTGCTGGATGATCAGCAGTCGCCACGCAGCCATGCGTTGGCTGATCTGGCGCTGCTGGCCAATCAGCAGCTCGAGCCCTGGTTGCTGGCCCTGAAGGTTGATGCCGTTGAGGCCCGCGACGAAGAGGGCCCCTTTCCGTTGCCGGCATCGCGGCAGGATGTGCTCGCAGCCCTTGAGGCGCTGAGGCTGCGTTGCGCACAGGCCATCACCCAACGCAACTGAGCTTCATCCCCCCAGATAGGCCATTTCGGCGTGGCGCACTACGGGGCTCATGGTCCTGCTGTGGCGCTCCTCGCTGTAGCGATCGGAGCGCTTCAGCCATCGCTGCTGCAGGGCCAGGCGCAGCCCGGCGGCGTTGCGGCCTGGGTGAAGCCAGGGTTTGAGGTCGAGTCCGCTGCTGGGATCGGCAAACAGGCAGGTGTAGGCGATCCCATCGGCGGTGATGCGCAGGCGGTTGCAGTCGCCGCAGAAGGGCTCGCTCACCGACGCCACGCTCGCGACCGAGCCGTTGCCATCGCGGTAACGCCAGCGACTGGCGGTCGCGTGGCCCGCCCGGCCCATGGGCTCAAGCGGCCATCGCGCGTCGATGGCCTTCACCATCTCGGCTGCTGGCACCACATCGGTGGGGCGCCAGCCGTTGCGGGTGCCCACATCCATGACTTCGATCAGGCGCAGCTCCAGGCCCTGTTCGCGGGCCAGCGCCGCCAAAGGCAGCAACTGCTCGTTGTTACGGCCCCGTTGGATCACGGCGTTGAGCTTCAACGCGCCGGCGCCCGGATCGAAGCCAGCGGCGCGGGCATGCCCGATCGCCCGCAGCACCTGATCCAAGACCCGCGCGCCCGCGGCCTCATCCGCCAGGCCCGCCATCTGCGCCACGCTGGCGGCGGTGGTGCCATCGAGGCTCAGGGTGAGTCGATCCAGGCCTGCGGCCTTCAGGCGCTGGGCGCGCTCGGCACTGAGCAGCTGCCCGTTGCTCGTGAGCGCGATGTCGCGCAAGCCGTGGTGCCGCAGCGGTTGCACCGCGCTGATCAGGGAATCGAGCTCAGGGTGCAGCAGGGGTTCGCCGCCGGTGAGCCGCAGGCTGTGAACCCCCAGGTCAACCGCCGCCTCGATCACCCGCAGCCGCTGCTGCTGGGTCAGCAGGCCGGGTGGCTCCTGGCCATCGGGCAGGCAGTAGGGGCAGGCCAGGTTGCAGCGCGCTGTCAGTGACAGTCGCAGGACCCCCAAGGGGCGACCCAGCTGGTCGAGGGGCTGCTGATCAAGCATGGATTCAGGCTATGCAGCTCGTCCGCTCGGTTGATGTTGCGCAGGGCCTGCGCATCGAGCACCACAGGTCGGCAGTCTTGGCCAGCCAGCCACAGCTGCAGCCTGCGCTCGCCGGCGCTGACCTGGCTGACAAGGCTCCGTCGTAGGCCGGGGGTGCTCGGATAAACCCCCAGCAGCGGCTGGCTGCGCTGGCCGTCATGGGCCAGATGGATGGCGCCGGGGTCCTGCTGAGCAGCGCTCAACAGGGTCTCCAGTGCCGTCAGGGTCAGCTCGGGCATGTCGACCGGGCACAGCAGCAGGCGCTGATCCGGGTGGTGCTGCATCAGCCGGGCCAGTGCCAGCAGTGGGCCTTCGTGGGGCGGTGGTTCGGCCAGGGCGGTGTGGCCCAGGGCCTGCGCCACTTCCAGGTGCTGGCGGTGGCCGCTCAGCAGGGTCACGGGTGCATTCAGCCGGGCCAGCAGGCCCAGCGTGCGCTGCAGCCAGGTGCCACCTTCCGGGTGTGCCAGCAGGGCTTTGTCTCGGCCCATGCGGCGGCTTTGCCCACCGCTCAGCAGGCAGCAGCGCAGCGGCAGCAGGACGCAGCCGTTTGGTAGCAACGGCTGCCTGAGGGGGCCCTGCTGCTCCGTAGGGTCTCGCCGCTTTCCCCTTTGTGCCATGGCGCCCGCCGCTCACTCTTCTGTGCTGATCGCGGCCAAGCGGCGCGTGGGTCTCAGCTTCGCCCAGCTGGGCGAACGGCTGGGGGTTGACGAGGTGTGGCTGGCCAGCCTGCTGCACGGCCAGGCCACCGCCACCCCGGCCGAGGCCGAGGCCCTGCTGGCAGCGCTACAGCTGGCCGATGGGCCCGAGGCGCCGGCGTTGCTGGAGGCGCTGACCACCTATCCGCTCAAGGGGGCCCTGGATCCCCAGGTCCCCACCGACCCCCTGCTGTACCGGTTCCACGAGATCCTGCAGGTCTATGGCCTGCCGCTCAAGGATGTGATTCAGGAGAAGTTCGGCGACGGCATCATGTCGGCGATCGATTTCACCCTCACCGTCGATCGCCAGAGCGATCCCAAGGGAGATCGGGTGGTGGTGACCATGAACGGCAAGTTTCTGCCTTACCGCAAGTGGTGACGCCTGCCCCGGCCACGCCGGAACCGACCAAGGCTCAATGTCCCTATTGCGGCGTCGGATGCGGGCTTGAGCTCAGGCCAGCGGGCGAGGTTGCCGCGCCCCAGTGGTCGGTTCGCGGTGACCGCAGCCATCCGTCGTCACTGGGTCAGGTCTGCATCAAGGGGGCCACGGTCGCTGAGACCCTGGACCGCAACCGCCTGACGACACCCCTGTGGCGTGAGCGTCTCGACCAACCGTTCACGCCGATCGGTTGGGAGCGGGCGTTGGGGCTGCTGGTGGAACGCATCCGCGCGACCCTGGCTGGCAAGGGCCCTCAGGCCCTGGCGATGTATGGCTCCGGGCAGTTTCTGAGCGAGGACTATTACGTTGCCAACAAGCTGTTCAAGGGAGCCCTGGGCAGCAACAACTTTGATGCCAATTCGCGGCTGTGCATGAGCTCGGCCGTCGCCGGCTACAGCCGCAGCCTGGGCTCCGATGGACCTCCCTGCTGCTACGACGATCTGGATCTCGCCGATCTGGTGCTGCTGATCGGCACCAACACGGCCGAGTGCCATCCGGTGCTGTTCCAGCGACTGCTCAAGCGCAAGCGCAGGCAGGGGTCAGCGCTTCGACTGGTGGTCGTGGATCCCCGCGCCACAGCGACGACGGCCGCGGCGGACCTGCATCTGCCGATCCGGCCCGGAACCGATGTGGTCCTGTTGTGTGGTGTCGGTCACCTGCTGGTGGAGCAGGGAGGTCTGGATCACCCCTTCATCGCGGCCCATACCGAAGGCTTCGGCGACCTGTTGGAGCTGTGGCATCGCTGGACGCCGGCTCAGGTGTGCCAACTCTGCGGGATTGACGAATCGGACCTCAGGCTGCTGGCTGACTGGTGGGTGGAGGCCGCCGGTGTGCTCAGCCTCTGGTCGATGGGGGTGAACCAGAGCAGCGAAGGAACGGCCAAGGTGACCTCGATCATCAATCTGCACCTGGTCACCGGTCAGATCGGGCGGCCCGGCTCGGGTCCCTTCTCGCTCACCGGGCAGCCCAATGCCATGGGCGGTCGCGAGGTGGGCGGCCTGGCCCAGCTGCTGCCCGGCTATCGCTCCGTGGCAGATCCGTCGCACCGGGCCGAGGTCGAGCGGCACTGGGGATTTGCGCCGGGCTCGATCGCGGCGGCTCCCGGTCTGTCGGTCTGGGAACAGATCGAGGCGATGGAGCGGGGCGACCTTGATCTGTGGTGGGTGGCGGCCACCAATCCGCTGGTCAGCATGCCCTCGCTGGATCGGGTCAGGGCGGCGATGGCCCGCTGCCCCATGGTGGTGCTGAGCGAGGCCTATGCCGGCACCGAAACCGCCGCCATGGCCCACCTGGTGTTGCCGGCAGCCCAATGGAGCGAGAAGGCCGGGGTGATGACCAACTCGGAGCGGCGGGTGACCTTGTGTCCCGCCTTTCGCCAGCCCCCCGGCGACGCCAGGCCCGATTGGGCTGTGTTGGCCGAACTCGGCCGCCGGCTGGGCTTTGTCGAGCAGTTCAGCTACGACTCAGCGGCTGCTGTTTATGCCGAGTTCGCCGGGCTTACCGCGGGTCGCGTCTGCGATGTCAGTGGTCTGAGCCATGCGCTTCTGGCTCAGCACGGTCCGCAGCAATGGCCGTTTCCAGTGGGGACCGAACCCGGCGGTGGTCTGGCACGTCTCTACGGAAACCACGCGTTTGCCACGGCTTCAGGCCGTGCCCGGCTGCTGGCAACAGCGCCCCTGGGTCTGGCTGAACCACCGTGCGAGCAGTACCCCCTGGTGCTCACCGTGGGCCGTTATCTGGGCCATTGGCACACGATGACCCGCACGGCCCATGTGGCCCGGGTGGTGCAGCAGCACCCCGAACCCCTGCTCGAGGTGCATCCTGACGATGCGGCACATCATGGGATCAGCGAAGGAAGCATGGCCGAGGTGCGGTCGCGGCGGGGCAGCGTCAGGGCCCGGGTGCAGATCACCGCGTCGATCCGACCCGGCACGGTGTTTCTACCGATGCACTGGGGGGCGAGTCAGGAGCAGGCTTGCGAGGCCAACCGTCTGATGCATGAGCAGGCCTGCGGCCACTCGAAGCAGCCCGAACTCAAGGCCGCGGCAGTGACCCTGCAAAGCTGCTGAGCACTCCAGGTGCTCCTGGGCCCGCCTCAGTCGTCTTGATGGGCATGGCGTCGGTACAGAAAGTCGAGTGCGTGGTTGCGCAGTTGGCCGTAATGAGGATCATTTTGGATCGCTTCGTAAGAACGCGGTCTTGCAAAGGGAACGTCAACGATTTCGCCGATCGTGGCTGATGGTCCGTTGGTCATCATCACGATCCGGTCGGCAAGGAACAAGGCTTCGTCAATGTCGTGCGTGATCATCAGCACGGTTGGTTTGTGTTCCCGCCAGATCGCCAGCAGTTCCTCCTGCAGTTCCTCTTTGGTGATGGCATCGAGAGCGCCGAAAGGCTCATCGAGCACCAGAACCTCAGGTTGCACAGCCAGGGCTCTGGCGATGGCCACCCGTTGACGCATGCCTCCGGAGATTTCACCCGGGCGTTTGTGGCGAGCCTCCAGCAGGCCCACCATCTCCAGGTGATGATCCACCACAGAGGCCTGGGCCTGTGCCGTCAGTTCGGATCGGGCGGCTTTTACGGCCAGGGCCACGTTCTGCTCGACCGATTTCCAAGGCAACAGTGAATAGTTCTGGAACACGACCATCCGGTCCGGGCCGGGGCTTTCGATCGGCTGGTCGTGAAGGGTCACCCGGCCGCTGCTGGGGGTCAGAAAGCCCGACACCATGTTCAGCAGTGTGCTTTTGCCGCAACCGGAATGGCCGACGACGCAGATGAATTCACCTTTGGCCACCTGCAGATTGATATCCCGCAAGGCTTCGAAAGGGCCGTTTTTGGTCTGGAACACCTGCCCCACACCCTCAAAACACAGATAATCCGGGTCGCGTGCCAGATCGCGATCAACGGTTTCGAGGCTGGATGAAAGGGTGGTCATGACGCTGGGGTCTCCGTTGTCGTCGTGGCACGTTTGGCGGTACCGCTCGGCAGCGGCATCACGGCAATGGCTGTGTTGTGGTTGAAGGGGAGCGCTTCGAGATAGCTGAGCGGCTCGTCCTGGTCGAAGGGCCCGCCGCAGGCCAGCTGAATCGGCTGCCGATCGGGGCTCAGGGCTGCCAGCCCCTCCTGCTCAAGTGCGGTGCTGCAGAAATCATTGCGGTAGACCTGCCCCAGCAGTTCAAGGCGGTTGCGCGGAAAGGGGCTCCATCCCCAGCGACTGAACTGGGTCAGGATCCAGGCGCCTTCAGCACTGTTGGCCACATGGGCTCTGTCGCTGTGGTAACGATTGAGCGGCAGCAGGTTGGAGGTGGCTTGGCCGTTGCCCAGGTTGAGCTGCCGTTGCAAGGCAAGGGCGGCATCGTTGCCGAGCCACTGTGGTCTGCTGAGCAACCCGATGAGTCTGTCGCGCTGGCCGCCGTTTTCGCAGATCTGGCCGCCTCTGATCAGCGCACCGCAGACATCGAGCAGCAGCGCTTCGTTGTTGGCAGCCCAGGCTTCATGGCAGGTGAGCACCTTTTCGGGGTGACCGCTCCAGATGTCAAGGTCGGTGGCCAGCACATAGCCCAGCCCTGCGTCCATCGCCTTGGCCACCCGATAGCGGCCGGCGATGAAGCCGTCGATCTCGCCATTGCGCAAGGCCGATTGAATGGCCAGGGGCGACAGGATCTGGAAATCAACGGCTTGATCAGGGTCGATGCCACCGCTTGCCAGCCAGTGACGCAGCAGCAGGTCCTGCATGCTTCCCTGCTGACCGATGGCCAAGCGCAGGCGTGAACCACGGTCGTCGAGCAGTGCAGCCAGATCAGACAGGCTGTGAACGTTCAGGTCGCGAAAGCGTTGTGCCAGGCAGATCGCGTTGCCACTGCGGGTCACCGTCATCGGGGTGATCGCCGGCCAGCTGGGCTGGCCGTGCTGCCCCAGGGCCAGGGCCAGGGGGCTGGTGGCCGAGGTGATCGCCAGTTGCAGGTCGCCGGCTCTGAGCTGTTCCTCCATCTGCTGCCAGCGGTGAAACACCACAGGGATCACCTGGATGTTGCGGTCGCTGAAGAAGCCCCGGTCCAGGGCCACTGCCATCGGCGCAATATCCAGTCCTGGCAGGTAGCCGATGCGCACCGTGCGCTGGGCCATGGCCACCGCCTTGGGAGCCGGTTGCGGCACAGACGGGCTCACCACACTGGTGCCGAGCTCCTGGCGGTGCTGCTTGAGCCGTCGTTGCTGCTGCAGGAAGTTGATCAATTCGCCCCGCAGCCGGTAGTAGTCGGGGTGCTCCATCACCTCGAGCCGCTCCCGTGGACGCGGCAGGGTCACCTTGAGGATCTGGCCGATACCCGCAGCGGGACCATTGGTGAGACAGACCACACGGTCAGACAGCAGCAGCGCTTCATCGACCGAGTGGGTCACCATCACGGTGGTGACGCCAGCCTGCTGGCAGATCTGCATGAGCTGCTGCTGCAGATTGCCGCGGGTGAGGGCATCGAGGGCGCCGAACGGCTCATCCAGAAGCAGCAGCCTGGGTCGGATCGCGAGGGCGCGAGCAATGGCTACCCGTTGCTTCATGCCGCCCGAGAGTTCGGCAGGCAATTTGTCGGCGGCGTGGCCCAGTCCTACCAACGCAATGCTCTGTTCGACGCGCTCGCGACGCTCGGCCTGGCTCGACTCGCGCATCACGTTGTTGACCGCCAGGGCAATGTTCTGGCGCACGCTCTGCCAGGGCAGCAGCGAGTAGTTCTGGAACACCACCATGCGGTCGGGACCTGGATCGGTCACCTGGCGGCTGTCCATCAGGATGCCGCCTGTGTTGGCCTGATCGAGCCCCGCCATCAGGTTGAGCAGGGTGGATTTGCCGCAGCCGGAATGTCCGATCAGAGAGATGAACTCGCCTTCGGCAATGTTGAGGTTGATGTCTTTCAGCGCGACATAGGTGCCGCCCTTGGGTAGGGCGAACGATCGCGTGACGTTGTCAACGGTGACCATGGCCCTGTCCATCACTTGCCCCCCTTGGCCACCAGGGTGCCGACGGCGCCCACCAGGCGATCAAGGGCCAGTCCTACCAGTCCGATCACCACAATGGCCAGAATGATCTGGCTGGTGCTGGTGTCTCCGCCTGCGTTGTAGGCATCCCAGATGAAGAAGCCGATGCCACCGTCGGCCTTGAGCATTTCAGCCGCCACGATCGCTAGCCAGGCCAGGCCGATGGCGATGCGCAGACCGGTGAACACGTATGGGGCTGTCGCCGGCATCAAAATGTCGCCCAGGTAGCTGCGCTTCCTCAGTCGCAACACACGGGCAACGTTGGTGTAATCCTGCGGGATTTCATTGATGCCGACAGCCGTGTTGATCACGATCGGCCAGACGGCGGTAATGAAGATCACAAAAATAGCCGCTGAGTCTGCCTGCTGAAACAGCAGCAGTGAGATCGGCAGCCAGGCCAGAGGCGGAACCGTGCGCAGCACCTGGATCAGCGGATCAAAGCCCCGGCGTAGAAAACGGTTCAGGCCGATCGCCAGACCAGCAGCGATGCCGATCACAGCAGCCAGGCTGTAACCGACGGCCACCCGTTGCAGCGAAATCAACAGTTGCAAACCCAGGCCTTTTGATGTGCCACCATCATCGAAGAAGGGATTGATGATGTACGGGTCCCAGGTCTGGCTGATGACCTGAATCGGTCCCGGAAACCCCTCACTGTTGAATTGAGCCAGAAATTGCCACAGGACCAGGGTCAGGCCGATGCAGACCACGGGGGCCTTGATCTGGTTGGCCAGGGGTGAACGCAGCCAGCCGACCGCCGGGCGGCGTTTGCTGCGGGAGGTGGCAGAAAGGCTGGTCATGGATCGGCGCAGCTGGTGAGCAATGAGCAAAGGGAGTTGGGCGGTGAAGTCATTTCACCGCCCATGGTCAAACAGGCTTTCCCGAGTCGATGGCGGTCCTGCTGGGTTGTTCCAGCTGCCGCCTACCGACTCACTTCATCGCCTTGATTTTCAGCCCGTTCAGATAGGCCTTGGGGTTGTTGGCATCGAACTTGACGCCGTCGAAGAACACTTCGACCCCGCGTGAGTCACCGGCCGGACCGTTGCCATAGCCGTTGGCTTTGGCAGCCTGGCGCCAGAGATCGCTGCGGTTGACCTTGTTGACCAGGGCTTTGATATCGGTTCCTTTGGGCAGATAACCCCAGCGGATGTCCTCGGTCACGAACCAGGTGTCGTGGCTCTTGTAAGGGAAGGAGGCATTGTTGGCCCAGAACTTCATCTTGTAGGGCGAGTTCTTGACGATGCGGCCGTCGCCATAATCGACGGTTCCCTGCAGGCGTGGCAGCAGGTCAGCCACGGTGGCCTTCACATACTTGTCCTGGGCCAGGATGGTTGCCAGTTCAGTGGTGTTGGCGGGATTGTCAGCCCACTTCTGGGCCTGTTGCACCGCCATCAGCAGTCGCAGGGTCGCGTTGGGGTTCTTCTTGACCCAGTCGGCCCGCATCGAGAAGGCCTTTTCGGGATGGTCCTTCCACAGTTCGCCGGTCTGCAGGGCGGTGTAACCCAGCTTCTTGTTGACCAGCCTCTCGTTCCAGGGTTCACCCACGCAGAAGGTGTCCATGGTGCCGGACTGCATGTTGGCCACCATCTGCGGCGGCGGAATCACCACCAGGTCGGCCTGCTTGTTGGGGTCGACCCCATTGGCTGCCAGCCAGTAGCGCATCCACAGGTCATGGGTGCCGCCCGGGAAGGTCACCGCAGCCTTGAACTTGTCACCAGTGCTGTTCTTCTTGGCGACCACCTGGGGCAGGTTGGCCGATTTGACCTTGAGTTTGGCCGCCAGGAAGTCCTTGGAGACCGAAATGCCCTGGCCCTGGGTGTTGAGGCGCGCCAGAACTGCCATCGGCACCGGTTTCTTGCTCTTGCTGATCGCGCCGGTGGTCAGCAGATAGGGCATCGGCGAGAGAATGTGGGCACCATCGATCCCTCCGCGGGCACCGCCCAGCTCAAGGTTGTCGCGGGTGACCGCCCAGGAGGTCTGCTTCTTGAGCTCGACCCCGGTCATGCCCTGCTTGGCGAAGAAGCCCTTTTCCTTGGCAATGATCAGGGGCGCAGCATCGGTCAGGGCGATGAAGCCCAGCTCCACACTGGTGGTTTCCGGTTTGCCAGGGGCAGCCTGAACCGGGCCGGCGCTCAACAGGCTGGCGATGCCGCCGAATTGAACGACCACGCCGCTGGCGACGGTGAGTCCTGTGAGCAGCGCTTGACGTCGGGTGAGATGGGACATGGGTGTTGGGACAGATGAAACATTGCCCTGGACCGCATCGCTTCGATGCGTCAGGAATGGCTTGTTGAGGGCGTGATGGCCGAACGCCTGGTGTTGCAGCGGTTAAGGCCGCTCCGCATGCAACGGGGTGCGTTGGCGCTCAGGCTGACCAACGGGGCTAAGAACACCACGCTGCTGGAACCCAGCTCCGTCGCCGTCGTTACCAAATGGCAGACCCGGGGTCGGCTCAGCGACGCAACCGTTCCAGTTGGTGCAGTCCGGCTTGTGCCTGCAAGAGAGCCCGGGCCTGGGCGAGGCCGGCACTGAGGCTCTCCAATGACCCGGCCAGCCACAGATAGGCCCCGAGATTCCAGAGCAGGGCGGGCGCCAGCGGACCTTCCCCCCGCAGAGCCAGCAAGGCTTGCTCCTGCCAGATCTCCAGCGAGATGAAGGCCTGTTCCTCGGCGTGAATGCCGTGCTCGCGCGGGTGCAGCAGCAGTCGCTCAGGTTCACCCCCCCGCAGCCTTGAACAGATGCCCGCCCTGGTTGTGGGCAGGTCGGTGGAGCCCTCCAGACCTTTGACCATCAGCACGTTGGGTTCCTCGGCGGCCCGCAGCGCTTCCCAGGCCCGGGCCTCGGTCGGAGGGTGCACAAAGCCGCTCACCAGCAGATGGGGCCCCTGATGGGGGGTCCAGAGCAGTTCCAGGCTGGCGACCGGTGGCCGTTTGCCGATCTCGGCGCGGATCGGAATCAGGCGCGCGGCCGCCCTGAAATGGCTCGGCAGGTGGGCCAGAGCCAGCCCGTGGTCGTCGAGGCGCTGCTGCACGGCCGCCAGGTCTAAGCCGCGCCAGTCAACCCCCAGGGCGGCAAACAGCTCGGCCAGGGTGACGCCGTATTTGACCGGCATCGGATCACCCCCATGCAGGACCACCGGCACTTCGCTGGCGCTCAGCAGCAGCGCCAGAAGGGGCAGGATCGGGGCCGTGCGGTTGCGTCCGTCGTAGGGCACGCCAAAGCACAGGGCCTCGCGACCGTTGCTGTGCAGGCGCGGGCCATGCTCCCGGTAACTGTCGAGCATGCCCGTCAGCTCCAGGGGGGCTGGCCGGCGGATGCGATGGGCGATCAGAAAGGCCCCCAACTGCGCCTCACTGGCCTGGCCGTCGAGCATCAGATCCATGGCCTCGCGCGCTTCCTCGCGGCTGAGACCGGTGCTGGTGTGCTCACCGCTGCCCACCTTGCCGATGAAGTCGCGGAAGCGGAGTTGCTGTGCCGTCAAGTCAGCCCCAGGCTTCATATTCGGTAGCGACGGCAACACGTCGGGGGGTGGTCGGTTGCGCACCATTCTCAGCTCGCATCGCGCACCGCTTTGATGGCTGCCACCCTGAGCAAGATCGAGCAGGCCAAGGCTGAGCGCTGTGGGCTGGATCTCGCATCCGAACTACCTGCGCTGGCCGACCAGGGCTGGGAAAACCTCCATGAAGCCGACCTCACGATCCGGCTCAAGTGGCTCGGCATCTTTTTTCGGCCGGTCACACCGGGTCGGTTCATGGTGCGGCTGCGCCTGCCCAATGGCGTGATTCAGGCTGATCAGCTTGAGGTGCTGGCCGATGCGATTGATCGCTGCGGCAGTGATGGATCGGCTGACATCACCACGCGGCAAAACATTCAACTGCGTGGTCTGCTGCTCGAAGACATGGCTCCGTTGCTGCAGGCGATGGAGGCGGTGGGGCTCACCAGCCGCCAATCGGGCCACGACAACCCCCGCAACATCACGGGCAATCCTCTGGCCGGGATCGATCCCGAGGAGATCATTGACACCCGTCCGCTGGTGTCAGCCATTCAGTCGCGGCTGCTGGCTGCTGACGCGCCGCGCAACCTGCCACGCAAGTTCAACATCGCTGTTGGTGGGGCTCCCGACAGCTTTCTGCTGCACAACGATCTCGCCTTCCTACCGGCCCACCGCGATGGTGAGCTGGGCTTCACGGTCATGGTCGGGGGGTTCTTCTCGGCCCAGCGCAATGAACTGGCCATTCCCTTGCAGCTGTGGCTGAGGGCCGAACAGCTGGCCGGCTTCAGCCTGGCGGTGCTGCGCCATTTCGAGCGCTGCGGCAACCGTCAGGCCCGCAACAGGAGCCGTCTGATGTATCTGGTCGACGAGCTCGGCCTCGATGGCTACCGGGAGGCTGTCATCACCGAGTTCAAGGCCCTGGGTGGAGAAGCGTTTGCCCATGACGGCGCCCATCTGGTGAACCGCGCCCCCCGCTCGGCACTCGGTGTCAATCCCCAGAAGCAACCGGGTCTTCAATGGGTGGGGCTGAGTGTGCCGATGGGGCGCCTCGATGCCGAGAGCATGGCCGGGCTCGCACGTCTGGCCCGCCGCCACGGCAGCGGCGAACTGCGCCTCACCGAAGCCCAGAACGTGCTGATTCCCGCTGTGCCGGATGCGGCGCTGCAGGATCTGTTGGCCGAACCGCTGCTGCAGCGCTTCAGCCCCGACCCTGGGGCACTGATGGCTGAGGCCGTCAGCTGCACCGGCAACCGGTACTGCAGCTTTGCCCTGATTCCCACCAAGACCACGGCCCAGTCCGTGGTGGAGGAACTCGAGCGGCGGCTCGAGCTGCCCCACGCTGTGCGCACCCACTGGACCGGCTGTCCCAATGCCTGTGGCCAGCCCTACATGGGTGAGATCGGCTTGATGGGCGCCAAGGCCCGTCATGAGGGTCAGATGGTGGAGGCTGCCAAGATCTTTCTGGGCGGTGCCATGGGCGACGACCCGCGTCTGGCGGAGCTCCACGACAAGGGCGTGCCCCTCAGCCAACTGGCTGATGTGCTCGAAGACCTGTTGGTCGAGCGCTTCGGTGCCCGGCGCCGAGCCCAGGCCGCCTGAACCAGCCGGGGCGCACCCTGGGCCGGTGCTGAGCCCGCCAGCGGTCGTCGAGGGGTCGCAGCGCTTCGCGGTCGGTCACGTCCTGACCGCCGTAGAGCAAGGCGGTGATGCGCTCCGGGTCGATCTCCAACGCGGTCACCTCATCCCACAGCCGTTGGGTCATGGGGGCATTGGCCCATTCGAACTGGGCGGCAGCCAGCTGGCGCACCAGCAGGAACACCAACTGCTGCTCCTTGCATTCGGCAAAGGTGCCCTCAAAGGCGTGATCCATCGCTTCCCGCTCTTCCCAACCGCTTCTCCCTTGTTAGGTCAGCCCCAGCCCTTCGCCAAGCACCGGCGCCCTGCCAGGGTGGACAGACAACCCGCTGCGGCAGGGGTGGCGACGCAACCGCCGAGATCAAACGTCACCGTTGGCCTGGGAGAACCCGGCAGTGAACTCCGCTGGCAGCAGCTGCAGCAGCTGCGCCGTGGGCTGGCGGATGCCGAGGCTTGGATTCAGGCTCTGGTTGACCGAACGCTGGCGCCCGAGCCCGATCTGCTGGCGGCACTGATCCCCCTGCTTGATCGCTCTCAGGTCGAGCGCCTGTTGGCCGCCGACGTGGGATGTGACCCTGCACCACTGCTCGAGGCCGCTCTGCCGGAGTGGCCCTCGCTTGCGGCTCGAACGGCCTTTCGTGAGGCCTGGTTGGAGCCCTTGCTTCACCACAGCGCCGCGGCGACGCCCATCCAGCAGCTGGGTTGGTTGCAGCTGCTGGGTTTGTTTCGAGAGCCAAGGGTGGCGCAGTTGTTGCGCCGGGCGGTGCAGGACCCTGCAACGGCAGAGGCAGCGTTGCCCCTCCTGCCTCTGCTCGGCTGGCAGCGGCAACCACAGGATGGGGCCCTGTTGATGCGTCGGGCTGTCGAGCCAGGGCCCTTGCAGTGGCGGCATCAGGCCCTGGAGGGCCTGGCTCTTGGGCTCTCGGCCTGGCCGCAGCCAGCGTTGGCTTCGGGCCTGCGCACCCTCACCACCGATCTGGATGCGGCGGTGGCTGCCAAAGCGGTCGATCTGCTGGCCCGACTGCCCGCGGGTGCCGATGCGTTGCGCCAGTGCCTCACTGAGGCGCTGGATTCGGCCGTTCTGGCCAGGGTGCAGCGGCGGTTGCGTTGCAGCCCGTTGGTGCTGCTGGTGCATGGTCGTCAGGGCGGCCACATTCCCCGGGAGCTTCAACAGCTGGCCGCCGACGTGGCCGCCCGCCGTGGTGCTCCGGTGTTGCTGCAGGCCCTGACCGCTCCTGAGGTGCGTCCAGATCCAGAGGTCTGGTCAGCAGCCCAGCAGGCCCGCGCGCTCACCCTGGTGCCGTTGCTGTTGCTGCCGGGGGGGCATGTGCGCAGCGATCTGCCGCGCCTGGCCCGCCACTGGCAGTCGGCCGCCTGCGCCCAGGGTGTGGCGTTGCAGCGCCGGCCGTTTCTGGGGGCCTGGCCAGCCTGGCAGGCAGCTCTGGCCCAGGCGCTCTCCCGTCGCAGGGGCATTGGGCAGCGGCGGGTTTTATGGCTGCATCATCCGCTGCAGGGCCAGCTGCCCCAACGTTTCGTTGGCCATCTCAGCGCCGTGTTGGGCTGCCCGGCGGTCAGAACCCCCTATGAAACGCCCCTGCTTGGTCTTGCTGATCAGTCGCTGGAGCAGACCTTGCTGCTGCCGCTGACCTTGGCCGCCAATCGCCTGAGTGAGACGCTGGACAGGGAATTGCGATCCACCACATTGGCCCAGCATCAGCCAGCGCTGCTGCCACCGCTGCTCGCCTGGTCGGATCTGCGTCGCTTCCTGCTGACCTCCCTGGTGCAGCTGCCATGACCACCCCCGGCACCGTTTACCTGGTGGGCGCCGGCCCCGGCGACCCCGACCTGCTCACGGTCAAGGCCCAGCGGCTGCTGCGACAGTGCGATGCCCTGGTCTACGACTCGCTGGTGCCGCGCCAGGTGCTCGAGCTGGTGAGCGAGGCGGCCGAGAAGCATTTCGTCGGCAAACGCCGCGGCCATCACTCGGTGCCCCAGCCCAGCACCAATGCGGTGCTGGTTGAGCTGGCCGGTCGTTGCCGCTGCGTGGTGCGGCTCAAGGGGGGGGATCCGTTTCTGTTCGGCCGCGGCGGCGAAGAGGCCGCCCACCTGGCACGGCACGGGGTGCCGGTGGAGGTGGTGCCCGGGGTCACCGCCGGCATCGCTGCGCCGGCCTATGTGGGCATTCCGGTGACGCACCGCCGCGCCGGCAGTTCGGTGACCTTCGTCACCGGCCACGAAGAGATCGACAAAGGCCGCCCCGGCGTCGACTGGCGGGGTCTGGCCCGCTGCAGTGACGGGTTGGTCATCTACATGGGCCTGCACAACCTGGCCCACATCTGCGCCGAGCTGATCGCCGGCGGTCTCGACGGGGCCACGCCGGCGGCAGTGGTGCAGCAGGGCACCGTGCAGGGTCAGCGCCAGCTGGTGGCGCCGCTGGCCGAGCTTGCCGCCCAGGCGCTGGCGGCGGGGTTTGCCTCGCCGTCGATCGTGGTGATCGGCGAGGTGGTGAACCAACGGGTCGAGGCCTGTGCGCCCGAACCGGCGGCGGTGGAGATGCCGATCCCGTTCTGAGCCGGCCGTGGGCTCGGCTGCAATCAGTTGCCGAACTGGTCTGTGGAAAGCGTGATTCGGTAACCCGTGACACGGTGAGACGCCTTGGCCGGCCGGTTCACTGGGCGCTCTCTCTGCCGCTGCGTCGGGGCGTTCCGTCCTGGCCATTCCCCGTCATGCCCGCCACGCCGCTTCATCAGGATCTGTTGCCCCGCGAACGCCGATCGGCTGAGCCCGCTGCCAGCGCGGCCCGGGCTCCGATGTTTGAACTGATCCCCTACGAGAAGTTTCGCGATACCCCTGCCGTTCGCTTTTTTGACATCACCGTTGCCGAGTCGAACGCCCGCGATCTGGTGATTCACGCCGGACCGGCGGTGAGCCCCCCCGATGAGGAGAAGACCGGAGCCTGGCAGTTCTATCTGCACCCCCACCAGGAGGACAACCTGCTGGCCCTGCATGGCGGTCGCACGTTCTACCTGGTGAACTTCGGCTGGAATTACCCGTATCACATCGTTCGGCTCGAGACCGGCGGCGACATCCTGCGCATCCCTCCCGGCACCTTTCACCGTTCGGTCTCGGATCCCGACGGCTCGGTCGTGCTCAACCAGGCCGTGCGCGATGAGGGCGCCAGTGTGGTGCGTGAGTTCCGCGTTTACAACAGTCGCCGCATCCCAAGGCTGTTTGCCACCACCTTCAAGACGGCGCCGCTGCCGAAGCTGCACGGACTCAACTGGTAGCGCTGAGCGAGGCGATGGCGGCGTCAAGGCTCAGGGGTCTGCTGAACAGGTACCCCTGGCCCTGCTCGATGCCGTGCTCCAACAACCAGCATCGCTGTTGCTCGCTCTCCACTCCCTCGGCGGTGAGGGTGATGCCCAGGTCATGGCCGACCGCCACCAGCGTGTCGAGCAGCTGATTGCTCGACTTGGCGGGTGCGTTGATCCGCTGCACAAAACTGCGATCCACCTTGATCGCGTTGATGGCCAGATCGTGCAGCCGGCTCAACGACGAGTAGCCGGTTCCAAAGTCGTCGATGGCGATCAGCACATGGCGATCGGCCAGCTCCCGCAGCAGATCGTCGAGACCTGTCTCGGCGTCGGCGAGGGCTTCCTCCACCAGTTCCAGCTGCAGCTGGATTCCGTCTTGTGGCTGATGGTCATCGATCAGCGACAGCAGCTCCCGGCGGCGGCAGTCGCTTTCGATCAGCTGGGCTGAGATGTTCATCGAGAGCAGCAGCGGCTGATCGCTGCGGCGGGCCTCGGCCAGGCGTGGGGCGGCCCTGAGGCCGGCCGCGATCACCTGCAGATCCAGGACGGCCGTCAGACCGGCGGCCTGGGCCTCGTTCAGAAAGTGCTGTGGGCTGAGCACCCGGCCATCGGTGGTGAGCCAGCGTGCCAGGGCTTCGAACCCCAGTGTGCGTCGATGCCGCAGGTCGACGATCGGCTGCAGATGGGCCGTGAACTGCCCCTGCTGCAACGCCTGCATCAGCTCCGCCTGCTGGCGGTACAGCTGCTCGGCCTGCTGCTGCAACCGGGGGCTGGCGAGCACCCATTGGCTGCCCGGGCGCCTGCAGGCCTGGTGCATGGCCAGCCGAGCCTGGGTGATCAGGGTGTGCGAGCTGGGTCGCGGCGCAGCGTCGGCACGGGCGACGCCCATCGCGACCGTCAACAGCAGCGGTGTGCCGCCCGCTCCGGGCGTGGGAGCCACGGTGCAGCGGTGGCTCAACCGCTGAGCCAGCGCCGTGAGCTCGCCGGGATGGTCTGTGGCCAGCGGGATCACCAGAGCCAGTTCGCCGGGTCCGGTGCGCACCAGGCTCGTGCCCTCAGGGCTGTGTTCGAGCAGGCAGCGTTGACCGGCCTCGATCAGTTCTTCGGCCAGGGCGCGGCCATGCAGGGTCTCGCAGGCATGGAACTGCCTGAAGCTGCAGCAGATCAGGGCAACCGACCTGCCCAGGTTGGGATGGCCTTCAAGACGGCTCCGCAGCTGCTCCATGGCGTCATTCCCGGGCTGCATGCGCGAGCGGCTCTGACCACCGGTTGCGATCACGGTAGTCATGCTTCCCACGCATGCTTTGGAGTCATGCTCCTGGTCTGACGCCCTGGCTCAGGCCGTGCAGGTCTGTTGCACTTCGGCCTGGATGCTCCATGAAAAGTTGCTGGTCACGTCCAGGGGCCCTGAGAAGCTGCCGGTGATGGCTGCGGTGAGGTCTGCCTTGGACGAGGTGGCCAGGGTGATGTAGCGGTCGTCGATGATCCCCGCCCCGCTGGGATCGAAACCGCGCCAGCCGGCTCCCGGCAGGTAGACCTCGGCCCAGGCGTGCAGGTCGTAGCGCTCCGGCTTGGGATCCACCAGGTGATAACCGCTCACAAACCGGGCAGGCAGCCCCACGCAGCGACAGGCTTCGATCATCAGCATCGCCAGGTCGCGGCAGGAACCGACCCGTTCCTTGAGGGTGCGGCCGGCGGGCCAGGCCGGGCCCACATGGCGCTGGGTGTACTTGACCCTGTCCTGGATGATCTCGACCAGCTGCTGCAGAAACATCAGCGCCCGTTGATCGCTGCCCATCAGCGCTTCCTGGGCCACATCCACCGCTGCAGGGTCGTGCTGGCCATTGGGAAGCCAGCCTTGCAGCGATCCCGCCAGGTCGCTGTTGAGCCGTCCCATCGGGTAGGGAAGCTGGGGTTCGTTCTCCTCGAGGCACGCCTGCAGCAGGGGTGCGGTTTCGGTTTGCACCTCGCTGGTGGCGCGCACGACGAAGTGGTCGGTTTCGCCACTGAAGCGACCCCGCAGGATCTCATCACCGCTGGCAGCCACCAGGGGATAGAGCCGCGAGGGGTCGGGGCTGATCTCCAGCTGGAAATCGATCAGCCTCTGGAAACCATGGCCGCGGGGCTTCAGGCAGAACCGGTGCGGACCAAGCAGCACCGGCGCGCTGTAGCGGTAGGTGAAGGTGTGGGTTACGCGAGCGCGCATGCCGGAAACAGGTTGAGGGGTTCGGCGCTGCTGGCCACGAAGTATCGCTCCTCAATCAGGTCGTGGAGCCGGTTGAGGTCACTTTGCAGCGCATCGATGGATTCGTGCAGCCCACCGCCGATCAGTTCGTCGATGCGGGTGTAGCTCCA
The DNA here is from genome assembly GCA_040399325.1 of Prochlorococcaceae cyanobacterium. Classification (GTDB taxonomy): domain Bacteria; phylum Cyanobacteriota; class Cyanobacteriia; order PCC-6307; family Cyanobiaceae; genus RGUW01. The sequence goes on from JBBASJ010000005.1 coordinate 30,352, forward strand.
ACGGGCCAGGGTCAGGCCGGCCAGGCACTCGAGGTCATCGGGAGCCCCCGGCACGGCACTGCCGCGAATGATGCGCAGGGTCTCGCTGATCCGCTCGAGGCAGTAGCGCACCGAGCGGGGAAAGATCGGATCGAGCAGCAGAAAGGCGGCCACAGCCTTGGGTTCGATCGCCTGTTGCCGCGCCTGCCTGAACATCTGATAGGCCCCGGCGCTGCGCAGCAGCGAGATCCACTGCAGCTCGTCGAGCACCCCGCCCACCTCGTCGGGTGAGGGCAACAGCAGGAAGTATTTGACGTCGAGGATGCGGGTGGTCTTGTCGGCCCGTTCGAGCAGTCGGCCGAGGCGGCTGAACTGCCACGACAGGTCGCGGCTCAGGGTCGCGTCGGTGATCCCGTAGAAGAGCTGGCAGGCACGCCGGATCTCGCGCAGCTGCTCCTGGGGTGGCAACTGCCAGAAGCCCTCGTTGTCGTCCTGCAGGTTCCAGTACATGCCATTGATCTGCTCCCACATCTCGGTGGTGATCACCTCGCGGATCTGGCGTGCGTTCTCGCGGGCGATGGCGATGCAGTTGACGATGCTGCTCGGGTTGCCCTCGGCATTCACCAGAAAGCGCACCACATCGACGGGTGAGCCGTTGGGGTAGAGCCTGTCGAACAGCTCGCGGTCACCGCTGGCATCGATCAGGGGCAGCCAGGGTTCGGCGCTGCCGGGCGGGCAGTCCAGCGCCATGGCTTCGCTGACCTCGACAAACCGCGAGAGATTTTCAGCCCGCTCCACATAGCGGTTGATCCAGTAGAGCGAATCGGCGACGCGGCTCAGCATGGGAGTTCATCCACGATCCAGGTGTCCTTGCAGCCGCCCCCCTGGGAGGAATTCACCACCAGGGAGCCCCGCCGCAGCGCCACCCGGGTGAGCCCTCCCGGACTCACCCAGGCCTGCTGGCCCCGCAGCACGTAGGGGCGCAGATCCACGTGGCAAGGAAACAGCTCGCCTTCGCTCAGGGAGGGCACGGTCGAGAGCTCGAGGGTCGGCTGGGCGATGTAATTGCGCGGGTTGGCCTTGATCTTTTCGGCAAAATCAGCGATCTCGTCGACGCTGGCATGGGGGCCGATCAGCATGCCGTAGCCCCCCGCTTCGGCCACGGCCTTGACCACCAGCTCACCCAGGTGCTCGAGCACGAAGGCCTGGTCGTCGGGCCTTGCGCACAGGTAGGTGGGCACATTCTCGATCACGGGTTCCTGATCGAGGTAGTAGCGGATCATCTCGGGCACATAGGCATAGATCAGCTTGTCGTCGGCCACGCCGGTGCCCGGGGCATTGGCGATGGCCACCCGACCGGCGGCGTAGACCTCCATCAGGCCGCGCACTCCCAGCATCGAATCGCTGCGGAAGACGGCGGGGTCGAGGAAGTCATCGTCGATGCGGCGGTAGATGACATCGACCGGCTCCAGGCCGGCGGTGCTGCGCATCCACACCCGTTGGTCATGGCACACCAGATCGCGGCCTTCGACCAGCTGAATGCCCATCTGCTGGGCCAGGTAGCTGTGCTCGAAATAGGCGCTGTTGAACACCCCCGGGGTCAGCAGCACCACCTTGGGGGTGTCGGTCCAGGGGGCCAGATCCCGCAGGGTCTGCAGCAGGTGCGAGGGGTAGTCGTCGATCGGTTGCACCGTGCGCCCGGCGAACAGGCTGGGGAACATGCGTTTCATCACCCGCCTGTTCTCGAGGAAATAGGCCACCCCCGAGGGGCAGCGCAGGTTGTCCTCGAGCACCCGCCAGGTGCCGGCGCCGTCGCGCACCAGATCGAGCCCCGAGATGTGGCACCACTTGCCCAGGGGCGGCTTGAAGCCCTGCATCTGGGGCCGCCAGCCCTGGGAGCTGAGCACATCAGCGCGGGGGATCACCCCGTCGGCCAGGATCTTCTGCTCGCCGTAGACGTCGGCGAGGAACAGATCGATGGCCTCGAGCCGCTGAATCAGGCCTGATTCCAGCCGCTGCCAGTCGGCCTGGCTGATCAGCCGGGGCAGCGGATCGAACGGCAGGATCCGCTCGACCCCCTTGTTGCCCGAATCGTTGAGCCGAAAGGTGGCTCCCAGCCGTTTGAGCAGAACCCCGGCGGCGGCATGGTTGCGGTTGAGCTCCTCGAGGCCCAGTCTGCCCAGCGACGACAACAGCGGCTGCAGGGCCGCCCTGGGCTGGTCAGGGGCGGTGAAATATTCGTCGTAGCCGCGGCTCGGCCGGTACTCGGTGAACATCGCTGCGGACATCGCTGCTGGCGCGATCCTGCTGAGCGATGGGGGCATCCCCGGTGGTCGTTGCTACGAAACGGCCATTCACAGCAGGAAATAGCGCTGGGCCATGGGCAGCACCTCGGCGGGCTCGCAGGTGAGCAGTTCGCCGTCGGCAAAGACCTCGTAGGTCTGGGGGTCGACCGCCATGGCCGGGGTGGCGGTGTTGTTCTTCATGTCAGCTTTGCCGATGCCGCCACGGGTGTTCTGCACCGGCACACAGGCGCGCCTGAGGCCCAGCTTGCGGGGCACGTCGGCGTCCAGGGCTGCCTGGCTTAAGAAGGTGAGGCAGCTGGGGGCCAGGGCGGCGCCAAACGCGGCAAACATGGGCCGGCCGTGCACGGGTCCAGGGGTGGGGATCGAGGCGTTGGCATCGCCCATCTGGGCCCACACGATCGAGCCGCCCTTGAGGACCAGTTCGGGTTTGACACCGAAGAAGCCCGGCTTCCACAGCACCAGGTCGGCCAGCTTCCCCACCTCCACCGAACCGATCTGGCTGTCGAGGCCATGGGCGATGGCCGGGTTGATCGTGGTCTTGGCGATGTAACGCTTGAGGCGGGTGTTGTCGTTGCGGCTGCTGTCGCCGTCCAGTGGGCCGCGCTGCACCTTCATCTTGTGGGCGGTCTGGAAGGTCCGCAGAATCACCTCGCCCACACGGCCCATGGCCTGGGAGTCGCTGGCGATGATCGAGAACGCCCCCAGGTCGTGCAGGATGTCTTCGGCGGCGATCGTTTCGCGGCGGATGCGCGATTCGGCGAAGGCCACGTCTTCCGGAATGCGCGGGTCCAGGTGGTGGCACACCATCAGCATGTCGAGGTGCTCCTCGAGCGTGTTGACCGTGTAGGGGCGGGTCGGGTTGGTGCTGCTGGGCAGCACGTTGGCCTCGCCGCAGATCTTGATGATGTCGGGGGCATGGCCGCCGCCGGCCCCTTCGGTGTGGAAGGTGTGGATCGTGCGGCCACCGATGGCCCTGATCGTGTCCTCGACGAAGCCCGCTTCGTTGAGGGTGTCGGAGTGAATGCAGACCTGCACGTCGTACCGATCCGCCACCGTCAGGCAGCAGTCGATCGCCGCCGGTGTGGTGCCCCAGTCTTCGTGCAGTTTGAGCCCGCAGGCCCCGGCCACGATCTGCTCCTCGATCGCCTCGGGCGTTGAGGCATTGCCCTTGCCGTAGAAGCCCAGGTTGACCGGCAGTCCCTCGGCGGCCTGCAGCATGCGGCCGATGTGGAAGGCGCCCGGGGTGCAGGTGGTGGCGTTGGTGCCGGTGGCCGGGCCGGTGCCGCCCCCCAGCAGGGTGGTGACGCCGCTGGCCAGGGCGGTCTCGATCTGCTGGGGGCAGATGAAGTGCACGTGGGTGTCGATCGCCCCGGCGGTGACGATGTGGCCTTCGCCTGCGATGGCCTCGGTGCCGGGCCCCACCACGATCGTGACCCCGTCCTGGGTGTCGGGGTTGCCCGCCTTGCCGATGGCCACGATGCGGCCGTCCTTCAGGCCGATGTCGGCCTTGACGATGCCCCACCAGTCGAGGATCAGGGCGTTGGTGATCACCGTGTCGACGGCGCCGCCTGAGCGCGTGGTCTGGGCCTGACCCATGCCGTCGCGGATCACCTTGCCGCCCCCGAACTTCACCTCGTCGCCGTAGACGGTGAAGTCCTTTTCGACTTCGAGGATCAGCTCGGTGTCGGCCAGTCGCAGCCGATCACCGGTGGTGGGGCCATAGGTCTCGGCGTAGGCGCGGCGCGAGATGCGGTAGGCCATGGAGGATCTGCTGCAAGCGAGTGGGGTCGAAGGCTCAGTCGAGCGGGCCGTTGATCAGGCCGTTGAAGCCGAACACGCGCCGATCCCCGGCCAGGGGCACCAGCTGCACACTGCGGCTGTCGCCGGGTTCAAAGCGGATCGCTGTACCCGCCGGAATGTCGAGGCGCAGGCCATGGGCCGCCTCGCGGTCGAACTCCAGGGCGCTGTTGGCTTCGTAGAAGTGAAAGTGGGAGCCCACCTGCACGGGGCGATCGCCGCTGTTGGCCACCTCGAGGGTGGTCACGGGCCGGCCGGCGTTGAGTTCGAGCTCGCCGGGTTCGGGCATCAGTTCACCGGGGATCAGGGGGGCCATGGCTGGGTCAGCGAATGGGTTCGTGCAGGGTGACGAGCTTGCTGCCGTCGGGGAAGACCGCCTCGATCTGGACTTCATGAACCAGCTCGGCCACACCCTCCATCACCTGGTCGCGGCTGAGCCAGGTGCTGCCCTCGGCCATGAGCTCGGCCACGCTCCTGCCATCGCGGGCGCCCTCGAGCACCTGGAAGCTGAGCCAGGCCACCGCCTCGGGATGGTTGAGCTTCAGGCCGCGGCCCAGGCGCCGCTCCGCCAGCAGGGCGGCGGTCACGATCAGCAGCTTGTCTTTTTCCTGGGGTGTCAGGTGCATGGCGTCAGTCTGTCAGGGCTCTGCGGCGGCGGGCGTTCAGGCTGAACCGGCTTCAGGCCACGGGTTCTCCTGAAACGGCCACACCCGCGGCAGCTGGGGTGGCTGCAGGGCACGGAAGGCGCGCAACCGTGCCCAGATGCGGCTGAACCAGAAGCGGGCCGCCTGGGTCGAGCTGCCGCGGTAGCGGGCGATCAGTCCGTGCTCGAGCGGTCCGCAGGCCATGGTGCCCGGCAGTCCGTTGCGGTCGTTGCGGCACAGCTCGAGCAGCCCTGCCAGGGCGGCTGGCTTCAGGGCGAGCGGCGCCGCCCAGACCAGGGAGCCGAACACCGGCTCCCCCCCCAGGCCATGGGGGCTCGTCAGGGCGGCATCGCCAAGCTCGAGCCGATCCACCAGTTCCCAGCGGTGGCCATCCGGGTGCTGACGCTGGATGGTCAGTGCCGAGCGCCAGCAGCCCGGACCCAGCCCTTCGCCGGCGGCGGTGCGCCCGAAGCGCACCACCTCGGCCCCCAGAAAGGCGGCATCGGCGGCCAGGTTCACCTGCAGCGTCTGCTCATAAAGGGCGCCGCTGTAAAGCACCAGCTCCTGCGGCAGCCACTCCAGATCGCTGCCCTGCTCGAGCTGGACCTCCACCCGCTGCCGGGCCCAGCGACCGCCGGGGTGAACCTGCGAGCGACCCACGCTGCCATAGGCCTTCTGGGCGGCCACGGTGGTGATCAGGGCACGGCTGTGGGCCTTGGCTTCGATCGCCAAGGTCAGCTGGTCGCCCCCCACCAGGCCCCCGGCGGTGTGCAGCAGCGGCAGCTCGCAGTGCCCGCTGGCCTGGCTGAAGGCGCGTTGCAGCTTGAGCGGTGCGCTGGCCCGCCCCTGGTGCACCGTGCGGTTCTGCCGTTGGCTGAATTGCAGCCAGGCGTGGCTCGTCCAGCTCTCCAGTGCGATCCTGCAGCAACGTCTTCCACTCTGCTGCAGTGGCTTCTGTGTTGCTGGTGCGACGCCTGGAGGCAGGCGCGGCCCTGCCCGCTGGGGTGCTGAGGCGCCTGCAGCTGAGCCTGAGTGCGGATCAGCGCACCAGCCTGCGCGGCCATCGCCGCAGCAGCTGCGGCCAGGATCTGCTTCTGCAGCTGCCCCGTGGCGCGGCGCTGCAGCCCGGTGAGTGGCTGCTGAGCGACGATGCGCAGGCGGCCGTCGCGGTGGTGGCTGCCCCCGAGCCCCTGCTGCGGGTGACGGCGGCGGCGGATCCCCTGGCCCTGATGCAGGCGGCCTATCACCTGGGCAACCGCCATGTGGCCCTGGAGCTGCATCCCGATCACCTGCTCCTGCAGCACGACACGGTGTTGCTCGATCTGCTGCGGCGCCGGGGGTTGGGGGTCGAGGCGATCGAGGCGCCGTTTCTGCCCGAAGCGGGGGCCTATGCAGCCGTGGAGGGCCATGGCCATCACCACCACTGATGGCGACCAGGCCCAGGCCCTGCTGCGTCTGATGCAGCTGGTCAGCCCGGCCCTGCCGGTGGGTGCCTTCAGCTATTCGGAGGGTCTCGAGGCCCTGCAGCAGGCCGGTGGGCTGGGGTCGGCTGAAGCCCTGCGGGCATGGCTGCAGGCCGAACTGCAGCGCGGCAGCGTCGCGATCGAGGCGGCTGCCCTCTCTGAGCTGATGCTGCTCATCGCGCGCCTGCGCACGGGTGAGGCCAGCGCGGCGGCCGCCCTGGCCGAGCGCGACGGCTGGTTGCTGGCCCAGCGTGAAGCCGCCGAAGTGCGCGCCCAGCAACGCCAGATGGGCTGTTCGCTGCTGCAGCTGCTCAACGACCTGTGCGGGCCCCTGCTGCCCCCGGGCGCACCGGCCGGGGGCGCCGAGCTGCTGCCAACCCTGGCCTGGCCCGCCGCCTATGCCTGGGCCGGTGTGTGTGCCCAGCTGGCGTCGCCGCAGCTGGAGCAGGCCTACCTCTACGGCTGGACGGCAAACCAGATCAGTGCGGCGGTGCGCCTGGTGCCGCTGGGTCCCACCGAGGGCCAGCGGCTGCAGTGGCAGCTGGCGCCGCTGATCGCCGCCCGTGGTGAGCAGCTGGCCGCGGCCGAGCCATCCACCCTGTGGAGCGGTGCTGTGGGTGCGGGCCTGGCCCAGCTTCAGCATGCTGAGCTGTATTCCCGTCTGTTCCGCAGTTGACCCTGACCCGTCGCTCTGGCCTGCGGCTGCTGGGCGGGGCCGCCACCGCAGCCCTGCTGGGCCCCGTGCTGGCCTGCGGTTCGCGCCGGCTCAGCAGCGCCGGCGACGGTTCTCGGCCGCGCCGGGTGGCCCTGTTGCAATACCGGGCGTCGCTGCCGCTTCAGCTCACCCGCGACGCCTTTGTGGCAAGCCTGGCGGCCAGGGGCTTCCCTGAGGGTCCCCGGCTGCAGCTGGTGCGCCGCGATGCCGGGGGCAGTCAGCGGCGTTGCCGCCGTCTGGCGGCCGAACTGGTGGGCGCCCGGCCCGATCTGCTGGTGGCCCTGGGCACGCCCTCACTGATGGCCGCCATCGCCGAGGCTCCCTCCAGCCTGCCGATCGTCTTCTGCTACTGCTCCAATCCCTGGGCGGCCGGGGCTGGCCAGAGTGCCCATCAGCACCGCCACAACGTCACGGGCACGGTCAGCACCAACCCGGTCGATCAACAGCTGCAGCTGGCCCGCACGCTGCTGCCTCAACTGACCCAGGTGGGCTTGCTCTACAACCCGGCCGAAGCCAATGCCGGCTTTGAGGCAGAACTGCTGGCCCAGGCCGCCGGCGCCCAGCAGGTGCAGCTGTTGCGCGAGCCCGTGGCGCAGCCTGCCGACCTGCCCCTGGCCTGGGAGCGCCTGCGCCGGGGTCAGGTCCAGGCGCTGATGCAGGTGGGCGACTACACCACCCAGCAGGGGTTTGCCCGGCTGGCCGAACTGGCCTGGGCGGCCCGCCTGCCCCTGTTCGGGGTCGATCCGGCCTTTGCCGGCCTGCGCGGCTGCCTGGCGGTGGTGGGTTGGGACCCCTGCCGCGACGGGCGGCAGGCCGGTGCACTGGCGGCGCGGGTGCTGGGCGGCACGCCCCCCGCTGAGCTGCCGTTCGAGCGGCCCGGCACCCCGCAGGTCTGGCTCAACGCAGTGACGGCGCGGCACCTGGGCCTGAGCCTGCCGCCGGCGGTGCTGGCCGAGTCGACTCAGGTGACGGCTGCAGCAACTGCAGCAGCCAGCTGCGACTGAGGCTCTGCAACAGGGCGTTGCTGCTGCGCGCCAGGGCCTGAATGTCGCCCAGGGTCGATTGCACTGCGCTGAGCGTTGTCTCCAGCTGACCGGTGGCGCGTTCGACCCTGGCCTCCAGGGCGCCGGCCCGGCCCTCGAGGTCACGTTCGAGGCTGTTGGCCAGCCGTTCGCCGCTGCCCAGGGTGCGGTCCAGCTGATCCAGCGAGCGGGGCATGCGTTGCTCCACCAGCCTGGCGCTGCTGCTGAGCACCTTCTGCAGGGGAATGCGGCTGGCGGCCAGATCCTTGAGCAGGCTGGCCATGCTGGGGCTGGCCTCATAGATCAGGGTTTCGCCCTGGGCGGCGGGCCCTCGACGGTCGAGATCGTGCAGGTCGGGGGTGATGGCGATGTAAGGGCTGCTGAGCAGATCGTCCTGCGCCAGGGCGGCCCGACTGTGGGGCCCGATCATCGCCTGCTGGGCTTTGGCCACCTGCAGGGTCACCTGCACCTGGGCGTCGTTGAGCAGGTGGATCCGTTGCACCTGGCCCACCGGGTACCCCGAGATCATCACCGGCATGCCCGGTTTGAGCCGGGCGGCGCTGTAGGTGCGAAAACTGAGTTCCAGGCTGGGTGACCACCAGTTGCGCGGGGCGCCCATGCCCGCCACCAGCAGCAGCAGCAGCAGCAGGCTGCCCCCGAGCCAGCCCCGATGTTCGAGTTCGGCCTCGTGCAGGGTCCTGCGGTTGCGCGTCATGGCACGAGCCCCCTTCCAGCGATCAGGGGGGTGATCAGCAACGCCCAGCCCAGGTCGAGCACCAGCACCACCGCCAGGCTGATGCTGATCGCCCGTGACAGGCCCGCCGTCGGCGGCAGGCCGCGGCGGCGGGCCCGGGCCCCCTGGTCGAGGGCGATCCACAGGGTCAGACCCGCAAACACCGCGGTCTTGAGCAGGCTGAAACCCAGCAACAGCGGATCCAGGTTGCCCACCAGAAAGCGCAGTTCATCGAGGCTGTCGAGCTCGGGCCGGGTCAGCATCGCCGCCATCAGCGCGGCGGCCAGCATGTAGGGCAGCTGGGCCAGGGCGCTGAAGATCAGGCCGCCGGCCTGCTGGCGCCAGACAAGCCGCAACCGGTGCGCCCGGCGCCGGGCGAACCGCGCCCCCAGCCTGATCATCAGCGGGCCGTCGCGCAGCAGCAACAGCAGGCTGATGAGCACCGGTGCCACCAGGGTTGTGGTCCGTACCGACAGCACCTGCACACTGACGTTGGCCACCTGTTCGAGGGAGCCGGCCAGCAGCTGGATGAAGCCCATGCTCACGGCGGCGCCGGCGAGCATGGCCAGGCCCACGTTGCCGAAGTCCAGTCGGTTCAGCCTGCGGATCATCACCGGTTACCGCCCGCCGCCAGGATGGCAGCACTGCGAGGCCTCGGCACGGGGAAGCTCTGATGAGTCGGTTGCGCGTGGGGGTCGCCGGACCGGTGGGCTCGGGTAAGACAGCCCTGGTTGAAGCCCTCTGCCGCCGGCTGCGGGATCGCCTGCAACTGGCGGTGGTGACCAACGACATCTACACCCAGGAGGACGCCCAGTTCCTCACCCGTGCCGGGGCCCTCGAGCCTGAGCGCATCCGGGGGGTGGAGACGGGAGGTTGTCCCCACACCGCCATCCGCGAAGACTGCTCGATCAACCGGGCCGCCGTTGCCGAGCTGGAGGCCGCCTTTCCCGCTCTCGACCTGGTGCTGGTCGAAAGCGGCGGCGACAACCTCGCGGCCAGCTTCAGCCCCGAGCTGGTGGATCTCTGCATCTACGTCATTGATGTGGCGGCCGGCGACAAGATTCCGCGCAAGGGCGGACCGGGTATCACGCGCTCGGATCTGCTGGTGATCAACAAGATCGATCTGGCGCCGCTGGTCGGGGCCAGCCTGGCGGTGATGGAGCACGACACCGTGCGCATGCGTGGGGCAAGGCCCTGGTGCTTCACCAACATCCGCAGCGGTGAAGGCCTGGACCAGGTCGAAGCGTTTTTGCTGCGCCAGTTGCCTGATCAAGGGCCGGAACAGTAGCAACGGCGACAGCATTAACTCGCCAAATGGTTGCCCCAAAACCCGGGCAACCCCTGCTAGGGGCCCAGTTGGAAAAACGGTGTCAACAGCTACCAGTTGTGGGGCAGTGCACTCGATACGTTCCAGCCACCGCTCCTCAGCGGCAGCTCATCTTGTGTTTTGCACCCCATGACGTTTCCCCTGAAGCGGAAGTCAGTTCTGCCCCTGGTTGGCGGCGCCACGCTTCTGGCCACCTCTCTGTCGCTGGTCGCCTGCGGCGGTGGTGATCAGGCCGGCGGCAAGTTTGACGGCGAAGTGAAGGTCGGCATCCTTCACTCCCGCTCGGGCACCATGGCCATCTCCGAGAACACGGTGGCCGAAGCCGAGCTGATGGCCATCGATGAGATCAATGCCAAAGGTGGCATCACCATCGACGGCAAGAAGCTCAAGATCGTTCCCGTCGAGGAAGACGGTGCCTCCGATTGGCCCACCTTCGCTGAGAAAGCGAAGAAACTGATCGACCAGGATCAGGTCTCCGTGGTCTTCGGTGGCTGGACCTCAGCCAGCCGCAAGGCGATGCTGCCGGTGTTCGAAGCCAAGGATCACTTCCTCTTCTACCCGATTCAGTACGAGGGTCAGGAGTGCTCCAAGAACATCTTCTACAGCGGTGCTGCCCCCAACCAGCAGGCCGAGCCTGCCGTTGACTGGCTGCTCAAGAACAAGGGCAAGGACTTCTTCCTGGTCGGTTCGGATTACGTCTATCCGCGTACCGCCAACACCATCATGAAGGAGCAGCTCAAGGCGAGCGGCGGCAAGGTGGTGGGCGAGGACTACCTGCCCCTGGGTAACACCGAGGTGGCTCCCATCATCGCCAAGATCAAGCAGGCCCTGCCCAAGGGTGGTGTGATCGTCAACACCCTCAACGGTGACAGCAATGTGGCCTTCTTCAAGCAGATGAAGGCTGCCGGCATCACCCCGGCCAACGGGTACTCGATCATGAGCTTCTCGATCGCCGAAGAGGAGATCGCTGCCATCGGTCCTGAGTATCTCGAGGGCACCTATGCCGCCTGGAACTTCTTCCAGAGCCTCGACACCCCTGCCTCCAAGGAGTTCACCAAGAACTTCAAGGCCAAGTACGGCGACAAGCGGGTCACCAACGACCCCGCTGAAGCCGCTTACATGATGGTCTACCTGTGGGCTGCTGCCGCCGAGAAGGCGAACAGCGTGGATGACAACAAGGTGCGCGAAGCCCTGATCGGCGTGAGCTTCGATGCTCCCGAAGGCAAGGTGACCGTGATGCCCAACCACCACGTCGAGAAGCGCGTGCTGATCGGTGAGGTGCAGAAGGACGGCATGTTCAAGATTCTCGAGGACAAGGGCTTCGTCAAGCCCGTGGCCTGGAACCAGTTCGTGCCGGAAACCAAGGGTTACACCTGCGACTGGACGCAGAAGCGTCCGGACGCCGGCAAGTTCAAGATGTGATCACAGGCTCAGTGATTGCATTCCTGCAATCAGATTGAGTTGTTTCAGGGGGGATCTTGATCCCCCCTTTTTCTCTTTTGCCGGTCCTGATGGATCTTCTCTACGACACACTCTTCAACGGCCTGGCGATCGGTTCGGTTCTTGTCCTTGCAGCTCTCGGACTAGCCGTCGTCTTCGGTCTGATGGGTGTCATCAACATGGCCCATGGCGAGTTGATGATGCTCGGTGCCTACACGACCTTTGTGGTTCAGAACCTGTTCAAGGACGGGCCGCTGGAGGCGCTGTTTCCGCTTTACATCCTGATTGCGATTCCCGTCGCATTCGTGGTCAGCGGTCTGGCCGGTCTGCTCCTGGAAAAGACCGTGATCCGCAGGCTCTATGGCCGCCCGCTCGAGACCCTGCTGGCGACCTGGGGGGTCAGCCTGATCCTGCAGCAGTTCGTGCGCTCGGTCAGCAGTGCCTTCGCCATCGGCCTGGTGGTGGCGGTGGCCCTCGGCCTGTTGCTGCCCCGCTTCACCCCGGCCGCGCTGTGGCAACGGCGCTGGAGCCCTTTGCTGGGGGTCGGCACCTGGGTGGTTTCAGGCCTGGTCGGCATCGGCCTGGCTTCGGCCCTCGGCGAGGTGCGTGCCCTGGATCAACCCTGGTTCAGCGCCCGCAACATCGACGTGACCGCCCCCGAATGGCTGCGCGGTGCCGTTGATCTGGGCGCACTCAACATGCCCACAGCCCGTCTGTTCATCATCGCGTTGACGGCGCTTGCCCTGGCCGGCGTCATCTGGTTTCTGCAGAAGAGCGTCTGGGGGATGCGCATCCGCGCTGTCACCCAGAACCGATCCATGAGTGATTGCCTCGGCATCCCCACCGAAACCGTCGATGCCCTCACGTTTCTGGTGGGCTCCGGCCTGGCTGGTGTGGCCGGCGTGGCGGTCACCCTGCTCGGTTCGGTCGGCCCGAACCTGGGCGGCAATTACATCGTCGACTGCTTCATGGTGGTGGTCCTCGGTGGTGTCGGCAAGCTGGTTGGCACCGTGGTGGCGGCCCTGGGCATCGGCGTGCTCAGTTACATCGTCGGTTCCGGTTCACTGCTGTTGGTGTGGCCGACGATGCCGCCTGCGATCAACGAGCTGGTGACGTTCTTTGCCACCACCTCCATGGCCAAGGTGCTCGTGTTTGCGCTGATCGTCGTCTTCCTGCAGTTCAGGCCAGCCGGTCTGTTCCCGCAGAAAGGCCGCCTGGTGGAGGCCTGATCCATGGCTGATCTCGTCTCGAGCCGCAACCTCAGGCGCAGTCTTCCCTGGCTGCTGATCGTGATCGCGGCCCTTGTGCTGCCGGCTGTGCTGCCGCCCTTCAGGCTCAACCTGCTGGGTCGCTTCCTCTCGCTCGGCATCGTCGCCCTGGGCATCGATCTGATCTGGGGCTTCACCGGGCTGCTCAGCCTGGGTCAGGGCATCTTTTTTGCCCTCGGCGGCTATGCCCTGGGCATGCATCTGCAATTGAGTTCGCTCGCCCCGGGGGAGCTGCCCGAATTCTTCGGCCTCTATGGCGTCAAGGTTCTGCCGGCGTTCTGGCAGCCCTTCACCTCGCCCCTGTTCACCCTGCTGTGCATCTGGGTGTTGCCGGCGCTGGTGGCAGGGGTGCTCGGTTACCTGGTGTTCCGCAACCGCATCAAGGGGGTCTATTTCTCGATCCTGACCCAGGCGGCCCTGCTGGTCTTCTTCAACTTCTTCAACGGCCAGCAGAAGTTGATCAACGGCACCAACGGTCTCAAGACCGACACGGCCCGTCTGTTCGGCGAACTCGTCGGCAGCGATGCCATGCAGCGCAATCTGTTCTGGCTCACGGTGCTGTTGGTGGTCGGTGCCTATCTGCTGAGCCGCTGGTTGACCCGAGGCCGCTTTGGCGACGCCCTGATCGCGATCCGCGATGACGAGCCCAGGCTCCGCTTCACCGGCTACAACACGACTGTCTACAAGACCCTGGTGTTTGCTGTGGCCGGCGCCATGGCCGGGGTGAGCGGTGCTCTTTACACGGTGCAGTCAGGCATCGTCAGCCCGCAGTACATGGCCGTGCCCTTCTCGATCGAGATGGTCATCTGGGTGGCGGTGGGGGGGCGTGGCACCCTGATCGGCGCCGTGCTCGGTGCTGTGCTGATCAATTACGCCAAGAGCCTGGTCAGTGAGGCTCTGCCCGAAACCTGGCTGTTCATTCAGGGGGGTCTGTTCCTGCTGGTGGTCACAGCCCTGCCCGATGGCCTGGTGGGTTGGTGGCGCGGTGGTGGTCCAGGTCGGATCGGCGCGATGTTCAGTCCGCCCCCGGCTGTGGCCACCTATCCCGATCTGGAGCTGGATCCCGCTGTGCAGGCCGAACGGGCCAAGCTTGAAGGAGGCGCCCAATGAACGCCGTCAACTCCACCACCCATGCGGCGATGGCTCCACTGCTGGAGCTGCGTGGTGTCAGCGTGTCGTTTGATGGCTTCTGGGCCCTCAACGATCTCAACCTGCGGTTGGTGCCCGGTGACCTGCGGGCCGTGATCGGTCCCAACGGGGCAGGCAAGACCACCTTTCTGGATGTGATCACCGGCAAGGTGCGTCCCACCAAGGGCGACGTGCTGTTCAAAGGCCGCTCGCTGGTCGGCATCGCCGAGCACCGCATCGCCCGCCTGGGCATCGGCCGCAAGTTCCAGACGCCACGGGTGATCCAGAACCTCAGCGTGCGGCGCAATCTGGAACTGGCGGTCAAGGGCAGCCATGATCCGCTCACCCTGCTGTTCGGCAGCCTCAGCCATCCGCAACGACAGCGGGTGCAGGAGCTGCTGGCGGTGGTTGGCCTCGAGGCCCATGTCGCCCAGCAGGCCGGCAGCCTCTCCCACGGCCAGAAGCAGTGGCTCGAGATCGCCATGTTGCTGGCGCAGGATCCTGAGTTGCTGCTGGTCGACGAACCGGTGGCAGGGCTCTCCGATGAGGAAACCGAGCTCACCGGCAAGCTGCTGCGCAGCCTGGCGGGTGATCACACCGTGCTGGTGATCGAACACGACATGGATTTCATTCGGGAACTCCAGGCCCCGGTCACCGTGCTGCACGAGGGCCACGTGCTCTGCGAAGGCCCCATGGATGTGGTGCAGAACGATCCGCGGGTGATCGAGGTCTATCTGGGCACTGAAACCGAGGGGGAATTCCAACCATGACTGACTCTGTTCTGCAGGTCAGCGGGCTCAACGTCTACTACGGCGAGAGCCATATCCTGCGCAACGTCGACCTCTCGATTGCGCCGGGTCAGATGGCCTGCCTGGTCGGTCTCAACGGGGTCGGCAAGACCACCCTGCTCAAGACGATCATCGGCCTGCTGCGCCAGCGCAGCGGCAGCGTGCGGTTGGCCGGCGAAGACATTTCGACGCAGCCACCCCACCGCCGCGCCCGGGGTGGCATCGGCTATGTGCCCCAGGGCCGCGAGATCATTCCCCAGCTCACGGTGCGCGAAAACCTGCAGCTGGGCCTCGAGGCATTGCCGGGGGGTCTGGCGCGCAACCGCCGTATCGACCCGCTGGTGTTCGAGCTGTTTCCCGTGCTCGAGACGTTTCTGAACCGCCGCGGGGGTGACCTCTCGGGAGGTCAGCAGCAGCAGCTGGCCATCGCCCGCGCCCTGCTTGGGCAGCCGCGCCTGCTGTTGCTGGATGAGCCCACCGAAGGAATCCAGCCTTCGGTTGTGCTCGACATCCAGCGGGCCGTGGCGCGCATTCTCAAGGAGACCTCGATCGCGGTGCTGCTGGTGGAGCACCACGCCAGCTTCGTGCGCCAGTCCGACTGGTACTACGCCATGCAGAAAGGAGGAGTGGTGGCCAGCGGCGCCACCCGCGATCTCAGCCCTGAGATGTTGCAGCGCTTCCTGAGCGTCTGAACCCGGCTGCTCTCAGCAGGTCCCTCGATCAACGTCTGTGACCGGACCCGCCTGGCTGTTGCAGCGCGCGGGTCCTTTTGGTATGTGTTGGGTCGTTCTCGATCCCGATCGTGCGTCTGATTTCCGCTTCCTGCCTGTCTGCCGGTCTGGCTGCCGGCCTTGCCGTGGCGTCTGCGGCTCCCGTTCTCGCCCAGGGCCGTTGCGAGTTTCTGCAGCCGGTCGGCGGCAACGGGGTGACGCCGATCATCACCAAGACGATCAGCGTGGCCAACCCGTTCGGTCGTCCCAACTGGAACACCGACTTTTACGTCACCAAGCCCTACAACAGCTACAAATTCTTCTTCACCGCGAACTCCTCGGTGAGCGCGACCTATCCGGTCGAGGGTTATCTCAAGTTCACCGATGGCAGCAACATGCAGGTGATCAATGATCCCTCCTTTGCGCCGCCGATGGGCACCGGCAAGATGTGGGGTCCGTTCCCGGCCTATCCCGGCAAGACGGTCAGCCAGCTGAACTTCAAGATCGGCGCCACCGCCGATCAGGCGGCCACGGGCTTCACCTATCGCATCTCCACCCAGGGCTGCTTCTGAGCGCCATCACTGGCGCCGTCTGACTCCAGCAGTCGGCGCCAGAACCGTTCAGCCTCAGTGGCGCCGATCGCGACCAGCGTTGCGGGCTCCTGGCCATCGCTGCGGCACAGGCCGTGGATCGGCCTGCAGCCCAGGCTGTTGAGCAGCAGGGCCCCATCGCTGCGGCGGAGTGCCTCGGTGCTGATCGCCGCCTCGATGGCGACCCCCAGGTCGAGAGCCCTCTGGCGCATGATTCCGGGCAGGCAGCCGCTTGCCACCGGCGGTGTGAGCCAGCGGCCATCCAGCCGAATCAGCAGATTGGCGCTGCTGGCGCAGCACAGACCGCCGGCACTGCTGGTCAGCAGGGCGTCGTCGGCGCCCGCTTCGCGGGCCTGGCGTCGGGCGATCAGGGCGCTGCCGTAGGCAAAGGTCTTGCAACGGCTCAGCAGGCTCGTGGCCTGGCGCATCTCGGTGGCACTGACGATCACGCGCACCGGCGCAAAGCGGGGCTCTGCGCTGCTCAGCTGCAGCCAGCACAACGCCCCGTCGGGTGCATCGGGGGCGATCGGCTCCAGCCCGCGTGCACTGCTGCCGCGACACCAGTTGAGCCGCAGCGCACCGCTGTCGATGCCGCTGCGGCTGATCGCTTCGCCTGCCAGCGGCGCGATCAGCGCTCTGCCAGGGGGTGCCGGCAACCCCAGCAGGGTCGCCCCCTGGTGCCAGCGCTCCAGATGGGCGGCCAGCAGCCGGGGCCTGCCGCCCTGCACCAGCACGGTTTCAAACACCCCTTCGGCCAGCAGCAGGCCGCGGGCATCGGCGGGCAGGGCCAGAGCGCCAGGCGCTCCCCAGCGGCCATCGGGCCCGCCTCGGTTGATCCAGGCGATGCTCGGTGCGCCGGGGCTCATGCCAGGGCCTGCAGCAGGGGCTTCAGTTTCCAGCCCATCTCCTCGGCTTCGGCGTCGGGGTCCGAATCGGCGACGATGCCGCAACCCGCATGGGCCCTGAGGGTGCGGTCCTTGAGCATCAGCGACCGAATGATGATGTTGCTGTCCAAGCTGCCATCGCCGCCCAGGCGAAACAAGGAGCCGCAGTAGGGACCCCGCGGCACCGGTTCCAGTTCTCCCAGGCGCTGGCAGGCCCTGATCTTGGGCGCGCCGCTGATCGATCCCCCCGGCCAGCAGGCCCTCAGCAGGGCGGCATTGCTGATGCCCTCCCGCAGCTGCCCCTCGATGACCGAGGTCAGGTGGTGCACCTGGCGGTAGCTCTCCAGTCCCACCAGCTGGGGCACCTGGATCGACCCCGGTCGGCTGACCCGCCCCAGGTCGTTGCGCAGCAGGTCGACGATCATCACGTTTTCGGCCCGATCCTTGGGGCTGCTCACCAGGTCGGCTGCTGCTTCAGCATCCACCTCGGGATCGTCGCTGCGGGGCCGGGTGCCCTTGATCGGCCGGGTTTCGACCTGGCCTCTGGCATCGCGCCGCAGAAAACGCTCCGGTGAGCTGCACAGCACCGCTTCGCCGCGGGCCGCGCCGCTGCCGATCGCCAGGCCTGCAAACGGTGCCGGGCACTGCCGGCGCAGCCGGCCGTAGAGCGCCAGGGCCGAGGCCGCACCTGCCGCCGATCCCTGCGGCAGGGCGGTCTCACAGCAGGCGGTGAGGTTGGCCTGAAACAGATCGCCGGCGGCGATCCAGCGGCGGATCTGTGCGACCTGCCCGGCAAAGCGCGCGGGGCTGGTGTGCCAGTGCCACTGCTCCAGCGGCAGCCTGGGGGCAGTGGGCAGCTCTGTGGTGGCCGGCCAGCCCGTGGGCAGGGCCGCCAGCAGCGCCGCCAGCCGGGTCGCCAGGTTCTCAGCCGGGTCGGTGTCGACCCGCTCTGGAGAGTGCGCGAGCCAGAGCTGCTGCTGCTGCAGGTCAAACACCAGCTCATGGCTGTAGTGGGCCGCCCACAGCACAGCCATGGCCGACTCCTGCCAGTGGTCGCCGGATTCAACCCAGGCCCCCGCCTCATAACTCAGCCAGCCCATCCAGCTGCCGCCGGTGCGGTTGAGCTCGGTCTCGAGCCTGGCCAGGGCATTGAAGGGATCCTGGTCCTGGCCTGAGCCGGGCAGCCCCCGGCAGCAGACGCTCTGCACCGGCCGGAACCCCAGCCGTGCCCAGCGGCCCAGGTCGCTGCCGTCGCCATCGAGCCAGACCAGGCCCTCGGCTCCCTGGTCTGCGGCAACGGCCGACACCACCAGCCAGGGATCGCGCCAGGGCAGCGCGAGCCGGTGGGTGTGGTCAGCGGCCATGGCTGCTGGCCAGATCCCGCCGGCCCGCCTCGATCAGGGCTGCATCACGGATGCGGCAGCTGTCGCACACACCGCAGGGCGCATCGCCGCCGCTGTAACAGCTCCAGGTGGCTTCGATCGGCACCCCCAGGCGCAGGGCCTGCTGCACGATCTCGGTCTTGCTCCAGTGCACCAGCGGCGCCCACAGCTCGGTGGCGTGGCCCTGCCGGCCGGCCTTGCTGCTCAGGCCGGCGAGCTGTTGAAACACCGCCAGGTAGTCGGGCCGGCAGTCGGGGTACCCCGAATAGTCGACGGCGTTGACGCCGAGCACCAGCCGCGTGGCGCCCCGGGCTTCGGCCAGGCTGAGACCCAGGGCGATGAACACCGTGTTGCGTCCGGGCACGTAGGTGCTGGGGATCACACCCGGCTCCGGCCCTGCCGTGGGCACGGTGATGGCGCTGTCGGTCAGGGCCGAGCCACCCCAGGCCCCCAGGTTCACGCTCAAAATGTGGTGCTCTGCAATGCCGAGGGCGGCGGCCACAGTGGCGGCGGCCTGGAGCTCGCGCCGGTGGCGCTGGCCGTAGTCGAGCGACAGGGCGATCACCCCATGGCCCGCCTCGAGCGCCAGGGCGGCGGCGGTGGCCGAATCGAGCCCGCCCGAGAGCAGGGCGATCGCGAGTGGCCGGGTCGGCTGGGGGTCAGGGGCGGTCATGGCCCAAGGCTGGCAGATCCGATCAACATGGGGCGACTCCCGCTCCGGCCCCCATGGCGTTGATCCGGCCCCTTGTCGTTGCTGCCGCCAGCGTGGCCATGGGGTTGGTGGCCCTGCCGGTCGCCGCGATTCCGCGTCTCGACCTGTCGCCCTATCCCGCCCCCGCCGCTGGTGAGCGCCGCTGGGTGATCCAGTTGCCCGGGGTGCTGCCCCCCACCCGGGATCCGGCGCTCTCGCCCGATCCTCGGGAGTGGCGGGTGCAGTTGATCGTCGGTCAGACGGTTCTGATCGACTGCAACCAGCACGCCTTTGCGGGCCGGATACGGCACTGGCGCCTCAGCAAGGACGCCCCGATGCTGTTTCGCGTCGATGCCGTGGGCCCCCTGGTGTCGACCCGGATGGCCTGCCCACCCGACCAGCCCCGCCGGCAGACCTTCGTGACCATGGCGGGCAAGCCCTATGTGGTGCCCTACGAGGTGAGCCGGCCGATCGTGGTTGATGCCCCTGCGGCGCTGCAGGTGCGTTGGCGGTTGTGGAAGGCCGAGCGCGAGGCACGTGAGGCCCAGGCGCTCTGAGGAGATCACCAGCGCGGGGGGGCTAGCGGATCGCCAGCCACTTGTGGGTCTGCAGGCTCAGGCGCCAGGCGGGGTGATGACGCACATGGCCGAGGGCCAGTCGGAGGCCTTCAGGGTTCTCCCAGGCTGGCTGCAGCAGCAGCGCTGGGGCTGCGTTCCCGGCGTTGGTGCGCAGCGCGCTGGCCTGTTCGGCCATGGTCTCGGCGAAAACCAGGTCGGCGTCGCAGCTCACCACCACCTTCAGTTCATGGCAGTGCTGCAGCAGCGCCTCGCGCGGGGGGTTGTGGCGTTTGGGCGACAGGGTGATCCAGTCGAAGCGACCGCTCAGGGGGTCGACACCGCTGGTTTCCAGGTGCAGGGGCAGGCCGCTGTGGGCCAGGGCTGTGCAGAGGGGGCCCAGGTCGTGGTGCAGGGGCTCTCCCCCGGTGATCACCACAAAGGTCGCCCCACCCGCGGCCGCCGCCTGCGACGCGACCAGCAGGGCCTTCAGGCTCTGCCGGGGGTGGCCGTCGCTGGGCCACGAGTGCTTGGTGTCGCACCAGCTGCAGCCGACCGTGCATCCCCCGAGGCGGATGAAGAAGGCGCTGCGACCCATGTGCAGGCCCTCGCCCTGCAGGGAGCAGAAGGTTTCCACGACGGGCAGGGTGACGTCGGGCAGGCCCTCGCTTGATGCTGCGTTGTCTGAGCTCACACGCTTCATGGTTGAACTTTAACGAGCAAGCGCATCACGTCCGGTTCTGCAGCAGATCAGAGCGTCATGTTCGTGGCTTGAAGATGTGTCTGGTCGACGATCTATGTTGCTGTGCGTCGTGCTTCAGCTTGCTGCAAAGGTGCTTGAAAACTGATTGCTTCCAGGTCTGTTCTGTGGAGGCTGATTAAACCGGAGCGGGGCTTCCCCCGTTCATCTGTCAATGCATCTTGTTATGACCAAACTCACGATTCTTGCTGATCATCAACTCGAGGCCATCAGTGGTGGCAATGGCCGTCGCTGGGGTGGTTCGTCCTCCTCGTTCTCTTCGGTGTTCAGCATGGCCAGCTACGAAAACACTCTGCGACAGTCCAATCTGGCGACCAACGTTGTTGTCGGTGGCGGCCGTAACAGCTTCGCTGGAGTGATCAACGAACAGAGCAATCTGGCCTTCCAGTCGATTGCTCAGCTCGGCTGATCTCTGGGCTTGTTTTTGGAGGAGAAGGGCAAACCTTCTCCTCTTCTTTCCATTTTCTTCTTCAGTCATGATCGAACTCACTGAGCTTCAGAGCGAACAGATCTGTGGTGGCCGTTCCGGCCGTGGTGGCATGGAAGTCCGGGGCCGTGGCCGCTCACTGTTGGGTGCGGCGGCTCCTGACACCAGCACCTCCACCACCACATCGCTGAGCAGCGTTCTCAATGTCAATCCGCAGATCAATGTTGCGGTCAACCTGGCGATGTTCAGCAGCAGCATCTTCAACAGCCAGGGCAACGGGTCTGCCCTGGTGGTCGCCTGAGTGGTGCGGCCGACGTCATGACCACAGCTCCATGGCGACGTTGGATGCCGGCTCTGCAGCAGATGCTTGCACTCCGACACGGGTTGCGACGTTGGCCCCTGCCTCAGACCGACCAACACCCCTGCGTGCGGCAGCACGATGAAGAAGACTGCGGCGCCGCCTGCGTCGCCACGGTCTGTGAGGTTCACGGACAGCGGCTGTCGCTGGCGCGGGTGCGGCAGGTGGTGGGCACGACCCAGCACGGCACCACACTGCTGGGGTTGCGGCGGGGAGCCGAGGCCCTCGGCTTTGTGGTGCGTGCCGCCAGGGCCGAGCCGTCATTGCTTGGTGATCTCGAGACCCTGCCGCTGCCCTTGATCTGCCATTGGGATGGCAACCACTGGGTGGTGCTGCATGGCCGTGACCGCGAGGGTCTGCTGCAGGTTGCCGATCCGGCCGTTGGTCTGCGCCAACTCAGCGATGAGGCGTTTGTGAGCCATTGGCGCAATGGCGTGCTGCTGTTGCTTGAACCGGATCCGGCCCGCTGGGCCCGTGATGCCCACAGCGATGATCCCGATGGCCAGGGCGTCTGGGTGTTCGCCCGCTTTCTGAAGCCATTCCAACCCCTGTTGCTGCAGGCCCTGGGCCTGAACCTGGTGATCGGGGTGATGGCGCTGTCGATGCCGCTGTTGCTGCAGGTGCTCACCGACGATGTGCTGGTGCGCGGCGATGGCGGCATGCTTGCCGCCTTGAGCATCGGCCTGTTGCTGTTGTTCGCTCTGCGCAGCGTGTTCAGCTTCATGCAGGGCCTGCTGGTGGGTCACTTTGGTCAGAAGCTGCAGTTGCAGATGGTTCTGCATTACGGCCAGCGCTTGCTGCAGCTGCCGCTCGACTACTTCGAAGGTCGGCGCAGTGGCGAAGTCGTCAGCCGTCTCGATGACATTCAGCAGCTCAATCAGCTGTTCGGAAATCTGGTGCTGGGCTTGCCAAGCCAGCTGTGCATGGCCCTGATCTCGTTGGCCTGGATGCTCAGTTACAGCCTCTGGCTCACCCTTGCCTCGTTGTTGGGATTCATCGCCGTGCTGCTGGCCCAGCTGGCCGTGGTGCCGGCCCTGCAGCGCAAGACCCGCAGCCTGCTGGCCCAGTCGGCCCAGAACCAGGGCTTTCTGGTGGAGCTGTTCCGGGCGTCCTCCCTGCTCAAGAGCACCGAGGCCACCGGTCAGGCCTGGCAGGAGTTGCAACGCAATTTCTCCCGACTGGCCCATCTCTCCTGGGGAACGCAGTTGCTCGATCTCAAGGCGCAGACGGCCACCTCCCTGCTGGGCAGTTGCACCAGCATCCTGCTGCTCTGGTACGGCAGTTCATTTGTGTTGCGTGAGCAGCTCAGCATCGGCCAGCTGCTGGCGTTCAATGGCATGGGGTCCAACGTGCTCGCCTTCCTGGCTGCCCTGGGAGGGCTCTGCCAGGAGATGGTCACCTCCCAGTTGGTGATCCGCAGGCTCAGCGATGTGATGGACCATCCCGTTGAGGATGGCCATGGCCCATCACGCCATGTGGTCACCCTCATGGCCGACGACGACATCGTCTGTGAAGGGCTCGTGTTTCACCATCCGGGCCGCTGCACCCTGATCGATCAGCTGGATCTGCGCCTGCCCGGTGGCAAGGTCACCGCCCTGGTCGGTGAGTCAGGTTGCGGCAAAAGCACCCTCAGCAAACTGATCGCCGGGTTGTACCGACCCCAGTCGGGGGTGATCCGCTATGGCCCTTACAGCAGCGTCGATCTTGATCCGGCCAGCTTGCGTCAGCAGGTGGTGCTGCTGCCCCAGGAGACGACCTTTCTCAATCGCACCATCTTCGAGAACTTCGTCTTCACCCATCCGGGTATTCGCTTTGAGCAGGTGCAGCAGCTCTGCGCTCTCACCCTGGCTGACGACTTCATCCGGGAGCTGCCCGACGGTTATCAGACCGTGCTGGGTGAGTTCGGGGTCAACCTCTCGGGCGGCCAGCGCCAGCGACTGGCCCTGGCCAGGGCCCTGGTCGGCGATCCGGCGGTGTTGATCCTCGATGAATCGACCTCCGCTCTCGATCCCGTGCTTGAGGGCCGTCTGATCGAACGGTTGTTCGACCATCGTCGTGGTGCCACCACGCTGATGATCAGCCATCGGCCAGGACTGATTCTTCGTTGTGACTGGATCGTCTACCTCGAGCGCGGTCAGGTGCGAGCCCAGAACACTCCTGGGCAGCTGCGCGCCACGCCCGGTGTGGCTCCGTTTCTTCAACCTGCCGGATCAGCGTCATGACCGATCAACTGCCGGCGCTGCTGCTGCCCGCCAGCGCCGAGGATGTGTTTCCCGATCTCTCCCGACCGCTGCGCCGGCTTGGCTGGCAGCTTCTGGCTGCCGTGAGCGTCAGTGCGGTGGCTGGGGTGTTCTGGCCGTTCCATGAGACGGTTCGCGCCACGGGTCTGGTACGGCCCTCCGGCGAGAACACCCAGGTTCAGAGCCTGCTGGGGGGCAGTGTCGAGCGAGTCACGGTACGGGCCAACCAGCAGGTTCGTGCCGGGCAGGTGCTCGCTGTGCTCGACCGCCGTGGTCTGCAGGATCAACGCCGGCAGTTGCGCGGCGAACTGGCAACCCTCGAGCGTCAACGCCTGCAGAGCAGCCAACGCCGAGCTGCCCTGGCGGCCCAGCTCGCCGCCCTGCAGCAACTCAATCGAGCTGCCCTGAGTTCCTCCAGGCGGTCGGTGGATCAGGCCCGCGCCATGCTGGTCTTCAGCCGTTCCGAATGGACGCGCTACAGCCAGCTGCAGCGCAGTGGTGCCGTTCCCCGCAGCCTTGTCGACGAGAAACAGGTCCGCAATCTGGTCAGTGCGGCCGAGTTGCAGCGCGCTGTACAGGGTGTTGCTGAACAACAGGCCCGTGGCCTGCACGAGCTGGCCCGTCTGCGCGAGTACCTCGCTCAGGTGCAGGCTGCGGCAGAAGACCAGACCCGCCAGGTGGCTGATCGCCGCACCCGTCTTCAGGAGGTCGAGCGTCAGTTGGCCCAGAGCCTGATCCGCGCTCCGCTGGCTGGTTCCGTTGTTTCCACCAGCCTCAGGCATCGTCAGCAGGTGGTCCGTCCAGGAGAGGTGGTGGCGTCCATCGCTCCTGCCGGTCGACCCTTTGAAGTCAAGTTGTCGGTGCGTGACCGTCAGGTGAGTCAGCTGCGTCCCGGCCAGCGGGCCACCGTCCAGGTGCTGGGTTGTTCACGCGCTGAATTCGGTGTTCTGCCTGCGGTGGTTCAGGCGATCTCGGCCGACACCCTGGGCCCGGGGCGCTATGAGGTTTCGCTGCGTCCGGAGGCCACGCGTCTCTCCCGTGGAGGGCGTTTCTGCAACCTGCGACAGGGCATGGAAGTCAGCGGTGATGTGATGACCAGGCACACCACCTTTGGTCGTTATCTTCTCAACAAACTGCAGCTTGCCGGTTGATGCTGCAGTCGTGATGCAGTAGCTCAGCGTTGTCTCGTCGTCTGGGCTGGATCTCCATAGCTTTCGCTTGCGTTTCACGCCCAGACACCATGCGACATCTGGTCACGGGTGGAGCCGGATTCATCGGTTCCCATCTGATTGACACCTTGCTCAGGACGGAGGGCGATTCTGTTGTCTGTCTGGATAATTTCCAGACCGGTCATCAACGTAACATTGCTCACCTGATCCGTGATCCGCGATTTGAACTTGTCAGGCACGATGTACGTGATCCGATTGTGATCGAAGCCGATCAGGTCTGGCATCTTGCCTGTCCTGCATCGCCGCCCCAGTACCAGAAGAATCCGATTGCAACCATCAAGACCAACGTGTTGGGAACGCTCAACATGCTGGGTTTGGCCAGGCGTTGTGGAGCTCGCTTCCTGCTGGCATCCACCAGTGAAATCTATGGTGACCCGCTGGTCACACCGCAGTCTGAGACCTATCTGGGCAATGTCAGCTGCACCGGTCCCAGGGCCTGTTACGACGAGGGCAAGCGCATCGCTGAAACCCTTGTCTATGACTACAAGAGGGTGCATGGCCTCGAGGTGCGGGTGGCGCGTATCTTCAACACCTATGGCCCGCGAATGGCAGCCGATGACGGCCGCGTGGTGACCAATTTCATTCGCCAGGCTCTGGCGCATGAACCGCTCACCGTTTATGGCGATGGCGTGCAGACTCGCTCCTTCTGTTTTGTTGATGATCTTGTTGCAGGGCTGAAGGCGCTGATGCAGTCGTCCTGTGAACAGCCGGTCAATCTGGGCAATCCAACAGAGCTCAGCGTTGCCGCGCTGGCGGCCTTGATCCGGGATCGCCTGTGTCCGGGTCTGCAGCTCGATCGGCGCCCATTGCCGCTGGATGACCCCCGCCAGCGCCGGCCCGACATCAGTCGGGCCCTCAAGGAGCTGGGCTGGCGGCCGCAGATCTCCCTCGAGGAGGGTCTAGAGCGCACGATCGCAGCCTTCGAGATGGGCTCTGCTGATGCAATCGGCACGTCGTCCAATCCACTGCAATCGGCGGTGGTGCCCCGCAGCTGAGCGTTTCAGGTTTTGCGTTGTCTTTGTTGCATCTGAGCGCTCATTGCGTTGCGCTTGTTGTTTTTCAGTTTTTCCATTCTTCGGCAATTTTCAACCATGGTTCAAACCATCTGCTGTATCGGTGCGGGCTATGTCGGTGGCCCCTCCATGGCGGTCATGGCCGATCGCTGCCCCGGCCTCGACATCACGGTCGTCGATCTCGATCAGCAACGCATCGATGCCTGGAACAATCTGGGGCGCGGGTCGCTGCCTGTGTATGAGCCCGGGCTCGAAGCGGTGCTCAGCCGGGTGGCGGGTCGCAACCTGCGCTTCAGCACCGATGTGGCCGGCGCGATCCGCAAGGCCGACATGGTGTTTCTGTCGGTCAACACCCCCACCAAGCGCAATGGCCATGGAGCCGGGCAGGCGGCTGATCTGACCTACATCGAGAAGGCCGCTCGCCAGGTGGCCGATGAGGCGCGGGGCAGCACCATCGTTGTGGAACGCTCGACCTTGCCGGTGCGCACCGCCGATGTGCTGCATCGCATCTTTGCCAATGCACCGGGGGCTCGCTTCGAGGTGCTCTCGAACCCGGAGTTCATGGCCGAAGGCACGGCCATCAGTGATCTCGAGTGCCCCGATCGGGTGTTGCTCGGCGGCAACTGCGAGAGCTCACTCGACGATCTGCAAGGGATCTATGCCCAATGGGTCAGCCCCGAACGCATCATCCGCACCAACCTCTGGTCATCGGAGCTGGCCAAGCTGACCGCCAATGCGTTTCTGGCCCAACGCATCAGTTCGATCAACAGCATCGCCGCCGTCTGCGAGCAGACCGGTGCCGATGTCGACCAGGTGCGTCAGGCGATCGGCAGCGATTCGAGGCTCGGCCATCATTTTCTCAAGCCTGGGCCGGGTTTCGGCGGCAGCTGCTTCCGCAAGGATCTGCTCAATCTGATCTACCTGGCCGACCATTACGGGCTGACGCCTGTGGCCAACTACTGGCGTTCGGTTGTGGAGATGAACGACTGGGCGCAGCAGCGTCTGGCTCGCATGATCGTGCGGCAGCTGTTCGGCACCCTGCGCGACAAAACGATCGCCATTCTGGGGTTCGCCTTCAAGGCCGACACCAACGACACCCGCGAAAGTCCGGCCATCGCCATCTGCACAGAACTGCTGCGCGAGGGCGCCCACCTGGCGATTCATGACCCTTGTGTCTCTGAGCAGGCCGTGCAGCAGGCGCTGGCTGAGCGCCAGGCCGGTTCTCCCCAGGCCGGTGCCGGTCAGGGCAGCTTCCAGGTGCAGCATCGGCTTGAGGCGGTGTTTGACGATGCCGATGCGGTGGTGTTGCTCACCGACTGGGCCGAGTATGGCGAGCTCGACTGGTCGCGGCTGGCCCCGCGCATGCGCCGGCCGGGGTGGGTGTTTGACACCCGCCGGGGCACCGACCTGGCTGCGGCCCGGGCCTGTGGTCTGGAGACCTGGGCGATCGGCAGCGGGGAGCAGCTCTGATGGCGACGATTCTGGTGACCGGCGGCGCCGGTTATGTGGGATCCCATGTGATCCCCGGGCTGCAGCAGCGGGGCCATCGCGTGGTTGTCTTCGACAACTTCAGCCGCGGCCATCGCGCCACCGTTGAACAGCTTGGCGTCAGCGTTGAAGAGGGCGACCTTCAGGACACCCAGGCCCTGAAACAGCTGTTCCAACGGCATGCCTTTGCGGCGATTCTGCATTTTGCGGCCCTCGCCTACGTGGGCGAGTCAGCCCACATTCCGGATGCCTACTACCGGGTCAATACCGCAGGCACGCTCAACCTGGTGCAGCAGTCCATGGCTGCCGCAACCGCGCAGCCGCCGCCGCTGGTGTTCTCGTCGAGCTGCGCCGTCTTCGGGGTGCCTGAGCTTCTCCCCCTTGTGGAAGACAGCCCCAAATCGCCGATCAGTGCCTATGGGCGCAGCAAGCTTGCCGCCGAGTGGATCCTGGCCGACATGGGCCGTGCCTATGGCCTGCGCTCGGTGGTGCTGCGTTATTTCAATGCCGCGGGTGCTGATCTCGACCACGGGCTCGGTGAGTTGCATCAACCGGAAACCCATCTGATTCCGCTGGCGATCCGTGCGGCGCGGGATCGTCAGCCGCTTCAGCTCTTCGGCCGTGACTTCGACACACCCGACGGCTCGGCGATCCGTGACTTCGTGCACGTGCGCGATCTGGCCGAGGCCCATCTGCTGGCGCTCGACCATCTGCTGGCCGGTGGCGGCAGCGACCATTTCAACCTGGGCAGCGGCTCTGGCGTGTCGGTGCGCGAGGTGGTGCGCCAGGTCGAGGCGGAGCTCGCCCTTGAGGTGCCGGTGCAGCTGGCCCCTCGCAGAGCTGGCGACCCCCCGGCGCTTGTGAGCGACTCTGCCAAAGCCCGCGACGTTCTGGGCTGGAGACCGCGGCACTCCGATCTGCGCCAGGTCGTGGCCGATGCCGCGGCCTGGGATCAGCGCCAACGCCTGCAGTCAGTCCTGATGAGGGAGGCCACGCATGCCGTCAGCTGAACCGA
>JBBASJ010000006.1:0-57751 GCA_040399325.1 Prochlorococcaceae cyanobacterium
CCCACGAGATCAACAAGGACATCTCCCTGTTGATGATCGAAGACGGCCAGTGGATCGAAGCCGGCACAGAAGTCGTCAAGGACATTTTCAGTCAGACCGCCGGCATCGTCACGGTCACCCAGAAGAACGACATCCTGCGCGAGATCATCGTTCGCTCCGGTCAGCTCCACCTGGTTTCTGACAGCAAGACCCTGGCCAAGTACGCCGACGGCAAGATGGTCAACCCCGGTGAGGAGATCGCCAAAGGTCTCAAGGCCGAGGCGATGGTCTTCGTCGAGGCCGTCGATACCCCTGAAGGCGGAGCCCTGTTGCTGCGCCCGGTCGAGGAATACGCCATTCCCGACAGCGCTCACCTGCCCGAACTGGGCACCGTGAAACAGAGCGGTGGGCCGAGCCTTGGACTCAAGGCCACCCAGAGGCTGGCCTTCAAGGACGGCGAGCTGATCAAGAGTGTCGAGGGTGTCGAGCTGCTGCGCACCCAGCTGATTCTGGAAACCTTCGACACCACCCCCCAGATGACCGTGGACGTGGAGGCGGTCCTCGACAAGCGTGCCAAGACGATCGAGCGTCTGCAGCTGGTGATCCTCGAGACCCTGCTGGTGCGACGCGACACGCTTTCGGATGCGAGCCATGGCTCCACCCACACCGAGCTGCAGATCGACGATGGCGATGCGGTCAAGAGCGGTGATGTCATCGCCACCACCCAGATCCTCTGCAAGGAGGATGGGGTGGTGCAACTGCCCGATCAGGTCGAAGGGGAGCCGATCCGCCGTCTGATTGTCGAGCGTGCCGGTGACACCCGCAGCCTCGATCTGGGTTCAGCCAAACCGGCGATCGGCGTGGGTCAGCGCGTGGTCGATGGCGATCTGCTGGCCCAGGGTGTCGAGGCGCCCTGCTGCGGTCAGGTCGAAGCGATCGAGGGCAGCCAGGTCACGATCCGCCTCGGCCGTCCCTACATGGTCTCGCCTGACTCCGTGATGCACGTACGCGACGGCGAACTGGTGCAGCGCGGTGACGGACTGGCGCTGCTGGTGTTCGAGCGTCAGAAGACCGGCGACATCGTGCAGGGTCTGCCCCGTATTGAAGAGCTGCTTGAAGCCCGCCGTCCGCGTGATTCGGCGGTGCTCTGCCGCAAGAGCGGTGTGGTGCAGATCAAGCAGGGTGAAGACGACGATTCCCTCTCGGTCTCCGTGATCGAGGGCGATGACGTGATCACCGATTACCCGATCCTGCTGGGTCGCAACGTGATGGTGAGCGATGGCCAGCAGGTCAGCGCCGGTGAGTCCCTCACCGACGGTCCGATCAATCCGCACGAGCTGCTCGAGTGCTACTTCGAAGACCTGCGCGGTCGCCTTCCCACGCTTGAAGCAGCGATGGAGGCAATCTCCAAGCTGCAGTTCCGCATGGTGCAGGAGGTGCAGAACGTCTACAAGAGCCAGGGCGTGTCGATCGACGACAAGCACATCGAAGTGATCGTGCGTCAGATGACCAGCAAGGTGCGGGTCGAAGATGCCGGCGACACCACCCTGCTGCCGGGCGAGCTCATGGAGCTGCGCCAGGTGGAGCAGACCAATGCCGCCATGGCGATCACCGGGGGTGCTCCGGCTGAGTTCACCCCGGTGCTGCTCGGCATCACCAAGGCCTCGCTCAACACCGACAGCTTCATCTCGGCGGCCTCCTTCCAGGAGACCACCCGGGTGCTGACCGAGGCGGCGATCGAGGGCAAGAGCGACTGGCTGCGCGGTCTCAAGGAGAACGTGATCATCGGTCGTCTGATTCCGGCGGGGACCGGGTTCAGTGGCTTCGAAGAGGAGCTGCGCGCCGAGGCGGGCCCCCACCCCGACATCCTCGAGGAGGAGAACGCCGGTTATCGCCGCATGGCCAACCTGCGACCCGATTACACCGTCGAGATGCCCGCACCCTCAGTGGCGGCCGCCGTTCTCGACGACCCTTCTGACGAGGATCTGGAGGCGACCCGCAGCCGTCATGGGATCGAAGCCAGTGCCAGTGGCGCGGCAGCCTTTGCCCGGCCCAGCCTCGATGAGGTGATGGAAGAGGAGCTGATCGCCGATCCTGATGCCCTCGAAGGGCTGCAGGAAGAGGGCCTGCTCAGCGATGACTGATCGGAGGCTTTAGCGTCCTTCCATGACCAAGTCTCCCAGCGCCACAACCGAGCTGGGCACGCCGGTGCCGAAGCGCCGGCTGCCCCGCTATGGCTTCCACACCCACAACGAGCAGCTCAACGGCCGTCTCGCCATGTTGGGCTTCATTGCCCTGGTGGCCGTGGAAGTCAAACTGGGCCATGGCTTGCTGATCTGGTGATCGAGGCTGCTCCCCGGCCCTTGCTGGGTCTGGGCAAAACCGAGCTCGAGCAGTGGGCCGTGGCCCAGGGGCAGCCTGCCTTCAGGGGGCGCCAGCTCCACGACTGGCTCTACGGCAAAGGGGCCCGCAACCTTGACGCGGTCACCGTGCTGCCGAGCGCCTGGCGTCAGCAGCTGGCGGCCAGCCTGCCGCCCGGTCAACCCGATTGGGTGGGTCGCTCCCGCGAGCTGCACCGATCGGTTGCGGCCGATGGCACCACCAAGCTGCTGCTGGCCACCGCCGATGGTCTCAGCCTGGAGACCGTGGGCATTCCTGCCCGTGATCGACTCACGGTCTGTGTGAGTTCACAGGTGGGCTGCCCCATGGCCTGTCGCTTCTGCGCCACCGGCAAAGGTGGTCTGCAGCGTTCCCTGGCCGTCCACGAGATCGTGGACCAGGTGCTCAGCGTGCAGGAGGTCATGGAGGCACGCCCCAGCCACGTGGTGTTCATGGGCATGGGCGAGCCCCTGCTCAACATCGACGCCGTGCTGAGCGCCATGGCCTGTCTGTGCACCGATCTGGGCATGGCTCAGCGGCAGATCACGCTGAGCACCGTGGGGGTGCCCCGCACCTTGCCGCAGCTGGCCCAGCTGGCGCTCGAGCGGTTGGGTCGAGCCCAGTTCACCCTGGCGGTCAGCCTGCATGCACCTGACCAACGTCTGCGGGAGGAGCTGATTCCAACAGCCCACGCCTACCCGCTCGAGGCGTTGCTTGAGGATTGCCGCGAGTACGTGGCGATCACCGGCCGGCGGGTCAGCTTTGAATACATCCTGCTGGGGGGTGTCAACGATCAGCCGCGCCACGCCGAGGCCCTTGCGCGGCTGCTGCGCGGTTTCCAGAGCCATGTGAATCTGATCGCCTACAACCCGATCGCCGAAGAGAGTTTCCAACGTCCCAGCCCTGCGGCGGTCGACGGCTTTCGTCGGATCCTCGAAGACCGCCACGTGGCCGTCAGTGTGCGCGCCAGCCGTGGTCTCGATGCCGATGCCGCCTGCGGCCAGCTCAGGCGGCGCCTGGCCGACGGCGCCATGGCTCAGGGTGGCACTGCTCAGGGGGTCACTGCTCAGGGGGTCACCAATCAGGTTGCATCCCGTGATGGGTCGAACGCTCCGCGACACCCCACCCCACTCCAGGGCACCAGGCGCAGCATCAACCCAAAGGCCGGCAACGACGACAGCGCCGTCACCACGAAGTAGTCGCTCCAGCCGATCCGGGCCGCCAGCCATCCCGAGGGCAGGGCCAGCAGGGTGCGACTGATGGCGTAGATGCTCGACAGCAGCGCGTATTGGGTGGCCGAGAAGCGGGGGTTGCAGAGGCTCATCAGCAGGGCCACGAACCCGGCGCCCACCATGCCGTTGCCGAGGTTTTCGAGGCTCACGGCGGCCATCAGGGCGGGCAGCCCACCGCCGAAGCGGGCCAGGGCGGCATAGCCCAGATTGCCGGCAGCCCCGATCACGGCAAACACCCAGAGGCTGCGGTTGAGCCCCAGCCGGGCAAACAGCACCCCGCCCACCACCGTGCCGGCCATGGTGGCGGCGATGGCCCAGCCACCATCGAGCAGGCCGATCTGGGCATCGCTGAAGCCCGCCTGTTTGAGAAAGGCGATGGAGAGGGCCGCCAGCAGTCCGTCGGGCCAGCGGTACAGCAACACCAGCAGCAACAGCCAGGGGGCGGTGCCGGCGCCGGTGCGCCGCAGAAACTCCCGCGCCGGCCCCACGATCGCCTGGCGCAGGCTGGTGGGCGGGTGCTCGAGCGGCGGTAGGCGCGGCGCCCGCAAGGTGAACGGCACCACCGCCAGCATCAGCAGCGCGCATCCGGCAAAGGCAGCCCCCCAGCCCAGGCTGCCGGCCAGCAGAAACCCCCCGGAGCTCACCAGCAACATGCCGGTGCGGTACCCCAGGTTGTGCACCGCGGCCCCCTGGCCCCGTTCGCTGTCGGGCAGCAGATCGGTGCGGTAGGCATCGACGACGATGTCCTGGGTGGCACTGGCGGCCGCCAGCACCAGGGCCAGCACCGTCGCCAGTTGCAGCATGCCGGGTCCCGGTGCCATGAGCCCTGCCACCAGGGCCAGCACCAGCAGAACGGCGACCAGGGCCAGTTGCAGCAGCAGCATCCAGCCACGCCGCCGGTCGGGCCAGCCCAGGGGCCAGCGGTCGAGCAGGGGGGCCCACAGCACCTTGAACCCGTAGGGCAGCGCCGCCAGCTGCGGGATCACGCCGATGAGCTCGAGCGACACCCCGCTGGCGCTGAGCCAGCCCTGCAGCAGCTTGCTGCCGATGTTGAGCGGGCTGCCACTGGCCACCCCTTCGGCCGCCACCGCCACCAGACGTTGACGGGTCGTGCCGGGGGCAGGCATCGGCGCTGTGATGGAGTGGGCGCACCCTAGAGGCGATGATGCCCCCAGGCCGCTGCCCGTCCGACTGTGCAGTTCTTCCGTTCGACCCTTCTGCCGGCCGCCATCGTGCTGCTGTTTGCCCTGGCTCTGTTTGCGGTCAGTGCGCGCATCTGGCTGCCCGGCGACATGGCGGCGCCGGCTCCGCTGCAGTGAGGCCGCAGCCGTGACCGTTGCCGACGACGGCTCCTGGAAGCCCTACGACGAGAACGCCAGCCATGACCTGGTGCTCGACCCTGACGTGCTGGCTGCCGAACTGGCCCAGGAGCTGCTCGGCGACCCGCTCGACGAGATCGACAGCGACGGGAGTGCCGATGCTGATGCCGCGGCCGAATGCGACCTGGGTCTGACGCTGCTGGCCGGCGGTCACGACGAGCGTCTGCAGGGGCTGCGCATCTTCTGCGAGCACAGGGACCCGCGCGCGATTCCGCAGCTGTTGCCGCTGCTGCAGGCCGCCTGCCCGATCGAACGCATGAGCGCCGTGTATGCCCTCGGTCGCAACCCCCATCCGATGGCGGTTGAACCGTTGCTGGCCCTGCTGGCCGGCGACGCCAACGGCTATGTGCGCAAGGCGGTGGCCTGGAGCCTGGCCAACTTTGCCGATGCTCCCGTGCTCAATCCGCTGATCCGCGCCTTGCAGATGGATGTGGCGGCCGTGCGCCTCTGGGCGGCCACGTCCTTGGCCGATGTGGGCAGCACCGGGGCGGCCAAGGCCGATCCGGCGGCCGCCCAGCTGCTCCAGAGCCTGCGGATCGACAGCGAAGCGGCCGTGCGCAGCAACAGCGCCTGGGCCCTGGGGCGGCTCTACCCCGATCTGGTGGAGCCGCGGCAGCAGGTGGTGGTCCAGGCCCTGATCCAGACCCTGCTCGAGGATCGCGAAGCCAGCGTGCGCGATGAGGCTCGGCTTGCCCTCGAGCAGCTCGAGCAGCCGGAGGTGCTGGAGCGTCTTCAGACCCTGGTCGATGAAGGGTTGCTGAGCTGAGCCAACTGCCGCCCGGCGCCGCTAGCATCCGCCGACCCGCTGTTGCTTGCTTGGCTCAGCCGACGTCACGGCAGCTCAACCAGCAGACCATCCGCTTCCGGATCCGGCCCGATGGTCGGGTCGAGGAAACCGTGGAAGGTGTGCCCGGTGCGGCCTGCACGTCGTTGAGTGAGCACATCGAGTCGCGTGTCGGCTCGGTCCAGCGCCGCGTGCCCACGGCGGAGGCCTACCAGGCCGTCGATCAGGGCGTGCAGCAGCAGACCTCTGCTCATGACACAGCCAACGGCTGGATGTCCAAGTCCTGATCGAATTGCTCCTGGGTCCGATGTCGCACTTCAGCACCATCAAAACCGAACTGCGTGACCGGGATGCCCTGGTGGCCGCCCTGGCTGCCCTGGGCCATCCCCCCCTCGATGGGCCCGGTCTGGTCCGCGGCTACCGCGGTCAGCAAGAGCAGGCTGAACTGGTTGTCAGCGCCCAGGATGGTCGTGGCGATCTCGGCTTTCGTTGGAATGCCGGCACCGGCGCCTATGAGCTGGTCGCCGATCTGGATCTGTGGCGACTGCCGGTTCCCCCGGAACGTTTTCTGGCCCAGGTCAACCAGCGCTATGCCCTCGAGGCCATCCTCGCGGCCAGCGTCGCCGAGGGGTTTCAGGTGGCCGAACAGACCAATTGCGATGACGGTGCCATCGAGCTGGTGGTCACCCGCTGGGGTTGAGCCCAGCTCGCCCCGCTGCTGAGGCCTGATGGTGGTGGATCCCGGTCTGGCGTTTTCGGCGGCGGTTGCCCCGGCCGAGGCAGTCGCCACGGGCCTGGAGCCGGTGCTGGGGGGTGCCCTGCGCCAGAAGGCTGTCTGGGTCGACGAAGCGGCCTGCATCGGCTGCCGTTACTGCGCCCATGTGGCACCCAACACCTTTGTGGTCGAGCCTGACCTGGGCCGATCACGCGCCATCCGCCAGGACGGCGACCGCGATGAACGCCTTCAGGAGGCCATGGACACCTGTCCGGTGGATTGCATCCACTGGGTTTCCTTTGAGGACCTGCCCGGGCTGGAGCGACGCCTTGCTGAGCAGGAGCTGCAGCCCCTCGGCCTTCCCAGCCCGGCGCGCACGCGCCGCACCCTGCCCCGCGCCGCCGCTTAGCCGCCCAGAGGCTGCTTGGCCGGGATCCCCACCGCACGCGGATACTGGCGCGGGCAGCCGGCCACAGGAACCACGTTCACGGCGTGGCGGCGGCCGCGGCCGGCCGGCAGATCCAGGGCCTCCACGGCTTCGACCCTGGCGTTGAGGCTGCGGGTGGCCCGGTCCAGTTGCTCCCGGTCTGGGGCCGACCACTGGCCCCGATAGAGCAGGGCGTGCCCTGTCGGTTTGAGCAGGGGCACCAGGTATTCAGCCACCACCGGTGCCGGGGCCACGGCGCGGGCTAAGGCCCAGTCGAAACGGTGGCGCCAGGCCGGATCCTGCCCCAGTTTCTCGACCCGCTCGCTGCAGAACTCCACCCGTTGGGCCAACCCCAGGCTGGTGGCCATGGCCCGCACGGCCTCGATCTTGCGCTGCACCGAGTCCACCAGGGTGAGCCGGGCCTCGGGAAGGGCGATGGCCAGGGCCAGGCCGGGGAAGCCGCCGCCGGTGCCCACATCGATCATGCGCACCGGTGGCGCGGCCTTGAGCAGCGACACCAGGGGCCAGAGGCTGTCAAAGACCTGGGCGATCCAGAAGTCATCGCCATCCACCAGCCGGGTCAGATTGAGGCGTGCGTTCCAGCTGCGCAGTTCGTTCTGCAGCTGCTGGAACTGACCCAGCTGCAGCTCTGAGGGCTGCCAGCCCAGCAGGCCCCACAACGCAGTGGGCTCATCAACGCTCACCCAGACCCGACAGCAGACGATCTCCCTAGGATCCCCCAAACCGTGGGGCCATGTCTGCTCCGAGTCACTACCAGCGGCTGGGTGTGCGCCCCGATGCCAGTGCCGAGCGCCTGCGCCAGGCCTTTCGGCTGTTGAGCAAGCGCTATCACCCCGACACCACCGCGTTGCCGCAGCCCGAGGCCGAGGCCGCATTCAGGGAGCTTCAGGGGGCTTACAGCGTGCTCAGCGACCCGGATCAACGGCGCCGCTATGACGCGGAGCTTGCCCTGATCACCCCTGCGTCGGCCCCGGCTGCACCGCGCTCGGTGGTGCTGCCCCCGCAGCTGCAGCAGCAGCGCCGGCCGTTGTCGGGTGGTGAGTGGCTGGCACTGCTGCTGCTGGTGTCGGCGGTCCTGTTTTCGCTGCTGCTGGGCGTGGGTCTGGCCTGGATGCGGGGGGTCGATCTGGTCCAATGGCCCAGTTGGTGGCTGGAGGCGCGATGAACGATCAGGAGCTTGACGGCATGGCCGAGGGCCTCGGGGCCCAGACACTGCCGGAGCGTGACACGCCGCTCTACAACCATCCGCTGCCCCTTCTGGAGGACTGGCTGCGGTCGATGGGAGGGAGACAGCGGGGCCCGCATTCGTGCCAGTGGGACCTGCATCA
This sequence comes from Prochlorococcaceae cyanobacterium, assembly GCA_040399325.1. Lineage (GTDB taxonomy): Bacteria > Cyanobacteriota > Cyanobacteriia > PCC-6307 > Cyanobiaceae > RGUW01. The sequence goes on from JBBASJ010000006.1 coordinate 8,245, forward strand.
ACCCCAGTGGAGTGCCCTGCTCGAGCTCGAGGTCGAGGAGCTCAAGGTGAGCTGGTCGCAGGACGGACGCCAGAGCGTGCGCCACTTCCCCTACGGCCTGTCTCGGGCCGACGTGGAGGCGGCGATTCTGGCGGGGCCCTGAGCAATGGCCCAGGTCCTTGGCATGATGGAACCGTTGACAGCGTCAGCGGGCCTTTGCCATGGCTTCCGCCAATTCTGCAGACCGCATCCCGGAGCTGCGCAGCAAACGCGCCGCTTCAAAGCGTTTTCTGGCCGCTGGAGCGGACCTGCGCTCGGCCCCGGCCCGCTGCCGCGCCTGGGGTCCCGGTGAGATGTTTGCCGAGGGGCAATGGCAGGTGATCCGCGTGCAGCTGGAGCAGCAGGGCTGGTACCCCTCCCAGATCGAATTGGTGCATGACCAGTTGCGGCAGGGCTGGCCTCTGGCCACAGCCAAGCGCCATGCGGCCCGGCTGTCGGGCCATTGCCCGCTCAGGGCTCAGAGCACGATCTGAGCTGCGGCATCGGGAACGATGCACCTGAGCGAAGCCAGCGACGTCGGCTCAGCGGCAGAGTTCGCTGCTGCGCTCTGAGGGGGTCGCCCAGGCCTTGCAGTTGACCCAGCGCACCGCCGAGACCTCGATGTCGGTGAACAACACCAGGATGCCGCCGCAGAGCAGCAGAACCGCCAGGCTGATCAATCCGTTGCGGGTGCTCATTCGCTCGGCAGCATCACAGGGGGCAATCTATGTGTCTGTGCCGTTGTTGCAGGGTGTCTGCCAGGTTCTGAGAGGCCCATTGCCCCGCCAGGCTGGCCGCTGACAAAGGCTCCAAGGTGGGCAGCTGGGCCAGCACAGGGACCCCGCCGAGCTGTTCGAGGCTGCGGGGGTTGTCGGGGTGGGGCGGGCCGTTGAGCACCAGCCCCAGCAGGGGGATGGCCCGGGCCCGCAGCGCCTCGATCGACAGCAGGGTGTGGTTGAGCGTGCCCAGGCCGCTGCGGCCCACCAGCAGCACCGGTAGTCCCCACCGCTGCAACTGGTCGATCTGCAGCCAGTCGCGACCCAGGGGAACCAGCAGGCCGCCGGCGGTCTCGACCACCAACGCTCGATCGCAGCGGGGCAGGCCGAGGCGCGACGGTTCGATCGTGACGCCATCCAGTTCGGCGGCCCAATGCGGTGACACGGGCTGCCTGAGCCGGTAGGCCTCGGGAATCAGGCGTTCGCGTGGCAGGTTGAGCAGTCGCTGAACCCGGGCTGCGTCGCCGCCCCCTTCGAGACCGCTCTGCACCGGCTTCCAGTAGCAGGCGCCCAGTCCCTGCACGAACAGGGCGCTGACCACGGTCTTGCCCACGTCGGTGTCGGTGCCGCAGATCACCAGTCGTTGGGGTCGGGTCATGGTGCGAGCCTCTCTGGGCGCTGCCCCACCAGCAGCAAGACATGCCAGCTCACCACATCGCTGGGGGGCCAGTGGGCCAGCAACCGGCGCCACTGGGCGGTCGACAGGCCTGCCTGGTCGCTGTGGCCGGCACCCAGGCGCCGCAGTTGCCGCAGAAAGGCGCGCCCCCCCGGCCCGTAGCGCACGCTGAACACCAGGCGGCGCAGGCAGCCGATCGCCAGGCCCGAGGCGGCGGCGCCGATCAGGGTGTCGGCCTCGGGCAGGCGGCGTGCCGTGCAGGGCACCCGGGCCCGATCAGCCGCCTGGTGCCACTGGGGAAAGCTGCCCGCCACCGGTACCGCCAGCGCCAGCCAGCCCCCCGGCGCCAGCGCGGTGGTCCAGTCTCTGAGGCGGGTGGCCGGGTCCTGGAGCCATTGCAGCGCAAAGCTGCTGGTGATCAGGCTGCAGTGGTTCAGCTCGGGCGGAAGGCCCAGATCCAGATTCCACAGCAGACCCCTCTCCGGGGTGAGCAGGGGGTTGCGGCGCAGCAACGCGGCGCTGCCATCCAGCTGCAGCAGCTCCAGCCGTGGTGCCTGCTGCCGCAGGGCCAACCCCACCAGGCCGCTGCCGGCACCCAGGTCGGCACGCGGGCCCGGCAGCAGGGGGAGCCGGGCGGCGTAATGGGCCAGCCGCCAGGCCACGGCGCGCTGCAGGCCGGCATGGGTGTCGTAGTGCGCCGCCTGCCGGTCAAAACGGCCGCAGCTGGCTGGCCTGGGGTGGGTCATCGCGCGCTCAGGCCGTCAATCCAGCCATTCACCATTGCCACCGTGGCGGTGCCGATCAGGCCATGGCCCGCCCCGGCCAGGGTCAGCACATCGGCGCTCGGCAGGCTGCTTTCGAGCTCCTGGCGGGCCAGGGGGTGCACGATCTGATCGTTGCCCGCCTGCACCAGCAGCACCCGGGCCTCCGTTGGAAAGCCATCAGGCAGTCCGCGGGCCTGGGCGATCAGCGTCAGATCGCTGTGCAACCGTTCCAGGCCCCGGGAATCAAGCGGCTCCCGGGCTGGCGAGGCCTGCAGCAGCTCCGGCGCCGCTGGCGCGGCCACCTGCTCCAGAAAGGCCTGCAACATCGCGCCGGGGTTCTCCCCCCGCAGCTGGGTCGCCATGGCGGCCAGGGCCGCCTGCACCCGTTTGCCCTGGTGACCTGCCGGCACAAAACGGGCGAAACTGGTCAGCAGCACCAGGGCATCGGCCGCCTGCAGCACCGCTGGTGGCAGCAGATGGGGGCCCAGGGAGTGGGCGATCACCACCTTGAGCCCTGGGGCCTCGGCCCAGCCGGGTTGGTGGGCAGCCAAAGCGCCGTAGCCCCGCTCGCCGCAGCTGCACCGCCAGCCCCGGGACCGCCACAGCGGCAGCCAGGGATCCCAGCTGCGGCTGTCGCCGCACCAGCCATGCATGGCAATCAGCTGGCGGTCGGTGCTCATGGGCTGCCCAGCTCCCGCACCAGCCTGGCCAGCGTGCCCACGGGCAGGTCGGCCCGCAGCACCAGGCGCAGCCGCGCCGTGCCCTCGGGCACCGTGGGTGGACGGATCGCCACGCTCAGCAGTCCGGCCTGTTCAAGCCGGCCCTGCAGGGCAAGGGCCCTGGCGTTGTCTCCCACCAGCAGCGGCAGGATCGGTCCATGGCCGGGTGGGCGCGGCCAGCCCGCCTGCTCGAGGCCGGAGCGCCAGCGGGCAGCCCGCTGCAGCAGGCCGCTCCCGGGCGGATTGCCCTGGGCCTCCTGGGTCTGCAGCCAGCCCAGGGCCGCCAGCGCTCCGGCTGCCAGCGGCGGCGCCAGGGCGGTGGTGTAGCGAAAGGGGCCGCTGTGCTGCAACAGCCATTCGAGTGTGGTGGCATCACCCGCCAGAAAGGCGCCGCCGCTGCCCAGGGCCTTGCCCAGGGTTCCGCTGATCAGGGCGATGCCGCCGTGGCCGTGGCCGAGGCCGCGACCGCCTGGCCCCAGCAGCCCCAGGGCATGGGCTTCATCGAGCAGCAGGGCTGCGCCGTGCTGCTCGCAGAGCGTCACCAGCTGCGCCACATCGGGACTGGTGCCTTCCATCGAGAACAGGCTTTCGCTGAGCACCAGCAGGCGCCGTTCGGGCTCCGCTGCACGGATGGCCTCGAGGCGGCGCCGCAGATCGGCCAGGTCGTTATGGCCGAACCGCTGCAGCCGGGCCCCGCTGGTCCTGACCCCCGCCAGCAGGGAGTGGTGAATCAACCGGTCGGCCAACACCAGGCTGTGGCGGTCGGCCAGGGCCGTGACCGCGGCGATGTTGGCCTGGAAGCCACTGGGAAACAGCAGGGCCCGCTCGCGCCCCAGCCACTGGGCCAGGGCCCGCTCGAGCTCGCCATGCACCGGTCGGCTGCCGCTCACCAGCCGGGACGCCCCCGCCCCCAGACCACTGCGCTCCAGTTCGGCCGCGGCGGCGGCGATCACCGCGGCATGACGGCTGAGTCCCAGATAGTCGTTGCTGGCCAGGTCGAGCAGGGGGTCGTCGCTGGCGCGCTGCCGCTCCTGGGGGTGCAGGCGGCCGGTGGTGGTGGGGGCAAAGCTGCGCAAGCTGCGCCGGCCTGAGGCCGGTTGGGCGTCAAGCGCCTGGCGCAGCGGCTGTTTCCAGGGCTGCTGCTGTTCAGCTCTGATTCGCGGGGGCAGACCCATGGGCGTCAGTCTGGGGCAGGCCGTGCGGCATCGGTTGGGGTGCCGATCCGGCCAATAGGATCTCTGCAGAACCGATTTCGGCACCGTCGCCCGCACCTCGGCCACCGATCCAGTTGATCCAGCAGCCTCTGCGGTCGGTGCGACCGCTGTGCCGCCGCTTGAGCAGCTGTTTCCCTTCGCCCTCGACGGCTTTCAGCTCGAAGCGATCGATGCCCTCAACCAGGGCCAGTCGGTGGTGGTCAGCGCCCCCACCGGCAGCGGCAAGACGCTGGTGGGCGAGTACGCCATCCATCGCGCCCTGGCCCACGGCCAGAAGGTCTTCTACACCACACCGCTCAAGGCGCTCTCCAACCAGAAACTGCGCGATTTCCGCGCGCAGTTCGGCGCCGACAACGTCGGTCTGCTGACCGGTGATCTGAGCCTCAACCGCGAGGCCAAGGTCGTGGTCATGACCACCGAGATCTTCCGCAACATGCTGTACGCGGAGATCGACCACCCCGACAACGATCCCCTGGCCGATGTGGAGGCGGTGGTGCTCGATGAGTGCCACTACATGAACGACTCCCAGCGCGGCACGGTCTGGGAGGAATCGATCATTCACTGCCCGCCTGCGGTGCAGCTGGTGGCCCTCTCGGCCACCGTCGCCAATGCGGGCCAGCTCACCGACTGGATCGAGCGGGTGCACGGGCCCACCCGGCTGGTGCTCAGTGACCACCGGCCGGTGCCGCTGGCGTTCAGTTTCTGCAGCGCCAAGGGTCTGCATCCGCTGCTCAACGACGAGGGCACCGGCCTGCACCCCAACTGCAAGGTGTGGCGCGCCCCCAAGGGGCACAACCGCAAGGGGCCCAAGACCCCCAAGCCGCCCCAGCCCGAGGCGCCGCCGCTGGGTTTTGTGGTGGCCCAGATGGCCGAGCGGCAGATGCTGCCGGCGATCTATTTCATCTTCAGCCGCCGCGGCTGCGACAAGGGGGTGCGGGATCTGGGCAAGGTCTGCCTGGTCAATCCCGACGAGCAGGCGCGCATCCAGGTGCGGCTGAGCGCCTTTGTGGCCACCACCCCCGAGGCGGTGCGAGAAGGCGGCCACGCCGAGGCCCTGCTGCGGGGCATCGCCGCCCACCATGCCGGGGTGCTGCCCGCCTGGAAGGAGCTGATCGAAGAGCTGTTTCAGCAGGGCCTGATCAAGGTGGTCTTTGCCACCGAGACCCTGGCCGCCGGCATCAACATGCCGGCTCGCACCACGGTGATCTCGGCCCTGTCCAAGCGCACCGAGCGGGGCCACCGCCCGCTCATGGGCAGCGAGTTTCTGCAGATGGCGGGCCGCGCCGGGCGCCGCGGACTCGACTCCCAGGGTTATGTGGTGACGGTGCAGAGCCGCTTTGAAGGGGTGCGCGAGGCGGGTCAGCTGGCCACGGCCCCGGCCGACCCGCTGGTGAGCCAGTTCACCCCCAGCTACGGCATGGTGTTGAACCTGCTGCAGCGTTACGACCTGGCCAAGGCCCGCGAGCTGGTGGAGCGCAGCTTCGGGCGCTACCTGGCCACCCTCGACCTGGCCGACGACGAGGCCGCCATCGCTGCGCTGCGCCAGCGGCTCGAGCAGCTCGAGGACGGCTCGGGTGATGTGCCCTGGGAGGCATTTGAAGACTATGAGAAGCAGCGCGGCCGCCTGCGCGAAGAGCGGCGCCTGCAGCGCATCCTGCAGCACCAGGCCGAGGAAACCCTGGCCCACGAGCTGACCCTGGCGCTCCAGTTCGCCAGCGAGGGGTCGCTGGTCAGCATCAAGGCGCCCCAGCTCAGGGGTCGCGTCACGCCGGCGGTGATCGCCCGCAAGGTCAAGGGGCCTGGCCAGTTCCCGTTGCTGCTGTGCCTCACCGACGACAACGTCTGGGTTCTGTTGCCCTGCGCAGCGGTGGTGAGCCTGCACGCCGAGCTGAGCTGCCTGCAGGTCAGGCAGCTCGATGTGCCCGAGCTGCGCCACAGCGGTGAGTTGCGCCACGGGGATCAGGCCAGCGGCGGGCTGGCCCTGGCGGTGGCTTCGATGGCCCGTCGCCACGACATGCACACGCCGCAGTACGACCTGGCCTCCGAGGTGCAGAGCCAGGCCCAGCTGGTGCAGCAGCTCGAGGAGGACCTGGAGTTGCATCCGGCCCACCGCTGGGGTGACCGCAAGCAGCTCAAGAAGCACCGCCGCCGCATGGAGGAGCTGGCCCTCGAGATCGAGGAACGCCAGCGTCTGCTGCATTTCAGGTCCAACCGGCACTGGGACACCTTCCTGGCCTTGATCGATGTCCTGCGGCATTTCGGCGCCATGGCCGGTGATGAGGGGCTCGAACCCACCGAGATCGGCCGCACCGTGGCCGCCCTGCGGGGCGACAACGAGCTGTGGCTCGGCCTGGCGCTGATGAGCGGCCATCTCGATGAGCTGCAGCCCCCCGAGCTGGCGGCGGTGCTCGAGGCGATCTCGACCGAGGTCAACCGCCCTGACCTGTGGTGCGGTTTTCCGCCGCCGCCGGCGGTCGATGAGGCCCTGCACGATCTGCGCGGTCTCCGCCGTGAGCTGGGACGCCAGCAGGAGCGGGCCAAGGTGGCCTTCCCGATCTGGTTTGAGCCCGAACTCACCGGCCTGGTTGAGGTCTGGGCCAAAGGCGCCAGCTGGAGCGATGTGATCGCCAACACCTCGCTCGATGAGGGCGATGTGGTGCGAGTGCTGCGGCGCACCGTTGACCTGCTGGCCCAGATTCCCTACTGCGAAGCGGTGAGCCAGCAGCTGCGCGACAACGCCCGGGCTGCCCTGCGGGCGATCAACCGCTTCCCGGTGTGCGAGCTCGACGACCTGCTGCCCAAGGCGCCTGCGGCGATCGAGCGGCCCAGGCCCGAGGCGCCGAGCGACTTTGCCAGCCCCCACAGCGATCTGGAGGGGTAAGACCTACCCGCGCGGCCGCAGCACCAGCCAGATGATCAGCAGCAGGCCGGCGGTGCTGACCGCCGTGTAGATCCAGTCGGCGTAGGGGGTCCAGGGCATTCCTCTAGCCTGCCAGCAGCGCCTGTGCGGCCGTGATCAACCCCACCCGCATGCGCATCCTGGCAGTGGGCAAGGTGCGCAAGGGCTGGGTGGCCGAGGGGGTGGCCCTGTATCGCAAGCGCCTGCCGGGGCTGGAGTTGCTCGAGCTGCGCGATGGGGGCCGGGCCCGCGAAGCCGAGGCGATCGCCGCCGAGCTGCATCCCGGTGAGCGCCTGGTGGCCCTCTGCGAGGAGGGGCAGACCTACACCTCAGAGGGGCTGGCCCAGGCCCTTGAGGGGTCGGGCTCAGAGCGCCTGGCGTTTGTGATCGGCGGCGCCGATGGGCTGGACCCGGCGATCAAGGCGCGGGCCCAGTGGCGCCTCAGCCTGTCGCCGCTCACCTTTCCCCATGAGCTGGCGCGGCTGCTGCTGCTGGAGCAGCTCTACCGGGCCCTGTCGATTCAGCAGGGCGGGCCCTATCACCGCAGCTGAGTGGGACCAACGCTTGGTGGTTCAAACCACTTGCCGGGTCAAACCAGGACTGTCGCCACGCTGGTGCGCAGCGCTGGTCTGGGTTGGGCATCCTCAGCCAGGCCTTCGAGGTGGAAGGCAATGGCATCGCGGATGCGAGCCAACACCACCTCGCGCGTTTCACCGGTGGCCACACAACCTGGAAGGTCGGGCACATGGGCCGAGAAGTTGCCTTCGGCGTCTTCGATCACGACGGCAAAGGATTGGCTCATGGCAAACGCAGGCCTGATTGTTTGGCGATGCTTTTGAGGGTTCCCGGTGCCAGGCCATCCCTCCTGCTGGAGACGTCGGATGACCGCGCCAACCTTCACCCCTTGCTGCTCGCATCTGCGTTGAGCTCCGCAGTCCTGAAGGCTGACCACAACCGTAAAAACACCGAATCTCGGCAAGGCCTCAAGGGGCCGAGACACGGCTGTGAGGAGCAGGACCGACTTGTGTTGATGCCGGTCATCCCCACCGGCTGCCACCGCCGCGGGCGGGCTCAGCGGCCGTTCAATCAAGGGAGTGCTCGGCGCCGCACGGGCGCAGGCTGATTCCGATCGCCACCCCACCGCTTGTTCTGGTGCATGGGCTGCTCGACAGCCCGACGGTGTTTGACCGCCTCCGGCGCGAGTTGGGTGAGCGGCGCGCCGATGTGTTGGCGCCAGCGCTGTCGCTGCGGCTGGGGCGTACGCCGATCGCCCAGGCCGCGGCCGAGCTGAGCCGCCAGATCGCGGCGGCCTATCCCGGTGACACCCCCATCGACGTGCTCGGCTTTTCGATCGGCGGGGTGATCGGCCGCACCTGGATCCAGCGGCTGGGGGGGCACCAGCGCACGCGGCGCTTCATCAGCGTCGGCAGCCCCCAGCAGGGCACCTTGACGGCGCGCCCCTGGCCGCGGCGGCTGTTTAAGGGGTTGGCCGATCTGCGCCAGGGCAGTGCCCTGCTGCACGCGCTCAACAACAACCTCGACACCCTGGCGGGGATCGACTGCCACAGCTTCTATTCGGCCCTTGATCTGGCGGTGCTGCCGGGCTGGCGGGCCGTGCTGCCGATCGGCCCGCGCACCCTGCTGCCGGTGGCGACCCACCCCCAGCTGCTGCGTGATGCCGCAGCGGTGGTCCCGTTGGCGCGGGAACTGCTGCGGCCCTGAGGTGCCCTGCCGCTGCACCGGGCTGTCCTGATCAACCTGAGGGTCAGCGTGGCGGCACCCGTTGGACTGGCTTGGCGTTTCCCTGCTGGTGCGCTGGTCGCTGGGCTGGTGGTTGTGGCTGCACCTGCGCCTGGCGCTGTTGCCTGAGGCTTGCGACGGGGCGGCACAGAGGGTCTCGGTGCTGATTCCGGCCCGCAACGAGGCTGCCACATTGCCGCGGCTGCTGGCTGCCCTGGGCCGTCAGAGCCTGCCGGCTGCCGAGGTGCTGGTCATCGACGATCACTCGCGCGACGGCACCGGTGCCATCGCCATGGCGGCCGCGGCGGCCGCGGGGTTGCCGCTGCGACTGATCCAGGCGCCGCCGCTGCCACCCGGCTGGTGCGGCAAGACCTGGGCCCTGCACCACGGCGTGGCGACCAGCAGCGGTGATCTGCTGGTCTTTCTCGATGCCGACACCGAGCCCGAGCCCAGCCTGCTGGCCAGCCTGGTGGCCCAGCGGCAACGGCTGGGGGGCCTGGTGAGCGTGCAGCCCTACCACCGAACCGAACGGCCCTACGAGCAGCTCTCGCTGCTGTTCAACCTGGTGGGGCTGCTGGCGGTGCCCCTGGGTGCCGGCTGCGGTGTGGCCTTTGGCCCGGCCATGGTCACCAGCAGGCGCGACTACGACCGCAGCGGCGGTCACCGGGCCGTGGCCGCGCAGGTGGTCGAAGACTGGTTTCTGGGCCACTGCTACGAGCGCGCCGGCCTGCCGGTCAGCGCCTTTGTGGGCTGCGGTCAGATCGCCTACCGCATGTATCCCGGCGGCCTGGGCGAGCTGGTGATGGGCTTCAACAAGAACTTCGCCACGGCCGCCGGCGAGGTGCGCTGGCCCTGGATGCTGGCGGTGCTGCTGTGGCTCTCGGGCCTGTTCTGGGCCGCCTGGTGCCTGCCGGCGGCGGCGCTGGGCTGGCCCCTGGTGGGTAGCGGCGCCCTGCTGCCCAACCTGCTGACCTACAGCGCCTTTGGCCTGCAGCTGCTGGTGCTGACCCGGCGGGTGGGGCGCTTCGGCTGGATCAACCTGTTGTTCCCGCTGCCGGTCCTGTTCTTTCTGGGGGTGTTTGCGCTGGCGATCGTCAACCTCAAGCGCGGTCAGGTGCGCTGGAAAGGGCGCAGCGTGCCCACCCGCTGAGCCATGGCCACTGCATTGCTCTGCGGATTGGCTTGGCTGGGCTGGTCGCTGCTGGTGGGCAGCCTGGCCAATCGGCTGCCGGCCGCCTGGCTGGATCACGACAGCTGGCTCACCCGGCCGCGGGCCTGGGGCGAGCACACCTCAGGCTACGAGCGCCGGCTGGCGATCCGCCATTGGAAGCACTGGTTGCCCGATGCCGGCAACGCCCTGCCGGGCGGTGTGCGCAAGGCCGAGCTGGTGCGACCCGATCGCCTCACCCTGGCGCAGCTCTGCCTGGAGACCCGCCGCGCCGAGCTGGTGCATCTGGCCCTGTGGCCGTTCTGGCTGGTCACCGCTCTGTGGTTGCCGCCGCTGGGGGTGCTGCTCAATCTGCTGTTTGCGACGGCGTTCAACCTGCCCTGCCTGTGGGTGCAGCGCTACAACCGCCTGCGGCTACGGGCTCTGCTGCAGCGAAGGCCCAGGGGCTGACGAGCGGCTCTGTTTGGGCACCTCGCTGAGGGTGCCCACCACGTAATGCTCATGGCTCTCGTCGACCACCGTCGCCACCTCCTGCACGGTCCGCTCGTGACCGTGGCGGTCGATCAGCCGGTAGGTGACGCTCCAGCCGGACCGCTGGGCTGTGCGCGCCGCTTGGACGCTGCTGCGGTCGGCCTCGAGGATGGCGCCATCGAGCAGGCCCGGGTCGCTGCACAGCTCGGTGGCACTCCAGCCGGTCAGCGCTTCGATGCGCGGGCTCAGATACAGGATCTGTCGCATGGTGTGGTCCCGCTTCCACACCGCCTGATCAAGGGCTTCGGTGAGTTTGCTGAATTCGCGCAGGGAGGCTTCGGCAGCCCGGCGCAGGGCCACCAGTTCGGACACATCGGTGAGGGTGATGATCGCCCCCAGACGGATGCCTTCCTTGTCGCGGTAGGGCATCACCTGGGCGAGGTAGGACACCTCCTCGCTGCTGGCCTCGATGCTGCAGCGTTCCTCGCCGTCGAGCACCGCCAGCAGGGCTTCGCGCAGGTGCGGCAGTGGCACGGTGGTGGGCACCCCGATCAGGGGCTGGCCGATGTCGTGCTCCAGCAGGCCGAAGACCCTCACGGCCAGGGGTGAGAAGCGGGTGATGCGCAGGTTGCGGTCGACGATCACCATCCCCTGGCTCAGGGAGCTCTGGATGTTTTCCAGGTCGTTGTTGAGCCGCTCCAGCTCATCGCTGCGCACGCGCAGCTGCTGGTTGAGGGTGCCCAGTTCTTCGTTGGTGGCCTGCAGTTCCTCATTGGAGGCTTCGAGCTCTTCGTTGGAGGACTGCAACTCCTCCGAGGAGGCCTGCAGTTCCTCTGACGACGCCTCCAGCTCCTCATTGACCTGCTCGAGGTCGGCGATCGAACGCCGCAGCGTCTCCTGGTTGGCGAGCAATTCCCGCTCCAGGCGTTCGATCTCGCGGGCAAAGGCGGTGTCCCGTTGGCTGTCGCCGGGTTCGTCTACCGCCCCGGTGGGCTCACCGCTCTCGTCCACAAACGCGAGCACGGTGAGAGCCCGCTCGCCCAGTTGCAACGGCGAGGCCTCCATGCGCACCGGCATGGCCCGGCCCGGTAGAGCCAGGCGCCGGCTGCTGGCTCTGGAGTGGTCGGCCCGCACCAGCAGAAACAGCGCCCGGGCCTCCATCTGCAGCTCATCGCGCAAAAACGCGCCAGCCGAAGCGGTCATGCGTCCTTCAGGAATCTTGCAGTAGGGCGAGACATCGCCCACCACTTCCACCAGGCTGTGGTTCTCATCGAGAACCAGGCAGGGTCTGCCGATGGTGCGCACCAGCGCCTCCATCAGGTTGACGTGTTCGTTGGCCAGGGCGTCCTGTTCGCGGCTGCTGGCCGGGGTTGCCCGTGCCGGCGGGGCAGCCCGCTGTGAGGGCGCCGTTGGGGTGAAACGGCGGCGCGGACGACCGTCCTGGCTGCGCTGGTAGATGCGGTACAGGGGGTTGAGAATCGTGAATCCCGGTTTACGGCCGAGTGATTCGGAGCTGCCCAGAAACAGGACGCCCCCCGGGGTCAGTGAAAAGCTGAAAAAGTCGAGGACCCGCTCCTGCAGAGGTGCGGTGAAATAAATCAGGGTATTGCGAAAAGAGATCAGATCGATGCTGGGGAATGGCGGCTCTTCGCTGACGTTGTGACGCGCAAAGATCAAGCAGCTGCGCAGTTCCTTGTTGATTTCAATCTCATTGTCATGTTCGATCAAATAGCGACGTCGCATCGCCTCGGGGATGCTCTTGGCCGCTGAAATCGGATAGGTGCCGCGCCTGCCGATCGCCAGGCTCTGCTCGTCGAGATCGGTGGCGAAGATCTTCAGCCTGTCACTGAGGTGGGCCGGGTGGCCCAGGGCCTCGCTGACGACCATCCCAATCGAATAGGCCTCTTCGCCGGTGGCACAGCCAGGCACCCAGACCCTGAGTTTTTCATTGTTGCCCACCCGCTCCAGCAGCGGGCGCAGATGCTCGCTGAGGGCGGCAAAGGCCTCAGGGTTGCGAAAAAAGGAGGTGACCGAGACCAGGAGGTTCTGGGCCAGGGCCTGGCCCTCCTGGGGATCGGTGGCCAGCAGCGCAAGGTACCCGGGCAGGTCGTTCAGGCCGCACACCGCCATGCGGCGCAGCACCTGGCGTCTGACGGTCGAATCCTTGTACTGGGAAAAATCGATGGCGGTGCTGCGCCTGAGCTCTGCGGCCACCTGGTCCAGCAACGCATGTTCCGAGACGCTGGCCTGGGCCTGAAGCCCCTGGTCAGTGCGGGCAAAACAGGTCGCCAGGCGCGTGCCGATCGCGGCGGGGTCACTGACCCAATCGGCCCGTCCCAGGGCCATTGCGGCCCGGGGCATGCCATCGAAGCGGGCACTTTCAGGACTTTGCACAAAGGTGAGTCCGCCGGCGGCGCCAACCGTGCGCAGGCCCAGGGCGCCATCGGAGCCGGTGCCCGAGAGCACGATTGCCACCGCCTTGGGGCCCCAGGCTTCGGCCAGCGAGTCAAACAGCTGGTCCACCGAGGGACTGGGCCGAAAGCGCGGTTGTGGCGCGCTCAGGTTGAGCCGATCCGCCACGATCACGGCATCGCTGCCGGGGGGCACCACCAGCATCAAGCCCGCCTCCAGCCGGCTGCCGTCGCAGGCCTGGGCCACATGGAGGCTGGTGCTGCGGGCCAGCAACTCCACCAGTTGGCTGGGATGCTCCGGCGCCAGATGCTGGGCCACCACGTAACCCACCCTGGCCTCGCGCGGCAGATGGGCGACAAGATCCCGAAGCGCGTCCAGGCCTCCGGCAGAGGCCCCGATGACCACCACATGGTCGAGGCCGCCCACGCCAAAGTTGTTCATGGCTGCAGGCTGGTGCTTGCTGGTCTGGGCGTCAAGGGTGTGTCGGCTTGCATGGGGGATTCAAGGACTCTTGAAGGCAGCTGATCTGTCGGTGTGACGTGTTTGCAAAAATGTGCAGACCTGCAGGAGAAGTGCAATCTTCCGGTTCCAAGGCTGTTGGAGAGCTGGAATCGTTCCGCAGTCGATGGTTCAATTTCTTTGTACCAGCCTGGTTGCAGTCAGGGCGTTGCAAGCATCAGCCTCATGGACAGCAATTCATCGTCCCAATTCAAGGCTTTTCGAAAGCCGGTCAGGTTATGCATCACCATCTGCCATTCCACCTGTGCAGAGCTTGAGCGACTGAGCCTTGAGCAGGGCAGATCCCGCTCAAATCTTGCTGCTTATTTGATTGAAACCGGCCTCGTAGAGGCGGCCACACGCTCGCAGGATTTTTGATAGGGTTGCCCGTAGGTGTTTTCACTTTGTTGTTTTTTAGCGTGTGCATGAGACTTTAGTCGGTTTAATCGAGCCCTATCTTCGGTCGTTCAAGGCTGGTCTGTTTGATGATTGTGTTGAGCAGGCTCCGACGCCGCTTGGGAGTGCTGTCGGACGATTGGGACTGCTTGAGGGACAGGCTTTTGGGGTGTTCCAGATTGATCTTGATGCGCTGAATGTCGTCGCGATCAGCGGTCCTGGATCGGCCTGTCAGCTGCCGGAATCGTCTTGGCTTTCGCTGCTCTATGTGACGACGGGTGAGGTCACCCTGTTCAGCGAGCAGGCATGTTGGCGTGTGGGGGCAGGAAGCTGTCTGGTCGTGGCGGGACAGCGGTTGCGCTGGCAAAGCAGCGATTTTTCGTTGGTCTCTTTGATGTTGCCTCTGGAAGGAATCTCAGAGTTGGCTGATCTGTTGTTGCCGGGTTGTTCTGACTGCTTGAAGGATCCTGGCCAGTTGGTCGCTCCTGGCAGTCGTCAGCGTGGTCATGATCAAGTCGTTGATTCCTTGTTGGTCAGTCTTGATCGCTTGCTCACGATCCTGCTCCATGTCTACGGTGCCGGCTCCTCTCTCCTGCCTCAGCTTGGTGTGTCTGAGTTGTTGTGCAGGATTGTGCTTCTGGTTGCCTTCCCTCAATTGCGGCGCGACTGTCTGCTGGCCAAGACGCTGCGTGATCAGATGGCATCCAAGGACGCGTTTGATCGGCTGATTGTCTACATCAGGGACAATCTTGATCAGCCCCTCAATCTGACGCTGCTGGAGAAGCGCAGCAGTTATTCGCGGCGTGCGTTGCAGTACGCCTTCAAGGAGCGTCTCGGCTGCACGGCCACCCAGTGGATTCGGGCGCAACGGCTCGATCTGGCGCACCAACTGCTGCGCAACCCCGCCCCGGGCGACACGGTGGCGAGTATTGCCCAGGCCAGCGGCTATCGCTCCATGGGGCTGTTCAGCATCGAGTTTCAGCAGCGTTTTCACATCAAGCCCTCGCAGTTGCTGCGTGAGGCACGGGCCCATTGGCCCAGCTGACGGCGGCGAGCTCGACATCTGCCGTCAGCCCGGGGTCTTCGGCGTGGTGCGCCACCACCACGCGGTGAACACCGGCTTCGAGTCGCCAGCAGTCGTCTTCCCCATCAAAAAATGCCAGTTGCCGCAGCGCGATGGTCACAACGGCAAGGCGGCTTTCGCCCGCGTTCAGATGCAGCCGTTGGAAGCCGATCAGCAGACGATGGGGGCGCTCGATCTGCTGTCCCGGTGGCTCTCCATAGATCTGCAGCACGGTGTCGGTGTCGAGGGAGCCGTTGTTGCTGAGTCGCACGTGCACCTGCAGCTGCTCATCCGCCTGCAGGCTGAGCTGCAGATCGCTGCTGCTCACTGGGCTGTACGAGAGTCCAAAGCCGAAGGGAAAGGCTGCCTGGCGTCCCTGGTGCTGCAGCCGTCGGTAGCCATGCCACAGGTCGTAGCGCACCCGGCGCGCCATGGGGTCAAACGGCGGCAGGTGCGCGGCGCTGGTGGGTATGGCAAACGGCAACCGGCCGCTGGGGGACACCCGTCCCAGCAGCACATCGGCCAGGGCCGCTCCACCCTGCTCGCCCGGATAGCCCAGCAGCACGATGGCCGGTACCCGCGCTCGCCAGCGCTCACAGAGGATCGCGCCGCCGCCCATCAGCACCACCACGGTGCGCGGATTGGCGGCCACCACGGCCTCGATCAGCTGCTGTTGCCGAGCCGGCAGCTCCAGGTCGGTGCGATCACCGGCGGCAAAGGCGCTGCCCGGCCGCGCTGAGCCAAAGCTGGTCAGCCAGGCCAGGCCCCCGGCCAGCGGTGCCCACAGCTGTCGCACCAGGCCCTGCGGCAGCCAGCGTGTCAGGGCCTGGGGCGGCGGGGTGTGGTGCAGGACCGGCGCGATGTCGCCTGGGTGGATGTGTTCCCCCTCGAGGCGCCAGTCGAGACCCAGCACCAGCACGGCGGCCTCGCAGCAAGCGGCCACGGCGGCGGCGGCAGCCGCTGAGCGGCCGTCGTGGTGACGGATCACCAGCTCGGGCGCCGCCTGCTGTAGCCCCGCCAACGGGGTGATCACCACGCCGGGCTCGGGCCGGGTGTCAGACGAACCCCGATCGCCCAGGTTGACGGCGGCGGCCAGGGGGCCCAGCACCGCCAGCGAGCGCACACCCTCAAGGGGCAGCAGCGGCGCGGCGCTGCCCTGGGGGGCTTCGTTTCGCAGCAGCACGATCGCCTTGGTGGCGGCTTCGCGGGCCAGGGCCCGGTGCTCAGGGCAACCCCGCAGGCTCATTGGGTAGTCGCCCGCCGGGATCGTCAGCTGGGCGCGCAGCAGGCGACCCGCGGCCGCGTCGATGCGTGCTGGGGAGATGCGCCCCTGGCTCAGGGCCTCGGGCAGCGTGCCCGCCAGCACCATCGCAAACGGCATCTCCAGATCGAGACCGGCCAACAGGGCCGCGGGGCCATCGCGCACCCCAAAGATGAAGTCGCTGACCACAAAGCCTTCAAAGCCCCAGCGTTCCCTCAGGATCACGGTCAGCAGTTCGGGGTTCTGGCTGCACCACTGGCCGTTGACCCGGTTGTAGGCGCTCATCACCGAGGCGGCGCCGGCGTCGATGCAGGCCTTGAACTGGGGCAGGTACAGCTCGTGCAGCACCCGTGGTGTGATCTGAACATCGACCACGAAACGGCTGCGGTCGATCGAGTTGAGTGCAAAGTGCTTGATGCAGGCCAGGCCGTGGCGCTGCACCCCCCGGGTCATGGCGGCCCCCATGGCGCCCACATGCAGCGGGTCCTCGCCATAGGTCTCCTGCGCCCGGCCCCAGCCGGGGTGGCGCAGCAGGTTGACGCAGACCACCGCAAACCAGTTGGCGCCAAAGCTGCGACCCTCGCGGGCGATCGCTGCGCCCACACGCGCTTCAAGCTCGGGGTCCCAGCTGGCGCCCCGGGTGATCGGCGCCGGAAACGTGGTGGCGCCGCCGCGCAGCACGATGCCCCGCGGCCCATCGACAAACTGGAGACCAGAGAGCCCCAGCCGTGGCACAGCCCCCGCCGGCCAGGGGCGCTGGTGCGAGGCGTCATCCCGCACGATGGCCAGCATGCCGGCCCAGAACGGCGTGCCACCGCTCAGCAGGCCGAGCTTTTCGGCGGGGCTGAGCTGGGCCAGCAGGCCTTCGAGCCGGCTGCCTGCCGCAGTGCCCTCGCCCATGGCTGCCCGAATGCGCTGCTGCGCTCAGCCTGAGGGCTTGGCCGGGACGCTGCGCTGTGCTGCGGTTGATCTGCGGCGGCTCAGATCCCCAGCCGCTCCCAGATCACCCCCAGGTTGGCCTGATGGATTTCGGTGGCGAAGCAGTCGGCCAGCTGGGTGGCGCTGAGCCGGCTGGTGACGTCGGGGTCGGCCTCCAGGTTGGCCCTGAAGTCGCCGCCGGCCGTGTTCCAGGCGGTGTGGGCGTTGCGCTGCACGAGGCGGTAGGCGTCTTCGCGGCTGATGCCGCTCTCGACCAGGGCCAGCAGCACCCGCTGGCTAAACACCACGCCGCCATACACGTTCATGTTGCGGGCCATGTTGTCTGGGTACACTCCCAGGCCCTGCACCACGGCGGTCATCTCGCGCAGCATGAAGTGCAGCGTCACCGAGCAGTCGGGCAGCATCATGCGCTCGACCGAGCTGTGGCTGATGTCACGCTCATGCCACAGGGCGCAGTTCTCAAGGGCGGCGACCACATAGCTGCGCAGCACCCGGGCCAGGCCGCTGATGCGCTCCGAGCGGATCGGGTTGCGCTTGTGGGGCATGGCCGAACTGCCCTTCTGGCCCTTGGCGAAGTTTTCTTCGACTTCGAGCACGTCGGTGCGCTGCAGGTTGCGGATCTCGGTTGAGAAGCGCTCCAGGGCAGCCCCCACCAGGGCCAGGGTCTGCACGTACTCGGCGTGCCGATCCCGCGCGATCACCTGGGTGCTGGCGGTGTCGACCGCCAGGCCCAGCCTCGCGCAGGCGATCGCCTCGACCCGCGGGTCGGTGTTGGCGTAGGTGCCCATGGCGCCGCTGATCTGACCGACGCTCACCACCGTCTCGAGCCGCTCGAGCCGTTCGCGGTTGCGCTCGACTTCGGCCAGCCACCCCGCCAGCTTGAAACCGAAGGTGATCGGCTCGCCGTGGATGGCATGGCTGCGGCCGATCATCACCGTGGCCTTGTGGGTGCGGGCTAACGCCCTGATGGCGTCGGCCAGCTTGTCGAGCTCGCTGCGCAGCACCTGCACCGAGGCCTTCATCTGCAGGGCGAGGCCGGTGTCGAGCACATCCGAGCTGGTCATGCCCACGTGGATGTAGCGGCCGGCATCACCGACGTGCTCATTGACGTTGGTGAGAAAGGCGATCACGTCGTGGCGCACCTCGGCCTCGATCTCGAGGATGCGCTCCACGCTGAAGGCCGCCTTGGCCTTGATCGTGGCGACGGCCTCGGCCGGCACGTTGCCCAGCTCGCAGTTGGCCTCGGTGGCGGCGATCTCCACATCCAGCCAGCTCTGGAACTTGGCTTCTTCGCTCCAGAGGTTGCCCATCTCGGGCAGGGTGTAACGCTCGATCAAGGCCGCCGCGGGCTCACAGTCGCTTCCACTCTGCCTGAGCCCTTGTGCGGGGGGCAGCGTGTCAGCTGGCCATGGTCAGGCGACGGTGGGGCACTTCCCACTGCACCAGCTGACCCCAGGCCTGCTGGCGCACCCAGCACCGCCCTCCCTTGCAGTGGATCAGCTGGAACGGGGGCAGGTCGGACGGTTGGTTCACCAGCTTCACGAAGCTGCCGGGGGGAAGCAGCTCGACCACGTTGCTGGGTTGGCTTGGGCGGGTGCGACGTGAGCTGGCCATGGGCGCTGGCGGTCCTGAACCGTTGGCGCCCATCCTCCGGTGATTTCTGTGCCCTGCTGAACTTGCACCGAATCTGTTCCGTTTCCTGTGTGGTTCGATGACGGAAGGCAAAGCTCTGTTGCCACGCGGTCATGGCAAGCAAACAGCGACTGGATCTGGAGCTCGTGGCCCGGGGCCTGGTCGAGAGCCGCCAGCAGGCCCAGCAGGTGATCCGGGCGGGCCTGGTGCGCAGCGGCGATCAGGTGCTCGACAAACCCGGCACCGACGTGCGCCCAGACACCCCGCTGCAGGTGCAGCAGCGTCCCCGATTTGTGTCGCGCGGTGGCGAGAAGCTCGCGGCTGCCCTTGAAGCGTTTGCTCTGCCGGTGGCCGGTCGGATCTGTCTCGATGGCGGCATCTCCACCGGCGGTTTCAGCGACTGCCTGCTGCAGGCCGGGGCCAGCCGCATCTATGGGGTCGATGTGGGCTACGGGCAGACCGCCTGGAGCCTGCGCAGCGATCCACGGGTGGTGCTCAAGGAGCGCACCAACCTGCGCCATCTGACCCCCGATCAGCTCTATGGACCAGCCGATCCCTGGGCCGATCTGGCCGTGGCTGATGTGTCGTTCATTTCGTTGACCCTGGTGCTGCCGGCCCTGCTGGCGCTCCTGCGGCCAGCGGACCCAGCGTCCCGCATCGATCTGGTGGTGCTGGTCAAGCCCCAGTTCGAGGTGGGCCGCGAGCGGGTTGGCAAGGGTGGTGTGGTGCGCGATCCCGCAGCGCACCGGGCTGCCCTCGAGCGCGTCATGGCCGCGGCGTCAGGTCTTGCACTGCAGGCCTGCGGACTGGTGGCCTCCCCGATCACGGGGCCTGCCGGCAACCATGAGTACCTGCTCTGGCTCGGCCAGGGGACCTGCCTGTCCGAGGCAGAAACAATGCCGCAGGATGCGCCCGGCAGGCTCGTCGAGGCGACCCTGCAGCACCCGGCGAAGGCCTGATGTGAAGCCCGGAACCTGACAGCACAGCTGGGCGGGTCGCAGAGCTGGGTCAGGCCGCTGAATCGGGCCCTCGGATCAGATCGCGGCGCTGCCGTCTTCGCCGGTGCGAATCCGGATCACCGAGTTCACCGAGCTCACGAAGATCTTGCCGTCACCGATCTCGCCGGTGCGGGCGGCATCCTGAATCGCGCTGACAACCGTGTCGACCTTGTCGTCATCGACAACGATCTCAAGCTTGAGCTTCTGCAGGAATTCGACGGTGAACTCCGAGCCCCGGTAGCGCTCCACCTGGCCCTTCTGGCGGCCGAAGCCACGCACTTCGCTCACGGTCATGCCGACGATGCCGGCGTTGACCAGGGCGATTTTGACGTCTTCCAGCTTGAAGGGACGAATGATGGCCTCGACTTTTTTCATGGGGGCTGCGCAGGCAGTGAGGGGGGAGACTTCAGGATCCATCCCACCGGAGCCTGGCCCGGCAGGCCGTAGCCATTGTTACTGGTTGTACGGGCCGCGGCACCAGCTGCTGCAACCCTCTGTTGCCTACGCTCGATGGCTCCATGAGCGATCCCGTGTCTGCAGGAGCTGAGTCCCAGACCCGCACGCCCCTGTACGGCGAGCGTGCCATTGCCGAGGCGGCGTTGATCTGCTTCGACAACCCACGGCCCACCCGGCCCTACGAAATTTCCATCGAGCTTCCCGAGTTCACCTGCAAATGTCCGTTCTCGGGGTATCCGGATTTTGCGGTGCTTCGGTTGCTGTATCAGCCCGGGCCCAGGGTGGTGGAGCTCAAGGCGATCAAGCTCTACGTGAACAGCTACCGCGACCGCTCCATCTCCCACGAGGAGGTGGCCAACCGGATCCTCGATGACCTGGTGGCCGCCTGCGACCCGGTCTGGATGCAGCTGGAGGCTGACTTTCATCCGCGCGGCAATGTGCACACGGTCGTTCGTGTCAGCCATGGCACCCGTCAGGCCTGCTGAACAGGGGCCCCCGCCCGCTGACGGCTGACTCACAGCCGAGCCAGTAGCTCGGGCAGTTCGGCGGCGAAGGCGGTGAGGTTGCGGTTGCACAGACCGGCAACGTGCAGCCGCCCCTGGTCACCCGTGCCTTCGGCAATGGCCCACAACTGGCGTGTGGCCACCAGGCTGAAGCCTCCGCCCAGCAGCGCCAGGCCAAATCCGGCATAGACCAGCGGAACGCCCGGATCCCGCTTGAGCAGGATGCCGCTCGCTGGCAACACCGCGCTCACCCTGACCGGCAGACCGCTCACCTCGAGCGCCTCACCGCCCACGCTGATCTGACCGAGGGAGCTGCCGTCAGCCCCGAACACCTCGACCGGGCCGGCTTCATTGCTGAGGGTGAGCAGAACCGGTTCTGTGCCATCGGGCCGGGTCGGCAGCACCAGACCCCAGATCTGCTCTCCCAGTTGGGGAAAGCTCTGCAGGGGCAACTCCAGCAACGGGCTGCGACCGAGCTGAATGGTGATCGCCGCCAGGGCCCAGTCGGCCTGATACAGGGTCATGCCGCGAAAGCGCAGCGGGTGATTGACGCTGATCTCGCCGGCGCGCAGCAGGGCCTCGCCAGGGGCAGGGCCGTCGTCGGTGTCGCCGGCCAGCAGCCGCAGTTGGGAGCTGAACTGCTCGGGCCGTCCGGCCGGATCCCGCTGCACCGAAAAACCATCGAGGGTCAGGGTCAGCTGGTTGTGCCCCTGGCGGTCGAGCAGCTCGAGGCTGCGGCCCGGGGCCAGAAACTGTTCGACGCGCTGGCCGCCCAGGCTGCCCCAGGCCGCACCCAGCATCAGCAGCACCAGACCGGCGTGCACCAGCAGGGGGCCAACGCGGCCGATCAGACCGCGGCGGGCGGCCAACCGCTGGGGCTGGCGTTGCAGCTGCCAACCGCCCTGGCGCAGCAGTGCTTCCAGGTCATCAAGGCTGCGCTGCGGTGCGGTGCGGCTCAGGGTCTCGGCCACCGCCAACTTGCTGAGCTGCCGGGGTTGGCTGTAGTCGACCCAGCGCAGGGCCGCCTGCAGCGCAGGCCACTGCCGGCGCCAGCTGCACAGCAGCAGGGCAAGGGCCAGCCAGGCGAGCAGGGCCAGAAACCAGCTGCTCGAATAGACGTGATCGAGCTGCAGCTGCAGCAGCCGGTTGCCGTTGACCAGACCCAGCCAGGGGTTGGCGTCGTAGCGCTCCAGATAGAAACCGGCCGCTTCCTGTTGCGGGATGGCCGTGCCGACGCCACTGGCGATGGCAATCAGCAGCAACAGCCCGATGGCCAATCGCAGATCGGCCAGCAGGGACACCAGGCGCAGCAGCATGGTCATGGCCATCGGGCAGCCAGGCTGAGTCCACCGCTGGCCAGCAACAGCACCCCGCTGATGGGCGGGACCCATTGGCCAGCTGCCCTGAAACTCAGGAGCCTGGGCAGGCTGGCAGCGGCCGTGCCGGCCAGCAGCAGGGGAACGAGCTGCCCGGCTCCGAAGGCGCTCAGCAGCACGGCGCCGATCAGGGGGTGGCCGGCCTCGGCCATCCAGCCCAGCAGCACCGCCAGCACCGGGGTGGTGCACGGGGTCGCCGCCAGGCCAAAGGCCACGCCTGCGGCAAGGGGTGCCAACGGGGCAGGCACCAGCCGGCGCCAGCGTTCAGGGTCGGGTCCGGCGGGCAGTTGCAGCCGAATCACGCCGAGCAGCGACAGGCCCATGACCACGCTCAGCACGGCCACCAGCATCGGCACCAGATCAGGCACCTGGCCATAGATACGACCCAACAGCGCGCTGGCCAGGCCGAGCACGACGAGCGCCAGCAGAATGCCCGCCGCAAAGCTGAAGCTGCGGGCCCAGGGCCTCTGGGCACCGTCGAACCCGGCAAGGTAGGCCAGGGTCACGGGCAACAGCGACAGCGAGCAGGGCCCCAGGCTGGTCAGCAGCCCGGCCACGAAGACCAGGCCCAGGGTCAGGGGGCCTGGAGCAGCGAGCGATGCCTGCAACAGATGCTCACCCGAGCGGGCCCAGTCAGCCAGTTGGGGCCCGAGGTTCCCCATCGCCCGGTTTGACTCAGCAGGTGGTGGCCGCAGCCTATCGCTCTAGCCGGCGGGCCTGGGGTGGCGGCGCCGGCCACCGATCAGGCCGCTGGATTCGAGGCTGCAGCGAATCAACAGTCCTGCCACCAGCAGGCTGGCCATCAGAGAGTTGCCGCCGTAGCTGATCAGAGGCAACGGCAGGCCGGTGGTCGGCATGGCACCGCTGGCCACGGCGATGTTGAGAATCGACTGGCCCACCAGCAGGGTCGTGCAGCCGATGGCCACCAGCCGCTGGTGGTTGCTGCGGCAGGCGAGGGCGACGCGCAGGCCCACGAAGCCGAACAACAGCAGAAACAGCAGCAACACCAGCGAACCGATGTAGCCGAATTCTTCGGCAAACACAGCGAAGATGAAGTCGGTCGACTGAATCGGCAGATACTGCAGCTTCTGGGTCGAGAGTCCGAACCCTTCGCCCAACACTCCGCCAGAGCCGATCGCCATCAGGCTCTGCACCAGTTGGTAGCCATCGCCCTGGGCATCGACCCAGGGGTTGAGAAACGAGGTCACCCGCACCCGCTGGTAGTCGTTGCTGAGGATGCTCGCGACGCCCACCAAGACGCCTGCACCTGCTGTCCCCAGCAACAGGGGTAGGGAGATGCCGCTGGCCAGGGCCATCAGCCACAGCAGCATGCCCGTCAGGGCTGCGGTGCTCAGATTTGGCTGCTTCAGGATCAGCAGAATCAGGGCCCCGAATACCCCAAGCCAGAGCAGTTTCTGATCAGGTCCGCTGCGGCGCCACTGTCCAAACAGGGCAGCACCCTGCAACACCACGAACGGTTTGATCAGTTCCGACGGTTGCAGCTGGATGGGCCCCAGCACGAGCCAGCGGCTGGCGCCATTGACGGTGCTGCCGACAACCAGGGTCGCCGCCACCAACAGGCCACCCAGCAGCAGCAGCGAGGGCGCCAACTGCAGCCAGCGCCGCAGGCTGGTGCGCAGACCCAGCCAGAGCAGGGCCCAGCTGGCCACCATCCAGATCAACTGACGCTTCAGGTAGTAGGCCGCATCGCCCATCTCACGCTCGGCCACCCACCAGCTCGCCGAGGTCAGCACCAACAGCCCCACCAGGCTCCAGAGCGCCACCATCACGATCAGCAGCCTGGCTTCAGCAGGCCAGAGATGCCAAGGCAACGGCAATGCCAGGCCACTCCCTTGGCCGGAGGCACCTGGACCCCCTCCAGGGCGACTGCGGCGAGAGGGGGGCGCTGCTGCGCTGCTGCCGGCCACGGGAAACGGATCAGTGGACATGGAAGTCCCCATTGAGAGCCATGGACGGGTGAATGTCGAGGGTTGGGCACAAAAAAGCCCGGCTGAAGCCGGGCCACAATGTGAATCCAGAAGTTGAACCGGATGCGAATCAGTTGCCGCAGTTCTGCTGACGACGGCCTGTTACCAGCTCAACCTTGAGGATTTTGCCGCCCTGCTTCATGATCCGTTGCTGCTCGGCAAACCAGCTTTCGTAGGGCACCCACTTGGTGAAGTAGGTGTTCTGCAGTTCACGTTGGCTGCGCACCTTTTCGGGGCAGGGAATGCAGGCTGTGACTTTGAAGAGCCGCATGGATCGTCCTCAGATTGAAAGATGGGGCGATCAGTTGCCGAGCCCGGAGCAGATGTAGTCGAAGTACACAGCCATTTCACGGCCGGCATCTGGACCGACCAGAGAAGCGGTGGTTTCCTTCATGGCCTGAATCGACTGCACCGTGGCACCGATGGGCACTCCCAGAGAGTTGTAGGTCTCCTTGAGGCCGTTCAGCACACGCTCATCGAGAATCGAAGTGTCACCAGCCAGCATGGCGTAGGTGGCGTAGCGCAGGTAGTAGTCGAGGTCGCGGATGCAGGCTGCATAGCGACGGGTGGTGTACATGTTGCCGCCAGGACGGGTGATGTCCGAGTACAGCAGCGATTTGGCTACGGCTTCCTTGATGATCGCCGAAGCATTGGCGCTGATGGTGGCAGCGGCACGCACCCGCAGTTCGCCGCTGGCGAAATACTGCTCCAGGCGGCCCATCGCTGAACCATCGAGGTACAGACCTTGGACGTCGGCCTGATTGATGACGTTGGTGATGGCGTCTTGCATGGGTTCTGCTGGTTAGACGTTGAGGGAAGAGAAGAAAGCAGCCTCAGGAGAGGGCGCCGATGACGTAGTCGAAGTAGAAACCGGCTTCTTCGGCATCGGAACCTGTCAGCAGGCCCATCGCCACGTTCTTCATTTCGCGAACGGACTCGGCCATCGCCTCGAGGGGAGTTCCCAGGGAGCGATACATTTCCTTGGCACCGATGACACCGATCTCCTCAATCGGGGTGACGTCGCCAGCGACGACGCCGTAGGTCACCAGGCGCAGGTAATAGTCCATGTCGCGCAGGCAGGAGGCGGTCATCTCCTCGCCGTAGGCGTTGCCCCCGGGGGAGATGACGTCGGGACGCTTCTGGAACAGGGCGCCTCCAGCCGTCTTGACGATGCGCTCGCGGCTCTCACTGAGCACTTGAGCGACGCGAACGCGGCGCTGGCCGGCGGCGACGAAAGCCTTGATCTGGTCGAGTTCGCCAGGGCTGAGGTAGCGGGCTTCGGCGTCCGCGTTGATGATCGAGTTGGAGACGATGCTCATGCAGTTCTGCCTCGAAACAAGCGGTCGCCTTGCGGAGACCGGTATCCGGTGGGTAAGGGGGGTTGATCGGTGAACCCGATCGCCGCATCATTCTGTGCCAGCGCCTCGCTGCACCCCCGGGGTCGGTAACAGTTCTTCACGGCATTCCGATCCGCCAGAGCCCTTGGCGCGCAACGACTCTGGCGGATGGGGGCGGGTCTGCGCCCGTGCCAATGTTCTCGGTCTTGGCGGGGTGATGGTGGGCGCTCGGCTGATCGCCGGAGTCCCAATTCTGATGCAAATTGTTAGGAGAAATGGGCGCAATAAAAAACCCTGGAGTGTGTTTCCAGGGTTCGGGGATCGTTGCTGATTGTTATCAGTGAACTTGTGACCGCTCGCTGCCTCCCCAGGTGGGGCTGCGTCCCCTGGGCCAGCGAGGCTCAGAGCGCTTCGCGGGGTTTGGGCGTGAGTCCGGCGTTGCCCTGGTAGAGATTGGCCGTGCGGTTGACCGTGCTCAGGGGAATGCCATCACGGGTGGCCATCCCCCTGATGTAAGGCACAGTGTTTTGGCCGAAGGCCTGGCTGTATTCGTCGCTGCCGAGCAGGCCTTCAATGGCCTGGCGCAGGCCTGACCGAACCCGCGTAGCCAGGAACCGGCTGGTCTCGGCCGGTTGGGCGGCTCGACCCAACAGGGCCAGGTGGGCCGCGGCGGCGGCCCGCAGCGGGGCCATGCGGTTGAGCCGTTGCTGAAACAGGTCGTTCAGGGCGACCTGGGCCACAAAGTCGGCCAGGCTGAGTTGACCGTCACGCAGTTGTGATTCAGCGTCCGTCAGGCGTTCGGCGGCCAGGGGAACCCGATTCAACAGTTGCTTGTAGGCGGCATCGACCGTGGCTCGCACGTCGCTGGCGCTGGCATCGGGTGGCAACAGCAGGGGCTGGCCGATGCTGCGGCGGCGGCCGAAGCCCTGCGGTTGGCCGGGCCTCAGGGCAGCAGCCATGGCGGCTCCGCTTTCCCGTGCCAGGCCTGAGGTTGCACCGCTGCTCACGGCCGCGCTCCAGGGTGCCTGCGCCGAGCCCAGGCCCGCGACGCTGCCTGGGATGGCTGTGCTGATGCCCGCGCCCGCTGGTGTCAGCGGTCGCCATTGGGGGCTGCCCTGGGGGCGCCAGCGGCGGTCCGGCAGGGGCATCTGCCGGATGCTCTCGGGCCCGCCGAGCTGCCGCTTGGGGGCCTCGATGCTCTGGCCGCCGGCGATCGCAGCGCTCCAGCCGCCGACCACCACGCGGCGTTGGTCGGGCAGGTTGCGGCGGGTCACATCGCCGGTGGTACGCAGCGTGGTCTGGGCACCGACCGTCGGACGGATGCCGGCGGGCTGGGCATAGGCGGCGGGGTTGAAGGCCGTGCGCAAGGCCGGCACGCGCCGGGCGTTGCGATCGCTCGCCGTGATGAAGCGTTCGTAGGGAACGGTGTCTTCGCCGAAGCTTTCGTTGTATTCGGCGCTGTTGATCATGGCGTCGATGACGCCATAGAAGCCCTGTCGGGCTGCCGTGTCGAAGTAAGCGTCGATTTCCCAACGTCCGAAGCTGGGGCGTCCCAGAATCCGCCGGTGCATCACCTCAATGGCCTTGGTGATGTACAGACCACTCCAGTAACGGCGTCGGAAGGCATTGCTGCGTGCCACCTGGCGTACGAATTCGCGCAGGCTGATGTCGCCGTTTTCGAGCTTGATCTCTTCGACTTTGTTGCGCTCACCGGCATAGCCCGCGTTGCCCAGGATCTGGGCATAGACGGCCCGGATCACGGCCTGGGTGCTGGCTTCGGTGTTGCGGATGCTGGGCTGGCCGCCGCGACGCGGCACTGAATTGCCGCCCGTGGCGATCTGTTGCAGCCGAACCACCCTGGGGCCGACCCGGCGGGGGCGTGCCTGACGGAATTGCGGACTGTCCATCTGGCCGGGCTGGGCCATGCCGTTGCCGATCAGAATTCGGCGGCTGTCATAGGGGGCCGGGGCGGGCCTGGTGGCCACCGAGGCGGTTCCCGAGGGGAAGATGGCGCCGTAGTTGAGAGCCAGGGGATCATTGCCACCCCCATAGGCGTGCTGATCAGGGAAGGCCTGGCGGTAGGCGGCGTACAGGGTGACGTACTGGGGTGCGCCCTCAAACGGTGCGCTGAAGCGGAACAGCTTGCGGTTGGAGCCCCAGCCGGCGCTTTCCTGGGCCTCTTCACCCAGATCGCGCAGATAAGGAACGGTTTCCTCGCCGAAGACCCGGGCGTACTCCATCGAGTTCACCAGGCAATCAACCAGGCCGGGCAGTCCCTGTGCCGAGACGATGTCGAAGTACTGGGTGAATTCTTCGCGGGAGCTGATGCCCCGGCCGAGGAAGTGGCGGAATGCCAGCTCGACGGCACGGCTGTTGGAGAAGCGGGCATAGAACTGTTGCCGGTACTCCTTGCTCCGGCCCAGGGCGCGAATGAATTCACGCATCGAGATGTCGCCCTGGCGCACCTGGGTGGCTTCCACGGGACAGGGCATCTGGCTGTAGGCCTTGGCGATGTCGCGTTCGAACACCTGCCGGTAGGCCGCGCGGATCACCTCGGCCTTCTGGGCACCGCTCATGCCCGGTTTCATGTTGAAGCGCTGGCGGCCCTCGGCGGCCAGCGCATAGGTGGCGGGCAGTTGCAGTCCCTGGTTGTTGGGGCTACCGAGGCGTTGCCGGGTCGAAGGGGTCGGAACGGCGAGTTCCTGGAGCAGCACGTTGAAGCAGTCGATGACCAGTCGCCGTGCTTCGGGCTGGTCCTTGAACAGAGCCGCCGAGGCGGCCCGCATTTCCTGCAGCGCCACGTTGGTGGCAGTCAGTGAGCAGGCCTTTTCGAGCACGTCACGCAGGCCTCGGGTGTTCACCGCGAGGATGCTGGGATCGCCGGCGACCACCGCATAGCCCACATAGCGCAGGAACCACGCCATGTCGCGCAACGACTTGCGCATGCGGTCGTTGCCGTAACGGGCCACGCTGATGGGGCTAAACCCGGTGGGCAGAACCACCCGCACATCGGCATCACCGCCGGCTCCCTCAAGCAGTCGGCTGATGAGATTGCCTGAGCTCGCCGCAGTGCCGGTGAAGGTCTGCACCGACTGGGCAAAGGCGGCTTGGTCGGCCGCCAGGGGCACCACATCGCCGGCCTGGGGTGTGCCCGCAGGCAGATCGAGATACGACAGCGGAGTGCCGCCGGCGAAGATCCGATTGGCGGCCTTGGCCACGATGGCCGTGGCATTGGCCGAGAGACGACGTGCGGCCTCAACCCGCACAGCACCGCTCTGGAAGAAGGTGATCAGGTTGTCCAGTTCGCCCCGGTCAGGGAAACGGTCCTGCTGTTCGGCCTGACGGACGCTCGAGAGCGGCAGGGTGTCGTAGCGCTGGGGGGTGACCCTGGGGCTGCCGCTGCTGGCGGTCACGGTCATGGACGGGCGCGATCCGGGCGGGGCCACGTTACGGCTGGCCCCAAGGCTCTCCGGGACGGCATGAACAAATGTTTGCAGCCCCGTGGGGACAGTGGCATCGCTCCATGAAAAGCTCGCCCCAGTCGCGCTGCTGTCATGCCCTCAGAGACCACCGCTGATGCCGCCACCCCAGTGGTGAGTGCCTTCTATGACCGCTTCCCCTATCCCGGAGATCCGCTTCAGGACGGTCCTCCGCCTGGATACAACTGGCGCTGGTGTGTCGACAGCGTGAGGGCGTTCGTCAACGGAACCCTGCCGCAGGTTTCCGGAGCCGCCGCCGGCCGGGTCTGGCGGATTCTGGATGCTGGCTGCGGCACCGGTGTGAGCACCGACTACCTGTGCCATCTCAACCCTGGATCACATCTGCTGGCGGTCGACATCAGTGCCGGTGCCCTTGCCGTCGCCCGTGAACGTTGCCGCCGCTCGCGGGCGGCCGAGCAGGTGAGCGCGCTGCGCATCGAACAGCGCAGCCTGCTCGCACTCGAGGGTGAGGGTCCGTTTGACCACATCAACTCGGTTGGTGTGCTCCATCACCTCGACCGGCCGGAGGCCGGGCTTGCCGCTCTCGCCGACCGCCTCGCCGTCGGGGGAGTGCTGCATCTGTTCCTCTATGCCGATGGGGGGCGCTGGGAGATCCAGCGCACCCAGCGCGCGCTCGGGTTGCTCGGGGCCGGGCACAGTGCCGAGGGTCTGCAACTGGGGCGCCAACTGCTGGCCGACCTGCCCGAGACCAACCGGCTGCGACGTCACCACGAGCAACGCTGGGCCCTCGACACGGCGGCTGATGCCAACTTTGCCGACATGTATCTGCACCCGCAGGAGTGCAGCTACAGCATCGACACCCTGATGGCGTTCATTGCCACCAGCGGTCTGACATTTGCCGGTTTCTCCAATCCTGAGGTCTGGGATCCGGCCAGGCTGCTCAGGGGCGAACTGCTCGAGCGGGCCCAGGCGCTGCCAGATCTGGAGCGTTGGCGTCTGGTGGAAGCGCTGGATCCCGACATCAGCCATCTGGAGTTCTTCCTCTGTAAGGGACCCCTCGCTCTGCGTGACTGGAGCCGCGATGCCGACCTGCTCCAGGCGCGCTGTGAACGCAACCGCTGTCTCTGGGGCTGGCCGTCGGGTGCGCTGCTGGGGCCTGACCTGATGCCGCTGCAGCTCGAAGCCGATGCCCATGCGGTGGCCCTGGCCTTTGATCAGCATCCCCAGCTCACCCTGGCCGAGCTGCCCCTGGAGTTGGACGCGGCGACACGGTGCTCGCTCCTGCGCGGCTTGCTGGGCCAGCGGGTGCTGCACCTGCTCGGGCCTGAAAAGGCTTGAGCGGCCTGGGCTCCCGGGTCTGCGTGATAGATTCCGGCCGCTTTTGAGGTCTGGCCTCTTGCAGGCAACCATCGCCGCAGCCACGGGCCAGGCCGACAGCTCTGTCGCCGTTACGGGGCCATCCAGTCCACTGGATGACTTCACACGTCTGCAGAACCGACTGCTGTTGGCCACCCTGCTGCTCTCGCTGGTAACTGCTGTGATCACCCTGGTGATCTTCGGAGGGGCCACCGCAGCCAGCCTGTCGATCGGAGCCGTCTGTGGTCTTCTGTACCTCAGGCTTCTGGCCCGCAGCGTTGCCCGTCTGGGCAACGGCTCCAAGTCGCTGAGCCGCATGCAGATCGTGGTGCCCGCCCTTCTGGTGGTTGCCTGTACCCGCATTCCGGCGCTTGAGCTGCTCCCGGCTCTGGCTGGATTCGTGCTCTACAAACCCGCCCTGCTGCTGCAGGCGGTCTTCGCTCCCTGAACCACCCCATACCAATGGTTCCCTTGACCACGCTGCTCC
Source organism: Prochlorococcaceae cyanobacterium (assembly GCA_040399325.1). Lineage (GTDB taxonomy): Bacteria > Cyanobacteriota > Cyanobacteriia > PCC-6307 > Cyanobiaceae > RGUW01. The sequence goes on from JBBASJ010000006.1 coordinate 38,772, forward strand.
CGCTGGCCGAACTCGAGGTCGGAAAGCAGTTCTACTGGCATTTCGGTGATCTCTACATTCACGGCCAGGTCTTTCTGAGTTCCTGGATCGTGATCGGGGCCCTGCTGGCTCTGGTTGTGATCGGAACCCGCAAGCTTGAACGCAAGCCGGCTGGAGTGCAGAACCTGCTCGAATTTCTGTGGTCCTACATCCGTGATCTTGCCCGTGAGCAGATCGGTGAAAAGGCCTACCGGGATTGGCTTCCCTTCATCGGAACGCTGTTCCTCTTTATCTTCGTGAGCAACTGGGGTGGCGCACTGATCCCCTGGAAGTTGATCGAGCTTCCCAGTGGTGAACTGGGTGCCCCGACGGCCGACATCAATACCACCGTCGCTCTTGCACTGCTCGTTTCCCTGGCTTACTTCTATGCAGGTCTGAGCCGCAAAGGTCTGCGTTATTTCGAGTACTACGTCGAGCCGACGCCGATCATGCTGCCGTTCAAGATCGTCGAGGATTTCACCAAGCCGCTTTCACTCTCCTTCCGTCTGTTCGGCAACATTCTCGCTGACGAACTCGTTGTTGCTGTGCTGGCCTTCCTGGTGCCCCTTGTGGTGCCCCTGCCAGCCATGTTCCTTGGACTCTTCACCAGCGCCATTCAGGCGTTGATTTTCGCAACCCTTGCCGCCTACTACATCGGTGAGGCGGTGCACGAAGAGCACCACTGACTCCCGCGCCCCAGGAGGGCTCCTTCGGGGACCCTCCGTCTGGCAAACTCTCTGCGCGCAGGTCCGGGTTGATCCGGGCCCATCCCCCAACGGGGATGTCCCAGGCGCAGGTTTCTCAAGATTCCATCTGCGCTGCACCAGCGCCCTACACCTCCTTCCCACCATGGATTCGATTACTTCTGCCGCCTCCGTTGTGGCTGCTGGCCTCGCTGTTGGTCTGGGTGCCATCGGCCCCGGTATCGGTCAGGGCACCGCTGCCGGCGGCGCAGTCGAGGGCATCGCCCGTCAACCCGAGGCTGAGGGCAAGATCCGCGGCACCCTGCTGCTCTCCCTGGCCTTCATGGAGGCTCTCACCATCTACGGCCTGGTGGTCGCTCTGGTGCTCCTGTTCGCCAACCCCTTCGCTGGCTGATCCGGGACTGACGCGCGGTGACTCCGTCCTGGAGGCCCTGCCTCTCTTGATGGCGTCGCTTCAGGATTGAGTCCCGTCGTTGTTCTACCCCGTCCCTTCCCCTACGTCCGCCATCCCATGACCAGCTGGCTTTTGCTTGCCGAGGCAGGGGCGTCCACCGCCGGAACGCCCAGTGGAGGTCTGTTTGACCTCGACGCCACCTTGCCCTTGATGGCGGTGCAGGTGGTCCTGCTCACCTTTGTCCTCAACGCCCTGTTCTTCCGTCCGGTTGGCAAGGCTGTGGAAGACCGCGAGGGCTTCATCACCACCAGCCGTGTTCAGGCCAAGGACAAATTGGCCCAGGTACAACGGCTGGAAGCCGAACTCAAGGATCAGCTCAAGGAAGCCCGGCAACAGGCTCAACAGCTGATCGTTGAGGCCGAGCAGGAGGTCGACAAGCTCTACCGCGAGGCCCTGGCTCTGGCCCAGTCTGAAGCCAATGCTTCACGCGAGAAGGCCCGGCGCGAGATCGAGCAGCAGCGCGATCAGGCCCTGGCTTCTCTGGCCTCCGAGTCCGATCGACTCGGCGTTTTGATCGTTGATCGTCTGCTGGCCGCCCGATGATGAGCTCTTCCGCCCTGTCCTTCACCCTCTTCGCCCACGGCGGCGGGTTTGGGATCAACACCAACCTTCTTGAAACCAACCTGATCAACCTGATCATCGTGATCGGCGTGTTGATCTGGTTTCTACGGGGTTTCCTGGGGGGAATTCTCTCCCGCAGGCGCGAGGCCATCCTGGCCGAACTCGACGATGCTGAGCAACGTCTGGCCAAGGCCACCACGGCTCTGAGCCAGGCCCAGACCGAACTGGCCGCTGCCCAGCAGAAGTCCGAGCAGATCCGAGCCGACGGCAAGGTGCGTGCTGCGGCGATCCGCGCCGACAGCGAGAAGCGCACCATCGAAGAGATGGCCCGTCTGCGGCAGGAGGCGGTCGCTGACCTCAACGCCGAGGCTGCCCGCGTCAGCGAACTGCTGCGCCGCGAAGCCGCCAGGCAGGCGATCGACAAGGCCCTGGCAGCATTGCCTGCCAAGCTCGATGACGCGGCCCAGGCCCGTCTCCTCGATCAGTCCATTGCCAATCTGGGGAACGTCTGATGCCATTGCTCAACACGCTCGCCTCCCCCTACGCCGAGGCCCTTCTCCAGGTCAGTGAAAGCCGGAAGGAGACCGACACGGTGGCCTCCCAGGCCAAAGAGCTTCTCGAGATCTGGAATGCCAGTTCGGACCTGCGCGAAGCCATGGCTTCGCCCGTGCTCGAGCCTGAAGCCAAGAAGGCCGCCTTGACCGGCCTGTTCGGAAGTCAGCTCAGTGAGTCCCTGCTGAATCTCCTCAAGTTGCTGGCGGATCGTCAACGCATCGCCGTGCTTGATGCGGTGCTGCTGCGCTATCTCGAGCTTTATCGCCAGATGCGCAACATCACCCTGGCTCGGGTCACCTCAGCAACCCCCCTGAGCGATGACCAGCAGGCCCAGCTCAATGAACGGGTCCAGGCCATTGCCGGTACCAAATCGGTGGAGTTTGACCTTTCGGTCGATCCGTCGTTGATCGGCGGCTTCATTGTCAGCCTGGAATCCCAGGTGATCGATGCGAGCCTGGCCGGCCAGGTCCGCCGCCTCGGCCTGTCCCTCGCCAGGGTTTAGGTCACCGCGCTCCCCCTCCACTCTTTTCCCCGTCTCCTCCTCCATCTGCTCCCCCTGAGGGACCTCTTCCCATGGTTTCCATCCGCCCCGACGAGATCAGCGCCATCCTCAAAAAGCAGATTGAGGACTACGACAAGTCCGTGACTGTCAGCAACGTCGGCACCGTGCTGCAGATCGGTGACGGCATCGCCCGCGTGTATGGCCTGCAGCAGGTCATGGCGGGGGAACTGGTGCAATTCGAAGACGGCACCGAAGGCATCGCACTCAACCTCGAGGACGACAACGTCGGTGTCGTGCTCATGGGTGAGGGCCGGGGCATTCAGGAAGGGAGCACCGTCAAAGCGACCGGCAAAATCGCCGCCGTTCCCGTGGGCGACGCCATGCTGGGCCGGGTGGTCAACTCCCTTGGCCAGCCGATCGACGGCAAGGGCGACATCGCCACCACCGAGACCCGTCTGATCGAATCGATGGCGCCGGGCATCATTCAGCGCAAGTCGGTGCATGAACCCATGCAGACCGGCATCACGGCAATCGACGCCATGATCCCCATCGGTCGCGGCCAGCGCGAGCTGATCATCGGCGACCGCCAGACCGGCAAGACAGCCATCGCGATCGACACGATCATCAACCAGAAGGGCGAAGACGTCGTCTGTGTGTATGTGGCTGTCGGGCAGAAGGCCGCCTCTGTGGCCAACGTGGTGGAGGTGCTGCGCGAGAAAGGTGCCCTCGACTACACCATCGTCGTCGCTGCGAGCGCATCCGAGTCGGCCGCCCTGCAGTACCTGGCTCCCTACACCGGCGCGGCTCTGGCCGAGTCGTTCATGTACAAGGGCAAAGCCACCCTGGTCATCTATGACGACCTCACCAAGCAGGCCCAGGCTTACCGCCAGATGTCCCTGCTGCTGCGCCGTCCCCCCGGTCGTGAGGCCTATCCCGGTGACGTGTTCTATTGCCACAGCCGTCTGCTCGAGCGCGCCGCCAAGTTGAGCGACGCCATGGGCAAAGGCTCGATGACCGCCCTGCCGATCATTGAGACCCAGGCCGGTGACGTGTCGGCTTACATCCCCACCAATGTGATCTCGATCACCGACGGTCAGGTGTTCCTGAGCTCTGATCTGTTCAACTCGGGTCTGCGTCCTGCCATCAACGTGGGCATCTCGGTGAGCCGCGTCGGTGGTGCAGCCCAGACCAAAGCCATCAAGAAGATCGCCGGTACCCTCAAGCTTGAGCTCGCCCAGTTCGACGAACTGGCTGCGTTCTCCCAGTTCGCTTCGGATCTCGACGCGGCCACCCAGGCCCAGTTGCAGCGCGGCAAGCGCCTGCGCGAAATTCTCAAGCAGCCCCAGTTCAGCCCCCTCAACCTGGCCGAGCAGGTCGCTGTGGTCTACGCCGGCGTCAAGGGCCTGATCGATGAAGTTCCGGTCGAGTCGGTGGTGCAGTTCTGCCGTGAGCTGCGTGAGTATCTGAAGAGCAACAAGCCTGACTTCATCACCAAGGTGATGGGCGAGAAGCAGCTCGGTGATGAGGCTGAAGCCATGCTCAAAGACGCCATCAACGAAGTCAAGTCGACCATGCTTGCTGCCGCCTGAGCGCTGCGGACACCCCTTAACGCACCCAATCCATGGCGAACCTCAAGGAAATCCGCGACCGCATCAGTTCGGTCAAGAACACCCGCAAGATCACCGAGGCCATGCGTCTCGTGGCTGCGGCCAAGGTGCGCCGTGCCCAGGAGCAGGTGCTGCGCAGCCGGCCATTCGCTGATCGCCTGGCCCGCGTGCTGGAGAATCTCCAGTCACGCATGCGCTTCGAAGATGTGGATGCCCCTCTGTTTGAGGAGCGTGCACTGCAGACCATCACCCTGCTCGCCGTCACCGGCGATCGCGGTCTCTGCGGCGGCTACAACGCCAACATCATCAAGCGCACCGAGCAGCGCACCGCCGAGCTCAGGAGTCAGGGCTACAACGTTGATCTGGTGCTGATCGGCCGCAAGGCGATCACCTACTTCCAGAACAGGGCCTCCCAGTACACGATCCGTGCCACGTTCACCGGCCTCGATCAGGTTCCCAAGGCTTCAGAAGCCATGGGTATCGCCAACGAGGTTCTTGCTGATTTCATCGGAGCCGGTACTGACCGGGTCGAGATCATCTACACCAAGTTCATCAACCTGGTGAGCTCCAGGCCCGTCTCCCAGACCTTGCTGCCGCTCGATCCCCAGGGCATCGCTGCACCCGATGACGAGATCTTCCGGTTGACCACCCGTGAGGGGCAATTGGTGGTCGAGACCGGTACGGCCGCCAATCAGGCGCCGTCATTGCCTTCTGACATCGTGTTTGAGCAGAGCCCCGATCAGCTGCTCAATGCCCTGCTGCCGCTGTATCTGGAAAATCAGCTGTTGCGTGCCCTTCAGGAAGCCGCCGCCTCCGAGCTGGCCAGTCGCATGACGGCCATGAACAACGCCAGTGACAACGCCAAGGCTCTCGCCAAGTCGTTGACCCTGGACTACAACAAGGCCCGCCAGGCCGCCATCACCCAGGAAATCCTTGAGGTGGTCGGGGGCGCCTCGGCCATGGCCTGAGGCGGTTTCTGCCGCCCCAGTGGTGCAGCCGACCCCTGCCCCAGCCGTCGATCTTGCAGCTTGTCTGCAGGATCGCTTCGCTGGGTTGGGGGTTTGTTGTTGTTCAGACCCTTGATCCGTCTTGGAAGTCGGTGGTCGGGCTCCGGCCGGCAAGCGTGCCCTTGGAACAGGAGAGTCGATGCGGCCTGACAACCTCAAGACTGGGCACGATCCGTTGTTGCCGTTGCCCTTGCCGGGCGAGCTGGTGATGCAGCCACTGTTTCCGGTTGCCCTGGGGCAGGTGCAGCTCAGGCCGGATCCCCTGGAGCTTGCCGCACAGCTTCAGGCTCTGCTCGCGCTGCGCGGGACTGCCTGCAGCAATCCTGACCCGGGTTGCGCCTGGACCGGAGATCTCAATGGTGTCTGGCAATTGCAGCGGCATGCGCTGTTCGCGGGGCTGATCGCTGAGCTGCTCGGCCATGCCAAGGCCTACCTGCAGCAGCTGGGGTTCGACCTGAACCAGGTGGCGCTGCACATCCAGCGTTGTTGGCCGGTGCTCAGCGAGCCTGATCAGGTGGTGGGGCGTCACCACCATCCCAATGCCCACCTCAGTGCCGTGTACTACCTCAGTGGCGATGGCAGTGGCGACTGCGGCTGCCTGCGGTTCTGGCCCCAGCGTCAGGTCAACGAGCTGGTGCCGGGCATGGCGGTCGGCCATGGCGGACCCTTGCAGCTCACAGGCTGGTCCCGGACTGTTGTTGATGTGCCCCCCCGGGCAGGTCTGCTGGTGCTGTTTCCGTCGTGCCTGGACCATGCCGTGCTGCCCAATGCCAGCGCCGACGACCTGCGCGTCTCGATCAGTCTTGATCTGGTGCTGAGCGCAGCTGCATCGGTCCAGACCCCTCCGGAATACCTGGCGCCCCATCCCAGCCATTGGCAGGAAAGCTGAACTGGGACAATGGCCGGGTGTTACTGCCCTGTTGTGAGCGAGCCCACCACCTTCCAGATCAGCGCAGAGTTTGAGGGCATCAGCCACAGCTTTTCGTGCCGCAGCGATCAGACCGTGCTGGCGGCGGCAGAGGCGGCCGGGGTGGTCCTGCCCAGCTCCTGTTGCTCGGGTGTGTGCACCACCTGTGCAGCGTTGCTCAGCGCTGGCAGCGTGGAGCAAGCCGACGCCATGGGGGTCAAGGCGGAGCTGCAGCAGCAGGGGTATGTGCTGCTCTGCGTGGCTTTTCCACGCAGTGATCTGACGCTCAGGGCCGGCATGGAGGATGCCCTCTACGAGGCCCAGTTCGGCCAGTACCAGAAGTGAAACTGGTGCCGCTTCAGTTGCGGCTCCCGCGGCGGCCCGGCCCGTTGCTGGCCCAGATCACGGCGGCCCTGGAGGCCCGGGGACGGCCGCTGCGCTGGGCGATCACTGCCGTCGATTCCCATGGCCTTGTGGTTGAGGCCATCGTGCTCGTATGACGGCGTCTCCCCTGCCAATCCTGCTGGTGATCCCCACCGGGATCGGATGTGAGCAGGGGGGCTACGCGGGCGATGGCCTGCCCGTGGCCCGGTTGCTGGCGGCGGCCAGCGGCTGCCTGATCACCCATCCCAACGTGATGAATGGCGCGTCGCTCTACTGGAGTGACCCGCGCATCCACTACGTCGAAGGCTCCTGCCTCGATCGCTTTGCGGCCGGCGAGCTGTTGTTGCGACCGGTGCGCCAGCAGCGGGTGGGGCTGCTGCTCGATGCGGGCATCGAGAGCGAGCTGCGCCAGCGCCACCTGCAGGTGGCCGACGGCTGCCGGGCCACCCTGGGCCTCGACATCGGCCCGGTGGTGATCACCGACAGGCCTCTGCAGGTCAGCCTCAGCACCGGTGCCAGCGGCGCGAGCTGGGGACAACTGGGTCAGCCCGAGGCCCTGCTGCAGGCGGGCCGGCAGCTCAGGGCTGCCGGTGCCACGGCCATCGCGGTGGTGGCGCGGTTTCCCGACGACCCTGGCAGTGCTGCCCTGGCGGCCTACCGCGCCGGCAGCGGCGTCGATGCGCTGGCAGGGGCTGAGGCGGTGATCAGCCACCTCCTCAGCCGGGAGCTGGGGGTTCCCTGTGCCCACGCGCCGGCCCTTGCTCCGCTGGCGCTCGATCCGGAACTCGATCCCCGTGCGGCGGGCGAGGAGCTGGGCTTCACGTTTCTGCCCTGCGTGTTGGTGGGGCTGAGCCGGGCCCCTGACCTGTTGCCCGCGGCAGCGTGGCAGCCGGCTGCCGCGGGGGGGTCTGGGCCAGTGCTGGCCATCGATGCCGTCGGTGCGGTGATCGCCCCGGCTGGTGCGCTGGGCGGGGGGGCGGTGCTCGCCTGCGCCGAACGCGGCATTCCCGTGATTGCGGTCGAGACGCCCTGCCTGCTCAAGGTCAAGGCTGAGGCGCTGGGGCTCGAGGTGTTGCCCGCTGCCAGCTACAGCGAAGCGGCGGGGCTGGTGCTGGCGCTGCGGGAGGGGATCGCTCCCGCAGCCCTGCGGCGCCCGCTGGTCCCGCTGCGGGAGGCTCGGCGCTCAGCGCAGGCAGGCCATGGGGTGCCGGGGGGCGACGCCCAGCGCCTTGGCCACACCGGGATGGCAGACCGAGCCGGCCACGGTGTTGAGGCCGCTGACCAGCTCGGGGCGCTCGGTGATGGCTTCGCTCAGCCCCCGTCCGGCCATCACCAGGATGTAGGGCAGGGTGACGCTGACCAGGGCTTCGGTTGAGGTGAAGGGCACGGCGCCGGGCATGTTGCCGACGGCGTAATGCTGCACGCCATGGACCTCAAAGGTGGGTTCGGTGTGGGTCGTCTCGCGGCTGGTGGCGATGCAGCCGCCCTGGTCGATCGCCACATCGACGATCACCGAGCCCGTTTTCATCTGTTGCACCAGCGGTTCGTCGACCAGGGTGGGGGCGCGGCCTCCGGGGGTCAGCACGGCGCCGATCACCAGGTCGGCCCCGGGCACCAGCCGCTCGATCAGGCCACGGCTGCTCACCAGGCTCACCAACCGCCCGCGTCGGTCTGACTCCAGTTGGCGCAACCGCTGCGGCGAGCGATCCAGCAGAAACACCTCGGCGTCCATGGCGGCGGCGATGCGGGCCGCATTCCAGCCGACGGTGCCGGCACCCAGCACCACCACCCGAGCCGGGCGCACGCCGGTGCAGCCGCCCATCAGCACGCCGCGACCGCCATGCGGTTTCTCAAGCAGGTAGGCCCCCACCTGGGCGGCCAGCCGGCCAGCGATCTCGCTCATCGGCGCCAGCAACGGCAGGCTGCCGTCATCGAGTTGCACGGTCTCGTAGGCCACCGCCGTGGTGCCGGCATCGAGCAGGGCCCGCCCCACCTCGGGATAGGCCGCCAGATGCAGGTAGGTGAACAGCACCAGATCGGGCCGCAGAAAGCCGAACTCCTCGGGCTGGGGTTCCTTCACCTTGACCACCAGATGGGCGGCCCAGGCTTCGTCGCGGCTGGTGAGGCGTGCCCCAACGGCGGCGTAGTCCTCGTCGCGGATGCCCGCTCCGAGGCCAGCTCCGGTCTCGATGCGCACCTCCATGCCCTGGCTCACCAGCTCGCGGGCGCCATCGGGGGTCAGGGCGACCCGCTGCTCGTCGCGCTTGATTTCGCGCGGGACGCCAATGCTGGCCATCGGACTGGCCAGAGGGGCGGCGCTGCCGGGGGCGGCCATGGTTCGATCGCGCTGCGGGGCTGCTTCCAGCTTGGCGCTGCCGGCCCGTCCTGGCCAGGCGGAGATGACCCCGGTCAGCGCGCGGCAATCGGCATGCGCCAGCCGCTGCCGAAGGCGCGTCGGCTCACCTTGAGCACCGGCGGGGCCTGACGCCGTTTGAATTCGGCGCGGCGCAGCAGGCCCATGACCCGCTCGGCAAGGGCCGGATCGCTGCCACCGGCGACCAGCTGCTCAGGACTCTGGTGCGCTTCGATCAGGGCCTTGAGCACCGGATCGAGGACGGCGTAATCGGGCAGGGAGTCGCTGTCCTTCTGGTCGGGACGCAGTTCGGCACTGGGGGGTTTGTGGCGGATCGCCGTGCCGATCAGCTCGCCGTCCGGCGGCAGCCCCAGCTCGCTGCGGCAGGCGCAGGCGGCCGGCCCGTCGAGCCATGCGCACAGGGCAAACACCGTGGTTTTGTACAGATCGCCGATCACGGCCAGACCGCCGTTCATATCGCCATAGAGGGTGCAGTACCCGACCGCCAGCTCGCTCTTGTTGCCGGTGGCCAGCAGCAGCTGCCCCTGCTGATTGGCGAGGGCCATCAGCAGCGTGCCGCGAATGCGCGATTGCAGATTCTCGGCCGCCAGGCCGCTGGGCGGGGCCCCCAGGACCGCTGCCAGGCTGTGGTCAAACTCCTGCATCAGCGGGGCAATCGGCAGGGTCTGGGTGGCAAGGCCCAGCCGCTGGGCCAGGGCTGTGGCGTCGCGGATCGAACCCTCTGAGCTCCAGGGCGAAGGCAGCAACAACGCCTTGACCTGGTCGGCCCCGAGGGCCGCCGCCGCGAGCACCGCCACCAGCGCCGAGTCGATGCCGCCGCTGAGGCCCAGCAGTGCCTTGTTGAAGCCGCATTTGCGGGCGTAGTCGGCCAGCCCCAGCACCAACGCGCGAAACAGCTGCTCCAGCTCGTCTGGCAGCTCCAGCGGGGTCGCGGGCTGTGCTGTGGCATTGCCGTGCGGTGGCCACGCGAGGCTCACGACCTGCTCCCGGCAACTGGTCAGCTGGGCGGCCAGGGTGCCATCGGGTCGGATCAGGAAGCTCGCCCCGTCGAACACCAGTTCATCGTTGCCGCCCACCTGGTTGACGTACACGACCGGGACCCCCAGCCGGGCTGCCGCCCGGGTCGCCAGCTGCCGGCGTAGTGCCAGTTTGCCCAGTCCAAATGGCGAAGCCGAGAGATTGAGCAGCAGATCGATGCCGGCGTTCTGCAGCTCAGCGATCGGGTCGGGACCGTCCAGGCGCTGGCCGGCCAGGTCGGCATCGACCCAGAGGTCTTCACAGATGGTGAGTCCCAGGCGCAACCCCCCGGCCGGGGGCCACTGCAGCACCGCCGGTGCCGTGCCCGCCACGAAATAGCGGCGCTCGTCAAACACGTCGTAGCTGGGTAGCAGCTGTTTGCGATACACCAGCCGCCAGCCGCCGGCTTCGACCAGGGCCAGTGCGTTGTGCAGGTTGGGCACTGTGCCGCTGCCCGTGGGCTCGGCGATACCCACCAGCAGTGACACCTGTGGAGCCTGCCGCTGCAGGTCAGACACCAGCTGATCGAGCAGCCGGTTCTGCAGGGCGACCAGGCTCGGGCGCAGCAGCAGATCGCGCGCTGGGTACCCCCACAGGCTCAGCTCGGGGGTGACCATCAGCAGAGGCTCGCCGCTGTCGGTTTCAACGGCCGCTTCAACGGCAGCCCGCAGCAGCCGCGCGGCGTTGCCCGCCAGATCGCCCACCAGGGGATTGAGCTGGGCCAGGGCGATCCGCATGGGTTACGGGCTCGTTTGCGTCGGTGGCATCGCTTCGGCCGGATGGGGCTGGTCCAGTCCGTAGAGATTGTGCTCGCGCACCAGCGGCCACACGGCCCTGGGGATCTGGGTGGGGTCTGGTTGCTCGCGCAGCGCCGAACTGGCGCTGGCGGGCACGGGCAACGGCAGCACGCTGAGGCGCGCCCCCAGCTGTTGCAGGGTGGAGGCGGTGGCTTCGTTCAGGGGCCAGCCCACCCGCGGCACCACGGCCAGCCGGCAGCGTTTCAGTACCTCTGCAGCCTGGCGCCACTGCGGAATCTGGGGCGCCAGATCGCTGCCCACCACGAACACCAGTTCGGCGCCGGGCCAGCGGGCTGCGGCCCGCTCCAGCGTGGTGATGGCATAGGGGCTGCTGAGGTCCTGCACATGTTCCAGTCTTGGCTCGGCCAGGCCTCTCACCAGGGCTGAGAGCAGCTGGGCGCGCTGACCAAGGGGCGCCCCATGCCGTTTGCCGGGGTTGTCGCTGGCCCAGGTGATGACCCGGGGGTAGTGCTGCAGCAGCTGCTGCAGCAGCGCCTGGTGCCCCAGCGTCGGTGGATCGGCGCTGGTGCCCAGCAGCGCCAGTTGCTCACTCATGGCAGCAGGCTCTGCAGCGGGGGTGTGCTGCTGGCGGGCTGCCAGGTCTGAAGCCAGGCCCTGGCAGCCGGATCGTGGCGGGCCAGGCGGGCCAGCAGGGCTGCTGGTTTGGGGCCACGCTGGGCGCCCTTGAGCAGCTCGGCGGCGGCCAGGCTTCCGGTCAGCCGGGTGGTGTGCACGGCCAGGGCCGCCTGGGCCAGGGCGACCGGTGCCGCCGGTGCCAGGCTCAGCCCGCCGCTGAATGGTGCGGCCAGCACCAGCAGTTGGCGCAGCCCTCCCAGCAGCAGCTGGATGCCCAGCTGCACGCCCCCCAGCATGGCGTTGTGGCTCGAGAGGCGCGTCAGCAGTGCCCGGGCTCCCTGGCTGTGCATCGGCATGCCGTAGAGCTCGCACAGCTGCAGCACCAGGGCTGTGTCGCAGGCGAGACCGCCGGCCAGATCGAGCAGCATCAGCGGATTGGCCGCGACGCCGGTGGCCTTGAGTGCGGCATAGCGGCCGATCAACCCCTGGGCGGCGCTGCGGCTGTGGCGCAGCCGACCCTGATGCAGGGTCTGGTGAAAGCGATCGGCACTGTGCAGGGCCCCGAGGGCCAGCAGCAGGTCTCCCTGGTTGCTCAGCAGACGCTGCAGCGAACGCTGCAGGGGGGCGATCCGGGCGGGGGCGGCCTCGCTGCGCACCCGGCCATCGGCCAGCAGTTGCGGTTGTCGGGGTGCGGCAGCCACAGCCACGATCTCGACACCCTGCAGGGCCTGTGGCAGGCGCCGGCGCAGGCTGGCCAGCAGCTCCTGCTGCTCCGCCGGGCTCCAGCAGTCGCAGCGGTTGAGCACCAGCAGCAGCGGCTTGCCGTTGGCGGCCAGCTGCGACAGGGCCTCGAGTTCGATGCGGTTGAGGTCGCCGTCGAGCACCAGCAGCACCAGATCGGCATTGAGGGCCAGCCGCGCCGCCAATCGCGCCCTGGCCGCGGCTGCGATCTCATCGATGCCTGGGGTGTCGACCAGCTCCACCTCCGCCAGGCCGTCAATGTCGATCGGCCAGCGTTCAACCTGCTGGTGGCGGGTGCAGCCGTGGGCCACATCGGTGGCAAACCGGTCGCGGCCCAGCAGGGCGTTGAGCAGGCTCGACTTGCCGACGCCCACCCGGCCGAAGACGGCGACCCGCAGACGGCGTTGCTGCAGCCGCTCGAGTTGCTGATCCAGCAGCTGCAGCTGGCCGCCCATCAGACCGCGCTCGCGCCGGCTCAGCCGCAGCCCGCGGCGCCAGTGCTCCAGCAGCAGGCGGCAGCGCTCGGGTGTGGAGGGAACCGGAGCCAACGGGCGGGCATAGGGCAAGCAAGATGAGTCTGACGCAGGCAGCGTGCGCCGCCAGTTGGGTTGGGTTGTGCCATCGTCACGGGGCTGGCTCCCGTTTGGCTCCATGGCAACCCACCAGCCGATCGATGGTCGTTGTGCGCCGGCCCTGTTCGCCGCGCGTCGGGCCCGCTTCTTTGAGGCCCTGGGCAGCGCCGCAGCGGTGATTCCGGCTGCACCCCTGGCGGTTCACCATGCCGACTGCGAATGGCCCTTTCGTCAGAACAGCGACTTCTGGTACCTGACCGGCTTCGATGAGCCCGATGCCGTGGCGCTGTTCCTGCCCCACAGGCCCGAGGGCGAGCGCTACGTGCTGTTTGTGCAACCGCGCGAGGCCAGTGCCGAGGTGTGGCATGGCTTTCGCTGGGGCACCGAGGGGGCGGTGGCGCACTTCGGGGCCGATCTCGCCCATCCCATCGAGGAGCTGGCCCAGCACCTGGCTGCTTACCTCAAGGACGCTGAAGGCATTGCCTTTCGTGTCGGCAAGCACCCCAAGGTCGAACCGCTGGTGATCGCCGCCTGGGCGGCCCAGCTCGACCGGGCCCCCCGCCATGGCCGCGCGGCCCTGGGGCTGGTGGCACCCGATCCGCTCCTGCATGCGCTGCGGCTGCGCAAGAGTCCCGAGGAACTCGAGCGCCTGCGGGAGGCTGCCCGCATCTCGGCCGAGGCCCATGAGCTGGCCCGCCAGGTGGCCCGGCCGGGGCTCAGCGAGCGCCAGGTCCAGGCGGTGATTGAACAGCATTTTCTGGAGCAGGGCGCGCGCGGCCCTGCCTATGGCTCGATCGTGGCCGGCGGCGACAACGCCTGCGTGCTGCACTACACCGCCAACAACGCCGTGTTGCATGCGGGTGACCTGCTGCTGATCGACGCCGGTTGCAGCCTGGCCGACTACTACAACGGCGACATCACCCGCACCTTCCCGGTGGGCGGACGTTTCAGCGGTGAGCAGCGGGCCCTCTACGAGCTGGTGCTGGCGGCCCAGGAAGCCGCGGTCGCCTCCGTCAAGCCGGGGTTCAGTGCCGAAGGGGTCCATGACACGGCACTGCGGGTGCTGGTGGAGGGTCTGGTTCAGCTGGGGCTGCTGGTGGGCGAGGTCGATGGTCTGATCGAACAGGGCGCCTACCGCCACCTCTACATGCACCGCACCGGCCACTGGCTCGGGCTCGATGTCCATGACGTGGGCGCCTACCGGCTTGGCGAGCACCATGTCGAGCTCGAGAGCGGCATGGTGCTCACGGTTGAGCCTGGTCTCTACGTGAGCGACCGCCTCCCCGTTCCGGCAGGCCAGCCCTCCATCGATGGGCGCTGGAAGGGCATCGGCATCCGTATCGAAGACGATGTGGCCGTGAGCGAGCGGGGCCATGAGGTGCTCACCGCCGCCGCCCTCAAGGCCACTGCCGCGATGGAACGCTGAGCCGGCTGCGCTTCAGCTCGCCGGTTCAGCCAGCAGGGCCTGCAGGTGTTGCAGCGCCGCTGTGGTGTGCTCCAGCACCGCGTCGGCGCCGGCCTGTTGCAACTGGTTGTCGTAGTGGGCCCGGGCGGCACTGCCGTGCAGGTGCGGTGGGGCCACCCCCAGACTCACAAAGGCCTGCTCGGGACGCGCCGCGCGGGCGTTGAGCACGGTCTGCACGTCGGCCACGGTGTCGCCCAGGTAGGCGATCGGCGGCCCACCTGGGCCCAGGGCGCCGCCGCCATGGCGCTGCAGCAGTTGGCCAGCCAGTTGCAGCAGCCCCGCGGGGTCGGGTTTGTCGGGGGCGTCGCCCATGGCGATCAGCGGCGGATCGTTCAACCCCAGGCGCTGCTCCAGCACATAGCGGGCGGATGGCGGCTCCGCACCACTGACGAAACCCCAGGCGATGCCGGCTTGCTCGAGGGCAGTAAAAAACGCTGGATCGACCAGCAGTGGTTCATCGCCGATGAACCCGTGCCACAGGGCCGGGTCACCGGCCGGATCCCCACCGAAATAGAAATCGCTGAACACCCTGACCAGGGCCGCAAAATCAGGCAAGGGTTCCAGTCGGTGGCGCCGCAGCAGCTCGAGGCTGGCCTCCCAGTCGTTGTTCCAGCGGCCTTCAGCCTTGAGGCTGTCGATTGTGCCCGGCTCGGGTCTCCAGCCGCAGTAGTGATGCACCGTTTCGGCCAGAGCTCTGCGGTAGCTGCCGCCGACATCGCGGATGACACCGTCGATGTCCAGCAACAACAGGGCTTTGGCAGCTTGACCGGGGTTCAGGAGGAGGGGGGTCTGGCGGCTGGTAGGTTAGTTGTTTGTCCGTCTTCCCAGAGCCTGACTGCCATGCCAGCACCCGATAGCACGCTTGATCCTGCTGTGGTGGGGGCTGCCATGGCCGAGGTTCCCGACGCCATCGGGGCTGTTGACGATGCTCCCGTCTCCGGTCGACCGGTCATGCGCGGCGGCAGTGCCGCCCTCGCCACGGCCACCATCGATGAGGACGGTGTGCCCTCCGGTTACACCCCCAAGGCCGATGAGGGTCGTTTTCTGCTCAAGATTCTCTGGTTGCCCGACAACGTGGCTCTGGCCGTCGATCAGATCGTCGGCGGGGGGCCGAGCCCTCTGACGGCCTATTTCTTCTGGCCGCGGGAAGATGCCTGGGAAACCCTCAAGACCGAGCTCGAGCGCAAGAGCTGGATCACCGACAACGAACGGGTTGAGATCCTCAACAAGGCCACCGAGGTGATCAACTACTGGCAGGAGGAAGGCAAGGGCAAGAGCCTCGATGAAGCCAAGCTGAAGTTCCCCGATGTGACCTTCTGCGGTACCGCCTGATCGCGTCGACGCAGCCACGCAACCCGCTGACGGAAACCCTGCAAGCCGAGCCCCCTGATTCAGGGGGCTTTTTCATGGGAGTTCTATTGATGGTGATCGTGATGTCGAAGTGATGTCCCCTGCCTCAGGGATGCGGTTCGGGGATCCGAGGCTTCAGCACCCCACAGCTGCACACAAAAAAGGGCCCTGATCCAGGACCCATGTTGCAAATTAGTAGGGTGTGATGGTGGTTTCGTTCAGGCCGCCTCGGCGCCAGATTGAACCGCTCCAGTGTCTGGTCAGCCGCCTTTGCTGGCTTGCAGGCGGGCTCTGGCCTGGGCCAGGGCCTGCTGGGCCCTCACTTTTTCAGGGCTGGGGGCCTGACCCTCAAACCCTGCTGCAGCCTGCTGAGCCTGCTCGAAAGCGGTCTGGGCCGCCGAGCCATCAATGGAGCTGCCGAGTTCGGCGGCATTGACCAACACGGTCACGGCATTGTCTTCGACTTCGGCGAAGCCGCCCATCACCGCAATCGCCGACCAGGTGCTGCCGTCGCGAACACGCAGCACACCGCTGTCGAGGGCGGTGAGCATCGACACGTGACCCGTGAGGATGCCCATCTGACCAGAGGCGCTGGGGAGAATCACCTCATCGGCCGAGCCGTCATAAATGCTCTGGTCAGGTGCCAGAACGCGCAGGGTCAGAGTCATGGCGATCAGCCCTTGGCGTCAGACAGGATCTTCTGGGCCTTGGCCTTGACCTCGTCAATATTGCCGACGAGGTAGAAAGCGGCCTCGGGCAGCTCGTCGAGCTCGCCAGCCAGGATCATGTTGAAGCCCTTGATGGTGTCTTCGAGCTTCACATACTTGCCGGGCATGCCGGTGAAGATCTCAGCCACGAAGAACGGCTGCGACAGGAACTTCTCGATCTTGCGAGCCCGGTCGACCGTGCGGCGGTCGTCTTCGGACAGCTCGTCGAGGCCCAGGATCGCGATGATGTCCTGGAGCTCCTTGTAGCGCTGAAGAGTGCTCTGCACGGCGCGGGCGGTGCGGTAATGCTCGTCACCCACGACCGAGGGCTGCAGCATGGTGCTGGTGGAATCCAGTGGATCCACGGCGGGATAGATGCCCTTGGAGGCCAGGCCGCGGCTCAGCACGGTGGTGGCGTCAAGGTGGGCAAAGGTGGTCGCCGGAGCCGGGTCGGTCAGGTCGTCTGCAGGCACGTAGACCGCCTGGATCGAGGTGATCGATCCCTCGAGGGTCGAGGTGATGCGCTCCTGCAGCTCGCCCACGTCGGTGCCCAGGGTGGGCTGGTAACCCACGGCCGATGGCATGCGGCCCAGCAGAGCCGACACTTCCGAACCAGCCTGCACAAAGCGGAAGATGTTGTCGACGAACAGCAGCACGTCCTGCTTGTTCACGTCGCGGAAGTGCTCGGCCATGGTGAGAGCCGACAGGCCCACGCGCATGCGGGCACCGGGAGGCTCGTTCATCTGGCCGTAGCAGAGAGCGACCTTCGACTTGGAGAGGTCGTCGGCGTTGATCACGCCCGATTCCTTGAATTCCTCGTAGAGGTCATTGCCTTCGCGGGTGCGCTCGCCCACGCCACCGAATACGGAGACACCACCGTGCTCCTTGGCGATGTTGTTGATCAGCTCCTGGATCAGCACGGTCTTGCCGACGCCGGCGCCACCAAACAGGCCCACCTTGCCGCCCTGGCGGTAGGGAGCCAGCAGGTCGATCACCTTGATCCCGGTTTCGAACACCTTGGGCTTGGTTTCGAGCTCGGTGAGCTTGGGGGCCTCGCGGTGGATCGGAGCCGTGATGGTGGTGTTGACAGGACCCTGCTCGTCAACGGGCTCACCCAGCACATTGAAGATGCGGCCGAGGGTTGCTTCACCCACGGGCACCGAGATCGGGGCACCGGTGTCGAGGGCATCCATGCCGCGGACCAGGCCGTCGGTGCTGCTCATGGCGACAGCGCGCACGCGGTGATCACCGAGCAGCTGCTGAACTTCAGCCGTGAGGGCGACGTTCTGGCCCGCAGGGTTGGTGCCCTCGATGCGAAGGGCGTTGTAAATCTTGGGCAGCTTGCCGGCCGGGAATTCCACGTCCAGAACCGGGCCGATCACCTGGCGGACGATGCCCTTGGTGCCGGTTGCGGTAGCAGCAGCCATATGTAAGGAAGAGCAGGGAGGCGTCTGGCGGAACCTGTTCCCGCCTTGAGCGGCGCAACCTTACCACCGCGACTGCCCCGGCCAGGCCGGTTCGGTCACCCGCACAGACCGTCGGTGGCCAGGGCAGGGCGGGGACGCATAGGTTGGCACTCGACGGGTTTGAGTGCCAGCTCGGTGCTCGCCCGCGGCGCCCCTGGCGCCAGCCCTTGCACGTCATTCACGCCTCGATCCATGGCAGCTGTTTCTCTCAGCGTCTCCACGGTCAAACCCCTTGGAGACCGCATTTTCATCAAGGTGTCCGAGTCGGAGGAAAAGACCGCCGGCGGCATCCTGCTTCCCGACACCGCCAAGGAAAAACCCCAAGTGGGTGAAGTGGTCCAGGTGGGCCCTGGCAAGCGCAACGACGACGGCAGCCGTCAGGCTCCCGAAGTGAGCATCGGCGACAAGGTCCTCTACAGCAAGTACGCCGGCACCGACATCAAGCTCGGCACCGATGAGTACGTGCTGCTGTCTGAGAAGGACATCCTCGCGATCGTCAACTGAGTGCGACTGCTGCGCGCCGATCGCTGTTGATCCGCGCAGCTTCTGCAGCCATTTCATTCTTTTCAACCCAAGCGAACAACGCCTCCCATGGCCAAGCGCATCATTTACAACGAGCAGGCTCGCCGCGCTCTTGAAAAAGGCATCGACATTCTCGCTGAGTCGGTGGCCGTGACCCTCGGCCCCAAGGGCCGCAACGTGGTCCTCGAGAAGAAATTCGGTGCTCCTCAGATCATCAATGACGGCGTCACCATCGCCAAGGAGATCGAACTCGAGGATCACATCGAGAACACCGGTGTGGCCCTGATCCGTCAGGCCGCCTCCAAGACCAACGACGCCGCTGGTGACGGCACCACCACCGCCACCGTGCTGGCCCACGCCATGGTGAAGGCAGGCCTGCGCAACGTGGCCGCCGGTGCCAATGCCATCACCCTCAAGAAGGGCATCGACAAGGCCTCCGAGTTCCTGGTCAAGAAGATCGAGGAGCACGCCAAGCCGATCAGCGACAGCAACGCCATCGCCCAGGTGGGCACCATCTCCGCCGGCAACGACGAAGAGGTGGGCCGCATGATCGCCGACGCCATGGACAAGGTCGGCAAAGAGGGCGTGATCTCCCTCGAAGAAGGCAAGTCGATGACCACCGAGCTGGAGGTCACCGAGGGCATGCGCTTCGACAAGGGCTACATCTCGCCCTACTTCGCCACCGACACCGAGC
>JBBASJ010000007.1:0-33358 GCA_040399325.1 Prochlorococcaceae cyanobacterium
ACACGTCGAAGGTGCCGCCGCCCAGGTCGAACACCAGGATGCGCTCGTTGCTCTTTCTGTCGAGGCCGTAGGCCAACGCTGCCGCAGTGGGCTCGTTGATGATGCGCAGGACCTCGAGGCCGGCGATCTTGCCAGCGTCCTTGGTGGCCTGGCGCTGCGAGTCGTTGAAGTAGGCGGGGACGGTGATCACCGCCTGGGTCACGGTTTCGCCGAGATACTTGCCGGCGTCTTCGGCCAGCTTGCGCAGCACCTGGGCGCTCACCTCCTCGGGGGCGAACTGCTTGCTGAGCACCGGGCACTTGACCTTGACATTGGAGCCCGCCTTCTCGACGCCGTAGCTGACTTCCTTCGACTCCTCATTGACCTCGTCAACGCGGCGGCCGATGAAACGCTTGACCGAATAAAAGGTGTTCTCCGGGTTCATCACCGCCTGGCGCTTGGCGATCTGCCCCACCAGCTGATCCTGGTTTTTGGTGTAGGCAACCACCGAGGGGGTGGTCCGGAAACCCTCGGCGTTGGCGATCACCGTGGGCTTGCCGCCCTCCATCACGGCCACGCAGCTGTTGGTGGTGCCGAGATCAATGCCGACGACCTTTCCCATGGATTCCCACCTCCTGGGTGATGAATTTCAGACTGCTGGCATCCTCATCAGCAGACGCCGCAGACGGCGAGGGGTGGTTCCCGAACAGGGGCCGTACCGGCGCCTACGGTTTGGGCCGATGAACCGCCCCTGAACCGTGATGGCCACCCCGATCAGCGCCCGCACCGGCCTGCTGGGGGTGCTGGGGGATCCGGTGGGGCACTCCCTCTCGCCGGCGATGCACAACGCCGCGCTGGCCGAGCTCGGGCTCGACTGGATCTACCTGGGACTGCCGGTGCAGGCCGGGCAGCTGGCAGCTGCGGTGCGGGGTCTGGAGGCGATCGGCTGCCGCGGACTCAACGTCACCATCCCCCACAAACAGGCCGTGGCCGCCCTGTGCACCCGGCTCACACCGCTGGCCGAACGGGTGGGGGCGGTCAACACCCTGGTGCCCCTCGAAGGCGGTGGCTGGCTGGGCACCAACACCGACGTCGAAGGGTTTCTGGCACCGCTGCGGCAGCAGCCATGGGCAGGCCGCCGGGCGGTGGTGCTGGGCAACGGGGGCAGTGCCCGCGCCGTGGTGGCCGCCCTGGTGGAGCTCGATCTCGGCAGCATCACCGTGGTGGGGCGTCGGGCCGAGAGCCTGGACGCCTTTGCGGCCAGCTGCAGCGACTGGGCGCCCCAGCTGGCCACCCGGCTCACACCCGGTCTCAGCGGCGAGAGCAGCGATCCCGCCCTGCTGGAGCTGCTGGCCGCCGCCGACCTCGTGGTCAACACCACACCGGTGGGCATGAATGACGCGGTGGGCATCAACAGTGGCCTGAGCCCCCTGGCGGAGCAGGCCTGTGCGGCGCTGCAACCCGCCGCCACGGTCTACGACCTGATCTACGTGCCCAGGCCCACCCGGCTGCTGCGCCTGGCCACCGCCCGGGGCTGCCGCAGCATCGACGGGCTGACGATGCTGGTGCACCAGGGAGCCGCCGCCCTGCAGCTGTGGAGCGGCCAGAACACCGTGCCGGTGGCGACCATGACCGCCGCCGCCGAAGCCGCCCTGGCCCGTTGAACCGCCTAGCCTCGGGCGATGGTGAACCCACCCCTGTGGCAACGGTTGCTCGCCGCTGCTGCCTACCTGCTGCCCTGGACCGACGCCATTCCCTTTGGACGGTCGCTGTTTGGCCTCTGGCCCTGGCTTCAATGGCTGCGCGGACCGGCGTTGCCGGTGCAGCTGCTGGAGGAGGTGGTGCCGTTCGGCAGCTTCGTGCTCTTTCTGGTGCTGTATCTGGCGGTGGTGCGCAACAGCCGGGTGCCGTACCTGATCCGCTTCAACGCGCTGCAAGCGATCCTGCTCGACATCGTGCTGGTGGTGCTGTCGCTTGTCTTCAGCGTCCTGCTGGCACCGCTGGGGTCGGGGTTTGCAGTGCGCACGCTCAGCAACACGGTGTTTCTGGGGGCGCTGGTTCTCGTGCTGTTTGCCCTGATCGAAAGCCTGCGCGGCAAGGAAGCCGACATCCCGACCATCTCTGAAGCCGTGCGGATGCAGCTCTACTGACTGATAGGTTGGTGGATCCGTCGCTGGTGGAGCAGTCCACCGGCCCCTGCCGCAACACCTGAGGCGACCATGACGCAGCCCTATTACGAAACCATGTACATCCTTCGTCCGGACATTCCGGAGGAGGAAGTTGAGACCCACATCGCCAAGTACCGCGATGTGCTCACCGATGCCGGCGCCGAGGTGCTCGACTGCCAGATGCGTGGCAAGCGCCGCCTGGCTTACACCATCGCCAAGCACCGCGAGGGCATCTACGTGCAGCTCAATCACAACGGCGACGGCCAGCAGGTGGCCCTGCTCGAGCGGGCGATGCGCCTGTCTGAAGACGTGATCCGTTACCTCACGGTCAAGCAGGACGGCCCCATGCCCGCACCCCGCGCCCTGCCCACCGTGACCACCACCGAGGCCGCTCCCCTCGAGCCTGCAACCGTCTGAGGCTGCGTCGCTAGGGTCCGGCCATGGCGTCACCCATGGATCCGGACCCTCATGCTTTTGGTGACGCTGAGCTGGAAGCGCAGCGTCGGGCCCTTGCCGACACCCGTGAGCGGATCGCGGCCATGGAGTCGTTGCTCGAGGAGCTGCCGGCCCTGTTTGAGGCCCGTTTTCGCGAGCGGCTCGCCCCCCTGCTGCAACAACAGCAGCAGTTGCTCAGCGACAACGCCGCCCTGCGTCAGCAGCTGCTGCAACTGCAGGGATCCAGGCCAGGACGCCATCTGCGCGCCCTGAGCAGCACGGTTCTGCCGGAGCAGGTGCCGCTCAACCCAGACGGTGGCGAGCCGCCCACAGACGCGTCGGCAGGCCCCACACATAGATGAAGCCCTCGGCAGCCCGGTGGTCGAACTGATCACCGCTGTCGTAGGTGGCCATGGCATCCACATAGAGGCTGTCGCTGCTCGAACTGCGACCCACCACCGTGGCGTTGCCCTTGTGCAGCCTGACCCGCACGCTGCCGTTGACGCTCACCTGGGTGCGCTCGATGAAGCCATCGATCGCATCCTTGAGCGGCCCGAACCACAGACCCTGGTACACCAGGTCGGCCCACTGCTGCTCGAGCTGGCGCTTGCTGCGCAGCACATCGGCCGCCAGGGTGAGGCTCTCGAGCTCCTGGTGGGCCCTGATCAGCAGCAGCAGGCCCGGGGTTTCGTAGATCTCGCGGCTTTTGATGCCCACCACCCGGTTCTCGATCATGTCGAGACGTCCGAAACCGTGGCGGCCGGCCAGCTCATTGGCCCGGCGGATCAGGCTCACCGGATCGAGCCGCTGCCCGTCGAGGCTGACCGGATACCCCTGCTCGAACCCGATCTCCACCACCTGGGGCACATCGGGAGCCGCATCAACACCCACGGTGAGGGCGTAGATCTCTTCCGGCGGCTCCACATCGGGATCCTCCAGCGGCCCGGCCTCGATCGAGCGGCCCAGCAGGTTGAGATCGATCGAAAAGGGCGACTTCCTGCTGACCGGGGCAGGGATGCCGCACGCCTCGCCGTAGGCGATCGTCTGCTCGCGGCTCATGCCCCACTCGCGGGCGGGGGCCAACACCTTGAGCTCGGGAGCGAGGGCGCCGATGGCCACGTCAAAGCGCACCTGGTCGTTGCCCTTGCCGGTGCAGCCATGGGCCACCGCATCGGCCCCCACCTCGCGGGCGATCTCAACAAGGCGCCGGGCGATCAGCGGGCGGGCCAGGGCGGTGCTGAGCGGGTAACGACCCTCGTAGAGCGCATTGGCCCGGATCGCCGGAAAGGCGAACTCGCGGATGAACGGCTCGATCAGATCACCGACAATCGACTGGCTTGCGCCTGAATCGAGGGCCTTGCGGCGAATGGGCTCGAGTTCATCACCCTGACCCAGGTCGGCGGCGAAGGTGATCACCTCCTCCACACCCCACTCCTTGATCAGATAGGGAATGCAGACGCTGGTGTCGACCCCGCCCGAATACGCCAGCACTGCCTTCTTGGCCCGACCCATCGCGATTGTGCGCTCTCACTGCTGCGATTCTCCCCCGTCGGCGGTGCCGCTCCCATCGGCGCCCGGCAACGACCAGTGGCGGACCAGCCACAGGAGCTGCAGCAGGGGCAGGCCCAGCACCAGGGCGGCCACCACCGTGGGGTTGACCGGCAGCGACCCGGGCCAGCGCTCGCCGGCGGCCACCAGCAGCACCGACAGCATCAGGCTCAGGGCCCAGAGTCGGATGAAAGAGCGAATCAGGGAACCGGCCGCCAACACGGGACGACCTGCTACGGGCAGCCAGAAAGCTAATCTGATTGATTGGCCCGTGCGCGGCAGTACCAGCACCATGAGCAAGCTTGCCTCCGGCGACAGCAGCCGGCTCGACAGCATCAACCCTTCGCTCACCCGCTACGGGCGCCAGGAGCCGGCGCCGGTGCTGCCCCTGCGCGACGAGCCCGACCTGCTGAGCTGGCTCGAAACCAGCGGCCGTCTGGTGGCCGACGAGGAGACCGCCAGCACCGAGGTGAGCACCGTCGAAGAGGAGGAGCTCTCGGCGCTCATGGGCGAAAAAGAGGATTACAACCAGAGCGACGAACAACCTGAGGAAGACTGGGAAGACTGAAGCCCGGCCCGCCTTGTCTGCAGCACCGACACCCGCGCTCCCTCATCCACGCCTGGGGGCCCTGCTGCTCGCCCTGGTGGTCCTGGGAGCCTGCCTGAGCAGCGATCTGCTGGTGGCCAACTCGCTGCTCACGCCGCCGTTGCTGCTGACCGCCGGCATCAGCGTGCTGGTGTGCCGCTGGGGTGTGCCGCGGCTGCGGGCCCTCAAGCTGGGCCAGGTGATCCGGCAGGAAGGCCCCCAGGCCCACCAGAGCAAGGCCGGCACCCCCACCATGGGCGGCCTGCTGGTGGTGCCGGTGGGCGTGCTCGTGGGGGGGCTGATCAGCCCCGGCGACGAGCGCCTGCTGGCCCTGGCCGGCCTCACCCTGGCGACCATGGCCATCGGCGCCATCGACGACTGGACCAGCCTCACCAAACGCACCAACACCGGCCTGAGCCCCAGGGGCAAGCTGCTGCTGCAGGCTGCCGCGGCGCTGGTGTTTCTGATCTGGGCGGCGCGCGGCGGCTGGCTGGGCGGCGCCGAAGCCGGTGATGTGGCCCTGCCGCTGGGCTGGGTGCTGCCCCTGGGCCTGCTGATCTGGCCGCTGGGGCTGTTTGTGGTGCTGGCCGAGAGCAACGCCACCAACCTCACCGATGGCCTCGATGGGCTGGCGGCGGGCTGCGGCGCCGTCGTGTTTGGCGGCCTGGGGCTGCAGCTGATGCTCAGGGGCCACGAGGGCGACCCGGTGCTGGCGGCCTTCTGCGCGGCCATGGCCGGCTGCTGGCTGGGCTTTCTGGCCTTCAACCACAACCCGGCGCGGGTGTTCATGGGCGACACCGGTTCGCTGGCCATGGGATCAGCCCTGGCCGGGGTGGGGCTGCTTTCCAACAGCCTCTGGCCCCTGCTGCTGATGGGCGGGGTGTTTCTGGCCGAGTCGGTCTCGGTGATCCTGCAGGTGTGGGTGTTCAAGGCCACCAAGGGCCCCGATGGTGTGGGCCGGCGCCTGTTCCGCATGGCGCCGCTGCACCATCACTTTGAGCTGGGGGGCCTCAGCGAAGTGGACGTGGTGCACCGCTTCTGGCTCGCAAGCCTGCTACTGGTGGGATTGGGACTGGTGCTGCTGCCGTAACCCTTCATGCCCCACTTCACCTGGAAAGACACCGGCCTGACGGCCGACTGCGCCAGCCTCGAAGCCATGGCGGCCCGCTTCGAGGAAGCGGCGGGCCTGATGCGCCGCATGGCCGGCGAGGGCTTCGTGCTCGAACGCCACAGCGGCGGCCAGCGCATCACCCACCCCGAGCCCGGCGTGTTCGAGGCCTATGGCTTCATCAATGAAGAGTCGCCGGTGCGCCAGCTGACGCTGCTGCCCTAGCGGCTGCGCAGGTAGCCCACCAGCCAGACCACCACGAACGCCAGCGACGAAGCACCCAGGTAGATCAGGGCCCACTTCTGGAAGGTGGCGATGTCCCAGCCGAACAACAGTCCCTCGGCGGCATCGCCGGCGGTGCTGAAGGCCAGGGTCAGGGCTGACAGCACGGAGGCACTGCGGCAGGATCGGCCGATTCTGCCCGGCCCCAGGTGCCGGCCGACGGCACCCATGACCCCACCGTTTGCCAGCCTGCCCCGCACCCTGCTGCTGCTGGGCAGCGGCGAACTGGGCAAGGAGGTGGCCATCGCCGCCCAGCGCCTGGGCTGCCGGGTGATCGCCGTGGACCGCTATGCCGGCGCCCCGGCGATGCAGGTGGCCGACGCCTGTGAGGTGATCGCCATGACCGATGCCGAGGCCCTCAAGGCGGTGGTGCGGCGCCACCAGCCCGATCTGGTGATCCCCGAGATCGAGGCCCTGGCGGTCGATGCCCTGGCCGAGCTCGAGGCCGAGGGGATCACGGTGATCCCGACCGCCCGGGCCACGGCGGTCACGATGAACCGCGACCGCATCCGCGATCTGGCGGCCGGCACCCTGGGGCTGCGCACGGCCCGGTTCGCCTACGCCAGCAGTGCCGCCGAACTGGCCGCCGCCGCCGCACCCCTGGGCTGGCCGGTGGTGGTCAAGCCGGTGATGAGCTCGAGCGGCAAGGGGCAGAGCGTGGTGCAGGGCCCGGCGGGCATCGCCCACGCCTGGGACGCCGCCCTGGCCGGGGCCCGCGGGGCGGGGGCGCGGGTGATCGTCGAGGAGTTTCTGCACTTCGAACTGGAGATCACCCTGCTCACGGTCAAGCAGTGGAGGGGGCCCACCCTGTTCTGCCCGCCGATCGGCCACATCCAGGAGCGGGGCGACTACCAGTGCAGCTGGCAGCCGGCGGCCGTGCCCGACACGGCCCTGGCGGCAGCCCAGGCCATGGCGGCCGCCGTCACCGACAACCTGGGCGGGGCGGGTCTGTTCGGGGTGGAGTTCTTTCTCTGCCGCAAGGCCGACGGCGGCACCGAGGTGGTGTTCTCGGAGCTCTCGCCGCGGCCCCATGACACCGGCCTGGTGACCCTGATGGGCCAGAACCTGAGCGAGTTCGAGCTGCACCTGCGAGCCGTGCTGGGGCTGCCGATTCCGGCGATCCGCAGCCTGGGGCCGGCTGCAAGCCGCGTGATCCTGGCCAGCACGAGCGCCTCAGCGCTGCAGTTCGAGGGTCTGGGCGCGGCGCTGGCTGTGCCCGACACCGAGGTGCTGCTGTTCGGCAAGCCCGATGCCAGGCCCCAGCGGCGGCTGGGGGTGGCCCTGGCCCGCGGCGCCAGCGAGGCCGAGGCGCGCCAGCGGGCCGATGGGGCCGCAGCGGCGGTGCGGGTCGTCGGACATCCCTGAACAGCGGCGGTCAAACATTGCCGCAACCCCTGGTGCAGCGGGGTTCTGCTCCTTATGGTGCGCCGAGCAGTGTGCCCCATGACCCAGGCCCAGCCCCGCCGACCCGCCAGCCCGGGACCCAGCCGTCGCCGCAGGCGTGAAGGGCCGCCCGTGGTCACCGACCTGGAGCAGCGCCGCAGCAATGGCCGCAGCCGCCGGCCCGAGGGCCCGGCCCGGCCGCGCAAACGCCGGCCCCTGGTGCCCTTTGCCCTGGGCATCGCCGTGGGTTACGGACTGGCCGGCCCCTTGCCCCTGCTGGCGGGCAAGGCCCTGGCCGGCCTCTGGCCCCACGGCAACGCCATCGGCCAGCTGCTGCCGTTCGGCATCAGTGGACGGCGGATTCTGGTGATGGGCACCGACCGCGTCAGCGACAGCACCGACGTGATGTTCACGGTGCAGGTCAAGGACGGCAGAACCCAGCTCACCCAGCTGCCGCGCGACACCTACATCGAAAGCCAGCGCCACGGGGTGCTCAAGGCCAATGCCCTCTATGCCTTCGGGGGCGTGGAGGCGGTGCGCCAGGACCTGCCAGCCGTGCTGGGCGGTCCGGTGGACCGCTACCTCAAGGTCAACCTGCGTGCCGTGCAGCGGGTGGCCGATGCCCTCGGCGGGGTCGAGGTCGACGTGCCGAAGCGCCTGTACTACGTCGACAACAGCCAGGGCCTGTACATCGACCTCTATCCCGGCCGCCAGCTGCTCAAGGGTGAAGCCCTCGAAGGCTTTCTGCGCTACCGCCACGACGAGCTCGGCGACCTGGGGCGCATGGACCGTCAGCAACTGGTGCTGAAGGAGATCTTCCGCAAGCTGGCCAGCCCCAGCAGCCTGCCCCAGCTCCCCCAGCTGATGAAGATCGCCGGCGACGACATCAAGACCGACCTGACCATGCTGGAGCTGGGCCAGCTGATCACCGCCATGGCGGGCACCAAGCTCAGCACCAGCCAGATCCCGGGGCGGCTGTTCTGGCAGAACGATCTCAGCTACTGGATGCCCGACAGCAACACCCACTACCCGGCGGGCGGTGAGCTCAACGGCTCAGGCATCAGCGGCTCAGGAAACGGTGGTGTCTGAGTCCATCCAGCAGCTCCAGGTTCCAGGTGAGGGCGGCGTAACGCAGGGCCTCCACCAAGGGCCTCCACCTTGGAGGCGCTCAGGGGCAGCACGTCGAGATACCGGTGCTGAAACAGATGGGGCCTGGCCAGCAGACCAGGGGTGCGCAGGGTCTGACGCACGGCAGGCAGGACCCTCGGGTCCGGCTCAGCCAGGGTGTAGCTGAGCTTGAAGGCTCCCTGTTCGGCCTCGGGCTGCCGTTGCAGGCGGGGTTCGAGCTCGGCCGATGCCACGCTGCCACTGGAGATCGGAATGGTCGCCCACGTGCCGTTCGCTGCCGCAGCGGGTGATCCACAGCAGCGGATCGGGCAGCTGAAGCGCGCTGTAGCGCAGTCGTGCCGCCTGGATGCCCTGGCCGGTGGTGATCGCCAGAGCAAGCTCGGGATCGCTCTGAATCTGACGGCGCAGTTCAACCATGCTGAGGGGATCGGGGGCCCCGAAGGAGCCATCGAGATCCAGCACCAGCAGCCGCCCGCATCACTGCGCTGGCCTCGGCCAGGTACCGGTTGATGTGGGCATCCCAGCTGAACGAACGGCTCACCGCCTCGATGCCGTTGTGGCTCCAGCGCCGCCAACGGTCGCGGTCACGCAGGCTCTCCTCGAGGGCCTGCTGCAGGGCATCGAGATCCGACACATCCACCAGCTGACCGCTGGCCGTGGTGGCGAGGATGTCGTGCGGGCCGCCGTCATCGGTCGCCACCAGCGGCAGCCCCGAGGCGGCGGCCTCCAGCAGGGTGAGCCCGAAGGGCTCGGTGAGCGCGGGGTTCACGAACACGCCGCCCAGGCGACAGGCCCAGCGGTAGATCTCTGGAATCTGGCTGCACTGGTGCTGCTTGGGATAGGCCACCCGCCCGTAGAGGTCGTGCCGATCCACCAGCTCGAACAGCTGCTGCAGCACGTCCCGCTGCTGTTGTTCAAGCTCACGCGGGTCCCCGCGACTGCCCAGCACCAGCACCAGGTTGTGGTGGCTGCGCAACAGCTCGGAACGGCCGAACACCTCCACCAACGCAGGAATGTTCTTGCGTGGATCGGGCCTGCAGATCGCCAGCAGCGGTGGCCTGACCGGCTGCCGCAGAAAGGGTTGCATCAACGCCTCGATCCCCTGCTCGGCCTCACCCTGCCGTGGTGGATGGAACAGGAGACTGTTGACTCCGGGCGGAATCACGCGGGTCCGTTCCGGCAGAAAACGGCCATAGCGGCTGTATTGCTGGTCGCGCTCCTGCCGGGTGCTGGTCACCACCAGCTGGCTGTGGGCGAGGGCCATCTCCTCGGCATCGATGCGCCGCGCCATGGCGTACTGGGCCTCGATCTGACTGGAATCGAGGCCGGCACGAATCAGACGACGGCGTTTCTCGCGCCCGAGGGAGTGACCGGTGAACACCAGCGGAATGCCCAGACGCCGCTGCAGCAGGGCACCCACGCGACCGGCGTCGGCGTAGTGGGCATGAATCCAGTCGGGCAGACGCTCCTGGACCCGCAGGCGCTGCACCAGGGCATCGGCCAGTCCATCGAGATGGGGCCAGAGCAGCTCCTTGCGCAGGTAACGACGCGGCCCGAAAGGCAGCCGCACAATGCGGGCGTGGGGTCCGAGGCTCGCCTCGGCCAAGGCGTAGTCAGCAGCGACGCGGCGATCGTGGATCTGACGCGTCACCACCTCCACCAGGGCAACCTCGGGCCTGGCCGCCAGCGCCCTGACCAGCTGCAGCACGTAGGTGGTCTGACCACCGGTGTCGGGGTCGCGGCCCAGTTCGAGGTCATGTCCCCGGAACAGACCGTGCAGATGCAGATGAAGGACATAGAGCCCCACGGCGACCCTTGAGGCGAGTGCCACTTGGCATAGCGATGGTCAGCACGGCTGATGCAGGACGATCGGACCAGAGAACCGAACCTGCCTGGACCTAGGCCGCCACCACGTCCTGCGGGGGATGCTGCGCCAGCACCTGCTTGAGGTAGCGCCCTGTGTGGCTGGTGGGATGGTCCGCCACCTCCTCAGGGGTGCCGCTGACCACGATCTGCCCGCCCTTGTCGCCGCCTTCGGGGCCCAGATCGATGATCCAATCGGCACAGCGGATCACATCGAGGTTGTGCTCGATCACCAGGATCGAATTGCCCTTGTCGACCAGGCGCTGCATCACGTCCATGAGCTTGTGCACGTCGTAGAAGCTCAGGCCGGTGGTGGGCTCATCGATCAGGTACAGGGTCTTGCCGGTAGCCCGCTTCGACAGCTCGGTGGCGAGCTTGACCCGCTGGGCCTCACCGCCCGAGAGGGTGGGTGCCGGCTGGCCCAATTTGATGTACCCGAGACCCACATCGACCAGGGTGCGCAGCCGGTCGGCAGCCTGAGGGATCGCCGAAAACACCTCGCTGGCCTGCTCGACCGTCATCTCGAGCACATCGGCGATGGTGAAGCCCTTGTAGTTGACCTGCAACGTTTCGCGGTTGTAGCGCGCCCCCTTGCAGACGTCGCACTGCACGTAGACGTCGGGCAGGAAGTTCATCTCGATGACATTGACGCCCTGGCCGCTGCAGGCCTCACAGCGGCCACCCTTGACGTTGAAGCTGAACTGGCCCACCTGATACCCGCGGGCCTTGGCCTCGACCGTGGCCGCAAACACCTGGCGGATGGGATCAAAGGCGCCGGTGTAGGTCGCCGGGTTGGATCGCGGCGTGCGGCCGATCGGCGACTGGTCGATGACGATCACCTTGTCGATCGCCTTGATGCCGCGCAGCTCTTCGAGCCCTGCCGGAAACGGCACCTTGAGGCCCAGCTGGTGCTCCAGGGCCGGGTGCAGCAGCTCGTTGACCAGGGTGCTCTTGCCGCTGCCGCTCACCCCGGTGACGCAGACCAGGCGACCCAGCGGAATCTCGACCGACACATCGCGCAGGTTGTTGCGCGAACAGCCCAGCAGGCTGAGCCTGCGTGAGCCGCTGCTGCGCCGCTCGGCGGGGGTGGGGATCGAACGACGACCGCTCAGGTAGGCGCCGGTCAGGGAGTCTTCAGCGCTGAGCAGGGCCTCGAGGTCGCCCTCGGCCACGATGTGGCCCCCATGCACCCCCGCACCGGGACCGATGTCGACGATGTGGTCGGCGGCGCGGATGGTGTCTTCGTCGTGCTCGACCACGATCAGGGTGTTGCCCAGATCCCGCAGCTTGGTGAGGGTGGCCAGCAGACGGTCGTTGTCGCGCTGGTGCAGACCGATGCTCGGCTCATCGAGCACGTACAGCACGCCCGTGAGCCCGGCACCGATCTGGGTGGCCAGGCGGATGCGCTGGGCCTCGCCGCCGCTCAGGGTCATGGCCGGGCGGTCGAGGCTCAGGTAGTCGAGCCCCACATCGAGCAGAAAGCGCAGGCGCATGCGGATCTCGCGCAGCACCAGATCGCCGATCTGGATCTGCCGCGCGCTCAGCTGGGGCTCGTGGCCCTCGCTGGCACCCACCCCCATCAGCGCTTCAATGCGGGCCAGGGTTTCGCCCACGCTCACCGCCGTGAGCTCATGAATGCGGTAAGGCCCAACCCGCACCGCCAGGGCCTCGGGCTTGAGCCGCAGCCCCTGGCAGCTGGCGCAGGGCACCAGCTCCAGGAACTTCTCCAGCTTCTGGCGCATGGCCTCGCCGCTGGCGTCGCGCAGTTGCCGCTCCAGAATCGGCAACACCCCCTCAAACGGGCGCACGTAGGTCTCACTCTTGCGGTAGCGGCTGTCGGCCTTGATCGCAATCGGCTCGCGCGAGCCGTTGAGCAGCACGTCACGCTGCTCATCGCTCAGCTGGTTCCAGGGGGTCTTGAGCTCGAAGCCGAAGGCCTCCCCCACCGAATAGAGCAGCGAGAAGTAATAGGAATTGTCTTTTTCAGCCCAGGGCGCCACGGCGGCATAGACCGGCAGGGTCGGATCGGGGATCACCCGCTCGCAGGTGAACTTGCGCAGAAAACCGATGCCGTGGCAGTCGGCGCAGGCGCCATAGGGGCTGTTGAACGAGAACAGCCGCGGTGACAGCTCCTCCATCACCGCCCCGTGCACGGGACAGGCGAAGTTCTCGGAGTAGAGCCGTTCGCGCTCGACCCCCTCGGGCAACGGCTCATCGGCCTTGGGCACGACCTCGACCAGGGCCAGGCCCTCGCCGCGCTTGAGCGCCGTGCGCAGCGAGTCGGTGAGTCGCTCCTGAATGCCCTCGCGGGCCACCAGCCGGTCGACCACCACCTCGATGTTGTGGGCGTGGTTCTTGTCGAGCTCGATGTTGTCGGCGAGCTCGCGCACCTCACCGTTGATGCGCACCCGGGCAAAACCCTCGGCCACCAGGCCACTGAGCAGCTTGACGTGGGTGCCCTTCTTGCCGCGCACCACCGGCGCCAGCAGCTGGTAACGGGTGCCGTCGGGCAGCCTGAGGATCTGATCGACCATCTCGTCGATCGTCTGCGGCCGGATCGAGCGCTCACACTGGGGACAGTGGGGCTCGCCGGCGCGGCCGAACAGCAGGCGCAGATAGTCCTGGATCTCGGTGACCGTGCCGACGGTCGAACGGGGGTTGTGGCTGGTCGATTTCTGGTCGATCGAGATCGCCGGCGACAGCCCCTCGATGGCATCGACATCGGGCTTGTCGACCTGGCCCAGAAACTGGCGCGCATAGGCCGAGAGGCTCTCGACGTAGCGGCGCTGACCCTCGGCAAAGATCGTGTCGAAGGCCAGGGAGCTCTTGCCGCTGCCGCTGACACCGGTGAACACCACCAGGCGGTTGCGCGGCAAGGTCAGATCGACGTTCTTGAGGTTGTGCTGGCGAGCGCCCCGCACCCGGATCACATCCTCAAGGGAGCCACCGCTGAGCACGCGGCTGCCGTCGAGCTGGGCCACCTTCTCGTGCAGGGTGAGGGCTGGCTTGCCCTGGCTTGGCTGATCCTGACCGGTCTTGTCCTGACTCGCTTTGCTGCTCTTGGCGCGGGCCATCCAGCCGGATCGAGAACGGCTGATTCTACGGGCGGCCTCAATCGGGCCGGGTCAGCTCCTCGCTCACCTGCCACAGCCGCGCCCCCTGGGCCGGATCCAACGCTGCTTTGGCCATGGGCACGGGTTTGGGCCAGCCTTTGATGCCGCCCAGCTCGCTGGGGCCGTAATGGCCGCCGGGCAGGGCCTCAGGCGCGGTGGCCGCATACAGCTGGGGCAGAGCCCCCTGGGCCGCGCTCTGGAACAGCGGACCCATCAGCCGGTAGGCGAGCCGCTCGACCATTGAACCGTTGGCCGCCACCGAGGTGGGCTGCAGGTTGGTGCGGGCCAGACCGGGGTGGGCCGCCGCCGAGCGCAGTTGGGGGTAGCGGCGCTGCAGCTCCTGGGCAAAGACCACGTTGGCGAGCTTGCTTTGCCCGTAGGCCTTCCAGCGGTCGTAGCGCCGCTCGCCCTGCAGGTCGTCAAAGTCCAGCTGGCCGAAGTACTGGGCCCCCGACGTGACCTGCACCACCCGCGGGCTGTCGCTGGCCAGCAGCAGCGGCAGCAGCCGCTGGGTGAGGGCGAAATGGCCCAGGTGGTTGACACCGAACTGCAGCTCAAAGCCCTGACGGGTCAGGGTGCGGGGCGGCGCCATCACGCCGGCGTTGTTGAGCAGCACGTCCAGACGTGTGTGGCGCGTCGCCAGCTGATCGGCGGCACGGGCGACGCTCGCGAGATCGGCCAGATCGAGCTCAAGCGGTTCGATGCGGTCTGATGGCGCAACCGGCGTACTGCCCAGACCTGTTGCCAACTGCTGGCGCGCCTGCTCAGCCTTGGCCAGCGTGCGGCAGGCCAGCACCACCCTGGCCCCCCTGGCCAGCAGGGCGCGGGCGCTCTCCAGACCCAGGCCGCTGTTGGCGCCGGTGACCAGGGCGATCTGGCCGCTCTGGTCGGGCATGGACGCGGTGGTCCAGCGTTGGGGTGCTGAGGTGGTCATTCAAGGTTGTCCGGCTTTGAAAGTAGGCACCACCACATTCGGCAGCATCAGGAAGTGGTGCTGGTTGAGGGTGACCAACCGGCCACCGACGGCATCAACGCTCGTGGCGATCAAGGCGTCAGCGAGGCAAGGGCCATGGCTGCAGCACGTTAAGGGCTGCTGAAAACGCGCTGAAAACGCATCGAGGCGGCGTCCAGTCGCGCAGATCGGTGCGCTGACCCCACTGCCCCCGTGCCAGCTGCAGACCCGATCGCTCGCTCTGGGACGGAAGGCTCCGTTTTCAAGCCGCCCGCTTGAGCAGGCTGGCGGCATAGCTGCGGGCCTCACCCAGGTCACCGCCGGCCAGCTCCGCCAGCTCCGCCTGGCGCGCCTGAGTGTCCCGCAGATGGGACACCCGGGTGCACGTGGTATCACCCTCGACCACCTTGCTGACCCGGTAGTGGTGGTCGGCCGCGGCAGCCACCAGGGGCTGGTGGGTCACGCAGAACACCTGGCGCTGGGCCGCCAGTTGCTGCAGCAGCGCAGCCATGGCACCGCTGACCCGGCCGCTGACACCGCTGTCGATCTCATCGAACAGCAGGGTCACGTGCTGATCGGCCGCGGCCAGGCAGGTCTTGAGCGCCAGCAGGAAACGCGACATCTCGCCCCCCGAGGCCACCTCGGCCAGGGGTGCCAGGGGCTGGCCCGGGTTGGCCGAAAACCGGAACTGCACCGCATCGGCTCCGTCCTCGGTGGGGGCGCTGGGTTCGAGAACCACGGCAAAACGCACATGGGTGAGGCCCATGGGCCGCAGCGCCGCCATCAGCTGCTGCTCCAGCTGGGTGGCCGCGTTGCGGCGGGCCTCGGTGAGGCGGGCATTGGCCCCGTCGCGGCGGGCGCGGGCCTGGGCTTCGGCGGCCTCTAGCGCTGCGAGCGAGGCCTCGCCGCCGCCGGGAGCCAGCTGGTCGCGCAACTGGTCGCGCAGGGTGATCAGGGCCTCCAGGTCCTGGCCATGACGGCGCTCGAGGGCCTTGAGCTGGGCCATGCGCTCCTGCAGGCCGGCCAGGCTCTCGGGATCACTGTCGAGGCCTGCCCCATAGCGGTCAAGATCGCGGGTCAGATCCTGCAGGGCCACCAGGGCGTCGCTGCAGGCCTGGGCCAGGGGACCTGCGCCCGCCGGGTCCAGGGCGGCCATCTGGCCCAGCTCCTGCTCGCAGGCCGCCAGGTGTTCGAGGGCGGCGGGAGCCTGATCGGCCCCCTCCTGCAGACGCCCCAGCAGGGTCATGACCCCTTCTTGCAGGCGCACACCATGGGCGAGGCGGTCCTGCTCGGCCTGCAGCCGCTGGCGCTCGTGCGGATCCTGCAGATCGGCGGCCTCGAGGTCGGCCAGCAGCTGCTCCTGCTGTTGGCGCTGCAGCTGCAGCTGGTCCCATTGTGTGCGGGCGCTCTGCAGGGCTGCGGCCGCCCGCTTCCAGGCGCCAAAGGCCGCGGCCACGGGCTCCACTGCCGCCGCCAGCGGTTCAGCCCCGAAGCGATCGAGCCAGCGGCGCTGCTGGCCGGGTCGCGCCAGCTGCTGCGTCTGACCCTGCACGGTGAGATCCAGCAGCAGGGGCCTCAGCTCCTGAATCTGCTGACGGTTCACCGCCACACCATTGAGCCGATGGCGACTGCTGAGCCGCTCCTCACTGAGCCGCCATTCGCGGCTCAGCAGGATCTCGCCCTCGTCGGCCTCCAGCTCCTGGGACACCAGCCAGCTGGCCAGGGGCGGTGTCAGGCTGAAGCTGGCTTCGATCACCCCACGGTCACAGCCCTGGCGCAGCAGACGGGGTCCCGACCCCCCCAACAGGGCATCGAGGGCATCGAGCAGGATCGATTTGCCGGCGCCGGTCTCGCCGGTGAGCACCGTGAACCCGGACGCAAAACCCAGCTCCAGGGCCTCGATCAGGGCGATGTTCTCGAGCCGCAGACCGGTGAGCACGGCAGTCTCCGCAGGCGCATCGCTGATCGGCCCGACCGTAGCGGCTGTGGGTTTCGTTTAGAAGGGGGGCGGTGCTCCCCCTGAGCCGGTCCAGCCCACACCATGGTCACAAGCAGCCCAGCCGCCGCCTCTGGCGAGATCAGCGACTTCATCGAAGCAGCGGGCCTGCTCGAGTACGACCCGGCGGCGATCACCCGGATCTATGCCGGCCACCCCCGGCGTCTGTTCCGACGCTTCTGGCAGACCCTGGTGCCGATCGGCCTGTACCTGCTGGGGGTCGGCTTTGACTGGCTGACCCAGCGCCTCAAGGACCCAGAGATCGCCCGCGACCGCGCCCGAGAGGCGGCCGATCTGGTGGCCTCGCTGGGCCCGGCCTTCATCAAGGCGGGTCAGGCCCTCTCGACCCGGCCCGACATCGTGCCACCGCTGCTGCTGGAAGAACTGGCCCAGCTGCAGGATCAGCTGCCGGGTTTCGACTCGGCCCTGGCCATGGCCTGCATCGAAGAGGACCTGGGCGCCCCGGTGGCGGCCATCTATGCCCAGCTCGACGCCGAACCGATCTCAGCCGCCTCCCTGGGCCAGGTGCACCGCGGCGTGCTCCACAGCGGCGAAGCCGTCGCCGTGAAGGTGCAACGCCCCGGCCTGCGCGAGCAGATCACCCTGGATCTCTACATCGTGCGCAACATCGCCGCCTGGCTCAACCGCAACGTGGGCCTGATCCGCAGCGATCTGGTGGCCCTGATCGACGAACTGGGCCGGCGGGTGTTCGAGGAGATGGACTACTGCAACGAGGCGAGCAACGCCGAAAAATTCGCCGCCCTGCATGCCCACAACCCCCGCATCGCTGTGCCGCGCATCTACCGCGAGGCCACCAGCCGCCGGGTGCTCACGATGGAATGGATCGACGGCGTCAAGCTCACCAACCTCGACGCGGTGCGCCAGCTGGGCTTTGATCCCGACGACATGGTGCAGGTGGGCGTCGACTGCAGCCTGCAACAGCTGCTGGAACATGGGTTCTTCCACGCTGACCCCCACCCCGGCAACCTGCTGGCCCTGGGCGACGGACGCCTGGCCTACCTCGATTTCGGCATGATGAGCGAGGTGAGCCGCGAGTCGCGCACCGGCCTGATCCAGGCGGTGGTGCACCTGGTCAACCGCAACTTCGCCAAGCTCTCCAAGGATTTCGTCAGCCTGGGGTTCCTCGCAGAAGACGTGAACCTCGAGCCGATCGTGCCGGCGTTTGAAACGGTGTTCGGCCAGGCCCTCGAACAGGGGGTGAGCCGCATGGACTTCAAGGCCGTGACCGACGACCTGAGCGGGGTCATGTACCGCTTCCCGTTCCGGGTGCCGCCTTATTACGCGCTCATCATCCGCTCCCTGGTGACCCTGGAAGGCATCGCCCTGAGCGTCGACCCCGACTTCAAAATCCTCGGTGCCGCCTATCCCTACTTTGCGCGGCGGCTGATGGAAGACCCCGATCCCTCGCTGCGCCAGAGCCTCAAGGAAATGCTGTTTGACGGTGAGGTGTTCCGCTGGCAGCGGCTCGACAACCTGGTGGCCAGCGCTGCCCAGGGCAGTCAGCTCGATCTCGAAGGTCTGCTCGACCAGGTGATCAGCTTCCTGTTTTCCGACAACGGCGGTCTGTTGCGCACCCAGCTGGTCGAGGCGGCGGTGGAGAACCTCGACGGGCTGGCCTGGCAGACCACGCTCAACCTGAGCCGCCGGCTGCCGACGCGTCTGCAGGCCCTGCAGCCTCCGGGCCTCAGGCGCCAGGTTCAGGAGCTCGAGGCTGGCGGAATCGATCTGCTGCTCGATCTCGAACCGATCCGCCAGCTGCTGCGGATTCTGCAGACACTGCCGGGGTTTGAACCCCAGATGCTGGTCAGCCGGTTGCCGCGGCTCCTGGCCGAACCGGGATTGCGCCGCATGGGACGCGACCTGGCCCGAGGTCTGGCCGAACGCAGTCTGGTGCGCCTGCTTCGCGATGTTCTGGTGGCGACACCACCGGA
The DNA here is from genome assembly GCA_040399325.1 of Prochlorococcaceae cyanobacterium. Taxonomy (GTDB): domain Bacteria; phylum Cyanobacteriota; class Cyanobacteriia; order PCC-6307; family Cyanobiaceae; genus RGUW01. The sequence goes on from JBBASJ010000007.1 coordinate 18,494, forward strand.
ACGGGCCATGCAACCGGCCTAGATTCAGCCGGTTTTGAAGGGATCGGTGGTGGGCAGATTGAACCTTCGGCGCCGGATTCTCGGTGCAGGTCTGAGCGTCCTCGCCCTGGCGCCGGTCGTACAGACCCTGCCCGTTGCGGCCGCCGAGAACCTGGTGTTCGTGACCGGTGGTTTTCGCCGTTCGATCGCCGTCGCCGACCTCGAACACCTGGCAGAAACAGGACAGGCACGGGGATTGCTGGCCGATGTGCTGGCCCTCAGCAAACAGAACCCGGCCACGGTGGCCAAGCTGCTGAAGGGATCGATCAGCCTGCCGGTCACCCTGGTGAGCCGCCTGCTCAACACCCGCATCGGCGAGGCCCTGTTGCAGCGGATCGGTCAGATCATCTTCCCGCTCTATGCGGCTGAACAGAGCGTGCCGGCCCTGCGGGCCGGTCTGGTGCTGGGGGTCGTCGAAGGCAAAGGCTCGCTCTCGCCGATCTCATTCTTCAAGGCCTACCCGACCAGGGAGATGGAAGTGAGCATCCCGGCGCTGCTGAGCCTGATCAACAAAGCCAGTTCGATCAGCGATCTGGTGCGCTACTTCTCGGAATCTCCGCTCGATGGTCTCAAGGGCAGTGAACCGATCAGCGGTCCCAACCGCTGAGACAGGCGTCAAGGAGCCGCGCCGTAGATTCGCCCCAGTCCTTCCTGCTGTGCCGTGCCCCTGCTCAGATCCCTGCGGATGTTGGGCGCGAAGCGGGTGCATCACGACTGGCCGGGGCTGATCGAGGCCTACCGCCGCTGGTTGCCCGTCAGCAGCGCCACCCCGGTGATCACCCTCCATGAAGGAGCGACACCGCTGATCCCCGCGCCCAGCGTGGCTGAGCGCATCGGCAAGGGTGTCAGGGTCTATCTCAAATACGACGGCCTCAATCCCACCGGCTCCTTCAAGGACCGGGGCATGACCATGGCCATCAGCAAGGCCAAGGAAGCGGGGTCCGAAGCGGTCATCTGTGCCAGCACCGGCAACACCTCGGCCGCGGCGGCGGCCTATGCCCGCAGGGGCGGCATGCGGGCCTTCGTGCTGATTCCCGATGGCTATGTCGCCCAGGGAAAACTGGCCCAGGCCCTGCTCTATGGCGCCGAAGTGATCGCCATCAAAGGCAACTTCGACAAGGCCCTGGCCATCGTGCAGGAGGTGGCCGATCAGTACCCGATCACCCTGGTGAATTCGGTCAATCCCTACCGCCTGCAGGGGCAGAAGACCGCCGCCTTCGAAGTGATCGACGCCCTCGGCGAGGCCCCCGACTGGCTCTGCATCCCGGTGGGGAACGCGGGCAATATCAGCGCCTACTGGATGGGGTTCAACGAATACCGCCAGGCCGGCCGCAGCCGGAGGCTCCCACGCATGATGGGTTTCCAGGCGGCGGGTTCGGCCCCCCTGGTGCTGGGGCACAGCGTCGAACACCCCGACACGATCGCCACGGCGATCCGTATCGGCAACCCGGTGAACCGTGACAACGCCCTGCGGGTCCGCAGCGAGAGCGACGGGGGCTTCATGGCCGTGACCGATGCCGAGATCATCGACGCCTACAAGCTGCTGGGCAGCGGTGAGGGCGTCTTCTGCGAACCGGCCAGCGCCGCCTCGGTGGCCGGCCTGCTCAAGCGCAGGGACGAGGTGCCGGCCGGCGCCACGGTGGTCTGCGTGCTGACGGGTAACGGTCTCAAGGACCCCAGCACCGCGATCGACAACAACGACGCCCGGTTCCACACCGGTCTCGAAGCCGACACGGCCACGGTGGCCAGGGTGATGGGCTTCTGAACCAGCAGATCTCGACCGGTTGACCAAGCGGACGCTGAAAACCTGCGGAAAACAGCCCGATGATCGCGGGTGTGCCTGTGCAAGCCGCGCTTCACAGGGCACCCCGCGTTTTCCCATGGCCAGGGAAACGGTGGAAAAGCGATCGTTCTGCCCAATCGGCCCCGGGCAATCCCCAGCTGTTCATCAGCCGGAGTTGCTCAACCGCAAGGAGTTTGGCGGTTTTCCCCCGGTTTCCCCAGGGCCTTCTACGACGGGTTATTGATTGGATTGGATGCAATCCAACAGAACCAGAACGGTCGGAATTCAGCACGTTGCGCAACGGGACAGGCTGTGGAAGCGTGGGGAGCCCACCGGGCCGTGCCCCGTCCTCTCACCATGAAGCTGGTCTGCTCCCAGTCAGAACTCAGTTCCGGCCTGCAACTGGTGAGCCGAGCCGTCGCCGCCAGGCCCACCCATCCGGTGCTGGCCAACGTGCTGTTGACGGCCGATGCCGGGACGGGTCGCCTGAGCCTCACCGGGTTTGACCTGAGCCTGGGCATTCAGACGAGCATCGCCGCCACCGTGGAGGTGAGCGGAGCGATCACCCTGCCCGCCCGCCTGTTTGCCGAAATCGTGAGCCGTCTGGCGTCCGACAGTCCGATCACCCTTGACTGCGCCGAGGGCGCCGAGCAGTTGCAGCTCACCAGCCTGTCGGGCAGTTATCAGATGCGCGGCATGCCCGCCGATGACTTTCCCGATCTGCCCCTGGTTCAGACCGGTGTGCCGATCAGGCTCGAAGCCCAGGACCTGATTCAGGGGTTGCGGGCCACCCTGTTTGCCAGCAGTGGCGACGAGTCGAAACAGCTGCTCACAGGCGTGCATCTGCAGCTCGACCCGGAGGGCCTCGAATGTGCCGCCACCGATGGTCACCGCCTGGCGGTGCTGCGGCTGGCCCATGCTCAGGCGGCCGGTGAACCCTTCGCCGTCACCGTGCCGGCCCGCTCCCTGCGGGAGCTGGAGCGGCTGCTCTCCGGGCGCTCCAGCGAGGAGCCCCTGAGCCTGTTCTGCGATCGCGGGCAGGTGGTCTTTCTCTGGGCTGATCAGGTGCTCACCAGCCGCAGCCTCGACGGGGCCTACCCCAAATACCGCCAGTTGATTCCGGAGAGCTTCAACCGGCGCATTCAGCTGGACCGTCGCGCCCTGATGGCCTCCCTCGAGCGGGTGGCCGTGCTGGCGGACCAGCACAACAACGTGGTCAAGCTGAGCGTCGATCCCGCCGCGGCCCAGGTGCAGATCAGTGCCGACGCCCAGGATGTGGGCAGCGGTTCCGAAGCCCTCGGCGCCCGGATCAGTGGTGAGGAGATCCAGATCGCGTTCAACGTGCGCTACCTGCTCGATGGCCTCAAGGCCATGGCCGGTGACCAGATCGTGCTCAGCTGCAATGGTCCGACCACGCCGGCGGTGCTGTCGCTGGCCGAGGATCCCCAGTTCACCTATCTGGTGATGCCCGTGCAGATCCGTCAGTGAGCGTCGGGTGAGCCTGCCTGAGCAACTGCTGTTGAGCGATCTTCTGCGTCGCCGCGTTCGCTGCGACCAGGGCATCGACCATGGCGCCGGAACGGCGGCCTGGATGCATCCGCCGGTCCATCGGTTGCTGGGCTGGGTGAGCCGTCCTTCGGCCTTCGGCTCCAGGCGCGAGGTCTGGCGTCTGAACCAGCTGCGTGGCCTGGGGGAGCTGGAAGCTCTGGTCAAGGGCGACCCCGCGGCAACCGATCAGGACACGATCGAACGGCTTCCGACCCTGTTGCAGGCCGCCCTGCTGGGCCATCGCGACCAGCCCCTGGGCACGGTGGTCGATGCGGCCGTGGATCTCTCCAGCGGTGCCATCCGTCACTATCTGATCAGTCGCAGCGATCCGCGGCTGCCCGGCAGCAGTCGCTGGCGTCTCAGTCCTGAGCGCATCAACGATCAGGGACCCGGTCAGGTGTTCACCAGCCTGCAGGAGCTCGACGATCTGCCACTGGCCCGGGCCAGCGTGCGGCAGGAACTGTTGCGTCGCTCCCGTCGCTGGCGCGATCAGGTCCAGGATCTGGGCGGTCGCGTTGAACAGCGGGTCGAGGGTTGGTTGGAGGAGCCGCCCTGGCAGGAGCCGGAGCCGATCGACGATGAACCCCCGGCTTCGGAACCGTGGGACGACCAGGGCTGGGATCGACAGCGGCGTGCACCCCGTTCGGCGGCACCGCCATCCCACGACGACCCCTGGATCTGATACTGGAGGGCTGACGCCTCGCCGCCGTGCCTTCGTCTGCGCCCCAGCCCGCCTATCCCCTGGCCGAGGCCCTGAAGAAGGAGAACCTCAGCCAGGTCGATTACGAGGAGATCTGCCGGCGCCTGGGCCGCGCCCCCAACCGGGCCGAACTGGGCATGTTCGGGGTCATGTGGTCGGAGCACTGCTGCTATCGCAACAGCCGGCCGCTGCTGTCGGGCTTTCCCACCAGCGGGCCCCGCATCCTGGTGGGCCCCGGCGAGAACGCCGGTGTGGTCGATCTGGGTGAGGGCCAGCGCCTGGCCTTCAAGATCGAGAGCCACAACCACCCCTCGGCGGTCGAGCCCTTTCAGGGGGCGGCCACGGGCGTGGGTGGCATCCTGCGCGACATCTTCACGATGGGTGCTCGGCCCATCGCCCTGCTCAACGCCCTGCGTTTCGGGCCGCTCGATGACGAACGCAACGTGGGCCTGATGGAGGGTGTCGTCGCTGGCATCGCCCACTACGGCAACTGCGTGGGGGTGCCCACCGTGGGCGGCGAGGTGGCGTTTGATCCCAGCTACAGCGGTAATCCCCTGGTCAACGCCATGGCCCTGGGGCTCATGGAGACCGAAGCGATCGTCTGCTCCGGTGCCGAGGGCGTGGGTTATCCGGTGGTGTACGTGGGCAGCACCACCGGTCGCGATGGCATGGGCGGCGCCAGCTTCGCCAGCGCCGAGCTCAGCGAGGCCTCGCTCGACGACCGGCCCGCCGTGCAGGTGGGCGATCCCTTCCTGGAGAAGGGTCTGATCGAGGCCTGCCTCGAAGCCTTTCAGAGCGGCGATGTGGTGGCGGCTCAGGACATGGGTGCGGCCGGTCTGACCTGCAGCTGCTCCGAAATGGCGGCCAAGGGCGGCCTGGGCATCGAATTGGATCTCGATCGGGTGCCCGCCCGGGAGCAGGGCATGACCCCCTATGAGTTCCTGCTGTCCGAGTCGCAGGAGCGCATGCTCTTCGTGGTCAGGCCGGGTCGCGAGGAGGCGCTCATGGCCCGCTTCAGCCGCTGGGGCCTGCAGGCCGCGGTGGTGGGCCGGGTGCTGGAAGACAACGTCGTGCGGGTGCTTCAGAACGGTGAGGTGGCCGCCGAGGTGCCCGCCAGCGCCCTGGCCGATGACACCCCGATCAACCACCATGAGCTCCTGGCCGAGCCGCCTGACGCCATTCAGGCCCACTGGCGCTGGAGCGAGGCCGAGCTGCCCCCTGCCACGGCCGCCGGCATCGACGGGCGCAGCTGGAACGCGGCCCTGCTGGCCCTGCTCGACGACCCCACCATCGCCTCCAAACGCTGGGTCTACCGCCAGTACGACCACCAGGTGCAGGCCAACACCGTGGTGCCCCCAGGCGGGGCCGATGCGGCGGTGGTGCGGTTGCGCCCCCAGCGGGGTGAGGGATCCCTCAGCCCTCACCATCGGGGGGTGGCCGCTGTGGTCGATTGCCCCAACCGCTGGGTGGCCCTCGATCCCGAGCGGGGCGGCATGGCCGCGGTGGCTGAAGCGGCCCGCAACCTCAGCTGCGTGGGCGCTGAGCCGCTGGCGATCACCGACAACCTCAACTTCCCCTCGCCCGACACCTCCACCGGCTACTGGCAGCTGGCGATGGCTTGCCGCGGCCTCTCGGCTGCCTGCACGGCCCTGGAGACCCCGGTCACCGGCGGCAACGTCTCGCTGTACAACGAGACCCGCCTGCCCGACGGCACCATGCAGCCGATCCACCCCACGCCGGTGGTGGGCATGGTGGGCCTGGTGCATGACCTGGGTCGCCTCTGTGGTCTGGCCTGGCGTCAGCCGGGTGATGCCATCTGGTTGCTGGGGGTGCCGCTCGACGAGGTCGCCGATCCCCGCGTCAGCCTGGCGGGCAGCAGCTACCTCGCGTGCATCCATGGGGCCGTCACCGGGCGGCCACCCGTGATCGATCTGGATCTCGAGGCTCAGGTGCAGGCGTTTCTGCGGGGGGCCATCGCCAAGGGACTGGTGGCCTCGGCCCACGACCTCAGCGATGGCGGCCTGGCGGTGGCCGCGGCCGAAGGCTGCATCGCCGCGGGTCTGGGTGCGCGTCTCGACTGCGCCGTGGCCGAACAGACGCGGTGGGATCGCGTGCTGTTCGCCGAGGGCGGGGCCCGAATTCTGGTGAGCGTGTCGGCCGAGGCCGCGGCTGCCTGGCAGCAGGCCCTGGATCAGGCCGGGGCCGCCAGGCCCGGTTCGCTGCCGGCGACCCGCCTGGGCGTGGTCACGGCCGAACCGCTGCTGCAGATCTCGGTCGCTGCAGAGCTCGTGGTGGAGCAGGCCGTGGCCGATCTGGCCGCGACCTACGAGCAGGGCCTGCCCCGGCGCCTGGGCAGCGGAATCCCGCCGACAGCCTGATGCAGAATGAGACCCGTTGGATGACTCGGCGCTCCGTGGACGACGTTCTGCCTCCGTCCACCGACCAACCTGAGCGTCCCGACAAACCGGAAGAAGCCTGCGGCGTGTTTGCCGTGCTGGCCCCCGGGCAACCGGTCGCGAATCTGACCTATTTCGGTCTCTACGCCCTGCAGCACCGGGGCCAGGAATCGGCCGGCATCGCCGTCTTCGATGACCGCCATCAGGTGCGCCTCCACAAAGACATGGGCCTGGTGTCCCAGGTCTTCGACCAGGCGGTGCTCGAGCGTCTGGTCGGTGATCTGGCCATCGGCCACAACCGCTATTCGACGACCGGCAGCAGCAAGGTCTGCAATGCCCAGCCCGTGCTGCTGATGACCCGGCTCGGGGCGCTGGCGCTGGCGCACAACGGCAATCTGGTCAATGCCGCCGAGCTGCGTCAATCGCTGCTCGAGCACACCGATCAGTTCAATTCGACCACCGATTCCGAACTGATTGCCTTTGCCATTCAGCAGGAGGTCAACCGGGGCCTCGACTGGGATGGTGCGATTCGGGCCGCGGCAGCGCGCTGCAAGGGCGCCTTCAGTCTGGTGATCGGTACGCCGGCCGGTCTGTTTGCCCTGCGCGACGGCCACGGCATCCGGCCCCTGGTGTTCGGCCACCTGGGCGAGAGCGACCAGGCCCAGTGGGTGGTGAGCAGCGAGACCTGTGGCCTCGACATCATCGGCGCCAGCTACGACGACGATGTTCAGCCCGGTGAGCTGATCCACTTCAGGACTGGCGATGCCACGGTTCATCGCGACCGCTGGTGCAGCGAACCCGCCAAGCTGTGCGTGTTCGAAATGATCTATTTCGCCCGCCCCGACAGCCGCTTTTTCGGCGAATCGCTGTACAGCTACCGGGTGCGCATCGGCGAGGCCCTGGCGCGCGAAACCCCGGTGGAGGCCGACATCGTCATCGGCGTTCCCGATTCGGGAATTCCGGCGGCGATCGGCTATTCCCAGAAGAGCGGCATTCCGTTTGCCGATGGGCTCATCAAGAACCGCTACGTGGGCCGCACCTTCATTCAGCCCACCCAGGCGATGCGCGAGGCAGGCATTCGCGTCAAGCTCAACCCCCTGCCCGATGTGCTCGCCGGCAAGCGGGTGGTGGTGATCGATGACTCGATCGTGCGTGGCACCACCAGCCGCAAGCTGGTGGCCGCCCTGCGCGATGCCGGCGCCACCGAGGTGCACATGCGCATCAGCTCACCTGCGGTCACCCATCCCTGCTTCTACGGCATCGACACCGACACCCAGGATCAGCTGATCGCCGCCCGGCTCACCCTGGCCGAGATCCGTGCCCATCTGGGCGTCGATTCATTGGCCTATCTCAGCAAGCAGGGCATGGTCGATGCCGCCCAGGCACCCTCGGGTCAGTTCTGCACCGCCTGTTTTGACGGTGCTTACCCGATTGCCATGGACGACGACGTGCGCTCCAGCAAGTTGATGCTGGAGCCGGCCGGTCTGGCGGCTGCACTCAGTCGTTGAGCAGCGGCACCAGCTCGGCGATCTCCTTGCCATTGCCCAGGTTGAGCTGCAGGCCCGTGCCGCTGGGATCCTCCGGATTCAGGGAGGTCCCGTCGAGCCGCAGGCTGAAGCTGCTGGCCTCGAGCCGCACCCCGATCACCCCGGTGGTGTCGGGCACCAGATCCACCAACGTGTCGCTGCGGTCCACAAACTGCAGGCCGATCTGACCGAGATCGCCGCGCAGACACGGGCGCAGCTGGCCCACGGCGAGCCGTTTGACCTGGCCCAATCGGCTGGCCAGCAGCACTGCGGCGCTGTCGCTCACCTCGGCGGCTCCGACGACCGTCTCCTGGGGCAGCAGGCGCATCAGCAGCGAACCCTGGGCGGTGCGGCCCATCAGCGGCAGGTTGCTGTCGTTGACCGCCAGCCGCAAGAGCCGGGCCGTTGAGCTGGCCACCACCACCTCGCCCCCTTCGCGGCAGACCACCACCCGCCGGAGCTGGACGCCGTCCTTGAGCTTGAGCACGGTGGCGGCCCGGCCCGACAGATCCTGAAACTCCTCCAGGGCCAGGCGTTTGAAGCGTCCGTCGCTGCTCAGCAGGCCCAGGCTCACCCCGGGTTCGCTGGGCAGGGGCACCACCTGGACCACGGGATCCCCGCTGATGCCGTCGGGCAGGAAACGCTCCAGGGTGCCGGGTTGCTGCCCGGCAAACTCCCAGCGCAGCAGGGCCACCCGCCCGCTGGCGGTGAAGGCCAGCAGGGCCGGTTGGCTGCTGGTCGACAGAATCAGCCGCGCCGGTGCGGGCAGGTCCCCCAGCGGTGCCGCTGCATCGAGATGCAGCCGGCCCAGCATCTGGGGCGTCACGATCCTGACGCTGCCGTCGGTCTGGATCAGCAGCCGGCTGTCGCCGGCCAATGCCGCGAAGGCCTGCTGGCGTTGCAGCTCGGTGTTGGGGCGCACGGCTGCGGCCCGTTGGGCCACCAGCTCATCACCCCCTTCCACCAGGCGGGTGCGGCGTGGCGTGGCGTAGCGCTTCTTCAGGGCCTTGAGTTCGTCGACCAGGGCCGACAGCAGGCTGTCCCGGTCATCGAGCAGGTGCCGCAGCCGGGTGCGCTCCTGGCGCAGGTCATCGCCTTCCTGGCGCAGTCCCTCCTGCTCCAGGCTGGTGAGACGCCGCAGCGGCATGGCCAGCACGGCGTCGGCCTGGCGCTCGCTCAGATCGAGGTGCACCTGCAGGCTGGCGCGGGCCGAGGCCGCGTCCCGTGCCTCCTGGACCATGGCGATCACCCGTTGCAGGTCGGCCAGGGCCTTGATCAGACCCTCGACCACCTCGAGCCTGTTCTCGCACTTGTTGAGGGCATGCCGGGTGCGGCGGATCAGGGTCAGTTCGCGGTATTCGAGAAAGTTCTGCAGCAGCTGGCGCAGGCTCAGCTGCACCGGCTGGCCGTTGACCAGGGCCAGCAGGATCGCGCCGAAATTGCTCTGCAGGGCCGTGCGCCGTTGCAGATCGGCCAGCACCGCTTCGGCGTTGGCGTCGCGGCGCAGCTCCACCACCACCCGCATGCCCTCGCGGTCGCTCTCATCGCGGATGTCGGCGATGCCTCCGATCTTGCCGTCGTTGACCTGCTCGGCCAGCTTCTCGATCCAGCCCGCCTTGCTGAGCTGGTAGGGCAGTTCCGTGATCACCACGGCACTGCGGCGGTGCCGGCCCTTGCCGGGCTGCACTTCTTCGATGTGGGCCACGCCCCGCATGGGGATGCTGCCGCGCCCGTTGAGGTAGGTCTCGCGCACGCCGCTGCCTACCAGCACCTCGCCGCCGGTCGGAAAGTCGGGGCCGGGCACCAGTTCGAGCAGCCTGTCGTCTCCCAGGTCAGGCTTGCGCACCAGGGCGATCAGGGCATCCACCACCTCGCCCAGGTTGTGGGGCGGAATGTTGGTGGCCATGCCCACGGCGATGCCGGTGCAGCCGTTGAGAATCAGGAACGGCAGCTGGGCCGGCAGCACCGTGGGCTCCTGCTGGGAGCCGTCGAAGTTGGGGGCGAAGTCGACGGTGTCGTCGCCGATCTCGTCGAGCATCGCCTCGTTGGCGATCGGGGCGAGTCGTGTTTCGGTGTACCGCATCGCCGCCGGCGGGTCGTCGTCGACCGAGCCGAAGTTGCCGTGGCCGTCGAGCAGGGGGTTGCGGCTGGCGAAGGTCTGCACCAGGCGCACCAGGGCGTCGTAGACCGCCTGGTCACCGTGGGGGTGGTACTTGCCCAGCACGTCGCCCACCACCCGGGCGCATTTGCGGTAGGGCCGATCCGGGGTCAGCCCCAGTTCGTGCATCGCATACAAAATGCGCCGCTGCACAGGCTTGAGACCGTCGCGCACGTCGGGCAGGGCACGCCCGACGATCACGCTCATCGCGTACTCGAGGTACGAGCGCTGCATTTCCTGATGCAGCGCGATCGGCTGAATGCGCGGATCTTCGGGTCGCTCCTCGGCCATCCGGTGCTGCGGTGTGAGGGCTGAAAGTGGCGCTCAGCCTACAGATCTTCCTCGGTGTTTCCTTCAGGAGAGGCGTTGGCCTGGGCTCGCTCCACCGCCGTTTTCAGCTCCTGCAGGGCGAGCAGTTGCTGGGTCGAGGCCCGCAGCCTGGCGCCCCAGAGTTGTTCCTTCTGGTGGCTTTCGAGCACGTAGTTGGGCTCGGCGGCCAGGGCGCGGCTGGCCAGGCTGATGGCTTCGGCCCGGTGCTGTGGCCCCTGGGACCACAGGCCCGCCGCCAGGGCCAGGGTGGGTTCGGCCGCATCCGGTTTGATCTTGAGCACCCGCCGCCAGCGACTCAGGGCCGCAGCCCGGTCGCCCTGTTCGTAGAGCACCAGACCCTGGTTGTTGATCGCCTCCCAGAAATCGGAGCGCAGCGATGCCGCCCGTTCAAAGTCGCCCAGGGCTCCGCGGGGGTTGCCCAGCAGCAGCTGGGCATTGCCCAGGTCAAAGAAGGCGCCGGCGTTGCGGCCGTCGAGCCTGATGCCCTCCTGCAGCAGCCGCACCGCTTCGCTCGGGTTGTTGTTGCGCAGGGCCAGGGAGCCCTCGGCAAACCAGATGCCGGCGTTGCGGGGGTCCAGTTGCTTGGCCCGCTTCAGCGAGATTGCAGCGGGTTTGAGCTGGTTGCTGCGCAGCTGGGCTTCTGCCAGCAGCAGCCAGCCGCGGGGGTCATCGGGCAGCAGTTGCACCGCCAGGGCGGCCAACCGTGCCGCATCGGCGGCCTGTCCCAGCCGCAGCAGGCGCGCAGCCGCCTGGGCGATGCCCAGCCCTGCCCCTTCGAGCTCCTGGGCTCTGGGCACATACACGTAGGGCACCATGGCCCGTGCCGGGGTCAGGCAGGTGACGCTCACCAGCACGCCGGCGCTCAACAGGGACATCACCAGCTGGCCGACTGCGGGTGTGAGTCCCTGGCGCCTTGCGCGCTGTGCCATAGCCGACCGATCGATGGCGTCAGCCTAGGGAGCGGATGTTGCGGCGCCATTGGTCCGGTTTGATGCGGCGCAGGGCCGAAGCCCGCAGCCGTTCATCCCAGGTTTCATCGCTCCAGAGCAGGGCATCGTGGGCCTGCAGATCCAGCACCCAGGGCCGCGGTTGCAGCTCGGGGTCCTGGCTGCTGGGTGCCTGGCGGTTCCAGGGGCAGACCTCCTGGCAGATGTCGCAGCCGGCCACCCAGGGGGCCATGGCGGCGGCGATCGCCCGGGGCAGCTCGGGATCGCGGTTCTCGATCGTGTGAAAGGCGATGCAGCGGCGGCTGTCGACCACAAACGGTTCGACGATGGCGGCGGTGGGGCAGGCCTCCAGGCAGGCGCTGCAGCTGCCGCACAGAGGCTGCGCCGGTCGATCAGCCGGCAGCTCCACGGTCATCAGCAGATGGCCCAGCAGCAGCCAGGAGCCGTGGTCTCGGTTGATCAGGTTGCTGTGCTTGCCGATCCAGCCCAGGCCGGCCTCCTCGGCCCAGGCCTTGTCGAGCAGGGGTGCGCTGTCGACGCAGGCTCGCCAGCGCACCCCGGGGGCCTGGGTCTCGAGCCAACGGCCCAGCCGCCGCAGGCGTTGATCGAGGACGCGGTGGTAATCGCGCCCCCAGCCGTAGCGGGCCACCGCCAGCCCGGTGGGGCTGCGCTCGGCTTTGACGTGGTAGTTGAGGCCGACGGCCAGCACGCTGCGCACCCCCGGTAACAGGGTGTCGATCCGTTGTCGGCGCGGATCGGCCATCCACGCCATCGATCCCTGGTGTCCTGCGGCGAGCCAACGCTCCAGTGCGGCGTTGCGCAGCTGCAGCCTGTCGCTGCCTGGAACGCTGGCGATGCCCACCGGGTCAAAGCCCTGGTTGCGTGCCTCCTGCCGCAGGGCGTGTCCGAGCTGCTCGCCGGTGCCGGCTGCGCTGCTGGCGGAACTGCTCGTCACCCGTAAAGTGCGGCCACCAATCAGTCTGCAGTCCGTCGGTTGCAGCGACATCTCTGTGAACACCGCCTCTTCGGGCCGTCTGGCTCCCGTTCTGCGCTGGATCGGCATCACCCTGGTGGTGCTGCTCGGACTGCAGCTCCTCGTGCTGTTCACCGGCTGGAACTGGTCGGAGGAGAACTACCGCCAGCTGCTGGTTCAGGTGCTGGTGAGTCAGTCCCCCATGGCCCTGGTTGGCCTCGTGCTGATGCTGCTGGGGGCCAGGCTTGAGTCGGCCTCGGCTGAGCGCACGCCATTGCGCCTCACCACCGCAGTGCTGAGCATCCTGCTGGCCCTGACGATGCTGGTGGCCATCCCGGTCACCATCGGTGGCGATCAGGATGCTGTCGCCCAGGCCGATCAGCAGCTCCAGGCCGGGGCGGCCCAGCTCGACATGATGCGCTCCCAGCTGGCCTCCGCCACCCCGGAAGCCCTCGATCAGCTCGTGCAGCAGGCCGAGCAGGCGGGTCAGCTGCCTGCCCAGGCCACCGCCGAGCAGAAGCGCGGTCTGGTGCGTCAATTGATGGATCGCCAGGTGAAGCGGGCTGAAGCCCAGCTCGATCAGCAGCGCAAGGCCCGCGACATCAGCGTCAATCAACGGCGCATCGGCGGCACCGTCAGTGCCGTCGTGTTGCTGGTGGCCTTTGTGCTGCTGGCCCTGGCCGCCCTGCTCTGACGGTTTTCTCCCCGTCGTCACTGACGGGACCGCCCCGGCGCCTGGCTAAGTTGCCATTTGGTTTCATGGCGCGCTCAGGGGTAACAGGTGGTGCCATCCAGTCCGAGACCCGATGACCCGTTGGGTGATCGGCTTCAGCAGGATCTCAAGAACGATCTGATCGCCGGTCTGCTGGTGGTGATTCCACTGGCGACGACCATCTGGCTTGCCACCACGGTCAGCCGATTCGTGCTGGCGTTTCTGACCTCGATTCCCAAGCAGTTCAACCCCTTCAACACCCTCAACCCGGTGTTGCAGGAACTCATCAATCTGGGTGTGGGCCTGCTGGTGCCCCTGCTGGGGATCCTGCTGATCGGCCTGATGGCCCGCAACATCGTGGGGCGCTGGCTGCTCGAATTCGGCGAAGGCACCCTGCTGCGCATCCCCCTGGCGGGCTCGGTCTACAAAACGCTCAAGCAGCTGCTCGAGACCTTTCTCCAGGGCAATTCCAGCCGTTTTCGTCGTGTTGTGCTGGTCGAATATCCGCGCGAGGGGATCTACGCGCTGGGCTTCGTGACCGGTGAGCTCGGCTCCTCCCTGCAGAGCGGCTTTGCGGAGAGGATGCTGAGCGTCTTCATTCCCACCGCTCCCAATCCCACCACCGGCTGGTATGCCGTGGTTCCTGAACGGTCGGTGAAGGATCTTGATCTTTCGGTGGAAGATGCCTTCCGCACCATCATTTCGGCCGGCATCGTCAGCCCGGATGAACGGGAACAGGCGTCCAGCCGTAGTTTTTCAAGCCTTCTGGCCCAGCTCCGCTCTCCCCAGCTCTCCTGATGCAGAGTCGAACCCTGGCCCGGGAACTGGCCCTGCTGATGCTCGGGCAGACCAGCGACCGCGACGAACGCCAACCCGGCTCCGCTCTGCCGGACCTGGCTGACAGCTCCCTCACCGAGCTCCTGCATCGTGCCCTGGCGGGCCTGCATCAGCATGTGCGCGAGGCCCTCGACCGCTCGGCCGAGGATCTGCAGAACGCCGAACAACGCCTTCTCGACAGCGAACTGCAGGATGCCGGTGACACCCAGCAGCTGCCCAAGGTGCGCCAGCACCTGCGCGATGGACTGGCCCTTGCCGAGATGGCCCTGAACCGTCTGTCGGCAGGGCTTGAGCTGCCCAGGGTGCTGTTGTTGGCCGACCAACCCGAGGTGCGCGGCGATGCGATCGCGCGCACCAGGGCCGTGCTTCAGAACCGGGAGCAGATCGACCGCAGCCTCGATGCGGTGATGGAGGGATGGCGTCTGATGCGCCTGCCCCGCATCGATCGCGACATCCTGCGCCTGGCCGCCGTCGATCTTGATACCTTCGGCACACCGGCGGCGGTCGCCTGCAATGAAGCGGTCGAGCTGGCCCATCGCTACAGCGATGACCAGGGTCGCCGCATGATCCATGGTGTGCTGCGGCGACTCACCACTGCCGCCGGTCGGCCCTGAGCTCCGTTCACACCCATGGTTTACGACTGGTTCAACCGCACGGCCGAACCCCCGGCTGAAGCGCCGCCCTCAGGGTCTGCCGCTGCCGAACCGCCTGAGCAGGGCGCTGCTGAGCTCTCCGCCGGCGCAACCGCCGCCGAGGCTGAGCCGGAGCCGGATGCCGACGATGCCCTCGCCTGGGCCAGGGCTGCCTATGCCCGCCTGAAGGCAGAGCAGGAAGCGGCCCGCCAGCAACCGGCCCCATCCGAGCCCCAGGGGTCTGAAGCGGCCAGCACCGAAGCAAGCGCCCCTGAAGCAAGCGC
>JBBASJ010000007.1:33458-51784 GCA_040399325.1 Prochlorococcaceae cyanobacterium
GAACCGGGCCTCTCTGAGCCAGGCGTTCCAGAGCCAGAACCCGAACCCGAACCCGCGCCTGCTCCCGCTCTCTCGCTGCTGGAGCTGGCGGCCGCCCAGCGGGCCGAACGCCAGCAGGCGGTCACCGCTCTCGAGCCACCCGTCGCCCCGGATGGGGCGGCCCAGGCGGCCCCATCGGTCGCTGCCGCGACCCAGGAAGCACCGGTTCTGGGTGCTTTTGACGAGACCTTCACCTGGTCGGCCGAGGTGCTGGCAGCCCAGGGCAAACGGGTCGATCAGATCTCGCTTGAGGAGATCGACTGGCTCAGCCGGCTGCGCCGCGGGCTTGAAAAGACCCGTCAGGGCTTCGTCACCCAGCTGCTCGAGAACCTGGGGGATGACCCCCTCACGCCCGAGGTGCTCGATGATCTCGAGACCACGCTGCTCCAGGCTGACGTGGGGGTCCAGGCCACCGATCAGGTGCTCGAGGCCCTGCGCAGGCGGCTCAACACCGAGGTGGTTGATCCGGCTGAAGGGATCCGCTTTCTCAAGGAACAGCTCACCGACCTGCTCGAGCAACCGATCCGTTCCTGTGCCAATCCCCTGCTGGCTCCCCAGCGCGGGCGCCTCAATGTGTGGCTGCTGGTGGGTGTCAACGGCGTCGGCAAGACGACCACCCTCGGCAAGCTGGCCAACCTGGCGGTGCGCAGCGGCTACAGCTGTCTGATCGCTGCGGCTGACACCTTCAGGGCGGCTGCGGTGCAGCAGGTGCAGGTCTGGGGCGAGCGCAGTGGCGTGCCTGTGATCGCCAATCCCAGCTCCAATGCCGATCCCGCGGCAGTCGTCTACGACGCCATCGGCGCGGCCCAGGCCAAGGGCACCGAGCTGGTGCTGGTCGACACGGCGGGCCGTCTGCAGACCAAGCACAACCTCATGGAGGAGCTGGCCAAGGTGCGCCGCATCGTCGACAAGCTCGCCCCCGACGCCGCCGTGGAGTCGCTGTTGGTGCTCGACGCCAGCCAGGGTCAGAACGGCCTGCGCCAGGCGATGGCCTTCGCCAGTGCTGCCGGCCTCACCGGGGTGGTGCTCACCAAGCTCGACGGCAGTGCCCGCGGCGGGGTGGCCCTGGCGGTGGCCTCGGAAGCGGGTCTGCCGATCCGGTTCATCGGTGCCGGTGAGGGCATCCGCGACCTGCGGCCGTTCAACAGCTTCGAATTCGTCGAAGCCCTTCTGGCGGGCTGAACCGGGCAAACATCGCTACCCTGCGGGTCGCTGCCGCTGACGGCCGTGTGGACGGCCTCAGAATCCCTGCGTCAGCTCCTTGACAGCCTCAGCAAGGAGCAGCGTCGCAACCAGGAACTGCTGGTTTCGCTGGCGTTTGCCCTGCGCAGCTTCACCAACCTGGCCCGCTTTCTCGAGTTGGTGCCGCTGGTCGCCATGCGTCTGGTGGAAGCCGAGGGTGCGCTGCTGCTGGTGTTTCACGAGGACGGTCGCCTCTGGCGCGAGCAGCTGCAGGCCACCCAGTGCGAACGCTGCGCCGAGGTCCTGCGCCAATTGGCCGCCCTCGACGACAGCGAGCTGCTGAGCCTCAGTGGTGAGGAGGCCGTCACCCGCTTTCTGGATCAGCGGGTGGCGCGGCTGCTCGGCCAGGCCCAGGTGTTCGCCACCTCGGTGGCCTGCCGCGGTTGGCAGGGTGGTCGGCTCTATGTGTTCAGCTCGCGGGTCGGGTTCAGCTGGAGTGACGTGCACCGCCGCCATGCGCAGCTGGTGGCTGATCTGACCGCCGTCGCCCTTGAGAACGATGGGCTGGTGCAGCAGATGCGTCGCCATGAGCGGCTCGATCGCCAGCTCAGCACCGGCGCCGAGATCCAGGCCCAGCTGCTGCCCGACCACTGCCCCCGCATCGCCGGTGTCGAGCTGGCGGCCCGCTGCCGGCCGGCGTTTCAGGTGGGCGGCGATTACTACGATTTCATCCCGACCCGGCCCCAGCTCAGCGGTCGCCGCCGCGAGCAGGGGCGCTGGGCTCTGGTGATGGGCGATGTGATGGGCAAGGGCATCCCCGCCGGGCTGTTGATGACCCTGCTGCGGGGCATGTTGCGGGCCGAGGTGCTGAGCGGCCATGCCCCCGGCCGCATCCTCCACGACCTCAACGCCATGGCCCAGGAGGACCTGGCCCATTCGCACCGGTTCGTGACGCTGTTCTATTCCGATTACGACCCCCGCACCCGCCTGCTGCGCTACGCCAATGCGGCCCACAATCCGCCCCTGATCTGGCGACGGCAGAGCGGCCAGGTGGACCGGCTCGATGCGGCCGGCCTGCTGATCGGTCTGCAGGGCGAGGCCGACTACGACAGCCTGCAGCTGGTGCTCGATCCCGGCGACGTGCTCCTTTATTACACCGATGGGGTGACCGAGGCCGTCGGTTTCAGCGGTGAGCGCTTCGAGGAGAAGCGGCTTGCCGATGCCCTGGAGCTGATCAGTCGGGCGGCGACCGGTGGGGCCCAGGAGATTCTGGAGCAGCTGTTTCTGCGGCTCGATCGTTTCGTGGGGGCCGATCGCACCCTCGAAGACGACGCCTCGATGGTGGTGCTCAAGGTTGATGACGCCGTCTCGCTGCCTCCCCTGCTCCGGGGCCCGGTGGCAAGCTGACCCCATGGCAGTCGATTCCAACGCCTCCACCTGGAGCCAGCGTTTTGACCAGGGGCTCAACCCGGCGATCGAGCGGTTCAACGCCTCGATCGGCTTTGACATTGCCCTGTTGCAGCAGGATCTCGACGGTTCGGTGGCCCACGCCCGCATGCTCGGGGGTTGCGGCGTCATCAGCCGCGACGAGGCCGACGCGATCATCGCGGGTCTCGAGGCGATCCGCAGCGAGGCCGCAGCCGGGAGCTTCAACCCTGGCCTTGAGGATGAGGACGTCCATTTCGCCGTCGAGCGTCGTCTGATCGCCCTGATCGGTCCGGTCGGCAAGAAGCTCCACACCGGGCGCTCCCGCAACGACCAGGTGGGCACCGATGTGCGCCTCTGGCTGCGGCAGCAGATCGATGCCATCGATGGCGACCTGCAGCGCTTCGAGCGGGCCCTGCTGGATCAGGCCGAGCGCCATGCCGACACCCTGATCCCGGGCTATACCCATCTGCAGCGGGCCCAGCCCCTGTGCCTGGCCCACCATCTGCTGGCCTACATCGAAATGGCCGAGCGCGACCGCGACCGCCTGGCCGATGTGCGCCGCCGCGTCAATATCTGCCCCCTGGGTGCCGCCGCCCTGGCCGGCACCCCGGTGCCGATCGACCGGCGCGCCACCGCTGCCGAGCTCGGTTTTGACCAGATCTACGCCAACAGCCTCGATGCGGTGAGCGATCGCGACTTCGCGGTCGAGTTCATGGCCGCGGCCGCGCTGATCCAGGTGCACCTGAGCCGTCTCAGTGAGGAGGTGATCCTCTGGGCTTCCGAGGAGTTCGGGTTTGTCGGTCTGAGCGACCGCTGCGCGACCGGCAGCAGCCTGATGCCCCAGAAGAAGAACCCCGACGTGCCCGAACTGGTGCGCGGCAAGAGTGGCCGCGTGTTCGGGCACCTGATGGGCCTGCTGACCATGATCAAGGGTCTTCCCCTGGCCTACAACAAGGACTTTCAGGAAGACAAGGAGGCCCTGTTCGACGGCGTTCGCACGGTGCGCAGCTGCCTCGAGGCGATGGCGATCCTGTTCGAGGAGGGTCTGGAGTTCAGGCCCCGGCGGCTCGAGCAGGCCGTGGCCGGCGACTACTCCAACGCCACGGATGTGGCCGACTATCTGGTGGCCAGGGGTGTTCCCTTCCGGGAGGCCTATCAGCTGGTGGGTGGTCTGATCAAGACCGCCGCCGCCGAGGGGGTGCTGCTGCTGGATCTGCCCCTGGAGCGTTGGCAGCAGCTGCATTCCGCCTTTGCTGCCGATGTGTTTGCCGCCATTGCCCCCCGGCAGGTGGTGGCGGCCCGCCGCAGCGAGGGCGGCACCGGCTTTGCCCAGGTGCGCCAACAGTTGCAGCAGATGCGCGATCGGCTCGGCACGGGCGCCCAGGCGCCTTAGGCTTCCTGCGTTGTGTGGTTCCTGGGCCTGCCTGCCTGGCCTTCTGAGTTCGTGAGCATTTTTGTTGGCAATCTGCCGTTCCGTGCCGAGCAGAACGACGTCGCCGAATTGTTTGCGCCCTACGGCGAAGTGGTCAATTGCTCCCTGCCGCTGGAGCGCGACACCGGTCGCAAGCGCGGCTTCGCCTTCGTTGAGATGGTGGATGACGCCAGCGAGACCCGGGCCATCGATGCCCTCCAGGGTGCCGAGCTGATGGGGCGTCCCCTGCGCATCAACAAGGCCGAACCCCGCACCGCAGGTGGTGGTGGCGGCGGTGGCGGTGGTGCACCACGCCGCGGCGGTGGCTATGGCGGCGGTGGCGGCGGTGGTGGTTACAACCGTGGTGGTGGCGGCTACGGCGGTGGTGGCGGTTACGCAGGTGCCGGTGGTGGCGCCGATCGCGGCTCCGGTGCCCGTGGCTGGGAGGACCGGAGCTATGGCGGTGGCGGTGGCGGCGGTTACGGCGCCAGCGACAGCTTCGATGCCGGTCGCACCCGCCGGCGCCGCAGCAGCGGCGGCGACGGTTATCCCGGCGCCGAAGCCTGAGGGTCTAGGCCCGGCCTCACAGGCCCCGCTCCTCCAGCGCCCGGGCCGCGTCGGCCAGCACTGCGGCTCCGGCATTGCGCTCGCCGGCCGATCGGGTCAGGCTGGCGCGCCAATGGCGTGCCCCCGGCACCGCTTCGACCAGATGCACCAGGTGCCGGGCGATGGCCCACAAGCGGCCACCACTGGCGGTCCAGCGCTGGGCATGGGGAATCAGACCCCGCAGCACCGTGGAGGCCAGCACGGGATCGGCAGCCTGCCGGCCGTGAATCAGCCGATCCACCTCGGCCCAGCGCAGTGGGTGCGCATAGACCGCCCGCCCCACCATCACTCCGTCGACCTGCTGCAGCTGCGCGAGGCAGGCGTCGGGCGTTTCAAGGCCCCCATTGAGTTCGATCGTGAGATGGGGCCGGTCGCGTTTGAGGCGATGCACCAGGTCGTAGCGCAATGGCGGAACCGTGCGGTTCTGGCGCGGATCGAGTCCCTCGAGCCAGGCCTTGCGGGCATGCACCGCAAACCGCTCGGCACCCGCTGCCGCCACGGTGTCGACGAACGCCACCAGCTCGTCGTACGAGTCGCGCTGATCGATGCCGATGCGATGTTTGACCGTGACCGGCAGGCCACTGGCGCCGGCCATGGCTGACACGCAGGCCGCCACCCGTGCGGGTTCGGCCATCAGGCAGGCGCCGAAACGGCCCCGCTGCACCTTTTCGCTGGGGCAGCCCACGTTGAGATTGATCTCGTCGTAACCGCGTTCGGCCGCCAGGGCTGCGGCCTCGGCCAGCAGGGCGGGATCGTCACCGCCCAGCTGCAGGGCCAGGGGCTTCTCGAGCGGGTCAAACCCGATCAGCCGTTCGAGCCGTGCGGCTCCATCGCTGGCGCGGCGGGCGTGGTGGATCGCCTGGGCCACCACCATTTCGGTGTAAAGCAGGCTGCAACGGCTGATCTGTCGCATCAGCACCCGGAAGTGCCGGTCGGTGCAGTCCAGCATCGGAGCCACACTGAAGCGGTAGGCCTGGTGCATGGCTCCATGCTCCCTGATCGGGTGTCGGTGCTGGTTGTCGGGGGCGGTGCCTCCGGGTTCATGACGGCGATCGTGGCGGCCGAGGCCGGCGTGGCCGATGTGCACCTGCTCGAGGCCACCAACGAGCCCCTCAGCAAGGTGCGCATCAGTGGCGGCGGCCGCTGCAATGTCACCCACGCGTGCTGGGATCCCCGCAGCCTGGTGGGCCACTACCCCCGCGGCAGCAAGGCCCTGCGGGGTCCGTTTGCACGCTTCGCCAGCGGCGATGCGGTGGCCTGGTTTGCCGACCATGGGCTGGAGTTGGTGGAAGAGGACGACGGCCGCCTGTTTCCCCGTTCCAACAGCTCGGCTTCGGTGGTGGCCGCCCTGCGTCAGGCGGCCCGGCGGGCCGGGGTGACCCTGCACACGGCCGCGGCCCTGCAGCAGGTGGACCGCAGCCCTGAGGGGTTCAACGGGCGGCTGCGTTCGGGCGCCGCGGTCCAGTGCCGGCGCCTGGTGCTGGCCACCGGTGGCCACCCCAGCGGCCGCCAGCTGGCCGCCGCCCTGGGCCATGGGCTGGTGCCGCCGGTGCCATCGCTGTTCAGCCTCACCCTGGCGGGCCAGCCCCTGCTGGAGCTGGCCGGGGTGGTGATGGATCCGGTGGATCTCGAGCTGCGGCTCGATCCCGAGCGGGTTGCCCAGCCGCGCCATCGCCAGAGCGGAGCCCTGCTGATCACCCACCGGGGGCTCAGCGGTCCGGCACTGTTGCGCCTGACGGCCTTTGCCGCCCGCGATCTCAGGGCGACCGGCTACAGCGGTCACCTGCGGGTCAACTGGGCCGGCTCGCGCTCCGCATCCCAGATCGAGGCCCTGCTGGAGCAGCTGCGCCAGCAGCAGGCCCGGCGCCAGCTGCCCAGCTGGCGTCCCTGGCCAGAACTGAGTCGCCGGCTCTGGTCGCATCTGCTGGCCGCCGCCGGCATCGACCCCCAGCTGCGCTGGGCCGAGCTGCGCCGAGTGCAGCAGCAGGCCCTGGTGCAGGGCCTGACCGCCAGCACCTACCGGGTCGCCGGCCGCGGCCCCTTCGGCGAGGAGTTTGTCACCGCCGGCGGGGTGGATCTGGGCACGATCAACCTGGCCACCATGGAAAGCCGCCTCTGCCCCGGGCTGCAGGTGGTCGGCGAACTGCTCGACATCGACGGCGTCACCGGCGGCTTCAACTTCCAGCACTGCTGGACCTCGGGCTGGCTGGCGGGTCAGGCCCTGGCGGCTGAGCCAGCGACCTGAGCAACCCGACCTGAGCCGCGTTACTTGATCTGATCGAAGATCGAGAACATCGGCAGGTACATGGCCAGCAGGATCGAGCCCACAATGCCCCCGACGATCACGATCATGGCGGGCTCCAGCATGGCGGTGATCGCCTTGACGGTGGCGCCCACCTCGTCTTCGTAGAAGTCGGCCACCTTCGAGAGCATGGCGTCGAGTTCGCCGGTCTCCTCGCCGATGGCCAGCATGCCGATGGCCATCTCGGGGAACACCTGTTTGCTGGCCAGGGCGATGCTCAGGGGAATGCCCTGGGTGACATCGTCGCGGCTCTGGTTGATGGCGTCGCTGATGACGCTGTTGCCCGTGATTTCGCGCACGATCTCGAGGGCCATCAGGATCGGCACGCCGGCCCGCGTCAGCGAGCTGAAGGTGCGGCAGAACTGGGCCGTGGCCGTCTTCTGAATCAGGTCGCCGAACAGGGGGATCTTGAGCACCAGGGCGTCGACGCGGCGGCGGCCGTGGGGGGTGGCGTAGTAGCGCAGGAACAGCACCACCCCGCCGGCCAGGGCACCCAGCAGCAGCAGGGCGAACGGGGAGCGCAGCAGCCCGCTCAGATCGATCATCAGCTGGGTGAACAGGGGCAGTTCGGCCCCCAGGTCGTCAAAGATCCCGGCGAAGGTGGGAATGATGAAGAT
Source organism: Prochlorococcaceae cyanobacterium (assembly GCA_040399325.1). Classification (GTDB taxonomy): domain Bacteria; phylum Cyanobacteriota; class Cyanobacteriia; order PCC-6307; family Cyanobiaceae; genus RGUW01. Next base: position 41,044 of record JBBASJ010000007.1, read on the forward strand.
CGTCATGCCCAGGAACACCAGCACGGCGATCACCAGCACCGCCACCGGGTAGCCCAGGGCCCCCTTGATCTGGTTCTGCAGCTTGGCGTTGTCCTCCAGCAGCTTGGCCAGACGCCGCAGCGATTCATCGAGCACGCCGCCCGCCTCGCCGGCATCGACCATGGCGATGCTGAGCTTGTCGAACACCTGGGGCCAGCGCCGCATCGCCGGGCCCAGGGCCATGCCCTGATTGACATCGAGGCTGATCCCCTGCAGCGCCCGCTTGAACAGCGGCATCTTCTGCTGCTGGGCCATCAGCTCGATGCTGCGCACGATCGGCACGCCCGCATCCACCAGGGCCGCCAGCTTGCTGGCGAACACCGCTTTCTCCCGGATTCCGGGCCGGCTCTCCAGCAGCGTGGCCAGGCCGGTCTTTCTGCTGCCGGCGCTGCCGGATCCGCTCTGCTGCGGTGCTGACGACGCGCTGCGCCGCTCGAGGCTGTCGACCTGGATGCCGCGGCGCCGCAGGTCCCGGCGGGCGGTCGTGGCATCGGCCGACTCGAGCGTCAGCGATTCGACCTTGCCGCGGCTGTTCCTGAAGGTGGCGACGAAGGCGGGCACGGGGGCTTGCTGCGGCTGGCTTACTGCGGCTGGTTGACCAGCCGTCGCAGCTCTTCCGGACGGGTGGTCTTGTTGAGTGCCTCCTCCAGTGACACCTCCTGGCCGAGCACCAGTGCCGACAGCGCCTTCTCGAGGGTCTGCATGGCCATCTGCCCGCCGGTCTGCAGCTGTGAATAGAGCTGGGCGGTCTTGCCCTCGCGGATCAGGTTGGCGATGGCCGGGGTGTTGACCAGGATCTCCTGGGCCATGACGCGACCGAACTGCCCCGGCTGGGGGTCCAGGCGGCGGCAGAGCGTCTGGGCGAACACCGCCAGCAGGCTGTTGCTCAGCTGCACCCGGATCTGGGTCTGCTGGGCCGGTGGAAACACATCCACCATGCGGTCGACGGTCTGGGCGGCCGAGCTGGTGTGCAGGGTGCCGAACACCAGGTGACCGGTCTCAGCGGCGCTGATCGCCAGCTGGATCGTCTCCAGATCGCGCAGCTCCCCCACCAGGATCACATCGGGGTCCTCCCGCAGGGCGGCGCGCAGGGCATTGGCGAAGCTGCGGGTGTCCTCGTTGACCTCGCGCTGGTGAAACACGCTGCGCTGGCTTGTGTAGACGAACTCGATCGGATCCTCGATCGTCAGGATGTGTTCGGCGCGGGTCTGGTTGATGTGCTCGAGAATCGCCGCCAGGGTGGTGGTCTTGCCCGATCCGGTGGGTCCGGTGACCAGCACCAGGCCCTTGGGCATGCGGCCCATCTCCTCGACCACCGGCGGCAGTCCGAGGCTTTCGAGTGAAGGAATCCGGCTGCCCAGGGCCCGCAGGCAGGCGGCGTAGCTGCCCTTCTGGCGGTAGACGTTGACCCGGAATCGGCCCACCCCCCGCAGGCCATAGGAGCAATCGAGTTCCCAGGTCTGCTCGAGCTGTTTGCGTTGGCTGTTGTTGAGCAGCGAGAAGATCAGGCGGTTGCAGGCTTCCTCATCGAGGACCTCCTCCTGCATCGGCCGCAGCTGGCCATTGAATCGGCCATAGGGGGGCAGCTCGGCGCTGAGATGGAGATCGCTGCCGCCGTTGGCGACCAGCTGCTCCATCAGGCTCTCCATGGAGATGGCCATGGCCGTCCCTAGCGGCTGGTCAGACAGTAGGGGCATTCGAGCCATTCATCCCGAAGACCGCCACCGCAGCCCTTGCAGGTGAGGCTGCTGAGGGCCCGGGCCCGCTGTTCCGATTCCAGACCCGAATCGGTGAGCAGCATGCGCTCCACCTCGTCGAGGGTGGTGTGGCCTTCCCGCACCAGATCGAGGCCATAGCCCAGCAGCGATTTCATGCCGCTCTCGAGGGCCAGGCGCCGCAGCTGGTCGGTTGTGGCCCGCTTGGCCGTGGCGGCCGCCAGGGCCTCGTTCATGCGCAGCACCTCATAGACCCCGACCCGGCCCTTGTAGCCCGAGCCGTGGCAGACGGCACAGCTGCCCCGGGCCGCCGCCGGCGCCGTGCGGGCTTTGAAGAAGGTCACGTTGGTTTCACTGCTGGCCAGCAGGCCGAACCGGCTCAGTTCCTCCGGGCTGGGGCGGTAGCTCTCGCGGCAGCTGGTGCACACCCGCCGCAGCAGGCGCTGCGACACGATTCCCAGCAGCGAGGCGCTCACCATGAACGGCTCCACGCCCATCTCGTCGAGTCGGGCGATGGCGCTGGGGGCATCGTTGCAGTGCAGGCTGGTGAGCACCAGGTGGCCGGTGAGGGCGGCTTCGATCGCCGTCTTGGCCGTCTCCAGGTCGCGGGTCTCGCCCACCAGCAGCACATCCGGGTCCTGGCGCATGAAGGCCCGCAACGCCGTGCTGAAGTCCAGGCCCTTGTCCCGGTTCACCTGGGTCTGGGTGATGCCGGGCAGGCTGTACTCGATCGGGTCCTCGACGGTCGAGATGTTGATGCCGGGGCTGTTGCGTTCGGCCAGCACCGAATAGAGCGTTGTCGATTTGCCGGAGCCGGTGGGCCCGGTCACCAGGATCATCCCGAAGGGCTTGGCGCCGATGTCGCGCACCATGGCCCGGGTGGCGGGGTTGGTGATCAGGCTGTCGAGGTCCAGCTGGGTGGCCGAGCTGTCGAGCAGGCGCATCACGATCTTCTCGCCGTGCCGGCTCGGCAGGGTGCTGACCCTGAAATCCCGTTTGCGCCCCTTGTAGAGCCGGCGGATCCGTCCGTCCTGGGGAAGGCGCCGTTCGGCGATGTCCAGGTCCGCCATGATCTTCAGGCGGGAGGTCACCGCCGGGGTCAGGGTCCTGGGCAGATCCTCGAACTGTTTGTGGAGCACGCCATCAAGGCGAAAGCGGATCTCCAGACCCAGCTCCTGGGGCTCCACGTGGATGTCGCTGGCGCCGGCGTCGATCGCTTCCATCAGGATCCGGTCCACCAGGCTCACCACCGGTGAGGCGTTGCCCTGGGCGATGGCGGAGGACTCCAGGTCCTCCACGTCGCTGATCTCCGGTTGCTGCAGGCCCTCGTTGGGCAGATCCAGCTCGTCGAAGATCGAACGCACCGGTTCTGCGGCCGCGATCGCCGCGGGTGGGCTGGGCGGGTTGGCGAGGCCTTCGAGCGCCGCGTCGATGTCACTGGCCAGGGCAAGGCGCAGGGCGATGCCCAGGCCACTCGGGCCCAGCTCGGCGAGCAGCCCCTGCCGCTCCTCGGGACCCCAGTAGCTGGGGATGGCCACCTCGAGAGCGCCGCTGCGGCGGCTCAGCGGCAGGCAGATCAGGCTGCGGGCCCGCTCCAGCGCCATCACCCCGGCCGGCCCCAGCAGCGCCGGGTCGGCGTGGGCCAGGTCGTCGCCGTCGAGCACCGGTTGCCGCAGCAGCAGCTCCACCTCCAGACGCTGCTGCTCGGGGCTGGTGGCATCGGGCACCGGCCGGGTCGGGCTCTGGGTCATGGTCGAGGAACAGAGGTGCGGGCTTCCGCCGCTTGTGGGAGGCGGCCCCGGCGCTCCAACATGTCTAGAACCGATTGTCGTGGGCGTCAGCATGAGCAGCGAAGACACCGTTGCGGGTTCTGTGGAGTCCCAGCCCGACACCCTGAGCGAGGGGCCTGCCGGCGAGGTGGCACCATCCCCGGCCGACTCGGGCCCCGACGTCGGCGCCGGCGAAGGCACGGCCAGTGAGGCCGGCGCCAGCGACGCCGCGGCCGATCCTGCGGCCCGGGCCGCCCAGCTCGAGCAGGAGCTGGGCACCCTGCGCGAGCAGTTCGACAACCTCAACGGTCAGTACATGCGTCTGGCCGCTGATTTCGACAACTACCGCAAGCGCCAGAGCCGCGATCTCGAGGATCAGCGGGTGCAGATCGCCTGCACCACCCTCAGCGAGATCCTGCCCGTGGTCGACAACTTCGACCGCGCCCGTCAGCAGCTCAACCCCCAGCACGAGGAAGCCCAGACCCTGCACCGCAGCTACCAGGGCCTCTACAAGCAGCTGGTCGATGTGTTCAAACAGCTCGGTGTGTCGCCGATGCGCGTCGAGGGCGAGCCCTTCGACCCCACCCTGCACGAGGCGGTCATGCGCGAACCGAGTGACGAGCATCCCGAGGATGTGGTCATCGAAGAACTGCAGCGCGGCTATCAGCTCAACGGCCGGGTGCTGCGCCATGCCCTGGTCAAGGTGTCGATGGGCCCCGGTCCTGGTGATCAGTCCCAGGAGCAGGCCGGCTGATGGCCGACTACTACGACCTCCTGGGGGTCAGCCGTGACGCTGACGCCGACACCCTCAAGCGGGCCTACCGGCGTCTGGCACGGCAGTACCACCCGGATGTCAACAAGGATCCTGGAGCCGAAGACCGATTCAAGGAGATCGGCCGCGCCTACGAGGTGCTCAGTGACCCCCAGACCCGTGCCCGCTACGACCAGTTCGGCGAGGCCGGTCTCGGCGGCGGTGGCATGCCCGATATGGGCGACATGGGTGGCTTCGCCGACCTGTTTGAAACCTTCTTCAGCGGTTTCGGCGGGGGCGTGGGCGGCTCTGGCGGTGGCCAGCGACGCCGCGGCCCGCGCCAGGGTGATGACCTGCGCCTCGATCTCGGCATCAGCTTCAGCGAGGCGATCACCGGGGTCGAAAAGGAGGTGCAGCTGCGGCATCTCGAAGCGTGTGGCACTTGCAGCGGCAGCGGTGCCAAGGCCGGCAGCGGTCCGGTGACCTGCAGCACCTGTGGCGGCGCCGGCCAGGTGCGGCGCGCCACCCGCACCCCCTTCGGCAGCTTCACCCAGGTGGCCCCCTGCCCCAGCTGCGAGGGGGCGGGGCAGGTGATCGCCGATCCCTGTCAGGCCTGCGGTGGTCAGGGTCTGCAGCAGGTGCGCAAGACCCTGCGCATCAACATTCCGGCCGGTGTCGACACCGGCACCCGCCTGCGCGTGGCCAACGAGGGCAATGCCGGCCAGCGGGGCGGTCCGCCCGGCGATCTCTATGTGTTTCTCAGCGTCCAGAGCCATCCCCATCTGCGTCGCGACGGGCTCCAGATCCATTCCGAGGTCACCCTCAGCTACCTCCAGGCGATCCTCGGCGACACGATCGAGGTCGAAACGGTCGATGGCAGCGAGCATCTGGAGATTCCCGCCGGCACCCAGCCCGGGGCGGTGCTGACCCTGGCGGGCAAGGGTGTGCCCAAGCTGGGCAATCCGGTCGCCCGCGGCAACCACCTGTTCACCGTCAAGGTGCAGCTGCCCACCAGGCTCAGCGCCGATGAGCGCCAGTTGCTCGAGGAGCTGGCCGGTCACCACAGCCGCAAGGGGCACAAGACCCACCACCGCAGCGGCCTGTTCGGTGGCCTGTTCGGCCAGCGTGACTGAGCTCGACCTGCGGGGTACCCCCTGCCCCCTCAATTACATCCGCACCAAGCTGGCCCTCGAGGGTCTGGCTCCCGGTGCGACGCTGCAGGTCAGCCTCGACCGCGGCGAGCCCGAGCAGATGGTCAGCGAGGGTCTGCTGAATGCCGGCCATGGGGTGGTCGTTGAGCCCCATCCCATCGACAGTGGGGCGGTGCTGCTGCGCGTCACGGTCGATGGCTGAACCGCCCCGTCGCGGTCAGGTGGTGGCCCTGCTGGCCAACTTCTGCTGGGTCAGCCTCGATCAGCCGGGACCCGCTGGCCAGCAGCGCCTGCTCTGCACCCGGCGCACCCGGCTTGCCAAGAGCGGCCAGGCGATCCGGGTGGGCGACTGGGTCCAGCTCGACGGCATCGACTGGGCCGCCGGCCGGGCCGCGGTGGCGGCGGTCGAGCCCAGTCAGCGGGTGCTCGAACGCCCGCCGGTGGCCAACGTCAGCCGTGTGGTGGTGGTGGTCGCCCTGGCGGAACCCCCCATCGATCCGCTGCAGCTGACCCGCTTTCTGATCACGGCCGAGCAGTCAGGGGCGGCGGTGGATCTGGTGTTCAGCAAGGCCGACCTGGGCGGGCCTGTGCTGGTGCAGCAGTGGCTGCAGCGCGCCTTGGCCTGGGGGTATGCCGCCATGGCGGTGTCGAGCCGCGAGCCGGCCAGCCTGGAGCCCCTGCGGCAACGCCTCAGCCAGCCCGGGCTCGCGGTGCTGTGCGGGCCCTCCGGGGTGGGCAAGAGCAGCCTGATCAATGCCCTGATCCCGGCCCTTGAGCTGCGGGTGGCAGCGGTGTCGGGGCGCCTGCAGCGGGGCCGGCACACCACCCGCCACGTGGAGCTGTTTGCCCTGGCCGAGGGCGCTCTGCTGGCCGACACGCCGGGTTTCAACCGGCCGGTCCTGCCGGCCGACCCGACGGCCCTGATGGCCTGCTTTCCGGAGTTGCGCACGGCCCCGGCCGACCGGCGATGTCAGTTCGGCGATTGCCTGCATCAGGGCGAGCCCGGGTGCGCCGTGGGCTCAGGCTGGGACCGCCACAGCCTGTACAGCCAGACCCTGCAGGAGCTGCTGGCCGCTGCCCAGCGCTTTGACGCGCCCGCCAGAACCGGCTCAGCCGGCAGCCTGCGCCAGCGGGGCAACCGGGTTGAGCCTCGCCTGGCCGCCCAGTACCGCCAACCGTCGCGCCGGGGTCAGCGCCAGCAGGCCGACGCCGAACTCAACCACCCAGGCCAGGAAGGTTGAGATTGAGGCCGCCGGTGAGCTCTTCCATGCGCTCCTTCATGGTGCCGGTGGAGCGCTCGTAGGCCGCCTTCAGGGCCTCGAGAACGGCTGCTTCTGCCGCTTCGCTGCCCTGGCTCAGCAGCTCGGGGCTGAGGCGCACCCGCAGGGGCTGCTGGTTGCCCGACAGCCAGATGCTGGCCAGTCCGTCGGCACTGCTGCCCTCGAGCTCCATGGCATCGAGCTCCTCCTGCAGCTTCTGGGCGTCCTGCTGGATCTGCTGCGCTTTCTTGAAAGCCTCGGTCAGCTGGCCGAAGTTGGGGAGTCCGAAGCCGGCCATGCCGAAGGTGTCGTTCGGCGCAGGCTAGAACCCCAGCCGTTTGACCTCGGTCTCCAGCCCGATTCCGTGGGCCTCCTGCACCCGCTCCTGCACCAGGGCGATCAGGGCGGCGATGTCGGTGGCCCGGGCCTGGCCGCGGTTGACGATGAAGTTGGCGTGCACCGGTGAGACCTCGGCATCACCGATGCGCAGACCCTTGAGCGCGAGCTCCTCGATCAGGCGGCCCGCCTTGAGCGGTTCCGGGTTGCGGAACACGCTGCCGCAGCTGGGTTGCTGGTAGGGCTGGCTGCTGGTGCGGCTGTGCAGATTGGCACTGGTGCGGGCGCTCACCGCCGCCGGGTCGTGGCCGCTCTCCAGCCTGAAGCGGGCACTCACCACCACCCACGGTTCCTGTTGCAGGCGGCTGTGGCGATACGCGAAGCCGAGGGCCGCGGCGGGCAGCTCCACGGTCGCTTCCGGATCGGCGGGATCCAGCAGGCGCACCGATTCGAGGCAATCGGCGATGCAGCCGCCCTGGGCGCCCGCGTTCATGACCACGGCCCCGCCCACGGTTCCGGGGATGCCCACGGCCCACTCGAGCCCCGCCAGGCCCAGCCGGGCCGCCTTGCGGGCCAGGGTGGGGATCGGTTCGCCGGCGTGGGCTTCGACCAGGCCCGTGCTGCCATCGAGCTGACTGCCCTGCAGGCGCCGCAGGCAGAGGGTGAGGCCGCTCACCCCCTGGTCGGCCACCAGCAGGTTGGAGCCGGCGCCGATGCTGCGCAGAGCCAGCCCCTGGCGGTGGCCCCAGGCCACCAGCTGCACCAGCTCGTGCGCATCGGCGGGTTCGGCCAGCCACTCAGCGGGGCCGCCCACCTTCCAGGTGGTGAAGTCCCGCAGCGGCACCTGGCCCTGCAGACCGGCCGGTGTGCGCACCTCAGGCGGCCAGCAGCACAGGAGCCTCATCGCCGGGGTGAAGCCGGTTGAGCCGGTCCCAGAGTCCGTTGATGTCGCCGGCGCCCATGGCCAGCACCAGATCGCCGGGGCGGCTCAGCTCAGCCACCAGGGCGGTCAGCTCATCATTGCTGTCGGCCACGGCCACCGCCAGCTGGGGGTTGAGCCGTGCGATCTCGCGGGCCAGGGCGGCGCTGCCGATCCCCTGGATCGGTTGCTCGCCGGCGCTGTACAGGGGGGCGAGCACCAGGGCGTCGGCGGTGCTCAGGGCCTGGGCGAACCCCGCGAGAAATTCGGCCGTGCGGCTGTAACGGTGCGGCTGGAAGATTCCCAGCAGCCGTTTCGGTGTCTGCGGCAGGGGGCTGCGGCCGCTGCTCACCATCAGCCGCGCCATCGCCAGGGTGGCGGCCACCTCGCTGGGGTGGTGGGCGTAGTCATCGACCACCAGACGGCCCTCCCAGGTGCCCCGGTAATCGAAGCGACGGCCCGGGGCCTGCAGGCGGGCCACGGCCTGTTGCAGCTCGGCAAACGAGACCCCCTCGAGCCGGCAGGCCGCCACGGCGCCGGTCACGTTGCTGAGGTTGTGCAGGCCCGGCAACGGCACCTGCAGGATGCCCATGCGCTGGCCCTGTTCGTAGAACTCGGCTTCGGTGCCATCGCCCCGGCTCTGCCGGGCCAGGGCGGCGAACGCGACGCCTTCGCTCTGCTGGGTCGACCACCAGTGCTGGGGTTTGAAGTGCCGGCGCAGCACCGGACAGTCGTGGTTGGCCAGCAGCTGACGGCACTGGCGGCTGAACCGCTGCATGGTGCCGATCAGGGCCTCGAGGTTGGGGTAGTGATCGGTGTGATCCAGCTCCAGGTTGGTGATCAGCCCCAGCTCAGCCCTGAATTTGACCAGGGTTCCGTCGGATTCGTCGGCTTCGGCCACCAGCAGTCGGCCGTCGCCGTTGCGGCCGTTGCTGCCGAAGGCCGGCACGATGCCGCCGATCACGGCGGTGGGGTCGTGGTGCGTGGCGGCCAGCAGGGTGGCGATCAGCGAGCTGGTGGTGGTCTTGCCGTGGCTGCCGGCCACCGCGATCGACGGCTGGGCGTTGATCAGGGCTGCCAGCACGTCGGCCCGGTGCCAGATGCTGAGGCCGGCCTGCCGTGCGGCCCGCAGTTCGGGGTTGGTCTCGGGCACGGCCGAGCTGATCACCACGGCAGGGCTGGTCGAGGTGCCGCTGCGGATCGCGGCGATCGTGCCGGCGCTCTGCTGGCGAAACACCCGCACGCCCAGCTGGCGCAGCTGGGTGAGCACGGCGTTGTCGCGGCTGTCCGAGCCGGTGATGCTGAAACCGCGCTGGGCCAGGATCCCGGCCAGGGCCGACATGCCGATACCGCCGACCCCGATGAAGTGGAGAGGCTGGCGACGATCGAGCGATGGGGCCAAGGGCGTCTCCTGACGGGGTGCGGGATGGGGCTGGAATGAAGGACCCGGGCCGGTCCGATCTGCATCAGAAATTAAGGCCGGATCGGCCCCCTGTCCTTTACGAGTTGCGTCGCTCCTGACCCTGCGTTTGAAAGGCGCCCGGATTCAGGTGGGGAAAGGCAAGTTGATTTCTGTATGATCGGCCGCCAAAACCACCTTTCCTAGCGGCTTTCGTCGCTCCCTGCCATGACCTTGCGCGTTGCGATCAATGGATTCGGCCGGATCGGTCGCAATTTCATGCGTTGCTGGCTGAGTCGGGGGGCCAACACCGGCATCGAAGTGGTCGGAATCAATGGCTCGGGTGACACCACCACCAATGCGCACCTGCTCAAGTACGACTCGATGCTGGGCCCCCTGCGCAACGCCGAGGTGTCCACCACTGAAGACACGATCATCATCAACGGCAAGACCATCAAGACCTTCTACGACCGCAATCCAGCCAACCTTCCCTGGAAGGACTGGGGCGTCGATCTGGTCATCGAGTCAACCGGTGTGTTCAACGATGACGTCGGTGCCAGCAAGCACTTCGAGTCGGGTGCCCGCAAGGTGATCCTCACCGCCCCCGGCAAGGGTGCAAAGGTCGGCACATTCGTGGTCGGCGTCAATGCCGATCAGTACCGCCACGAAGACTGGGACATCCTCAGCAACGCCAGCTGCACCACCAACTGCATGGCGCCGATCGTCAAGACGATCGACCAGGCCTTCGGCATCGTCAAGGGCACGATGACCACCACCCACAGCTACACGGGTGACCAGCGCATCCTCGATGCCGCTCACCGCGACCTGCGCCGTGCCCGTGCCGCCGCCGTCAATATCGTGCCCACCAGCACCGGCGCCGCCAAGGCCGTGGCCCTGGTCTATCCCGAGGTCAAGGGCAAGCTGAGCGGCATCGCCCTGCGCGTACCCACCCCCAACGTGTCGGTCTGCGACATGGTCTTCGAGACCGGCCGCGACACCAGCGCCGAGGAGGTCAATGCCGTCCTCAAGGCCGCCTCTGAAAACGGCATGAAGGGCATCATCAAGTACTGCGATCTGCCCCTGGTGTCGAGCGATCACGCCGGCACCGACGAGAGCACCATCGTCGACGCCGACCTCACCCTGGTGATGGGCGGCAACATGGTCAAGATCGTCTGCTGGTACGACAACGAGTGGGGCTACAGCCAGCGGGTTGTCGATCTCGCCGAGATCGTCGCCAAGAACTGGAAGTGATTCCGTTGGCCTGATCACACAGCATCCGCCTTCGGAAACTGCTCCACCAAACCGCTTTCGGAAACTTCCCCACGAAAGTTCCCAACGTAAGTTCCCTACGAAAGTTCCCCACGAAACCGCCCCACCGGGCGGTTTTTTTTGGTGCACCTGCC